>DITE01000069.1 GCA_002422725.1 Bacteroidales bacterium UBA6192
TGGCCTGCAGGTAGTGTGGTTACTATTTATGACCGAAGTACAGCCCGTCCGATCGGACAGATACCGCAGGTGCTCAACACGTATCAGACTGTAGGATTTATCAATGAATATCAACTTTCGCTGGGTGAGTCAACTTTTGGTGGACGGAGCGAGTTGGTCGATACCACCGGTACCATGGATTATGCCTACCTGATGTTTCTGGCGCTGCAACGAGCCAAAACAGCCAGAGAAGCGATAAAAGTGATTGCTCAACTTGTTGAAGAACACGGTTATGCCAGTTCCGGAGAATCTTTTTCCATCGGCGACCCGAATGAGGTGTGGATCATGGAAATTATCGGAAAAGGAACCGACCTGCAAATGGACAGGAAGTCAAAAAAATATGCCAATACCCACAAAGGTGCTGTTTGGGTAGCCCGGCGAATTCCTGATGGCTATATTTCGGCTCATGCTAACCATGCACGAATTACAACTTTTCCTCTGGCTGATGGCAAGATATCCATAACCAATAAGCAGTGGGACAAGTTGAATATTCCTGGTGTCGAAGTTATCTACGCCCATGATGTAATCAGTTTTGCGCGAAGCAGAAAATATTTCAATGGCACGGATGCTGACTTTAGCTTTAGTGATATTTATGCTCCGCTTGACTTTGGTGCGGCACGTTTTTGTGAGTTGCGTGTCTGGAGCTTGTTCAACCGTTTCTGCAGCGGGATGGACCATTATTGGGACTATGCTACAGGTAATGACCTGAAATCGGGACGCATGCCATTGTATGTCAAACCCGACCGTAAAATAAGCCCGCAAGATCTGATGGAGGCCAAAAGGGATTATTTACAGGGTACGGAACTGGATATGTCGCTCGATGTTGGAGCCGGGCCATTTGGATTACCCTACAGGTGGAGACCATTGACATGGAAACTCGATAGCCTGGAGTATTTTCATGAAAGGGCAACAGTTACCCAGCAGACAGGGTTTTCCTATATTGCACAGATGCGTAATTGGCTGCCCGGGCCAATCGGAGGGATAATCTGGTTTGGAGTAGATGATGCTGGAACATCTGTCTATGTGCCTTTTTATTGCGGTATTCATACAGTTCCAAAATCCTGGTCAGAAGGTTATGGCGACATCCTGACTTATGTCGACGATGCAGCATTCTGGGTTTTTAACCGGGTGGCTCATTTTTCCTACCTTTTCTACAACCGTGTGATGCCCGATGTTAAAAAGGTTCAACAGGAACTTGAAAATGAGTTTCGCAACGAGATCCCTGAAATGGATAATTCGGCCCTGAAACTTTGGGAAACAAACCCTGTAGAAGCTCGGAATTTTCTAACAGTATATTCTGCGGAGGCAGGGGAGTTGACAATAAAAAAATGGCAGGAACTTGGTAATTTTCTGTTGGTTAAATATTTGGATGGCAATGTGAAACAGGAAAAAGACGGGAAATTTCTGCGTAACAGCTGGGGATATCCACTTTCGCCGAAACATCCCGGATATCCGGAAGAATTTAACAAAGCAATTATTCAGGAAACCGGGACACGTTTTGTTTATCCTTAGTGGCTTTTGTCTTTATTCACTTGTTATCTCAAAGAGTGATTCAGAATAAAAAAAGGCTGCTCCGATATGGTAGCAGCCTTTTGTATTATTAGGATAAACTCAGTTAGTTTCCGGTTGGAACCTGATAAATCATACTGTTGTTTCTGTATCCGGTCAGGTTTTTGTACCAATCCGGGAATAGGACACCTCCGCTCACTGCCCATTCAGCAAATTTCAGATGTGCAAGGGTGACGAGTTGTTTTTCAATGGGATAACTAAAGGTTTCGTAGATATGAATGGCCCAGGGGAGGTTATTATCAGTTTTGTAATATACCCCTTGTGCAGGATTGCTGTAATCTTCCATTGTTCCAAACAATGTCTGGTTTACAAGATCCGTTGGTAGATAATCGGGCAAATGTACTTCAACCCCACGATCCTGATTTACAATAATAAATGGATTGAATCCGCTAATATTCAAATCCTGATAGGTGTATGTTTCAGCAGGGAAACCGATAGTAAGCCTTAGAGTATCAGGTGTAATGTATGGCATATCTTGTTCTGTGTTCACCCCAATTCCTATGCCTGGCCATTGCATCTGGTTGTAGGCATTATCGTAAACAATGATCACCGGTTTTGTTTGACCTGACTCAGTTCCGTTAGATAGCAAGGTTATGTAATTCTCGGTGAGCGAATAGCCACTTACAGTAAGGTCTTCAGGATCAATAGGGCTTTCAAGCTGAAATCCGAAACCGTTTTCGTAAGATGCACCAAATGCCTTAATTATGAAAGTTCCAAACATTTCAACTACATAATTCTGGCCATTCGTTACGATCTTGAATTCATAATCCAGCACGAGGTCATTAAAATCGTAATCACCTTTACCAGGCCATAGATCTTCGTAAGCAAGTGTTCCATATCCGTTGGCGGGAAAATAATTGTCAGTGCAGCGGTCCGGATCGGTCGGATAATCATCTTCGTCATCATTGCATCCGTCGTCATCTGAATCATTGTTGCCACCATCACATGTTGTGCCAGCACAATTCATTACATACTCAAAATCCTCAACTGTAAATGTAGCAAACTGGCCATCATTACCAGCTTTAGCGGATACCATTTGTTGTTGAAGAGTGCCTGTTAGGGTATAGGTAATTGTAAATACACCTGCATTGCCGTCGCCAATATTTGAAATATTATCAACCTTGAACCCTTGGAAAGGGTCACTGCCTAAATTGGGGCCTAAGGCAATATTTCCGTAAGTCATATTACCTGAAATAACCTCAACACTCACATTGCTGTAAGTGTCAGGAGTGGCTTGCACTGAATAATGTGACAATTCCTGGCAATTTGAGCCACTGCATCCGTTGTGCTCAACTCTAAGCACAATAGTATGTGATCCATTCAGGTTACAGGTAACAGATTCGATTGTAGTGGTAAATCCACCTCCGTTTGTTTTGGTAATTTCACAAACCACAACCATGGCCTGTGACATAATTGGTACCAGAGCCATTATGAAAAAGGCTGCCAGCATTACAATCTTAATTTTTGAAGATGTAGTTTTCATAACAGTTCGGGTTTTAATTAAATACATATTCGATTTCATTTGATGCCAGTTCAAGCTCAATGATCTGGCCCATATATTTCAGTCTGATAGACTTTTCATAAGTAGGTACAGTGAGCTTTATGCTGTAAGGTTCGTTTTTTGTCAGAAAAGCTTTCTGATAAACGGTTCCTTGGGGAGAAGTTACTTCAACAATGCTGTTGGCATAACCAGTGAGTGTCAATTGAAAATCCTTAATGGTTTTCCAGTTAAAATCTGAAGGAATTTCAAGTTCGTCCATCGTTTTGGGCGTTGTTGGGATAAGGTCGTCATTCAGGTTCTTCCGGCATGAAGTGAAAATGATTCCTGTCCCGATTAATAATAAGAAGATTAGTCTTTTCATGTTTTTAAAATATTTGGATTGATTAAATCTTATCCAATAGTGTGCCAAAATATGTATATATCAGTTAAACAGAAAGTTAAATCAATATTTGTTAAAACAATCTTATTCGTAAAATTCCAAAATTGAATCATTTCTCCAAACGCGGGATATTTTCTATTCCTTACCAACACCATAAAGATAGTGCATATATAGTGTTATTGAAACAATGCGAAATTAAATTTATTGACATTCAACTGTTTATTTAACAGTTCGATGGTTTATAATACACAGAAGAACTTATCTGATGAGTTAGATTGTTGCTTTTTTGCAAAAAAAAAACCGCCTTGTGTTGAACACAAGACGGCTTAGTGGAAGTAGTTTTAGTTGGTTTAGTTAGTTGGCCTTGTGTAAATGAGATTCGTATTTCTGTATCCGACAAGGTTACGGTACCAATCCGGGAAAAGCACACCTGAACTGGTAGCCCATTCAGCAAATTTGAGATGTGCCCAAAGAATCTGTTGCTTTTCAACTGGATAGTCAAATTGCTCATAGATGTGTAATGCCCAGGGCAGGTTGGTTGCAGTTTTGTAATAACGTAAGTTAGCCGGGTCTGAACTGTCTTCGAGTGTTCCAAGAAGATCAATATCAGCAAGATCAGTTGGTTCATAATCTGGCAAATGAACTTCAACCGACCTGTTCTTGTTGACAAAAATAAAAGGATTGAAATTTGCAATATTCAGATCATTGTAAGCATAGGTATCTGGTGTGATGTTGATCTCAATCACTACAGTATCGGGCGTTACATAAGGTGCTGACGGGTCAGTGTTTACACCAATGCCAATGCCGGGATGAGCCATCTGGTTAAATGCGTTATCGTAAACGATAATGGTTGGTTTAGTCTGACCTGCTTCAAGGCCTTTGGGACCGAGAACAATAAATCCTTCGGTAAGGCTCGATCCGGTAACTTCAAAATCAGCTGAGGGTATGCTGGTATTAAACTGAAAACCAAAGCCATTCTCGAATGAAGCACCAAATGCTTTAATGATAAATGTAGCTTTAATGTATTCCACATGGTTGAGATGATTCGAAGTTATTTCAAACTGATAATCAATCACCAGATCATTAAAATCATAGTCACCTGTTGCTGGCCACAAATCTTCATAGCCCAGTGTTCCAAAGCCTCCGGCAGGGAAATAATTGACAACAGGGGGGAATACGCCGGCAAAAGGCATCGTGATCACAGCCGGCACCAGTGGTTCATAACCTCCATTATCAATGGTTGCATATGGAATAAGCACATCCACGTTTCCGTCAACAGGATCAACCAGGATAACAACATCGGGTTGTCCGCTTAAATTTGCAGCAACTGTTACACCAGCAGGAGGGAAGGTGCCCGAGGTGTAATTGATACCATCAATGGTGATCGAATTGGCTCCGGTCGGAAAAGATGTAAATCTGATTTGGGTTACATCACCTGCATCAGCATCACCGCCACCAAAAGCAGTTTGTGGTACAACAACTGAATTATTTCCTCCCGGATTTGGCTGAACAGGCAGTGATACGCTGTTTGCAACCGGCCTTTGCTGAATTCCAAAAAGGATTTCAGTAATATTTTCTCCTGCTATATTAATCAAGGCTTGTCCTTCGCTGTTTGCCGGGGTAGCTCCACTACCAGCCTTTTCACCGGTAAATACCCAATTGGAGGGAAGTGCACGTGCCGGAGCAGGGTTTCCAACAACCCCCTGATTCGTGCTCAAATCAACTTTAATAGATCCAAGCGGCACACCGGATATCTCAAAACTCCCGTCAGGGTTCACAGCCTGAGATAAAACAACATTGTTTAAAGAATTCAGGACATTAATATACAATTGATCGCCGGAAGGAGTAGATAGTCCCACTCCATCGACCAAAGAATTCGTTAAGGCATCAATGTCGTTATAAACATTACCACTTATCACGATAATTTTGACCAATCCGGTGAGGGCAATCATATCAATACCACCCTCAGTAGAACCGCTTGTGGCGAGAGGAAAATAGGTACTGTTGTTATAATTCACAAAATCAGTGGAAGTTCCGGAAATTGGAAAATCACTTGCCGCAACTGAATAGCCATATATAGTTTGACCGTCAGCAACACCAAAGTCACTGAATTTGAAGAATATTCCTCCAATGCCCTGTCCCGAAAGTGAAGTGCTGGCCCTAAGATCGCCAACTCCGTTATCCCTTCTCAAAACGACCGAACTTTGGTTTGGCACTATATTGATACTGCCGTAAGCCGCAGAAGAAACACGTATTAGATTTGAATATGAAAGAGGGTTACCACTTCCATCAATGCTCGTAATTACACCAACAACAAAAGCGTCATGCTGGTTGATGGCTCCACGTTCCATCAAAGCAAAACCCATGTCAGATGCTGATATAAGATTAACCCCCGCACTAACAACAACATCGAGTCTTTCAATATTATTTACATTTCCATTTCCATCAATAGCATTGGCAAAAAGGTTATCTGAACCCCGGAGTAAATTTCCATTTCCGTTAAAAGCGGTGTTCATTTCATTGAGATAGGAAGCTTTGAGATTGATATTGCTTCCGCTAAGAGTCCCAAAATAGAACAAGAGGTCTCTGACTCCTGTAACATTTATATTATTAACCCTTCTGAAATAAACATCAAGGGGAATTCCCTCGTAACGGTAACCAATACCACCGGCCTGAATTGATTTCAATTCCAACTGGTTGTCGGTAAAACCCGACGCTGAACCAAAAGCATAATCATAGGAGTTACCGGCTAAAGGAGAAGATGGCGCACCATTCAAAGTGTAAGTTGTGCTGCTTAAAACCGAACTGGTTTCTGAGGCAATAGCGGTAATGGCCGATTGGGCATGTGATAAATAAGGGCTAATAACTATAAGGAGTCCTGAAAGACTGTTTATGATAAACTTATTCATGCGAAATTCTGGATTAGAAAGTAAATTTGTAATTGAGTTGGGTCTTGTCTACATCGAT
>DITE01000098.1 GCA_002422725.1 Bacteroidales bacterium UBA6192
CATAAAGCCAGGCAAAGAAACCGGCCCCGAGCAGGGTGGTCAGAAAAATTCCGGACATCACAGCCGGATCGTTGCTCTGATACAGATGCAAGCTTGCAAATATCAATGCTCCGGCCAATAATGCCGGGAAAAACCCCAGACGGGTGTAGCGAAACAACAATCCGAAAAAGAAAGCCCTGAAATATACCTCTTCGAAAAAGCCCGCTAACACAGCCCCGCTGACAATCTTTTGCCATGCGATTTCGTAATTGAAAGTGAAAAACAAGGCATAGCCAATCAGCATCGGAAGGGCCATCAAGAATGCCAGACCAAGACCTTTTGGCAAACTCCGGTTGAAACCAACCGATTCGGCAAATTGACCACGCTGTATAACTCCAATGGCAATAACCATAGGCAATCCAATGAGTGCATAAGCAAGAAAATAGGCGGTTATTGATTCTGTTAACCAAGCCAGTAAAGCCTGATACAGCTCTGCTAAAAACAATTTACTCAGCACAATGTAGACTGCAAAAGTCAGCGGGATCAATAGGAGTGTTAGCTTTTCGGTTCTTTTCATTTGTGGAAGTTTTTAACAAATATATGAGAATAGATATAAAAACAGCCTATTGACTAAATAACCGGTAATCTATATCACCCTTTACAAAGGTTATTCCTACGATTCAGGTGAACAAAATGCACGGTAATTGTGTAACTGAATTTGCATGCCGGAGGCCAGTTAAGTGGCTAAAGTCTGTTGATCAAAAAAAAGTTTAAAAAAAATGACTGAGTATGGAAAAAATATCTACTATTGCACAATATTAAACTAAATACTTAGTTATCTAACTAAACAAACAGTTTTCAGATGAAGGAACTGACCAAAGCCGAAGAGCAGATCATGCAGGTGTTATGGAAACTTAAGAAAGGGTTTGTAAATGATATCCTTGAACGGCTACCCGAGCCTAAGCCGGCCTACAATACGGTTTCGACCATTATTAGAATTTTGGAACGGAAGGGTTTTGTTGGCCACACTGCCTATGGCAAATCGCATGAATACTATCCCCTGACCGACAAAAAAGACTATAGCCGCTTACTGGCCAAGGGACTGCTAACCAATTATTTCAGCAACTCGGTGCACAATCTGGTTTCGTTTTTTAGCCGCGAAAAAGGACTAAGTCTTTCTGAACTGGAAGAACTCAGGACAATCATTGAAGAGGAAATCAAAAAGAAGGAAAAAAACTAATCTATTAAGCCATGGAAGCCTTGTTGCTCTATATACTTCGTGCACAGGCGCACTTGATCCTGTTTGGCATTGGCTATCTGGTGTTTTATCGCCGCAACCCTATTCCGGCATTAAACAGGTTTTACCTTTTGTTTTCGATCAGTATGGCAGCACTTCTTCCCCTGCTTCCTTCAATTTGGTCAATCCCATTGAACAACGACGAGGTTGCGGTTTTTTCATTACCTGAACTGGTCATTGCCGCATCCGGTGCCATAGCACAAACCACTGAAAGAATTTCTGTTTTAGGTGTTTATCATGTGTATATTACCTCAATTATTGTGGTGGTTCAGCTCGCACTTTTCCTGTGGCTGGCAGCCAGGCTTTCGAAGCTTGCAAGCATAACAACAGGCCGGAAAGGCCATAAAGTGGAAGGAATGGAACTTGTTGTGTTATCGGTTGCCCATGTTCCGTTTTCGTTTTTTCACTGGCTATTCATTCCCGAAGGGCTCGACAAATCCCCGGCATTCAGTCATATTTTGATGCACGAAAAGGCCCATGCGCAAAGGCTTCACTCACTTGACATTCTGCTGTTCGAAATTTTTCGCCTGATTTTTTGGATGAATCCGATATTTTATCTGATGCGAAGCGAACTCAAGGTGATGCACGAATATGAAGCCGATGCCTATGCTCTGACCTGTTGCGAAAAAATCAGTTACCAGCAGACCCTGGTCGAAATGAATTTTCGGGGCTTAACCGTCCCACTTACTAATCCTTATAATGTTTCACTTATTAAAAAAAGAATGCTTATGATGAACAAAAATCGGAAGCACATGAGTTCAACAAAACCATGGTTGCTTTCAGGTGCATTAATCTTGCTCATGGTTGTGGCCTTAGTATTTCAGTCCTTCAAGCCGATGGATACTGAAATCAGGGAAACAACACCGGCAATAACCCAAATTCTGGAACAGAGCACCATACAAACTGTTCCACAAAGAGATACAGCAGTTTTTGTTGTAGTGGAGGAAATGCCTGTTTTTCAGAATGGCTCGGAAGGCATGATGAAATTCCTCATCGAGAACATCAAGTATCCTGAACAGGCCCGCAAAGACAGCGTTCAGGGCAGGGTGTTTGTCAATTTTATTGTTGAAGCCAACGGTAAGGTTTCCAATGCAAAAGTGCTGAGGGGCATAGGTAGCGGATGCGACGAAGAAGCCCTGCGGGTGGTAAACCTGATGCCTGATTGGACGCCGGGTCGTCAACGCGGAAAAAATGTCAGGGTTTCCTTCAACCTGCCCATTATGTTCAAATTGGACAACAAGAAGTAAATTTTTTTAAGTCGATTAACTAAGTTTTTAGTTATTTGTCAGTGCCTGAAATACGTTGAC
>DITE01000118.1 GCA_002422725.1 Bacteroidales bacterium UBA6192
GTTAACTTGCTCTCACCTTTGTCAATCAGCCGGAACCTGAAAGTGTAAGTACCTCCTGCTCCGATCATATCACTGGAAGGTTTGTAATCGGGTTCACCAATGAGTTCAACCAATCCTGCACTATCAATACTCCAGCCATAACCGGTGGTTGGGTTTCCTGCGAGCCTGAGTGTTAAAACCGATCTTTTACTTAATTGAATACTTTTCCCATTATAGCTTTCATCGATAATCAATTCAATGCAGGATACCCAAAGGAATGCAAAGAACAGTATCATGGTAATTTTTTTGAGGTGCTTCATAAAGAAATTGTTGTTTAAAAAGTATTCACTGATTGACCTGATAAAGGTACAAAAGAACGATGATACAACAGCTTTCTTAAATTCTAAAATACTTAATCAGTATTCAAAGGACTCATACAGATTGATTCATTTTATCATTGTCATGAATAAACATGGCCCTTTTGCGTAAAATGAATAAGGAAAATATGTAATTTTGAAAGCATGAACATAAATCTGACTACCAATTCATTCAAAAAAATGAAACTTATAGCTTTGTTATTCAGTTTCTTACTATTGTTCATCATAAAGCTGTCGGGTCAGGTTCACACAGTAGATAATTTTTGCATCACTAAGGATGAGCATAAACTGATTTCGCTTATCAATCAATTCAGAAAAACCCATAGGCAACCCGAAATCGCCATTTCAGTATCCTTGTGCTTTGTGGCCAAAACGCATGTTGCCGATTTGCAGCTTAACAAACCAGACACAAGTATTTGCACAACAGGAAGTTGGTCTGATAAAGGAAGCTGGAAACCTTGTTGTTACAATCCAATTGTTTACAAACCAGAATGTATGTGGGACAAACCAAAAGAATTAACATCCTACAACTTTCGCGGATACGAAATGGTGTTTTTTGATGAACGTATTGTGCAGGTTGACAGTGCTTTTCAATTGTGGACAGAATCAGCAGAGGTTGTTGATTTTATTCTTGGGAAAGGAAATCATGATGACAAAAAGTGGGCAGCGCTCGGAGTTGGAGTGGGTGAAAATTATATTTCAGTTTGGTTTGGTCAACGCCCGGATCCAAAAAACAAAGCAGTAATCTGCGACAGCAAGGATGTTCCGTTCCGGGCAGGTTTCACAAATCATTCGTTTGGAAATGAGAACAACCTGAAAACTTCACGGTTTTATCTGGTAATTGGAAGTTTCAATTCGATGACAGCAGCACAAGAGGCAATCAAGCGTTACAAAGAAATTGGATTTAACAATACCAGCTTACTGTCAAAAGACGATAAAATAAGGGTAGCCCTGGACGTTTTTGATTCATTGAAAGAAGCCATGGCAGCCAAGGTCAAGCTTGGTGAAACCTATAGTGAAACGTGGATATTAAAAGAATAAGAGCTATAATCTAACAATATCCCTGTCAGATTGTTTGATTGGCATGCATGATATCATCAATGTTTTTTGGTTTCGTCGCGATTTAAGACTGCACGACAACCATGGCTTATTCGAGGCACTTAGAGCCGGAAGACCCGTTCTACCCATATTTATTTTTGACACAACCATACTCGATCATCTAGAGGATAAAAAGGATGCAAGGGTAAGTTTCATTTATGAGAATTTGCAGATAATCAACAAAATACTTTCTGCTACAGGAAGAAGTTTGCTTGTTCTGGTTGGCAAGCCGACAGATATTATCAGTAAACTTATTTCAAGCAATAAAATTGAAGCTATTTACGCTAACCGGGATTATGAACCGTATGCCCTGAAAAGAGACCTTGAGATTTACAAGCTGCTCCTGAAAAAGAACATTGAATTCAAAACATTTAAGGACCAGGTGATATTTGAAAGCGAGGAGATACTTAAACCTGATGGAAAGCCTTATACTGTATTTACGCCCTATTCACGCAAATGGAAAGAAGCCTTCCACTTAAAAAGTCCTGACCATTTTCCTTCTGAAAACCACATGTTTTCATTTCTGTCTGGGATTGCAGAAATTCCTGATCTGAACACCATCGGGTTTTCTCCTTCTGAAATAGTCGTTCCCGAAGCCAGGATTAATCATGATATCCTGAAGCATTATCAGGAGCGGCGAAATCAGCCTTTTCCGGGTCAAACCAGCCTGACAGGTATCCATCTGCGATTTGGCACCATAAGCATCAGGCAACTTGCAATGACGGCCGGCACAATCAGCGAAACTTATCTGAACGAGCTTATCTGGCGCGAGTTTTTCATGCAGATTCTTGTCCATTTTCCATATGTAACTGATAATAATTTCAATAGAAAATATGATCGGCTCATTTGGCGAAACAACGAAGCCGAATTCGATCGCTGGTGCAATGGAACAACAGGCTACCCTTTGGTTGATGCAGGAATGAGACAATTAAATCAGACAGGATTGATGCACAACAGGGTAAGGATGGTTACTGCAGGTTTTCTGACAAAGCATTTATTGATTGATTGGCGATGGGGAGAGGCATATTTTGCAAAAAAGCTTCTTGATTTTGAATTATCGTCAAACAATGGAAACTGGCAATGGGCTGCCGGAACAGGCTGTGATGCTGCACCCTATTTCAGGATTTTCAACCCAACAGAACAAGCACGAAAATTCGATCCTCAGGCTGATTATGTCCGTTTTTGGATTCAGGAGTATGAAAAGCCAGGCTATCCTGATCCGGTTGTTGATCATGCAATGGCCAGAGAGAGAGCTATTGCTGCATTTAGGGAAGCTTTGAAAAGTTAAGTTTTTTAGTTTGCTTTTTTGGTATATTGCAGCGAAAAAAAATGAACGCCAAAAATGAATAAACTGTATTCGCTTACCGAAGTTCAAACCCGCATCGAGAAGGATGCATTCCTCAGCTTCCCTGCCAAACTTTACAAAGACGATCCTTTTTATGTAAGGCCTTTTGATATTGATGTACAGAAACTTTTCGATCCAGGCAGCAATAAACTCCTCAGGAAAGGTGAAGCAATTCGCTGGCTCCTCTATGATCAGAACAGAAATATCGTTGGTAGAATTGCTGCATTCATCGACGTGGATTCAGCCAGGAACAATGATCAACCGACGGGGGGCTGCGGTTTTTTTGATTGCATCAATGATCAGCCTGCAGCCAATGAGTTGTTCACCGCAGCCAAAATTTGGCTGGAAGAAAGGGGCATGGAAGCCATGGACGGTTCAATTAATTTTGGTGACAGGGATAATTTCTGGGGAGTACTTGTAGATGGATTTCATGAGCCCATCTTTAACATGCCTTACAATTTTCCTTATTACAAAGAGTTGTTTGAAAATTTCGGTTTCAGGAATTATTTCAATCAATACACCTTCAAAAGAGAAATAAGCATGGTGGGTGTAAAAGATATAATAAAAGAAAAAGCTGAGAGGGTAAGCCAAAATCCTGATTATCATTTTCGCATGATCAATTGGAACCATATTGATAAGTATGCCGTTGACTTTCTTGACATATACAACAAGGCCTGGGGAGTTATTCCGGGTTCAAAGAAACTAACTATCGCACACGCTAAGGGACTGTTAAATAAAATGAAGCCTATTTTAGACCCAAGGCTGGTTTATTTTGGTTATTATCAGGATCAGCCGATTGCTTTTTTCATTATGATGCAGGACTTAAACCAGATCATATACAGGTTCAAGGGAAAGCTGAATCTGTTTAATAAACTTCGTCTAATGTATCACCTTAAAATCAGAAAAGATTGCACCCGTGTTGTTGGCCGGATATTTGGCATCGTGCCTGAACATCAGGGAAAGGGGATTGATGGAGCCCTTATAATGACTTTCAGCAAAGTAGCCTCTTCTCCAGGTTTTCCTTACAAAGATATTGAGATGAACTGGATAGGTGATTTTAATCCATCCATGATTAAAATTGTTGAGAACATCGGTGGATATATTCACAAAACACACGTTACCTACAGGTATTTGTTCGACAGGAACAAAACATTTGTTAGGGCTAAAATCCAGGAATAGAATTAAGAAAGCAACTCGAGCATTCTGGTTCCTATATCAGCCGGAGAATCAACCACATGAATACCGCATTCGCGAAGGATTGCTTTCTTTGCTTCGGCTGTATCATCCTTTCCACCAATTATGGCACCAGCATGGCCCATTGTCCTCCCTTTTGGTGCAGTTGCACCTGCAATAAAGCCTACAACAGGCTTTGTACCATTTTCCTTAATCCAGTAAGCAGCCTCAGCTTCCATGCCTCCGCCAATCTCGCCAATCATAACAATTCCTTCGGTTGCCGGGTCGCTCATTAGCAATTCAACAGCATCCTTAGTGGTTGTTCCAATAATCGGATCGCCTCCGATTCCGATGGCGGTTGTTTGTCCAAGTTCAACTTTCGTTAACTGATCTACAGCTTCATAGGTCAAGGTTCCTGAGCGCGACACTATACCTACCCTACCCCTGCTGTGAATGAAACCTGGCATAATACCCACCTTGGCCTCACCAGGCGTAATCACTCCGGGACAATTAGGGCCAATAAGCCGGGAGGACCTTCCTTTCAGGTATTCTTTTACTTTAACCATGTCGGAAGTAGGAATGCCTTCGGTTATGCATACAATAACGCCAATGCCTGCGGCAGCAGCTTCCATTATTGCATCAGATGCAAAGGCAGGTGGAACGAAAATTACGGAAACATCGGCTCCTGTTTGTTTAACAGCATCGCTGACTGTGTTGAAAACAGGCTTGCCCAGATGTTCAGTCCCTCCTTTGCCGGGGGTTACGCCTCCAACAACATTGGTTCCATAATCAATCATCTGACCTGCATGAAAAGTGCCTTCACTTCCTGTGAATCCCTGTACAATAACCCGGGACTGTTTGTTAACTAGTACGCTCATGGAATGGTAATATTTAGAATTGTAATTGAGTGGCCAAAAATAAGACCTTTTCGGCGATTATGAAACATTATTAAAGGTTTTCCGATTGAAGCATCTGTTTTGCCTCGGCCAGCCTGATTGTTTCACTTTTACTTAGTATCGGATACCGTAGATCAAGTGTTTTCAGACGACTAAGAATAATACTACTGACGGCATAGCGCATAAACCATTTCTTATCAGCCGGAATAACATACCAGGGAGCGACTTCTGTTGAAGTATTTGACAGCATGTCTGAATAGGCCTGCATATAATCGTCCCAATATTGGCGCTCAGCAATATCAGTTGACGAGAACTTCCAGTTGCGGCTTTCATCAACAATACGTTTCAGAAAACGTTCCTTTTGCTCATTTTTTGATACATTAAGAAAAAACTTTAAAATAATAACGCCATTCTCGCTTAGATGGCGCTCCATAGCATTGATCTGTCGGTAGCGCATTTTCCAGAAGTCCTTGCCGGCATCGTGAATGGTATCGACTCCCGGAAGTCGTTGACGGATCAGAAACTCAGGATGAACCTTCACGATAAGCACTTCTTCGTAATACGAACGGTTGAAAATTCCAAAATTACCACGATGAGGCAGATACCTGTATGTGCGCCAGAGATAATCATGATCAAGCTCAATGTCTGTAGGCGCCTTGAAGCTAAAAACCTGGGTGCCTTGTGGATTAAGTCCTGACATCACATGTTTTATAGTACCATCTTTGCCGGCCGCATCCATAGCCTGAAACACAAGCAAAACTGAGTATCTGTTATCTGCATAGAGTTTTTCCTGCAACTTTATTAGCTCATTTACATTTGAAGCAAGCAGGCTAACCGCCTCATTCTTATCATTCAGCCCGGCTGAATACGAAGGATTAAATTCAGAAACCTTGTGTGATGCTCCGGGCCTGGCCTGAATAAACGGATCGTTTATAAAATCATGCATAATAATCAGATTTGAAATGTAACACAGTACTAACGACAATTAATAATTATATGAAAGTCGCGGTGTCAAATTTGTAGCCTGACAAATTTACAACGAAAACTCCATCATTCAACATGATCATACCACCTGATTAAGATTGGCCTGCTTTGCACGAATGTGATACCGTAAAACTGACATGAAAGCAAACAACCTATATGGAATGGATAAGGATTAAATTCAATATATCAACTAATATGATTTCTCTAACAGGCCAGGCAGGAATGATAAAACAGAAAAAGAGTTTCAGGATAATACTGAAACTCTTTTTACATTTATTTGTGAACCTGAAGGGATTCGAACCCCTAACCTTCTGATCCGTAGTCAGATGCACTATCCAATTATGCTACAGGTCCATTATCTACGGGTTGCAAAATTAATACTAATTTCACAAATTACGGCAGCTGTTGAAATAAATAATTCTAAATATCTTTTTTAAGAATTGTAAATGAGCAGCTTAGGCGGTTTCCATACTGATCAACCGCTGTGATTACATGTTTCCCAACCAACGCATGCAGCGGAAACTGATGCTGATTATCGCTTGTACTTCCAATAAAACTGCCATCCAGATGCCAGTAGATGATTGCCTCTGTGGATTGATGGGTCAATTCTAAAACTATCGGAAGTTCTTTTGAGTAAAAATCGATCGGTTGATATATTACTGCATTGGGTGGCGGGTACACAAACTCCATCACATTTCCCAGACCATAAGCACAGCCCGGTTTCACTTCCGGTATTGGTTTATAGGACGAGTTCCGGTAACGGAAATATTTTTCCATCAAAGGAGGTAAAACAAACCATGCTGTCATGCTCACTTTCTCATCCGGGTAACAGTTCACAGGTATCTGCCAACTTAAGGATTCATCCAGCCGAAGCAATTGATGGTAAGGACATTGCTGAAGCCGGTCAGCATGAATATGCGCGGTTATGGTATCCAATTCCTGACAAAACGGACCAGGAGTATATCCACTTTCTCTGCAGACAACCTTTTTCTCCAGCCATGCTAAGGGTTCTGCAAACCAGTTTGATGCTGAAGGAAATAACCTTGCAAGATCAAACAAAAGAGGCGCTGCAGCCGAAACTCCTGTTAGTCCGGGTCGGCCGTTACCTTCAGCATTTCCTGCCCAAACACCCATAACATAATCGGGGGTGTAACCAACTGCCCACGCATCCCTAAAACCAAAACTCGTTCCGGTTTTCCACGACAAAACTGGTCCGTTACCAAAAAACTGCCAGCCTGACTCCGTTTCAGGACGGTTCAGTTGAGTGAGCGTTTGGGTGGTTAGCCATGCCGAAGCTGCGTCAATTCCATTTAAGGCGTTCTTACTCTGGTCTTGTGAAATCATCCTTGCCAGTTCGGCGTATGCTTCTGTCAGCTCCCAGAGTTTTACCTCACCCCCACCCAGTATGAGTGATAATCCATAATGTGAAGAGGGTTTCTGCAAGCTTGTGATGCCGAGTGTTTTCAGATTATTATGAAACTTCTCCAGGCCATATTGACGCAACATGAGTACAAAAGGAATATTAAGCGATTGAATCAATGCCTCTTCAGCAGTAATTGCACCCTGATAGTTTTCACTAAAATTTTTTGGACTAAACCCTCCAATCCATGTTGGCACATCGGCCAAAAGACTTCGCCCTGTAAGCTTACCCTCAGCAAGCATCATGGCATATAAAAAAGGCTTTAAAATGCTTCCACTACTGCGGACTGCCTGAACCATATCGTTATGACAGGCTTCAGGCTCCAGATAACATGGCACATTACCATGATATACAATCACTTCGCCTGTTTTGACACTTTTGACAACAATTCCCAGATGGTTAACCTGATTCCCTTTTAACAATGCATGATGCTGACAAAGCAAAGCAAAAGCTGCCTTCTGTTTTGAAGCATCGATCGTGGATCTGATCATCTTACCGGCATTTTGCTTCGTCATAAAATCAAGATAATGAGGCGCATCATCAGGAAGGGGAACTGGCACGGAAGGCAATGGCTCGTCCACAGACAATGAATAAGTCATCATATCGATGTTTCCTTGCTGATGCAGGCGTTGAAGGAGGCGGTTACGTTTTTTGAGAAAAAGTTCCCTGTTCTTCCCTATATTCAACATTGAAGGAGCATTCGGAAGGATTGCCAGTGTAACTGCTTCGGCCCATGATAAGTCATTTAAAGGTCTGCCAAAATATCGCCAGGCGGCTGCTTCGGCACCTACCACATTTCCACCGTATGGTGCATGAGAAATGTACATGCGGAAAATCTCCGTCTTACTGAACTTCATCTCCAGCCCAATCGACAAAAATACCTCCCGCAATTTCTCAAGATAGGTTCTGCTTTTGCCTTTTCGCGAAAGCCTCACAACCTGCATCGTCAGCGTACTTCCGCCACTAATCACCTTTTTAGCCTTGATGTTCTGACGAAATGCCCTCAGCATCGAAAAAGGATTTACTCCCGGGTGGCTAAAAAAATACCGGTCCTCAAATGTAAGTATCGCCTGCTTCAATTTATGTGGAACTGAATCGGATTCAGGAAATCTCCATTGGCCATCAGACGCAATTCTGGCACTAAGCAGTCTGTTGTGCCTGTCAAGTAAAACAATGCTGTAAGGGTCCTTAAATACCTGATTTGGAATGAAAGCATACAGCAGCATGAATCCGACAGCAACAGCAGCAAGTAGAAGTGTTGCTTTGACTTTCCATCTTTTTCGGTTCATGCCCGCCAATATTCTAACGGTTCTTAATTACTTCTACTACACTTTCGCCCTTAACAGCCATTATTTCGCGGTCATACATATCTTCGCACTGCATTGCCGGCATCTGGAATTTTCCTTCATAAGCCGCAATAGCCGTAAAGGTAAACGCAACAGTATTGTTGTGATCGAGTCGGAAATAGGTAAGGATTCTGTCATCGCGGATATCCTGAAAATCAAATGAATGATTAACCGGATTTGTTTCCTTCTCCAGTCTTGAATTTACCAATTCCCAACCAGCCGGAATCAGTTGATTTAGTGCCAGATGATCGATAATTCTACCACTCACATTGGTGACCCTTGTCACCACTTTAATTTGTGTACCCTGCTTTAAAGCATTTACATTCAACGGTTTGTTGTTATCATCAAGAAATTGAGTTTCGATTCTCAGGCCTTTCTCCAGATTGATGACTGATCCTTTTCGGGGGATTCCGGAAGTGGACACACTGGCATAAAATGGATTCTTACCATTATTCGTAATGGAAACTGTATTATTCTCAACACTAAGCTGTTGATTATAAACAGCTGATTTCATATCCTTTACATCTGTTTTCTTTTCATTCTGTTCGATTCTGAATGACAAACTTTCCGATTTACCGAGTTTTGTCGCAAACAATTTCCAGGCCTGGATGCCCCAGGCAGTTGATTGTGTCGAAAGCCATTCGTTGCTACTCAAGGTGGCAGCAATATCCTTAAGCAAGCGAAACGCCATATCATCCTGTTCCAGGAGCATCAGCGTCTGCAACATGAGTGCCTGATCCCTCAAAGCTGATCCAAAAGAATAGCGGTATTGATTGGAAGAGGAAACTCTATCCGTTTTTCCAAAAACCAACTCGCGTGCTGCACTGGTTTGTCCTGAAACAGCGTAAGCTGCAGCCAGGCTAATTGCTGCTTCCTGCGAAATGCCGGGATTTTCCCTCAAACGGTTCATGGCTGCCAACTGCGGGTCACCGGCAAGTGCAAGCACATAAAGACGGTAAGCCTGAAGTTGATCATTGATGCTATGATTATTATAATTTTCCGGAAACCATGTAGATGCAAGCTTTCGCTGGTTCTTCTGCCAAAGAGGCATGAAAACTGATGGTACTGATTTTCCCTCCCTTGATGCCAACAGCATAAAATG
Source organism: Bacteroidales bacterium UBA6192 (assembly GCA_002422725.1). Taxonomy (GTDB): domain Bacteria; phylum Bacteroidota; class Bacteroidia; order Bacteroidales; family F082; genus UBA6192. Next base: position 9,721 of record DITE01000118.1, read on the forward strand.
TCCGGCAAAAACATCCGACCATTCGTTCACGCTTACTGAACCCGGCCAATAAACAACCGAACCATCACTGCGCTGACGTTGAGCAATCTTTAGGATAGCCAGATTTATGTGCTTATCAATATTTCGTTTCTGATCGTCGTCAAAACTGATCACATCACTCAACGAAAGTTGCGCAAAACCTGAAGAAGCCAACTGTTCTGTACAGCCGTGCGGATAGGTATAAAGATAGCGTAAACGGTTATCTAAACTGACCGAAGGTAAGCCGGAAATTTCGATTGAAGCAAGTGGCTGATCTACCGGAACCGGCATATTGAGCTGACTACTCATGGTTTTACCCGCTTCGACCAGGAATGATTGCGACAAAAACATTCTTTCGTTTGGGTTCTGTACTGCAATTTCAGCAATATAGTTTGATTTCTCTTTCCCCGATATGGCATCAATTCTCACATTTGCCATACCAGGCATCTCATTCACAATGAGTTTAAAATAGGTCATTTTCTCGCCAGGTCCATCAAAACTTACTAAGTTTGTTTCATTTCCGATAGCCTGAATACTCCCTGAAAGGGAAAGTTTGACTTCGACTTCATGCTTTCCGCTCATATTGAAAAAAACGCTTACGGGTAAAACAACTTCATCTTCTGGTCTGAGCACCCTTGGCAGGGTTCCAAGTATCATCAGGGGTTGTTTCACCTTAACAGATTTTTCGGAGGAACCATAAGCCCTTTCTGATGAGGCAATTACCATTACTCTGACCGCACCCAGATAATTCGGCATTTTCAACACATGCGATTGTTTTTGTCCGGCCCCCAACGTAAACGGCCCGATAAAACTGACTACTGGTTTAAACCTGAGTTGACGGGCTCTTTCGCGCACCATCATGGCTTCATCGCCGCCAATTGACAGCACCTGCTCTACCCTGCCACCAAAGGCTCCAAGAACAAAGTCATACATATCCCAGGTGTTCAGACCCAGGGCTTCTTTGGCGTAAAAAGAAGCATGCGGATCGGGTGTTGTAAAGTTCGTCAGGTCGAGAAGACCCTCATCCACAACGGCCAGGGTATATGTCATGGGATGTTTGGATGATTCGCTTATTGTTACCTCATAAACCTGTTCAGGTCTGAGTTCATCAGACATCGTGATCACAGGCAACAAGCGTGTCTTTGGATCCTCAACCATCAGGGGGATGACTCCATAAAGTCTCACTGGCAGATCATTCTCGACTTTGCCATGTGGCTGAAGCACCAAGATGTGAACGTAAACATTTGGGCTATAAGCATCTTCAACAGGAACTTCGAGCGTGGTTTCACCAGCTTGTGTGTTGACCCAATAAGACCTGAGTTGTTTGCTGCTATTTTCAATGCTTATCAACGCCTTACCATTGACAGGGCTTGGAAACTTCAATGTTGCCTTCTCGCCCGGGCGGTAGATTTCTTTATCGCCTGCAATAGTCAGCAGATTTGCCCCGCCTCCTCCATTTCTGTTGTTTCTGGGATACCAATCCGGCCAATCGAAATAAACCAAGGTTGAGGTGCTGTGCCCTCCAGAAGGATCTTTAACTTTTACAAGATAAGAGCCCCATTCCGGATGATTGAGCCTGAAGCGAAAACCAGCCTTACCCGAAACTGTGTTGATCGTTGATTGGTGAACCCTGTTTTGGGTGTTGGTACTGACATAACCAGCTCTGTCCTCTTCATTTCCTGACCACCACCACGACCAATCCATTTTATACACTTCAACATTCAGATCCTGAATATCCAATGGTTTGCCTTCATTCGAAAGGGTCACAATATCAAATATATAGCTTGTATCGGTCAGCAACCAGGAGGAGGCTCCATATTCAGGAACCCTGATACCAACATAGGTATCAAATGGGTCATAAGTAATTGTATGCATGGCCGTTGTGATATCGCCGCCGGTTTCCATGGCTTTTGCCGTAAACTGTAATTTTAGCCTGCCGCGGGCATACCGATAGGATTGGGTCTCGAGATCGAAATTGAATAGTCCATTCTGATCTGTTTTTCCCTGAGCTATGATTGATTGTTCGTGATAAAAGTACTTTGTTGCATCGCTGAATGAATACCCTTTGTACTTGCCAAACTGCACAACATCCTGAGCAACAGATAAAGAAAGTGTTGTTTCCACATTCTCGGCCTTACTTCCATGCAACCAGTTAACCTGAATTGATGCTTTTCGGTTTCGGTCATTCTTCGTCATGGTGTTGCTTCCAAAATTGAATTGAACCTTTAGCCGGTTTGGTTTGATTGTTTCAACCCGAACTCGTTTTTCAAAAACAGCAGCTCCGGCTGTGATTCGTGCATTCCAAAGGCCGGTTGGGGCTTCGGGCAGTGTCGGTAACCTGAATGTAAACAGCCCGTTGTGCTGATTCAGACTTGTTTGGCTTGCTACAAGTTGTTGACGCGAATTGAACAGCTCACACACAACAGGGTAGTTTTGAGGTATCGCAAGGCTCAGGCTTTGAAGCATGAATCCGATAAATATGGTATCGCCCGGGCGGTAAACACCTCTTTCGGTATATGCAAATCCCTTCATCCCGGTTTTGGCTTCCTGTCCTGATACATCAAAACGACTCAGGTTCAATGCCGATCCTTTGTCAATCTTTAAAAAACTTGAGTGTTTTCCATCGGTTGCTGTTACCAGAAAAGGAACGTTCTTTCCCATCGACAACCTGACTTCTCCCTGATCATCTGTTTTTCCTTCAACGATCAACTGTTTCTGAAAATCGAATACACGAACCGAAACTCCTTTCATTGAGTTGGTTGTCAATAGATTATTCACATAAAAAGCGTACTCATTTTTCACAGGATCAGTCTCTTTGGCGATAATGCCTATATCGCTTACCAGCACATTGTGGCTGACGAATCGATCACCATAGTAGTATGAATCGGAACATGGGTTGTCCCTTTCCTCCCAGGAGAACCCTTCAGGATAATAGTAATCAGGATTATAGTACAAATCACTGTTCCATTTGTCAAGGATTTCCTCCAGCTTATTTTTAGTCTGATAGTGATTGTTCCTGCCCGGACTGTTGTCCTGGCAATCGGTCACGGCATAGTCTTTTTGAAAACTAAGGTAAATTCTGTAAACTGAACCAGTATTGTTCCCTATAAGCCTTGTTAGATCAATGGAATAGTTTTTCCACGAAGCCGATTTACCTGGTGTCGGATCCAACTCAATCCGTTCTGCAGCAATTGGTTTTCCAACGCGTTTAATATCACTGCTTCCATCGAGGTTGTTCCATTGAAGAAACTGGTGCATGTTATTTTCAAATATCCTGACCACCTGAACATCAACAGCAAGGAGTCCAATGGCCTGGAAATGCAACTGGTTGTTGTGGTTACCGGTAAGAAATATCCCATCTCCGGCAAATTTCACCCCTGGAAGCGGGAGGCTGAAACTCAAGGATTCCGTATAGCTTTCCTTCAGGATGTGCCCTGCTGAATTTGCAACCCCTTCGGCAACAATTAATTGATATTGACCACTTAATGCTTTTGCCGGGTATAGAATTACTTTATTTTTTTCGCGCTGAATTGTAACATTAGATTCATTATCGAGATAAACCAAACCATCAAGTAACTGGTCGTTACTCACCGGATCGGAAAAAGTAATTTCAATACGCTGGTCAGGTTGACTAAAAACCTTCACACTCTGTATCGAAAAATCATCAATCGCTTTAATAACAATACTTTCAGTGCCAGATATTTTGCTACCAAGCGCTTTTCCGTTCCAGGAGAGTAATAGCTCCTGCGGTTTACCGAGCCGCTGTATACTGTCGGCAACAAAACTCATCACAAGATTTTTATCCGTAGGTTCGAACTTCAAGGCAATTTGCTTCCCGTCGATGGTAGCTTCAAGCACTTTGTTCAGCTTCTCCATGTTAAACGCGTCCGAAAACTGCAAAGTCCCAATCAGTCTGTTCCATGTGTAATTATACTGGTCAAGTGGTTCAAGTGATGTTGATCCCACTGAAAATGAAAGCGGTAAAGTTCTCACAGTGAACCGAAAAACCTTAAAGAGCTTATCAACTTCGATCAACTTGTGAAGAAAAAATTCAACCTCGATTTCAGTATCACCGGGCCAAGGTTCATCAGGCAGAAACTTCAAGGTTTGTTCGTCCATCCAGTAAACTTTTCCTTTTATGGCCGGTTTCAATGAAAAGAGTGACTTATCTGCCGCCATGCCATCCTCAATCTTTTTTCCTGTTAATTCGGCCAACCTGATCACCAGCGGAGCATCAGCAGATATGTATCCTGATGAATAAGAAGAAATATAGGCTGAAAAACCCGGATCAGGCAGATTATTCACATTTTCTTCGTGGCACGAACTGGCTAATAACAGCACTACCAGCATACTGAGAAGTTTTAAGTATTTCATGTTTATCATGGTTTATGAATTGCTAAGGTAGAGAATATCCTTAGCGCTGAAACACATTATTGTGCTTTTTAATATTGAATTTCAATTTTACATGGTAGCCTTTTCTTTGGGATATGCGACCGAAATTGCCCTCTTTTGTTAGGCTCACAGGCGTGCTTGATGTTAAATGAAAGACCGGATTGGCTTCATAGAGAAACTTATAAGGCATTGAAATCTAAAGAAGTAACCAAACTGGTACTTTTCAGTTTTCAGGAAAATGCATTGTCTGCTTATGCAATAAAAACAAAACCTGCAAATCGTGACAATCTGCAGGTTTCGGGACTCGTATCAGGGTGTTATCAATTCAAGACAACATCAACCTGACCAGTAAAGTTATTTGATAAAATCTGAAGCGAACCAGCGTAATTCAGCAGCGATCTGGTAACTTGCTCTGATGGAAGATGCTTTTTGAAGCCCATTGCCATGTAAGCAGCAATTTTTAACTGAAGCTCTGGGTGAAAGTGATTTATCCGGTTCGTTAGTAGGTTAATGGTAGAAGTTTTCTTCATGTAACATGAGTTAGTTAGTAATTGCTAAACTAACGAAACACCTCATGCTTTTATTATACTTCAGGATATAAAATTACAGCCCGGCAAACACGAAATGCCAACAAGCCATTCCGGGGTTTAATCAAACAGTGAGAACAACATTATGATCTTTAGCCATTTTACGCATATTGATCAGGGCATAACGCATTCTGCCCAGTGCAGTATTGATGCTCACTCCTGTTAGCTCGGCAATATCCTTAAAACTCATTTCGGAATACAATCGCAAATAGAGTACCTCACGCTGCTCTTCGGGGAGAAAATTAATCATCTTCCTCAAGTCATCATGAATCTGCTCGGTAATCATAAGCTCTTCGACCGAAGGATCGGCTTGATTGAGCTGCCTGACAACGCTTACGTCGTCAAACTGACTGTCGATGGTTGGCAACCTCTTCGATTTTCTGAAATGATCAATAATCAGATTATGCGCTATACGCATTGCCCACTGAATAAACTTGCCTTCTTCCTTGTAGGCACCACTTTTCAATGTTCGGATAATCTTTATGAAAGTATCCTGAAAAATATCGTCAGCAAGCTGTCGGTCTTTAACTAACATCAGGATATAGGAAAAAACCCGGCCCTGATGGCGGTTGATAAGAATTTCGAAACTGGAATGATTACCATTCAGATAATTATTGACCAGCTCTTGATCGCTGATTTGATAAGCGCTCATGGAGCCCCCTTTCTTTTTTGGTTAAGTTTAAAAGGGTACAGTCAATACGATAGGCGTCAGGTTTTTTTATGAATTAAACAACGATTTGTTTCAAAAGAATAGGCAAATATAAGCATGAAAATTTAAAACGCAAGATTAATTGGTAATTTCGCGAAAATTTTTTCATTCTTTCCTTCATGAGCAGCGAGAAAAACATTCGAAATATAGTCATTGTAAGAGCCCGGGTAAATAATCTTAAAAACTTATCGGTCACCATACCACATAATAAACTTGTGGTAATCACCGGTTTATCTGGTTCAGGGAAGTCTTCGCTGGCTTTTGATACCCTTTATGCCGAAGGACAAAGAAGATATGTAGAGAGCCTTAGCTCCTACGCACGACAGTTTCTGGGACGCATGAACAAACCTGATGTAGATCAGATTACAGGCATTTCTCCAGCTATTGCCATCGAACAAAAAGTAAACTCACGCAATCCACGTTCAACCGTTGGCACGTCTACCGAAATTTACGAATACATTAAACTGTTGTTTTCAAGGATAGGCAAAACCATTTCGCCGGTTTCGGGCAAAGTCGTTAAACGCCATCAGGTGTCCGATGTGGTCGATTTTACCATAAACCTGAAATCTGGTACACAGGTGTTGATTTTGTCACCCTTTCAGGTCAATCACAACCGGCAAATTCTGGATCATTTAACTGTTTTGTTACAACAGGGTTTCAACAGGGTTCTGGCTGATGGCGACTTGATGAAAATTGAGGATATTCTAAAAGATAATGCTGGTTTTCAGGCAAAAAAACTTTTCATTGTCGTTGACCGCATTCGTGTTAACCCTGATGATAAAGATCTTCCGGCAAGAATAGCCGACTCGGTTCAGACAGCATTTTATGAGGGACATGGTAGCTGTGTTATCCAGCACGACATTGATGGGCAAACACTTAGCGAAATCTTCTCGAATAAATTTGAAGCTGATGGGATCGTTTTTGAAGAGCCTTCGGTAAACATGTTCACCTTCAACAACCCTTTTGGCGCATGCCGTACCTGCGAAGGCTTTGGATCAATCATTGGAATAGACCCTGATCTGGTCATTCCGAATAAAGCCCTGTCGGTTTACGAAGGCGCAGTTGCCTGCTGGAAAGGCGAAAAAATGGGCGAATGGAAAGATAAACTTGTTACCCAGGCAGAAAAATTTGGTTTTCCGGTTCACAAGCCTTATTATCAGCTGAATACTGAGCAAAAAGAGCTATTGTGGACTGGAAACGACTATTTTGATGGGCTGAATGATTTTTTCCGTCAGGTTGAGGAACAAACCTATAAAATCCAATACCGGGTGATGTTGTCGCGCTATCGGGGGAAAACCATATGCCCCGATTGTTTGGGAACACGATTGAGGAAAGATGCCAATTATGTCAAAATTGACGGGTTTAGTATTTCGGAACTGGTGATGATGCCTGTTGACAAACTACTTGAACATTTTTCGCAGCTGAAGCTGAACAAACATGATCTTCAGGTAGCTGACAGGCTGATTAAAGAAATTACCACCAGACTTAGCTTTCTGGTTGATGTTGGCCTTGGATACCTGACGCTCAACCGGCTATCCAATACACTGTCGGGTGGCGAATCGCAACGCATCAATTTGGCTACTTCACTGGGCAGCAGCCTGGTAGGTTCAACCTATATTCTGGATGAACCAAGCATTGGCTTGCATTCGCGTGACACACAACGACTGATAAAGATTTTGAGGCGATTACGCGATATAGGCAATACTGTTTTAATCGTAGAGCATGACGAAGAGATCATAAAAGCTGCTGATCAGGTAATCGACATCGGACCGTTGGCCGGAAGTCAGGGCGGTGAGCTTGTTTTCCAAGGTACTTACGATGAAATTATCCAATCAGAAAAAAGTTTAACCGGAGCCTATCTTTCGGGAAGAATGAAAATTGAGTTGCCTGCGCTTCGTCGCAGGTGGGTTGACTATATTGAGATTACAGGAGCTTGCGAGAACAACCTGAAAAATCTCGATGTAAAATTTCCATTGAAAGTTATGACCATGATCACGGGTGTGAGCGGATCAGGGAAATCTTCACTGGTAAGAGGTATCCTCTACCCTGCTTTGAAAAAACACCTTGGCGGTCATGCTGATAAAACAGGACAATTTGGTGAACTAAAAGGTGACCTGCGTCAGATCACAGGTGTTGAAATGATTGACCAAAACCCCATCGGACGTTCAACACGCTCAAATCCTGCTACCTATGTGAAAGCCTATGACGATATCAGGCAATTGTTTGCTGATCAGAAACTGGCTAAAACCAGGAGTTACAAACCCGGATTCTTTTCTTTTAATGTTCCAGGTGGCCGTTGTGACACGTGTGAAGGCGAAGGTGTTGTCAAAATTGAAATGCAGTTTATGGCTGATGTCTATCTGATTTGCGACCAATGCAAAGGACATCGTTTCAAAGAAGAAGTGTTGGATGTTAAATTTCAACAACAAAACATAGCCGACATTTTATCGATGACCATAGATGATGCTATTGTTTTTTTCGATTCTCACTCAAAATCAAATCATTCCTGTCACCGAATTGTGTCAAAACTGAAACCCTTGCAGGATGTTGGTCTCGGATATCTACAGCTCGGGCAATCGTCCAGCACCTTAAGCGGTGGCGAGGCACAGCGCATCAAACTTGCATTTTTCCTTACCAAAGGCCAGATTGAAAAACCTACCCTATTTATTTTTGATGAGCCCACTACAGGATTGCATTTTCACGATATCAGCAAACTACTTGATTCGCTGAATGCTTTGATCGAAAACGGACATACTGTTATCGTGATTGAGCACAATAATGAAATGATCAAATCAGCAGATTGGGTTATTGATCTGGGACCCGAAGGAGGCGATAAAGGCGGGCAGATTCAATTTGAAGGAACTCCGGAAGAAATGGTTAAGGTGAATAAATCCTATACAGCCCTTGCCCTGCTTGAAAAAATCAGGAGTTAAGAAACGACCTGATACTTTTTTTGATAGATAATTAATTTAAAAAACTTTGCTCTATTAATAATTCCTGTCATCGCAGGAGCTTTATTTGTTGCAAGGTAGGCTGGTGTGTAACATAGGCAGGCGTTAGCAGCTCATAGTCAAAGCACATTTTAACCCAATAAGTTTTTTACCTTTACACTATCCTTTGCCGTAATACAAAGAAATTTTAAATCCAGGCCGGCAGAAGTATACATATTGTTTAATTTTGATAGGCTAAATGCCATTTCATGAACTGCAATAGAAAGAATACAATTATCAAAGGTAAGATTCACAACACATTACAACATTCCAACAAAAATTGTAAAGAGGCAGTAAATGCAAATGACTTGCGTTTTACAGGTAGTTGGCAACTTGACGAAGATCGGTACACATATTTAAGCCAATTTGGTTTTGAGAAACATATGAAACAGTAATGATAACAAAAAAAGCTTAAATTTGGGCTTGCACACAAGAAAAAAAGAATTGATATGAAAACTGTAAAATACATGTTTTTTGTTCTAATAATAATTGCCCAACTGACCTCAAATGCGCAATACAACTGGGAACAGGTAACATTACCCGATTCAATTGGGGCAGGATCAATCTGTTTTTATTACAACGACATTTACCTTGCAACAGGCAATGGGGTTTATCATTCAAATGATCAGTGCGCAAGCTGGGAATACATTGGCCTTGAACAATATCCTATTTGGAGCATTCATGTGTCTTCCACAGGCAATTTATATGCTGGTACAGGTTCAGGTATATTTAAATACGAAGGCAACAATAGTTGGGATTTGCTCTATATTACGGAAGAAGCATCTAATATTATCTCCATATATGAATCTGACAGTGGTTATATTTTCTTTGGTAATTGGGGGGGTATTTATCGATCAACCGATGGAGGTTCAATTTGGTCAGAAGTTCTCGATTTGTTGTACATGGAAGTTGTAAAATCCATAACGGAAAATGATGAGGGAATACTATTCGCGGGTAGCACAAGTTATTCCGGAGCTGTTAGTCCGGGGGGTATTTATAAATCTGATGATGGTGGAAAATCATGGTCTCTGGTTGGATTAAATAACCATTTTGTTTCATCAGTTGTTACAAATTCTGAAAATGAGATTTATGCCGGAACAAATGGCCACTGGACAATGGGTACGGGCAGGATTTACAAATCAGTTGACGATGGTCAAACCTGGAATATTGTATTGTATAACCATTATATTTTATCATTAACGATAAATGAGTATGATGAAGTCGCTGCAGCAAGCGAAAATGGGATTTTCAGTACATATGATAATGGCTTGACATGGAATGAAATAACTCCAAATTGGACCGGAAAATACTTTGAGGGAGTGGCTTTTCACCCGGAAGGTCAATTATATGGCGTTTCATATTTTGTTGAAGCAGATTTATTCAGAACTTTAAACCCTGTAATAATAACTGATAATGTTGCACCGCAGAAAGAAGTGAAAATATACCCTAACCCTGCCAACAATATTTTGTTTGTTGAAGCATACAATAATAGTTATGATGTGATAATTATAACTGACATAGAAGGTAAGGAATTAAAAAGATTTGAACATCGGTTTCAAAGCCTAACCCAATTATATATTGGAGATTTACGTCCATCTATTTATATTATTCAATTGTTTAATGGAAACATTGCTCATAGATTAAAATTTATTAAACTTTAACGAAAACCAAATAACCATGAATCTAAAACTGATGTACTTTGGTAGATGAGTATCTCGCCGGTATTCATTTTTTGAATTAATTTGTGCCTTCCACAATCCCGATCTCATCCTCCGTTAAACCATACAGGGCATACACCATGCGGTCAATTTCCTGATCGGTTTTTTCAATTTCCCCTTTCAAGGCTAGTGCTTGTGCGGCTTCCTCCAAAAAGTAAGCTTCCCACTCAGACTCTTCTTTTAACGAAAGTTTTACCTTCTTTTTTGCCAGCTCACCTATAAACTCTGCATAACTTAGCAAGTACCAGTTCTGGAGCTTGCCGGGCAATTCTTCCAGGTTGAATTTGCGCTGGAGGCTGCGCTGGAATTTTTGGGATGCTTCTTGTAATTCTTTGTTTAAAGAGAGCATTATACCAGCTTTCAATGAAAGTTCTTCAGTTGTATATGGTATTGGTATTTGACCAAAATATTTCCATATTAATTGATATCCATTCTGTATCTGTGTACAGTATTTTGTAATCAACCACCAACCCATTTTCGAATTCAAAATAGCAAGTAATCCCTTATCATCGGTTGGAATAATCCACATGGAATCGTTGCAATACAAACCACTTTCATCGAAAATAAAACATGGTTTTACTTGAAATTTCTGATACATGATTTTAGGTATGGAGAATTTATCCCAATAGGCAAATGTATCCTGTGTCTCAAACCATTTATTATTCGATTTCTTTCTGCTTCCTTTGTCTCCAGATTGTTCTAAACGTTCTTTTCCAAAGCCCAATAAATAATTTCGTATTGAAGGAAACTTATCTATTTCCAGGTTCAACGCAGGAAAAGTCCCAATTAAATAACAATCGTGACTTGCAGATACCCATTTATTAATATCCCTTCCTCGTAGAACTGGTTTTATTATTTCGGAAGCTTTGGGATCATCATAGATCAATTTGTTCTTTTTTGGTTCATCAATTAAAAATGCCTCTGTAAAGCCTGTTTTCATTCCATAAAATGCTTCACCGCCAACAAATTCTGATAATGAACAGAAATTACGTTGCAGTTTTTCGATAAGCTTTTTGTTATTACCAGATGAAACTACCCAAGTTTCACTTGAAAACTGATCAACCTTGAATGTTTCAGCTGTTTGATTTACATTGGTGTAAAAATCATCTTTGTTGGCTTCTTTTAAAACCGAAATCGTGAATTCTGTTTTTGGTCTTGCTTTAAGCGAAACAAAAATGCATGGATAAGTAGTTGCCCCTTCAAATATTTGAATATCTCCAAAATCAATTAGTTGCCGAAACTCATACCTTAAGAAATATTCGCGTAATGGTTTTCCATAGCCAGCTTGCAGCCATTTGTTGGGCATGATATAAGAAATAACACCGTTTGGCTTTAGAATATTGAAACCCTGTTCGACAAAAAGGCCATAGAGATCGCCTCGTTTATCAAATGTTTTATACCCCATTCTTGACAATTCATCTGAAATGTCTTTCATCTTTTCCAAATGAACATAAGGCGGATTCCCAATCACCACATCAAAACCTCCTTTTGCAAAAACTGCCGGAAACTCATTCTGCCAGTTAAAAGCCTTGTCGCCTGCCACCGCCGGGTCGTCAATCAGCGAGTTGCCGCATTTGATGTTGTTGTTTAAGTCGTTCAGTTTGCGGTTGGGCTGGGCGGTGCGCAACCACAACGAGAGCTTGGCTATTTCAACGCTTTCCTCGTTGATGTCAACACCAAAAAGGTTGTTTTCGAGAATGGTTTTTTCAAAATCGCTCAGCACCATCGCATCACCAAAAAGCTTTGCCTGCAACTCGTCGATATAGCGGTGTTCGTTGATCAGGAAGTCGAGCGCCTGGTTCAGGAATGCGCCCGAACCACAGGCGGGGTCGCAAATGGTGAGCTGCAACAGCCAGCTGCGATAAGCACTCAGTTTATCGAACAAAAGCTGAGTGGATTTCTTTGTTCGTTTGAGGTCGGTGGTATAGGCTTCGTCAATGAGCTCCAATTCAGCCTTTTTTTCGGAACAAAGCTTGCCTACTGTATGGTCAACAATGTATTTTGTGATGTATTTGGGGGTGTAAAAAACCCCGTCTTTCTTGCGTTTGCTTTTGGTTTTATCCACCTGTTGCCCTTCGAGTTGGGCTTTTATCTCGTCGAGTTCATTCAGTGAGTTTTCGAAAATATGACCCAGGATATTCACATCCACTTCGCTCACAAAATCATATTCCGAAAGTTTCAGGTTGTGCTTGTAAAGCACTTCATCATCAATTTTCAGTCCGTCGAGCAGTTCATCGGTTTTAAATAACCCGCCGTTGTAGGCAAAAACATCGTAGCGTTTTCCTTTGAAGCCGGTGTTAAGGTACTCGAAATACTTCTTAAACCGCGCATAAAGAGCCACTTCCACATCTCTGTCCTGCAGATCGCGCCAATCGTCGAGGATCAGCCTGACCGAATTTGGCGGTAATAGTTGCCTGTCCTCGGCAAAAAAGAGAAACAGAAAACGATCCAGCAATTTTTGCGATTTTCTGAAAAGCGTCAGTGCATCATACTGCGGGTTGTGCGCCACCAGGGTTCGGTGTAGTTCCCTTTTGAACAACGAATAATCGTTGTAGAGGCTTTTGGTGATAACATCTTCCTGGCTTACCGATTCGTCCTTGATGCGTTTGGGAATATTGTTCTCAATGTTCGTATATGCCAGACACAGCCAGAGCAGTTCAAATTCCTTTTCGGTGAGTGTAAACAGGTTAAACTCGATATGTTCGATGGCATTATCGATATAAAAACGCAGTTTTTCGAAATTGGAGGTGACCACATACACGCAATCGGGCTGATTTACTTTATAACCAAACGCCTGTGCTTCGATGCGGTTCAGGTCGGTGGTGTCGGTGCCTTTCAACTCGATAACGGCTTTTACACTGCCATGGATAAGAATGGCTCCGTCGGCTTTTTTGCTGTCTTTAACATTCTTGTATTCGGTAGTGATGTTGAAGTTTGGTGAGGGGTTCAGCGTATAACCGAGCACCCTGACAAACAGCTCTCTTAAAAAGCCTTCCTGAAACTGTTCTTCTTTGGCTTCCCTGATATTCTGCTGAACCACAGGATTATGGAAATACGTTCTAAACTCAGCAAAAGCAGCTTTAATAGCCGGTTGATTCTGGGCTTTGAGGTGTTTGTTCAGGACGGAGTTTTGGAAGAAATTCATTGTGATGAATTCGAAAAATTTGATTAGAAATAGTTATAGTTTTTGATAACAACAAATATAGGATAGTTTTTTAAAAGAGTTGATAAAGGATAATTGACAATGGATAATTGTTAATGATTAATGATTAATTGTTAATGGTTTGCTTCTTTTGCCTTTTTAACTTGGCTCTTTTACCTTTTAACTTGGCTCTTATGTTAAAGGTTAATTATTAATGGTTTATGATGTAAGATGATCCCTAAAAAAATGTACCCTATCTCAATTCTTGCTTTTTTGTGTTGTAAACGCTATGAACTCCTTTTTGTACACTCCCCCATGTGACACCCTGAACCTTAAATAGTTGACATCTCAGGAGATTGGATAAATATTTGTTTGCAATTATGTTAAAGGATTGAATATTGCTTAATTTTGATAGGTTAATTGCCTTACATGAAGTTTTTTGAATCAGGAATTTAAGTACAAGAAAAATGAACCTTTCAAGCAGATTGAAGAATTGTTAATCATTGAAATGAAACAGCATTTGAAAATTGAGGAATTGAAAGCCACTCCCCTTTTAAAGAATACCCGAAAAACCTTCTTCAGGATAGCCAATCCGGGTCTTTTTTAAATTTTCGCTATTTTTGCAGAAAACTAATTCAAAAAACCTATTTCATGAAGAAAATCATATTTCCTGTATATCTGCTATTTATTGCTTTGTCGTGCAACAATCCTGGCAATCATCACGATCATGAACACAACGGCCACGACCATTCACATGAGAATGGGAATCATAAGAAGCATGATTCTGCCGGAATTGTACATTACGATCAGGAGCTGAACTTAAGTGATGTAAAACAACTCACATTTGGTGGGGACAATGCCGAGGCTTATTTTAGTTTTAATAGCGAAATGATTGTTTTTCAGTCAAATAATCCAGCCTGGTCGCTCGAATGTGATCAGATTTTTTACACCAGACTGGATAATGCCAATATGGGCGCGAAAATTCCTCAAATGATCAGTACAGGACTCGGCCGCACAACCTGCTCCTATTTTATGCCGGGTGACACGACCATTCTTTTTGCTTCAACGCATATGGGCGATGGAAGCTGTCCGCATGTGCCCGATCCGCGTGAAGATGGCAAATACGTTTGGCCAATCTATGCCGATTACAATATTTTTGTTTCTGACCTCAACGGAAAAATCATTGACACATTGACCAACAGGCCAGGCTATGATGCAGAAGCAACCGTTTCGCCAAGGGGTGATAAAATTGTTTTTACTTCGGACAGATCAGGCGATCTTGAGCTATTTGTGATGGATATTGATGGAAGCAATGTTAAACAGATCACCAGCGGACTTGGATATGATGGCGGGGCGTTTTTCTCGCCCGATGGTTCCAAACTGGTTTTCAGGGCTTCAAGGCCAACAACCACTGAAGAACAAAATGACTACAAGGAACTGCTTAAGCAAGGTTTAGTGACGCCAACCAATATGGAAATATATGTGTGTGATGCCGACGGATCGAATCTGGTTCAGGTAACTAACTTAGGAAAAGCCAATTGGGCTCCCTATTTCCATCCCTCGGGAAACAAAATTCTGTTCAGCTCGAATCATCATTCACAAAGAGGCTGGCAGTTCAATATTTTTATGATTAATCTGGATGGTACAGGCTTGAAACAAATAACCTTTGATAAAACTTTCGACGCTTTTCCGATGTTTTCGTTCGATGGTAAAAAAATCATTTTTTCCAGCAACAGAAATAACGGCGGGACAAGAAATACGAATTTATTTATCGCCAACTGGGTTGAATAGCATATAGTTGAAACTGATTTATTAAAGTTTAGGTTTATAGCATTTCAATTGCTTGCGGCAGTTTTTCCTATTGGGTAAATCATGATGATCAATAAAAAGCATGAGGCCGTTTTTCGGGTTTTGTCTGAACTTGACATACCCTACACTGTCATGTTTCATCCGCCCACACCAACCGTTGAAGATGCCTTGCAGTACTGGAAAGATATCGATGCAGTGCATTGTAAGAACCTATTTTTCAGGAATCATAAAGGCGACCGTCATTATCTGGTTATTTTCCATTGCATGCAGCAACTCAACATACGCGATCTTGAACAACGGTTGAAACAGGGCAAACTTAGCTTTGCCTCGCCCGAGCGGATGAACCGTTTTCTGGGCATCAGCCCCGGAAGCGTGTCACCATTTGGACTGATACATGACAAGGATCACCATGTTTATGTTTTTATTGATAAGAAGCTGTTGAATGCTGAAAGATTGAGCTTCCACCCCAATGACAATACGGCCAGCCTGAGCCTTTCGTTGATGGATTTTATCCGTTTTCTCGACCAAATGGGAAACGGATATGAATTTCTTGAATTATACGACTGAGTTGCCTGAAGAATTGCCCATCCTGAATGGTAAACGTGCTTATGGAAAAATCCGGCATCTTGCCTGATCATCCAGGTACTTTTTGATAGCTGCAATTTCCTGCGCGAAAACAATCAGCCAATTTTGTATAATGAATTGTATTAATAACATTTCACCAGCAATCAATCTTCCGCAAAACGCAATAACTGAAAGCTGGAAGCGAATTGGATTTTTTACTTGCAGTGTTTAAATGTCGCTTTTAGTGTAAATTTGCCATCAAGGACACGGCCTATTTCATTTTAATGATTCAAATGGATTTTTCAGCTGATTCTAACCTATCTTATGACAACATCCGACAAAATTCAGATTAACATCAATTCCGAAATTGGTGAATTAGAACAGGTAATCATACACACTCCCGGAGCAGAGGTAGAAAATATGACTCCGGAAAATGCAGCAAGAGCGCTTTACAGCGATATTCTGAATTTGAGTGTCGCCCTGCCCGAATACAACGAATTTAAGCTAATCCTGCAGATGTTTTCGGATGTTTACGATGTTAAAGAGTTGCTGGTTGATGTGTTAAAAGACGAAAAAGTCAAGATGAACATTATTTCACGAATCTGTAAAAGCGAGGCGGTGGACGATGTTTGCAAGATCATTTCGGACTATAGCCATGAAAAACTAGCCACCCAGCTTATCGAAGGTGTTGAAATGAAAAAAGACACGCTCACAAAATATTTAGACAATGAGCGCTTTTCATTGCATCCCTTACCTAATTTTTTCTTCACCAGAGATGCGTCTTTCAGCCTGAAGGACAAGGTGATGATCAGTCAGATGGCTAGTAAAGTACGTGAGCGTGAGAGCCTGATCATGGAGGCTATTTTTGATTACCATCCGCGTTTTTCGACCCAGACAGTGAATCCGGTGAAGATTTTTGATAAATCGGGTAAGGCCAGTATCGAAGGTGGGGATGTTATCATAGCCCGCGAAGACATATTCCTGTCAGGAATCAGTGCCAGGACCACCAGTCAGGGAATCGATGCGCTGCTTGAATACATGAAAACATTGCCCGGGACAAAACATCTCATCCTGCAGGAACTCCCCTACCAGCCTGAGTCCTTTATCCATCTCGATATGGTTTTCACCTTTCTCGACAGGGACAAATGCATGATATTCGAGCCATTGATTATGCATTCGAGCCGGCATTTAACCATTCACATCATCATCGAAGGCAATAAAGTTGCCCAAATAAATGAGGAAAAAAATATTCCGGCAGCACTGCGGCAACTTGGAATGGATGTTGAACCCATTGTTTGTGGAAAACCAGATGACATTTACATCATGGAACGCGAACAATGGCAAAGTGGTGCCAATTTCTTTGCCCTGGCTCCGGGAAAAGTGATTGGTTATGGACGTAATGTGCATACGATGGAAAACCTGCACAGGCATGGATTCGAGATCATTAAAGCAAAAGATATTCTGAAGAGGAAGGTAGATATCCATGCCTACGACAAATTTGTTGTTACCATTGCAGGCGATGAGTTGTCGCGTGGAGGTGGTGGAGCCAGATGTATGACCATGCCTTTGAGCCGGAAAGCAATTAACTGGTAAACAATAACTCAGTGAAAAATTCATTGCCTCCTGTATATTTTAATCTGCGCATTCTGGCGTTGGCAGTATTCCTTTATCTGATGCTTGTGTTTCCTGTTTCGCTGATTATGCTATTCAAATATGGTCCGATGTGGATGGAGGAAAAAGGCTTACTGAAAGAAGAAAATAGAACGGATACGATACAGCAGGCTGACAAAACATTGCTTAACTTTAGTTTTAACAGCAATAATGACTCGATAAATCAAGCGAATAATTCAGAACCTCAGAAAAATATTGTCGTTGGCGATGAAGAAATTAAGTTCGGAAGTGCAGTCACATTCCTGTTCAGGCTGTTGCTTATTAGTTTCATTGTTAGTTTACTGGTCAATAGTCCTTTTAAGCGCTATTTCAACCGGAAGAGAAAATTAAAACCTATCAGCCAGTCATTACTCAGGTTCTGCCAACGCTGGCTTATTTACATGCCTGCCATCAATAGTTTTATCATTGGTATTGTGTTATTTATCTATTTGATCTATCTGGCCGGATTTATGCTGGATGAACATAGCAGCGGCACCAGCACTCAATTCTACCGTCAATTTTTCTTTATTTCATTTTTTGCCTCTTTATTAACCGTGTTGTTTGTTTATTTCTGGCACAGGCACCGGGTAACGTTTAAATACATTGATCATATTTTTGATGGGGTGAGTTTGTACAGGGAAGGAAAAAAAGAAGGAGGCAGGAACATTAAACACAGGCTATGGATCAACAGTGCCATGACAACGCTGATGCCACTTATCATTGTGGTATTTTATCTTTTTCTCAGCACTACAGGCATCAGGCAGGCCATCCAGGGAAATCCCGGTATTGCACATACCCAGGTGCTGTTTGGTAAGTATTTACCCTATATTGACAACTCAGATTTAATCAACAGCGACCAATTGTTCTATGTGAATGCTATTGATTCCTTGCTGATGTTTGTTGGAATTTTCACGGGTATACTGATCAGTATCATCTATCTCTTCTTTTTTGTGAGTTGGACCACCCAAAGTATCATAGTGCCTGTTTCTGAAGTGCTTCATAAAATGAAACAACCCGGTGAGGACGGTCTGGGCAGGCTTGCTATGGTTCGCACAACCGACGAATTTGGGAAACTCGCCATTGGTTATAATGACATGGCATCCAGAATCAGTCAGATTATTACCGAGTTGAAGCAACTGACTGAGGCAAACCAACGATTTGTTCCGGTTGAGTTTTTAAAGTTTCTGGGAAAAGACAGCATTAAGGATGTGCAACTTGGTGACCAGGTGCTGCGATGCATGACTGTCTTGTTTGCTGATATCCGTTCCTTTACAACGATTTCGGAAACCATGAGCCCAAAGGAAAATTTTAATTTCCTCAATACTTATTTGGGGTATATGGAACCGATCATTCGCAAACACGGAGGTTTTATTGATAAATTTATAGGTGATAGCATCATGGCTCTATTTGATGAAGAGCCGGGCAGCGCAATTGATGCTGCACTTGAGATGCATGAGAGGTTAAAGGATTTTAATGCACTCATGGAACAATTTGGACGAAAACCAATCAGCATTGGTGCAGGAATTCACACCGGCAGCCTGATGTTGGGTGTAGTTGGAGGTGAAGGCCGCATGGAAACCACTGTCATTTCCGATGCGGTAAATTTAGCCAGCAGAATTGAAGGATTAACACGCGACTATCAGGCCTGTGTTATCGTATCGGAAACTAGTTTAAATAAACTTCACAATAAGGATAAATATTTCTACAAACTACTTGATTCGCTTCAGGTTAAGGGACGTCAGGAAGTTGTCAGTATTTACGAAATCATCGGTAAAAAGCCTACTTAACATGCAAAATCAGCCCTACATTTGCTACCTAATCATATGATACATAACCCCATGAATAACTACAAAAAACTATACAAGGTTGTTGTAAAAGAACTCTCCGAGAAACTGCCTTCCGACTTACCGTATCACGGTATTGCCCACACACTTGATGTAATCAGGGCAACGGAATTTTATGCAAGATCGGCCTCGATTGATGATGCGCACATAATCTTATTGCAAACAGCAGCTTTGCTGCACGAAACAGGAATCATGAAGGGTTACACGGATCACGAAACTGCCTCAGTCAGGTATGCGCTTACCGCATTGCCACTGTATGGCTATTCTACTGCCCAAATAGATCAGATTTCTCAATTAATCCTGGATACACGCTTCCCACAACAACCTACCAACCTCCTATCGATGATTCTCTGCGATGCTGACCTGGATTATCTTGGCCGCCCCGATTATTTTGCCATCTCGCACAAACTCAGACTTGAATGGATCAACCTGAATAATTATACAGAATCACTCAAACAATGGTATCAGGAGCAATTCTTGTTTCTCAACGAACATCAATACTTCACTCCCTGGGCCAATAAACATAGAAATTCAGGCAAAGAACATAATATCAGGCTAATAGAAAACTTACTAAAGTACTGATAAAAATTCACAACTGCTTAAAACACTTGATGGCAGAATTCATTACTTTTGTCAGTAAACAACTTAACCATCATTGGGCTATGATTAAGAGAATAAAGAGATTTAAGGACAAGCATCCATTTTTGTTTATCATGGCAATCGGGATGCTTTTTAGATTCGTGGCGGTATTGTTCTCAAAAGGCTTTGGTATGCATGACGACCATTTTCTGGTCATCGATCCTGCCCAATCATGGGTTGACGGAGGCGACTATTACCGATGGTTACCAGCAACTGAGGGCAATGAGGGGCCTCAGGGGCATAGTTTGTTTTATGTGGGTTTTCATTACCTTATTTTTCACTTTTTGCAGTTGTTCGGCATCTATGATCCGCAACTGAAGATGTACTTTGTCAGGGCTTTGCACGCTATGCTGTCGTTGCTGGTAATCTCATTTGGATATCGTATTGCATCACTAATAAGCGAAAGAAAGACTGCCTATAAAGTTGCCTTACTGCTTTCAATTTACTGGTTCATGCCATTTATTGGTGTCAGAAATCTTGTTGAGGCTGTTACCATACCATTTTTGATGTATGGAACATTGATCTTACTGCGGCAGGAAATTATACGCAAAGGAAATCAGCCCGGTTATCACATCACCTCGTTTTTGGTTGCCGGTTTCTTTTTGGGCATTGGATTCTCGGTAAGATATCAGACCATATTTTATACCGGAGGCCTTGGTCTGGCATTGCTGATCTTAGGCAACTGGAAAGGAATGCTTTCAACTGCAGCCGGATTCATTGCTTCGGTTGTCATTTTTCAGGGAGGAATCGATTTTATTGTCTGGAGAGAACCATTTGCAGAGTTGATTGCCTATGTGAACTACAATATCAATCATGCATACAGTTATAATACCATGCCCTGGTACAATTATCTGATCGTCATATTCGGTATTTTGATCCCCCCCCTCAGTGTGATGCTGCTTTTTGGCTATTTCAGCTTATGGAAAAAACAATTTTTGTTGTTTTTTGCCATCTTTGTATTTCTGGTGTTTCATTCTGCCTTTCCAAACAAACAGGAAAGGTTTATCATTCCTGTTCTGCCCATGATTATGGTTTTGGGCCTTGTTGGTTGGGAATCCTGGGTTGCCGGATCGGCTTTCTGGCATAAAAACAAAAAATTACTCCTCTCGCTTTGGATCGTATTTTGGATATTCAATCTAACATTGCTGTTTACGGTTACCCCAATGTATTCAAAAAGAGCCCGTGCCGAAGCCATGACTTATCTGAAACAGTATCCTGCGATTAAAAACATTATGATTGAAGATGTGAATCAGCGTGTTATACGGTTTCCGCCATTATTTTACCTCAAGCAATGGCCTCATTCATATTACTTTATGAAGGGTAATCAATATGATGAGCTTAACCGTTGGCTCGACTGGGAAAATCCGGATCGTGTTCCCGCATTCGTACTCTTCTATCAACCCGATAACCTGGATGCACGCGTTGATTCACTCAAAATGTTTATGCCCGGGCTGGAGTTTGAAACTTATGTAAAACCCAGCATGATGGACCGCTTTATTCATTGGTTAAACCCGGTGAATGCCAATGAAAGTATTTACATTTACCGAAACACTGCCCTGATTCCTGAAAAAAAAGTGAAAAGGTGACACCGGAAGAGGCCTCAATCAGGATTGCCCATTTGGTTGATGAAATAAACAGGCACAATCATCAATATTATAGCCTGGCTCAACCCGTTATCTCGGATTTCGAATTCGACATGCTTCTCGAGGAGCTTATCCGTCTTGAAAAGCAGTTTCCTGTGTTCATCTCCCCTGACTCCCCCACTCAACGGGTTGGTGGAACGGTTACAAAAGAGTTTGAATCGGTTGCGCATAAATTTCCAATGCTCTCCCTGTCAAATTCTTACAGCGAGGCAGAGATTATTGACTTCGACAGCAGAATCAGGAAATTGCTTGAGGTTGATATTGAATATGTGTGTGAGTTGAAGTATGATGGCTTGGCTATCAGTCTGTGGTACGAGAATGGGATGCTGGTGAAAGCCGTTACCCGGGGCGATGGCAGCAAAGGTGATGATGTTACCCAAAACGTTAAAACCATTAGGTCCATACCACTCAGGCTAACAGGCGATTTTCCAACCAGTTTCGAAATAAGGGGCGAGATATATTATCCGCACGAAAGTTTTCTGAAGTTGAATCAGGAAAGGGAAACAGATGGGCTTCCACTTTTTGCCAACCCGCGTAATGCAGCAGCCGGAACGGTCAAATTGCAGGATTCGGCCGAAGTTGCCAAAAGAAAACTTGATTGCTGGCTTTATTATCTGATGGGCGATAAACTTCCGTTTGCAAGCCATTATGAAAGCCTGCAAAAAGCCAGAAGCTGGGGTTTCAGAATTTCGAACAATCTTGCTATTTGCCGGAATATCAGCGAAGTGTTTGAGTTTGTTCACGATTGGGAAAGTGCAAGACATAGTCTGCCCTTCGACATTGATGGAATCGTTATCAAGGTAAACCGTTTCGATCAGCAGCAGCAACTTGGGTTTACTGCCAAATCGCCCCGCTGGGCTATTGCATACAAATATAAAGCAGAGGAAGCTGTCACCAGGTTGTTGAGTATTGATTATCAGGTAGGTCGAACTGGAGCTATAACACCGGTGGCCAATCTCGATCCTGTGTTGCTTGCCGGCACAACCGTGAAACGTGCCAGCCTGCATAACGCTGACATTATCCGTTTACTCGACCTGCATGAAGAAGATATGGTAATGGTGGAAAAAGGAGGTGAAATCATTCCCAAAATAACCGCTGTAAAACCTGAGTTTCGGGTTAAGAATAGCAAAAATGTGGTTTTTATCACCCATTGCCCTGAATGTGGTTCAGCTCTTGTCAGAAGCGAAGGCGAAGCTGCCTGGTATTGCCCGAATGTTGCTTCATGCCCGCCCCAGATTAAAGGTAAACTTGAACATTTCATCAGTCGGAAAGCCATGAATGTTGAAAGTCTGGGCGAAGGAAAAATTGAAATCATTTTCGATCAGGGTCTTGTGCACAATATTGCTGACCTGTATGACTTAACCTATGAGAAACTTTATGGACTGGAGAAAACATTCGAATCAGCTGATGGCACGATAGAAAGGAAAATAAGTTTCAGAGAAAAAACAACAGAAAACATCCTGAAAAGCCTTGATGTTTCAAAATCAGTTCCTTACCCGCGTGTTTTATTTGCCTTGGGCATCAGGTTTGTTGGCGAAACGGTCGCGAAAAAATTGGCAGATGCTTTTCCTGATGTCGATTTGCTGATCGCTGCCGATAAGGAACAGTTAGTTAGTGTTGATGAGATCGGTGACCGTATTGCAGATTCTGTTATCGGATTTTTTTCTGACCCCAAAAATCTTACTATCCTTGAAAGACTCAGGTATAGCGGTTTACAGTTTAGGATAGAAAGCAAAAATGAAAAAGTCAGCGATATACTCAAAGGCAAAACATTCGTAATCAGTGGTGTATTCGAAAAGTTCAGCCGCGATGAAGCCAAAAAACTGATCGAACAGCATGAAGGTAAGGTGGTTGGATCAATATCGGCTAAAACAGATTTTATTCTGGCGGGCGAACAAATGGGACCTTCGAAAAAGGAAAAAGCAGAAAAGCTAAAGATCAGCATGATTGACGAGCAGACTTTCCTCCAGATGATTGGACAGGATACCTGATCCAGGCAATCTGCTCATTCCCCACGCTGACGCGCGAACTTTTCTCCCCTGCTGCCGCGCGAATCTTTCGCGTGGCTTTATGAGGCAAATAATCAGCCGCTAATCAATCCTTCGTTCATCAGGGCATAGCGTGTAAGCCCCCCCGCTGCCGCGCGAATCTTTCGCGTGGCCTTTGTTCATTCATAACAATCAGGATTCCTCGACTTATACTTTCGGCTCATAGAACAAATGTAAACTTTTTAAGTTATTGCCAAACGAAAGTGTTCTTTAGTTCCCACGGCCACGCGAAAGGATTCGCGCGGTAGCGGGGAACTCCATATATCAATACTTATATACAACCAATTTCAAACGCTTCTGATTAACAGTAAAAGTTACAAAAAAGTCATCTGAATAATCTATATTTCTACAGCCATAATCTTTAATCACATCTATACTATCGGGAAATTCGTATTTACAATTAGATGTTTCAAAAAACAATTTATTATCAAGCAAAACTTCTTTGCCCATTTCTTTTCTAAGCAATACTAAAAATTCTTCACTATTGAGTGGGATGGTATCAATTGTGTAACTATTTGTTTTTGAGATAATCATTCTCCTAAGATAATTACCTTGATCTTGATATATATCTTCTGATGAATTTCTATAGATTATTATACCATCATCACCTTCAGAATATATATCAATATTGCCTATGTAATTGTTTAACAAGAATCCTCCTTTAGTTTTTAGATTCTTATCAAGTAGATATACCTTGCCACGAAAGGTAAATACATACAATTGATCGTTATAAAATGCTAAACAAGAAATCCAGGATGAGTCTAAATCTAGTTTTTCACTCGCAATTATGGTTCCATCTTCTAAATCTATTCTTTTAACATTGCCGTGCGCAGGATCACTTAAATAAGCATATTTGTCGACAATTTTTATATTAGCAATTGAGACTATCTCACCCGTTTCTTTATACACATAATATCCAATTGAATCAATATTTTTATCAGTTTTGTAATAAAAGGTGTTTGTTTTTTTAATATATTTAAGGGGTTTCCCAGCCTGTTTTACAGGCTGGTTGCTTATTGACTTCTGATCGCAGATCACTATTAAGAAGAACAATAATAAAATCAGTATCTGATTATTCATGGTGTCATTATTTAGAGTAAATGTAATGTAAATATACCACGCTGCCGCGCAAACTTATCTCATTGAAGGTAATCCTTTCGCGTGGCTTTATGAGGCAAATAATCAGCCGCTAATCAATCCTTCGTTCATCAGGGCATAGCGTGTAAGCCCATAATAAACGCCATGTTGATCAGCAATAAGTTCCTTGTGGGTTCCGGATTCAACGATGCGGCCCGACTGCATTACAAGAATATTGTCTGCACTATAGATAGTTGACAGCCTGTGAGCAATAATCAGCGAGGTCCTGCCCTTCATCAATTCATCAAGTGCTTCCTGAACCAGTTGTTCCGATGCTGAATCGAGCGCGCTGGTGGCTTCGTCAAGGATGAGTATCCTAGGATTACGCAAAATGGCCCTTGCAATAGCCACACGCTGACGCTGACCTCCACTGAGCTGAACTCCCCGCTCTCCAACAACGGTTTCGAAACCCTCTGTAAAGCCCTGAATAAACTCAAAAGCATTGGCTCTTTTTGCTGCATCAACAATTTCGTCGAATGTAGCACCCGGTTTTCCATAGGCAATATTTTCGCGTATTGTCCCACCAAACAGCAAAACCTCCTGAGGCACAATAGCCATCTGCTTACGCAGGCACGATAAATTGATGGTGCGTATTGGCCGGTTGTCAATACTTATTTGCCCTGATTGAGGGTCATAAAACCGGAACAACAATGAGGAAATTGTTGTTTTACCCGCACCGGAAGCCCCAACAAGAGCTATTTTCTGCCCCGCCCCTACCTTGAAACTGATTGAATCAAGAACCTGAACATCTGGTCTGGAGGGATAGTTGAAACCAACATCCTGAAATTCCAAATCGCCTTTAAAGTGTACTTCAGATACTCCTTCGCAGTGATTCAGTTCTTCTGTTGTTTCTTCCATCAGATCAAGCAAACTATCGGTAGCCCCGATGGCTTTTTGCAATTGCGAATACAAGTCAGCGATACCTGAAATTGAAGCTCCCACAAACAGGGTGTACAGTATGAACTTGAAAAGATCGCCGGTAGTGAGTCCTTCGCCCTGGTTGACCAATGTAACACCGTACCAGATTACACCTACAATGGAGGCGAACAAACTGAAAATGATCAACGAAATAAACAGCGCACGCCACTTTGCTCCCCTAAGGGCTATCTGGATAACCTTGTTGGTGCTTTCCATATAACGCTGATTCTCAAAACCCTCATTGTTAAATGCTTTTACATTGCCTATTCCCTGAAGCGTTTCTTCTACAATTACATTGGAAGATGCCAATTCTGTCTGGCTCTCCTTTGACAAGCGACGGATATATTTGCCAAAATATCGGGCTGCTACAGCCACAACAGGAATAAAGGCCAGCATAAACAAGGTCAATTTGTACGAAACCAGCGACAACAGTATAATACCCCCTATGATAGTGATAATCTGACGGATAAACTGAGCAATCGTAAAGGTAAAAGTCTCTTGCAAAATGGAAATGTCTGCAGATATCCGGCTATTTAACTCCCCCACCCTGCGTGAGGAGAAGAAACTCATGGGCAACCTGATAAGGTGATTATAAGTAGCCTGGCGAAGACTGGCCAGCATGTGTTGTGTGACCAATGCAAACAAATAAATCCTGAGGTAGGAAAACACCGCATTGGCGGCAAAAATGGCCAATAAAATTAAGGCAATGGTATTTATCCGCGATAAACTGGCTTCAGGATTAGCACTATCCAGCAAGTCGCCAAGCAACATGGGAAATGCCAGGGTACCCAGACTCGATAAACTTAGGGCCAGCAAACCGGTAATAAAGGAATATTTGTAGGGCAATATATAACGTACAAGAGAGAAGAACCTTTTCAGTCCCGTTAAATTGATACGTTTCTTGTCATGTTGTTCATTATCAGTCATAAAACTTATTACACCAGATGTTCCTGGCTGTCATAGCGTACATAGCAAATAAAAGCCAAAGTTAAACAAAGATGAGAACGAATGGTTTCAGTGACTTTTTGTCACTTTTCCACAGGATAAACAACTTGGGAAACCCATTTGGATGTGTCGGTTGTAGTGTTGTGATTGCTTAAGTACAATTCCCAGGGATAGCCGTTGAATCGATAGCCCTTTTCGATAGCATATGACTGTATATCATAATGATATCTTTCTGTATGCTCGCTCGGCCCGGACAAAACTGTTGTAAGTGACCTGCCACGTTCATGGACGAAAAATGATGCTTTCGAAGTATCGGTTCCTTCCAGAACGACAGGAATACCAAGCCTGAAGTGAATGAAAGCTGTTGTATCCCAATTGTAAAAAACAGCAAAGGGAGCTCCGGTCGTATCAAGTTTCAATGTAGCAACCTGATCGAAAAGCTTAGATAATCCCTGCTGAATCGACTTGTCAATGCCAGCTTTACGCGATGAATCATCCAACATAATGGCAAGCTGATGGTCAAACATCGCTTCATGAACAACTGCCGGTTCGGGCAAACTTTCACAATAAGTCTTCAATTGGCTCAATCCGGTACGTTGATATGAACGCATCATGACTTTAATTACCAATCCATTGAGCTTTCCCAAAGGATAGGTTAGATTTATTGCTTTGAACTTCCACCTTACCATTACACTATCCGCTTCCTGATCGAATGTCCAGTGATCCTCAACGATTCCACGTGTGCCAAAATCCAGCTTACTTAGCACGTAGCTGTATGCTTTGCTATCGGTAATCGTCATGCTTCCATCGCCCATTTGCTTGCTTTTCCATGAATGACTTGAACCCTTTCCCGAAACCGGACCATTGAATTCAGATTGCATGTCGGGGTCGTTGTTTGTCCAGGCACTCCAGTTCGACCAGTTTTTAAGGTTGTTTACCTGCCTGAATACTGTTTCTGGTTTTGCTTTGATATATGTTTCCTGACTAAATTCAACATAGTCAGCCAGAAACAGAGGGAGAACGAAAACCAAAGCTGCTATCAAAACGATCAGCCAGCCTATAAATCTCAGAAATTTCATGTGAATAATACTTTTATATTCAAACAATTACCTTAACATAACACAAAAAAAGTACAGTCAGACCTTCCATCAGCCGAATGCTTGCTGAAGTTTTTGTAAGGCTGTTTCCAACAAACTTTTCGGGCAGGCAACATTAATCCGCATGAAACCTTCGCCACCCGGACCAAAGTCGATGCCGGGGTTTAGCCCAAGGCCGGCTTCAAACACCATCTTTCGCTTCAGGTCTTCGTCAGTCAGATTATATGCAGAAAAATCGAGCCAGATCATATAGGTGGCTTCAGGCTTGAAAACCCTGATTAAGGGTAGTTTCTCAGCAAGAAATCCGATCGTAAATTCAATGTTCAGTTGAACATAATTCAATAATTGATTTAACCACTCATCTCCATGTTTGAAGGCTGCGGTGGAGGCCGCAATTCCAAACAGGTTTCCCATTTCAATATGCAGTCCTTCAACAGTTTGCTTGAACTTTTGCCTTAATTGGTTATTTGAAATAATCATGGATGATGTGCCCAGTCCGGCCAGATTAAAAGTTTTGCTGGGGGCATGGCCAGTCAGGGTGATTTCGGCAATTTCAGGAGCGATATCAGCAAAAACCTGATGCTGATAACCGGGCAACACAAGATCGCCATGAATCTCGTCAGATAAAACCAACACATTGTTTTTCAAACAAATATCGGCCAGCTTTTCTAATTCCTCTCTCCTCCAAGCCCTTCCTACCGGATTATGGGGGTTACACAAGATCAGCATACTGGCTTTCTCAGCCTGCTTGGCCAACAGATCAAAGTCAATCTCGTAACAGTTTCCGGTATGAAGCAACTGGTTGTAAACCAATTGTCGGTTGTGATGCCTGACAGCGCTAAAAAAGGGAAAATAGACCGGTGGCTGCACTATAATTTGATCATCAGGATTTGTAAAGGCTAACACAGCCAAATTGAGTGCAGGTACAATGCCAGGTGTAAACTGTATCCAGTCTTTTTTAATTTCCCAATGGTGTCTTCTTTTAAACCACTGAACGATCGTGTCGTAATATTCCTGAGGGCGAAAAGTGTAGCCATAAATCGGGTGGGTTGCCCTGTCTAATACTGCATCGCGGATAAAATCAGGGGTTGCAAAATCCATGTCGGCTACCCACATGGGTATTACCTCATTTGATCCAAAAAAAATCTTACGTAAATCGTATTTTACACAGGAAGTGTCGCTCCGGTGAATGAGTTGATCAAAGTTATACAGCATGAATTCAGATTAAAATGGGGCGCAAAGTAGTAAAAAAATCCGGCACCAGGCCGGATTAAATTAATTTCTGATTGATCATACAACTATTCATCGAAACTCTCAGGATTATTCTCTCTGAGGTCAGCAGCTTTCTTCAAAAGCATTTTTTTGAATTGTTCCTCAGCCTTGTAAAACCTGATAACCTTGCGTGGCGGGAGCACTTTGCGCAATTCTTTCACAAAATGTACCCTGGCTTTTAATCCTTCCTCAGCCTGGCTGATACGTGAATCAATAAGTTGATTCAGTTCTGAATCGGACAAATTATCAATGCCTTTTGATGCTACCAATTCCATATTTTCTTTTTTGGCCTGATGTTGCAATTTGATGATCTTGCTGTATTCATCAAACAATGGCCAGAAAACCTTGGCTTCATCCGGACTCAGTTCAAGCTGTCGGGTGAAATAAGCCACCCGGAAGGCTTCAACGCGCTCACCGGGTTTGTTCTGTATGGCACGTCGCTGTTGCGCAAGGACGCTCTGACTGATTAGCGGACTAACAACCAGTAAAATCATTGACAAGAAAAAGTATAGTTTTTTCATCTTAAGCAGTTTTAAAATTCATATTCGGAATGCACAATGAGATATTCCATAATCTCTTCATAACTGATCATGTCAAGTGTCAGGCTGTCACCACCTTGATTGGGAATACCCTCAGCGGTAATATTGAGAGCTTTTTCGGGCAGCTGAGTCCTGACTTCTGGCACTGAGGAGTGTGTTTCAATCTGAATGGTTTCTACCGAAAATGACTTTACTTTGGACGAATCATTCTTCTGATTCAAAGCAATTTGATTTGATTTGGTGTCAGGTGAAGCCATAAAAATGATACCAAAAGTCAGGAATATAATTAACATTGCTGCAACTGCAGCTATGGTATAAAAAATTCTTTTTCTACCTGATTTCCTGCTGCTTAGCTTCCTATCCAGCATATCAGGCAAACGGTCAAAATAGCCTTCCGGTATCCCGCTAAAGGCATCTGGGCCTTTCCCTTTAAATGAAGTGTAATTATTTTCCATGTTAATCCAGGGATAAATGTGTTACCATTGTCTCTATCTTCTTACTCACCTGATGGTAGGTTGCTTTCAGGGTACCTTCCGACAGGTTTAAAACCTGACTCATCTCACTGTATTTCATGTCGTTGTAATACTTCATGCTAAATATCATGCGTTGATGCACGGTGAGTGTTTGTAATGCCTTTTCGAGCTTAAGCCTGATATCCTCGCCTGTGAAAAAATCATCAGACTGCCCGGAATTTGGTTGACTGTTATAAAACAAGTTTAAAAGTTTTCTGGTCTTTTGTTTTCGGAGGTGTTGCAATGCCTCGTTTGTAGCTATCCGGAACAACCAGGTCGATACCTGAGCGTCGCCTCTGAAACTGCTATATGACTGCCATGCTTTCATAAAAGTGTTTTGCAGGATGTCGTTGGTTTGCTCGTGATCCATGATTATGCTTCGGATATGGGTGTAAAGTTTCCGGCTGTGTTCCCTGACAAGTTGATTGAATAACTCATTCAATGCTATGTTTTTTGGTTCATTCGCTGAAACATTGCCGGAAACTTCTCCCATACAATCCTACTTAATTTAAAGCTTGTCTGCTACAATTTCACCTATCTCCTTAACCTGATGGTGTAAGTGTTTCCATTGATGGTAACTGTTGCAATATTGTCACAATTTCCATCGCCGAAATCGAGAACCCGGACTGGTCTTTCTTCCGGTGTAATTTCGATGGTTCCGCTTACAAAGTGAGGACAGGTCAGTTCACGTCTCAAAGGTGTCAGGATTTCCCTTGTGGTAGTATTATCATTCAGATGGGTGATAGATGATTCACCTTCAATCAGATAAATATCATCCATCCAGGTCATCGTTTCGTAGCCTTCAATCCAGGTGCGTATATGGTTTGCTGTCCAGCTGATGGTTCCTTCACCTCCTACAAATGTTATTGATCCCTCAACAACAATACTGTAATAAATATCATCATTTTCATTGAATCCCAAATTGCTGATGGTTGAAGTTCCTTCAACATGGTTATCATTTACATAGTAATCAACAAAGGTGTGGGTGCGAATAGTGCCCGGCTCACGATAACGTCCGGTGAAGGTCACAACGATCTGTCCACGGCGATAATTTCCATCGCGGCACAAACAATTTTCTACACCAAAATCAATGGTCATTAAATGAGGCATTACAACTGTGTCGACTGTAATTGTTGCACAGGGTGCAAAAAGAAAATTACTCTCCTCCGTAGATTTTAAACCAATTGAAAAAGAGTTAAATGCCTGATCAGCTATCTCGCCAACTTCATCAAAGGTTGATTCAACCATTGCATCTGTAATGTACTCAGTGGCTTCGGCTTCATCCTGACTTACCTTATCCTTTTTGCAGGATGTTGAAAAGAGCAGCACTACTGCTACAATAAGCATGTTTAAGAAATAATGATTTTTTTTCATGGTACTTTTTTTTAATTGATGTTCTTTTGATTCAACCAGGGATGAAAGGTTTAGTCAAAGGTCGTTTTTATTTTCATGAAAGCAAAAACCCGAAGCCCGAAGAAATGACTTTTCTTCTGACATCGGGTTTCATAATGTGCTGCCGAAATGCTTACCTGATCGTAAAGGCTTGCTCCCGGTTCAGTTTTATATCAGCCAGGTCTTCAAATCGTTTGAGGAACTGTTTGTGTGATTTCTGATCCAGAACATTTCCGTCGATAATCGTTTGTTTGCGTGTTATGACAATCACCGAATTTCTTTGACAGACACCAGCACTGATGAGCTCGTCTTTAAATAGTTTGAGATATTTCCTGTCAACACCCTGATCCTGATGCCTGATATCCTCTTCGATCGTCACTTGCATTTCATACTCTTCCGGGTGGCGGTCCATGATTACCATGCTCCGCGGGTGACTTGGTACATTTCTATCCAGTCTTCTGGCCTCCATTTCGTGACGTCTGGCCTCCATTTCGTGACGTCGTTCCTCCATTTCTTGGCGTTTTCCTTCAGCTTCTCTTCTTAACGCTTCCCTCTCAGCTCCATTTTTCATCCGCGATGCATCCGCTTCGAGTCGCTGGAGTTCACGCTCCATTTCAATCAGTTTTCGGTATTCAGCAGCTTCTTTCCTATGAATAGGATCATCATGGCCGGGAAAAGAATAGAAAGTTTTATCATCAAGATATATCCCCTTTTCTATCCCTGCCTTTATCATGTACATCATGGTATCAAGGCCTTTTTCAGTTATTGTGAAGATATTTCCTGCCGAATCGGGGTTAAACAGCTGCGATTCCCGTAGCTTGGACTCCAAGTCTTTCCACATCAATGTCAGGGAATCAGCAAAGTGGTCAGGATATTCGAAAAGCGTAATTGGTTTTCCTTCGACAGGGATAAAAATGAAATTGTCGTCACCGGACTTGTTAACCATGATTTTTTTTACTTTTACCTTCGTTGTGTCCTCTGGTTTCTGGTGCCATTCCAACTCATTTGTTTCGATGACCATTGTTTTGAATTTCGGATGACCATTTTTCAAAATGACTCTTTTCATTTCAGCTGTGTCCTTTTCAATAATCACGAAATCCTCCCTATCAAGCTTATCAGCAGGCACTTCCTTTCCGTCAATAATGGCCTTTTTGATCCTGCCATCCTCCATTTCAATATAGACTTCCTTTTTCTTTTTAAGGGTATCCTGCGCAGCATCGGCAGTGAAAACATCCGTTAATTCCTGATTGATGAAGGATGTTTCCTGTGAATTCACCGTTAGCAAGTCGGTGTTTTGATCTGTTGAACCGGCCTTTGAACCGGTTGCAGAAATAATCAATACAGCGATAATAGCCATCAGGCTTACGACCATTTTCTCCATATTGGATGGCTTTAGCCTTGGGTTGTTGAATAATCGTTCGATTCTTTTCATGGTATTAAATTTATTAAAGTATAAAATAGCTGAATTTTCGATTGTTTGTGGCGGAATTTCTGACAGGCTTACCAGTGCTTTTGCAAGGGAAATTCCTTTTCCGGTGATCCCTAAAGCCATATCGTCACAGATATTCTCGCGTTCCTGCCTGATAACAGACGACATCCACCAGACAAATGGATTGAAAAAGAGCAGGACTTCCACGATCGACTGCAATAAGTTAACAAGAAAGTCTGAACGACGTATGTGTGCAAGTTCATGTGCCAGTATCATCTCTATCTGATCATAGGGAATCCTGGCTAATAAACCGGCAGGAAGCAGGATAACCGGCTTAAAATAGCCGATTACCATCGGAACGTCAATTCTAAGAGATTCAAATACAAGTACTTTACGCGATATTTTCATGCTGGTTGCCAATTTTCCGGCAAGTACTGCATACTTGTTTTCTATTGGCTGAATATACCTTGTTTTTAGCCGGTAAGCAATCAAATAGCCCCCGCTAAGCCTGACGAGCATAAACATCATGCCGGCAAACCAGAACCATACAACATATGGACTGATCATGGAAATCAGCATTTCAAGTCGCTGAATCCATCCGCTGAACCCAAATCCAACATCTGCCAACACAAACACCACATCGAGCAGGTCATCATTTTGTGTTGGTAGCTGCTCTACCGCAACAACCGCCGGCTGACTCAACGCTTTAAAGATTGCAATTAGAGGCAATAAGGCTGTCAGCAACAGACCACTTGAAGCCAAATAATAGCGACTCAGCGCAGATGATTGTTTCATCAGCCGAAGTAACAGAAAAAGGATTGCTGCAATGGCAGCAGCCTGCCAAAGTGAATGAACCAACGACAAACCGATACTGTCCATCATGTTTTGGGACAAATTGAACCAATTGCTCATGACTCACCCCCTTCCAGCTTGGCTATCAATACTTTAATCTCTTCAAGCTCGCGTTTGCCAGGTTTTTTATTGCCCAGAACCTGCATGACTAATTTTTTGGCAGAACCGCCAAAAGCAGCTTCAAGAAATTGGTCAACGAGTTGTTGCTGAGTTTCTTCCTGTTTCAGTACAGCCTGATAAATATGGGTTCGTTCGCTTTTGTCAACAACAAGAATGCCTTTGGAGGCCATGATCTGCATCAGTTTGAGGGTTGTGGTATAACCAATCTCCCTTTTTGCACTGAGTGCCTCATTGATTTGCCGCACCGTCGAAGGGCCGAACTCCCAGATATGTTGTAGAATTTCAAGTTCCGAATCGGTCGGTTTTATGGAATCGTTCATAAACTACGAATATTTTCGTAGCAAAAGTATACTATGTCTTTACTCTTGTCAAGTAAAAACTACGAAACTTTTCGTAATAAATGTTAAATAAAGTTTATTAAATTGATATTTAGGTTGATAAGCGATGTAAAAGCATGATATTAGTCCCAAATATTAAAGGCAGGATGGTTTTTTAACATGCAAATCAAGCTGTGAATAGCTTCACATATAGTGTAAATAACCATTTCTTTAACGGTGGTCACTTAGTAATTAGAACCATACTAAGACATGTCTACATCAAACCAATCTTCTCCAATATGTCCGAAAAGTCAGGATAGCTGGCAAATGAGACAGTTAGTCCATAAACTCAGCGCACCACCAACCTCCCGCTCTGCCAACTTCTTCCATTCCACAGCCTTACGACATACAAACCTGCTGGAAGTTGAGCGGTTTCTATTTTATGGAAGTTGCTCACGGGTTGTGCCTTGTAAAGCAGGCTGCCTTCGGGGCTGTAAAGCTCTATTTGCATGTCTGTTAAGGGAACATTTGCAGGTAGTTGCAGCCAGGCTTCGGTGGTGACGGGGTTGGGGAAGATGTTAATTGATTGCTGGTTTGCTACCGGATTGTGTATATGGGTGGTATCGTCAAGGGCTATTTCAAACAACCAGGCATTGTAGTTGTGGAAGGTGCCGCATTGCACATCAAATGAAGGGCTGAAATTGCTTGATGCCGCAAACACATAATTGTAATCGCTTTTTTTGAGGACTGTATGCGGGTTTTCCAGCCTTTCACTCCACTTACCCCCGTAACATTGCTGCCACAGCAATTCACCTTGACCATTCAATTTAACAACCCAGATATCCAAATCACCACTAAAGGAATGGTTGCCACTGACATCACCATCATTGGAATTTGTTGTTCCAATGACAACAAAACCGCCATCTTCTGTCTGAGTAAT
The DNA here is from genome assembly GCA_002422725.1 of Bacteroidales bacterium UBA6192. Taxonomy (GTDB): domain Bacteria; phylum Bacteroidota; class Bacteroidia; order Bacteroidales; family F082; genus UBA6192. The sequence continues at coordinate 44,944 of DITE01000118.1, forward strand.
ATAGTTTGGATTATCGCTGCGATAACCTCCCAGGCATTTCTGCCAAATAATCTCCAATTGTTCGTCCAATCGGACTACCCAGATGTCGCTTTTCTCTTCAGGTTGGTTGCCATGAAAACCTGAAACATCTCCATCGTTAGAGTGTGTGAAGGCAATAAATGAATAACCATCATCCAGTTCAATGAATGAATAACCCAGATCGTAATGACTACCGCCATAGCAATACTGCGTAAGGATGTTGCCCTGTAGGTCAAGCTCAACGATCCACACATCGCCCCAGGCTCCGTCAGGAAAACATTCTACAAGCCCCCCGTGCCACTGCGCTGCCCCAATCATCATGATGTTACCTGCCTTGTTCACGATCATCGACATGCAATTGTCCAGGCCATCATTGCCCAGGGTCTTCTCCCACTCAAGATTGCCCAACGAATCGCATTTAGCCATCCAGCAATCGCCTATGCCATAAAAATGGGTCACATCGCCACCACCAGTCCCTATACGGTCGATCATCACAAAACCCCCATCGGGGGTCAGTATCATGTCCCTTGCGTTATCAAATCCTTCACAGCCATATGTTTGCTCCCATTGTATCATCCCCTGCCCATTTATCTTTACCACCCATAGGTCAGAAAAACCATTATTGCCGGACTGAACATCACCATCTGTTGAACCTGCGATTCCAAAAATAAAGTACTCATCCTCAGATTTCTTAATCAATTTTTGTGGTGTTTCGGATGATGATCCCCCATAACATTTTTCCCAAAGCATTGTTCCAACACTATCGGTGCACACCAGCCATATATCATACGAGCCGTGATAGTTGGTAACCCCTTCTCCCGAAAACACTTCAAGGCCAAATAAATACCCATCGCCAATAGATACAACTCCAAAAGTAAAAACGTTTTCATTGTTGCCATAACACTGTTGCCATTTGATTTCAGCGATTTGGGCATAGGTGTCTATGGTTAAAAAAAATAAAAAAGCAATTAAAAGATTTTTCATCGTAAATAAAAACCTGAACCATTCCCTGTTTTCGGGGAATGGTTCAGATTTATGTTTTAGTTAATAATTAATTTACCGCTTTTGCTCTGTTTATTGGCTTTCAGGTTGTAAAAATAGGTGCCCTTTTTTACTTCCCTAATGTCCCATATCTGCTGGCCTTGCTTAACCTTCAGGGCAAAGGAAACAACATTCCTGCCCTGTGCATCGGTTATTTGAAGCACAGCTTCATTCATGTGAACGGGTAAAGTGAAATCAAAAGCTACCCAGGAGCTTGCCGGGTTGGGATACACAACCAAAACTTGTGGATCGGCTGTCTCAGTGGTGCCAACGACAAAAGGACAGTCAGAAGTGGGACAGTAATACTCCAGTCTCACACTCCAAGGTGCTGATGATTTGACAGGGGTAAACATTTCTTCGAAAAGACCATGGTCAGATCCAATACCTTCGTAAAATGCTCCATAAGTACAACCACCATCAACTTCAAAATACTTAGTATTTATTCCATAAAAAAAAACATTTCCGGCACTAACTATATAAGTTTCACCACAGAAATCTGTATCAGGAACAATACAAAGATGGTTTACCGTATCACCTATCATAAGATCAAAATCATAAAGCAAAGTCTCTTCCATTTCAGGACATGACGTTTGTAAATAATCCAGCTGCAAGGGAATACCAAAAACCTGACGGGCTATGGTATCTTCCCGCATAAGTGCTGCAAGAATATAAGGAGATGTAGGTTCAAATGGTGGCGATTGATTCGTTTCCAGGTAACGTAAGTATACTCTCTTATATTCTTTCCCATCTACCAAAGTATCACCAAGGGCATAATACTCCCAACGTTTTACGGGCAAAAAATAATCTATTTCATCGTACCTGACAATCCACCGAACACTATCAACAAGCATCGGTCTGTAGGCCTGAGCAATGGCTGTAGTTGATGCAAGGAGTGCTACCAACAACACGAGAAATGTCACTGATTTTTTCATAAACAGGTTTTTTGAATGAATATCTGTACACTTTTTTTGCTTTCCCGGCCTTTGAGCCATCTTTTTTTTTTAAAACAACCTTTTCAGAAAGGAAATCATTGTTTTGTTTATTGAGGCTGCTAAGATAGTCAATGAAAACGCATAAGTCAATCGTTGTATGTTAAGTTTTTAACTTTTTTTTAAGAATTTAATACAGCTTACTGATTGGCTTCGGAAAGCATACATTACGGAGTAAATGCTACATGGTATAGTAACCCTACCGCACCACCAGCCTTAAGCCTTAGCAGGCTGTTACTCCTCAGCGGGCTAATAAATGGGACAATGGCTAACAGATTTGATATAAGACACACAGGCAGAGGTCAAAAGTGTTTATTCTGCCTAAAAGTGAAAAAAAATGCATTCCGAAAGGTTCTACATCTGCGTCCGCGGCATTACCAGCACCTCGCTCACGTTTACCTGATCGGGCTGGGTAATGGCGTATTTGATGGCACGGGCAATGTCCTCGGCTTGCAGGGGTATCATTCCGTTGCGTTTGGCAAAGCTAGCAAGGATATCCTGATCTGTAATGGTTTGGGTGAGTTCGGTGGCCACAGCTCCCGGCTCAATCACCGTTACCTTAATGTTGAAAGTTGGTGTAAGTTCCATCCGCATGGCCTCTGATAATGCCGTTACACCAAACTTTGTTGCATTATAAACCGCAAAACCAGGCCATACCCTTCGACCTGCCACCGAAGACACATTTACAATATGTCCCGAACCGGCATCCTTCATTCCCGGCAACACTCCGGCAACACAGTACAGCAATCCCTTGAGATTAACATCGATCATCCGATCCCATTCGTCAATTTTCAACTTATCAAGATAGGAAACCGGCATGAGGCCTGCATTGTTGATTAATATGTCGACCCTCCCCCATTTCTCATGAACCGCTTGAAAAGCTTTGGCAACCTCGTCCCTGACTGCCAGATCCACTTTAACTACAAAAGCTTCTGATCCAATACTCTTTACCTTCTCGGCTATTTCGTTCAAGCGGTCGATACGGCGGGCCATCAGAACTAATTTTACATTCTGTTCGGCCAGCATCAGGGCTGTTGCTTCACCAATCCCACTGGAAGCACCTGTTATTACAATTACTTTGTCTTTAAGCATTTAGTTTTCTGTTTAGGGGTTATTAAAACATTTCCTACGATCGATTTTTTGTAACGAAATGTAAACAATGAAAAACTGCTTCATGTTCACTGTTTCCTTTCGATTCCATGATGAAAATTACCAACAATAATTTATATCTTCATCAATGAAAACTGAATAAAACATTATTTTCGTGCCACAAACTTAATCATTCATGGAGTTCCTCATCATTTTTGCTGCATTTTTACTGGCACTTGCAGGATTAGCCGGAGCAATAATTCCTGGCTTACCTGGTCCACCTTTGAGTTTCCTATCGCTTATTGTGCTCAATTTCAGCAAATATATCGATTATTCAACAAATTTTCTGGTTATCATGGCTGTAATAGCTATCGTCATCACCGTACTTGATTTTTATATTCCTATCTATGGTACCAAACGTTTTGGGGGTACAAAAGCGGGTTCACGGGGTGCTTTAATCGGACTAATTGCCGGAGTATTTGTCCTGCCATTTCTGGGAATTGTGCTTGGACCTTTTGGTTTGATTGGCATTATTGGCGGACCATTTTTGGGAGCTTATCTTGGTGAAACAATGGCAGGAACCTCTACAGGTTTTGCGTTACGATCTGCGATTGGTTCCTTTATCGGATTTGTCGCAGGCACTTTGATGAAACTGGTGTATAGTTTTCTCGTTTTTTTCTATCTTATCAAAGATTCTATACTGGCTTTATTTTAAAAAAATAACTTCAGAGAATATTGGAAAATGACGTGGTTTTTTATTGTATATTTACGGCATAAGTCAAAAACTAAAAGCAATGAAAACCAATGAAGTAATTGAGCGATTTGGAGGCCTGAGCAAAGCAGAATCCCTGAGCTGTATCGAAAACGAAATTCTATTTCCCAACACCTGTGCGCTGGAGGCAAAAATTCCATTTATGGGTTATTATGGAGAGGTTGAGGCAAACACAAGGCCCCTCTACGTATATCTTAGTTTGGACGGGCAACCTTCGGTGGAGGAAATTACAAGAGCAACAATTAATGTCCGTAAGAAACTTGGACAACAACTCGATGCCGTAGCCGGCAACCTGAAAACGCACGATCAAAGCAATCCGATTATCAGACTTCGTGGCATGAATGACTACCACCAGATTGCTCAGATTCAAGAAATGTACCTTTCAGAAGGCCTGACATTCAAGAAGCGAATTCGAAAATTTGACCAGGAAGTAGCATTTATCCACCTGAACAAATTCTTTTATCTGACAGAGGTTGCTGAAGGTCAATATGTTGATGACAGGCAGCCACATCATGGTTATTTTGCAATTCCACGTCAAATTCGTTGGGAAGAATTTAATGAGCTAAGTAAAGAGGTGAAATTCGATACCAGCTTGTTGTATTTTGACGCTACCACTGCATTTATTTACGTTAATGACGGAATAGTTGATCTGGTGAGAATTTATAAGGAGAACCTGACTGCTGATTTGCTTGCTAAAATTTGCAGCAGATATCTTAAACTTCTAAAGGTTAAGTAGCTAAATTTCAACTTTGCGAATATTTTCAGGATAAACAACCTGAAATAAAAAAAGTCCGTGTGCCGGCACCGAAAAGCCTGCTTCAGAGCGGTTTTTGGCCTCAATCACTTCCTGAAACTCCTTAATGCTTAGTTTTCCCTGACCAACCTCAATCAGCGTCCCTACAATCGCCCTGACCATATTTCGCAGAAACCTGTCGGCAGTAATCGTAAAAATCCATTGCGTACCTTTTGTTTCCCATCTGGCTTCAGTAATCCGGCAATTATTTGTTTTTGTCTTGGAATGCAATTTGGAAAAACTTGTAAAATCCTGATATTTAGTTAACATATCAGATGCTTCTTGCATTTTTTCCATATCCAGATGGCCAAAAACATACAATGAAGTTCGGAGACTAAAGGGATCCTTGACGCGATTGATGTAATATTTATAGGTCCTCGAAATGGCATCAAAGCGGGCATTGATCTCATCTTTCACTCTAAACATTTCGTAAACAACAATATCCTGTGGCAGGAAAGCATTTAAACTTGGAATTAGTAAGTCAAAATACCCTTGGTCCCAATCCATTTCCACATCAAAGTGAGCAAAATACGCCTTTGCATGAACGCCGGTGTCGGTTCTGCCACAGCCTGTTAACCTAATGAACTGGCCGGTTTTCAGGGCAAGACATTTTTCCACTTCATCCTGAACGGAATGAGCGTTTTGTTGCGACTGCCAGCCATGATATGCTGCTCCGCAATAGGCAAGTTTGATGAAATATCTCGGCATCAAATTTCTTTTTGCAAAAATGGCGAAAATCACCTTCCAACCTGATACGAATTAAAGAAGAAATCACCAACTAAAAAGTTTAGGTTAAAAGTTATTAATCTTACTAAAAAAAGTAATGGAATCATTATTTTTGCCAGATTAACAGATAATGGTTTAATTTGCATATCAATCAGCACCCCAATGCAGGAAACAATTTTAATTCTTGATTTCGGTTCACAGTACACACAGTTGATAGCCAGAAGAATAAGAGAACTCAACGTGTACTGCGAAATTCATCCTTTCAATCATTTTCCTGCCATAACGAAAAACATTAAAGGAGTTATTCTATCGGGAAGTCCATTCTCTGTTCGCGACCCTCAGTCGCCTGCACCTGACCTGAGTCAGATTCGGGGTAAAATACCCTTGCTGGGCGTTTGCTATGGAGCCCAGTTTCTTGCCTTAACTGGCGGATCCAATGTCAATCCTTCAGCATCAAGAGAATACGGAAGAGCCAATTTAACCTACATCGATACAAATTGTCCGCTCACAACATCTATGACAAATGGCAGCCAGGTCTGGATGTCGCATGGTGACACCATTTTCAATCTGCCTGCCGGATACAGCATCATTGCCAGCACAACAGATGTTGAAGTAGGTGGTTTTCACATATTAAATGAATCGACTTACGGCATACAGTTTCACCCGGAGGTGTATCATTCCACAGAAGGTATGGTATTGCTGAAAAACTTTGTTGTTGATATCTGTGGGTGTCATCAGACATGGACTCCGGACTCATTTATCGAAAGCAGCGTTGAAGGTCTGAAACAAAAGCTTGGCAACGACAGGGTTGTGCTCGGGCTAAGTGGTGGCGTTGATTCATCAGTAGCCTCCATGTTGTTGCACAAGGCCATTGGTAAAAACCTGTATTGCATTTTTGTCGACAATGGGTTGCTTCGTAAAAATGAGTTTGATAAGGTATTGCACTCCTATCGGGACCTTGGATTAAATGTGAAGGGTGTTGATGCTAAAGATCAGTTTTACAATGCATTGGAAGGAATTTCAGAGCCTGAGTTAAAAAGGAAGGCAATCGGAAACACATTTATTGAGGTTTTTGACCAGGAAGCCCATTTGATTGAGGAAGTCAAATGGCTTGCGCAAGGAACAATCTATCCGGATGTAATTGAGTCGATATCAGTCAAAGGGCCATCTGCAACGATCAAATCGCACCACAATGTGGGCG
>DITE01000043.1 GCA_002422725.1 Bacteroidales bacterium UBA6192
CTGGTGATCAATCCCTCCGGAGCAACAGGCTACGGGCAACAATTCTCGGCTATGCATGTCAATAACTGGGGCAGCACTGTAGCCGATGAAATAATTGAGGGAACAAAACTTTTTGTTAAGCAAAATAGTTATATCAATCCGAAAGCTATTGGATGCATTGGTGCATCTTATGGTGGGTTTATGACGATGTTACTGACCACCAAAACAGATATTTATGCAGCAGCTATTTCGCATGCAGGGATCAGCAGTATTTCATCCTACTGGGGCGAAGGTTATTGGGGATACAGNNGAGCAAAGTCCTCTCTTTCATGCCGATAAGATTACAACACCGCTTTTATTGCTGCATGGCGATAAAGATACAAATGTGCCTCCTGGCGAGAGTATACAGATGTTTACTGCATTGAAACTTCTGGGCAAAACGGTAGAGTATATTGAGGTTGACGGACAGAACCATCATATTGTTGATTACAAAAAAAGGGTGTTGTGGCAAAAGTCCATTCTGGCGTGGTTCGACAGGTTTTTAAAGGGCAATGATGACTGGTGGAACGAGCTTTACCCTGAACGAAATTTATAGGAATGGTACAAGCTAAGCCTTTGGTCGATGAGCAATATCTCCGTTTCCTCATGGAGATGATTACAGAGGAAAGGTTGCGAAAATTTCGTGAGGTTCTCGACAAACGCACCCGTTATTTTACCATTGTGCTTGAAGATATTTTCCAGGCACAAAATGCAAGCGCAGTGCTGAGAACATGCGATCTGACAGGTATTCAGGATGTGCACATCATCGAGAACAAATACAGTTTCGAGATTCATCCTGATATCGTGCTTGGCAGTTCGAAATGGCTTGACATATTTCGGTATAAGACACAGGAGAATAACACCCTTACTGCCTTAAATCATTTGAGGGAAGCAGGATATAAGCTTGTAGCAACATCTCCAAAACCCGGTGGTTATCTCTTGCACGAACTACCGATCGATAAGCCACTTGCCCTCATGTTTGGTACCGAGAAGAAGGGATTGTCAGACATGGCATATGATATGGCCGACTATTCAGTTACCATACCTATGGTTGGATTTACCGAAAGCTTCAATATAAGTGTGTCGGCTGCTCTTGTATTGTTTAATCTAAGTAATCGTCTCAGAGATAGCGAATTGCCATGGATGCTCAATGAAAATGATAGAAATTCCATCATGCTGGATTGGTGCAGAAAGTCCTTAAAACAAATTAAGATTATCGAAAGAAATTATTTCAAACAACATCCGCATTAATTACAATTTCTAAATTGTAGATATTTTTATTAACTTTACCGTCCAATAAAGATTTATTAATCTGTAAATTTATTTCATATGGGTAAAGGAGACAAAAAAACGAAAAGGGGCAAGATTGTCATTGGCTCAGCCGGTGTAAGCCGTCAGAAGAAAAAAAATCCGCACATACATCCTATCCCGAAGAAGGCGGTTGATGAAGTAGCCCCTGAAACAGCTAAGAAACCTGCTGCAAAGAAAGTCGCAGCAAAAAAGGAGTCACCTGCTAAAGAGTAACGAATTGTTTTGTTTGTTGCTTTTTTAGACTGATTTTTTTGACAACACTATCTCACGGAACAATTCTCCGCGTTGTTCAAAGTTTTTGTATTGGTCATAGCTGGCTGCAGCAGGTGACAGCAGGCAAATGTCACCTGGTTTGGCTATTTCCCTGACAGTCTCAATGGCTTGTGTTAAGTTGTTGAACCAATGTCTGCGCGATTTTAATTCCACCTTGTCCAATAGCTCGCTTATTCTTTGTCCGGCTTTGCCCGTCAGGAGGATGTCCGGAACTTGATGCTCGGTCAGATAATCAACAAGCGATTGGTAACTGATACCACGATCGAATCCTCCCAGCAAAAGAAAACTGACCTTTCCAATCGCTTCTATCGCGGCAATAGTTGCCTCAGGAATGGTAGCTATACTGTCGTTGTAGTAATGAACACCTTCAACACAACCAATATACTCCAGACGGTGAGGAAGTCCGCTGAATGACGGCAAATGTCGGAGAGCTTCTGATTCGGGAACACCGGCATTGGTTACAGCAAGCAATGCAGCCTTGATATTCAGTAGGTTATGTTTACCTTTAAGGGGAGACAAGGCAGAAAGATGATCCATGCCTGAACCCGAAAACAAGCTCACTTTTGCCTGGCAACTGTTCCCGCTTTTATAAAAATCAGTATGAGACACCACCACATCACCTTGTCGGCAGAACCGCATGATGTTGTATTTGGCATGGCTGTAAGCTTCAAAAGTTCCAAAATGATCCAGGTGTTCTTCGTAAATATTGAGCAGTACGGCAATGTGTGGTGAATGCCTGATGTTTTCAAGTTGGTTGGCCGATAATTCAAACACAACCCAGGTGGCGTCTTCAATCAGCTGCATAATATCAAAGCAAGGAATGCCGATGTTGCCTGTGAGTATGCTGTGTTCGCCCGATGCCGTCAGCAGGTGATGGATAAGCGATGCGGTTGTACTTTTGCCTTTGGTGCCGGTAACACCAATCACCTGATGCGAAAAAGCTTCCAGAAACAAGTCCGTTTGTGAGCTGATGATTGTTTCACCCGTTACTGCAGTCTTTAGCGAAATACCAGGACTTTTCAACACCAAATCATAATCCGTCAGCGAGCTTAGGTAGTCAACACCGGTGTGAATATTAACGCGCTGGTTATGTGACAATCTGATGAAAGCAGGATCAATAGGTTGTTGGTCGGCAATGCCAATCTCAGCCTGAGGAAAATGACCAAGCAGGAATTTCAGGCTCGATTGTCCTTCACGGCCAAAACCAAGAATGAGAATCTTTTTGTTACGTAACTTGTTAATTATCAATTCAA
>DITE01000075.1:0-47714 GCA_002422725.1 Bacteroidales bacterium UBA6192
GTTAGGGCGCATTTTATGACAGACCTCAAAGACATAGCAATTCGACATGTTCAGGAATATCTCCAAGGGACAAAGACGATTCACGAAATTAAGGCAGACATAGACAAAATTCCCGAGTTCAAACATATTGCAGACACCGTTGAACTTCCTAATGAACTTTTACGACAAGTAAATCTTGGAGCATATAATTGCGAAGAGCTTTTCGAACTTCCAAATTCTACAGCGACAAGACAAGGACTAATCCATTTACTTGAAAGTTACTTAAACGGGCAAGTGACAGCGACTGAATTATACGATTGGTCTGAAAACCAGGCTTGTTGGGAAATCGGTAAAGGACAAGACGACTTACTCGTTGACGGAATTGTTGGCGACTTTGGATTGTATGAAGAATACACTATTAAATATTTAACGCCAGACGTTATAAAAAGATTTATTTCTTTACTTAAAACAAAAAAAGCAGACAACGTTGAAAGCGTGTTGCTTCTTCTTTGCTTCAACGACAGACGCAATGCATTAGCATATTTATTGACTGAGTATAAAAAAGGACAAAATGAAAACTTACTTAAGTTTCTTCACGACAATTTTCAAACCGACATCGACGGCTTTATTTTCAAGGACATCTTTGCAAAATCATCTGCTGACAAAAATGAAAACTTGGAATTGCTGGACAAACTATATTTATAAAAACGACGCCCTAACAGCACCTACTTGCAATTTTTTGCGGGTTAGCGCTCAAATGCTTAACTTGACATAGCAAAAAACTGCAAGTAGCTGCAAAACGTTAAAGCATTTTCAAAAACAAAATGATAAATTTGCCATGACAACCGATGATCTGTAAATGAACAAATTGGGAATTGTCCGAATACAATTGGATATAGTAATCGTTAGTCAGAATTGAAAAAACAGATATTTTAAAAATAATATTATCTAAGATGAAGAGATTAATTTACATGAGCCTAACATTTATGCTCTTATCTTGTACAGCAACTAAAAATTCCGTAAAAACTCAACTTGCTGACAATCACACCTTCATATTGACAGAAATCTCGACTGACCCAACCTATGGACTTTCAGAGAAAAATCCAATTGAAGTTGGTGGGGTAGATAAAAGTGAAGGTCCCCTAAATGAAAGAAGATATTTAAATGCCATAGCTGGACCAAAGGGAGAAAAGGTTAGTTATTATAGGGCAGGAAGTTGTTGCCCTGTAAAAAGTAAGAATGGGTTTATGGGAATGGCTATGCTGGACAATTATAGGGTAACCTGGGAAGGTTCAAAAGATACTGTATCTATATACATAAACATGTATGACTATGGAGTATTAAAAGCACCTGTCGGATTTACAATTAAAAAATAAACGCTGCATAATAATTACGAAATTATGTTGTTGGCACTCCCCGGCATTCAGGAATAAAATGAGCAAAAAAACGAGACTAATTCAATTGATCTGGCAATAATTTCCAGGTTGAGATATTATCTGCAATGCGTATCATTCAGCAATAGAATCAAAAAAGAGGATAAAAAATGGAGATAAAATCACTTGAAAACGTAGCCTTTGAAACAATATTTCTGGCATTTAGCAAGGCATTTGCCGATTATGACCTGCAACTGAATGCCAACGAGCTCAAAACCATGTGTACAAGGCGTGGTTTTATTCCTGCTTTGTCGTTCGCTGCGTTTGAGGGCGAAAAGATTGTGTCCTTTACGCTGAACGGAATTGGAAATTTTAATGGCATGAAAACGGCTTATGACACGGGGACCGGAACATTGAAAGAGTACAGGGGGCAAGGCCTGGCATCAAAAATATTTGCGTATTCAATACCGTATTTGAAAGAGGCAAATGTTAACCAATACCTTTTGGAAGTTTTGCAGCACAATACGAAAGCGGTTTCAGTGTATCAAAAAATCGGATTTGAAGTAAGCCGCGAGTTTCATTATTTCGTTTGGAAAAATGAAGACCTGAGAAATGACATCAAAAGCGCTGATCCCGCTTATTCGGTTGAACCATTTAACATGGATGCCTATGAATCGGTTTCCGGATTCTGGGATTTTTATCCCTCCTGGCAGAATAGCTTTGAATCCATTCAGCGAGCGAAGGAAGACTTTATCAATTTGGGGGTGTTTGCGGGTAAAAAACTAATTGGATACTGTGTTTTTGAGCCCAATTCAGGCGACATAACTCAATTGGCCGTCGACAAGGAACACAGAAGAAAAGGAGTTGCTTCGTTATTGCTTCACGAGCTTGGCAAATACAACCGGAATAGTAAAACAAAACTCATAAACACTGACATTCACTGTAGTTCAATTACTGCCTTTCTGAAGGCAAAAAATATTGAGATCACAGGAAAGCAGTTTGAGATGCTGAAGAAAATATAAACGGCTTATCACAATCAGGAGGCGATGTCGTCGGAACGACCCGGCATGAACTCTCAGTTGAAGCATATTCAAAAACAAATCGATAAATTTGCCATGACAACCGATGATCTGCAAATGATCAAATTGTAAGACGCACGAATACAATTAGATATGGAAACGTTAGTCAGAATTGTAAGAGCTGCTGTGTCATCATGACAAATTGGATAAAATCGAATTTTTGTAGAGATTATAATGTGATTTGACAATATGACAAATAAAACACAAATAGAAGTTGAAAATAAACTCATTTCGATAGTTAAACAAGATGAGCAAGACTATATCTGCTTGACTGATATGGTAAGAGATGAAGAGGGTACAGACCATATTCGAAATTGGATGAGGAATCGTAATACTGTGGAATTTATAGGGTTATGGGAAACTTTGAATAACCCGAATTTTAAACATGTCGAATTCGACACCTTTAGAAAACAAGCTGGATTAAACAGTTTTAATTTGACACCTAAAAAGTGGATTGATGCAACTGATGCAATAGGGTTGATTTCAAAATCAGGCAGATACGGAGGGACTTATGCTCACAAGGATTTAGCATTTGAGTTTGGTTCATGGATTAGTCCAATGTTTAAACTTTTATTGATAAAGGAATATCAACGACTAAAGGAAATCGAGAGTAATCAATATAATCTTGAATGGAATGTTAAACGGATTTTGACCAAAACAAACTACCTAATTCATACTGATGCGATAAGGGATTGCATTCTGCCTGATAAAAATTATGATAAAGATAAAGAGTGGTTGATTTATGCAGAGGAAGCTGATTTGTTGAATGTTGCATTATTCAATTGCACTGCAAAAGATTGGCGGGAAGCAAATACAGATAAAGTAAAGAAGGGATTGAATATTCGTGATTTTGCAAGTATAAATGAACTTGTTATATTATCAAACCTTGAGAATATTAATTCGATTCTCATTCGCAATCAGATAGATAAGCATGAACGATACAGACAGTTAAAAGAGATTGTTCAGGTTCAATTAATGTCACTTGACGGACAAGATTTTATGAAAGCGTTGAGAAAAGTTTCGGACGACATTTATATTGAAAACAAAAAGAAATTGAAATAAACAACGAAATGGTAACAGCGGTTTTGCGTAATGGCGGGTTCAGTGGTAAATTGAAGTGTAGTTTTTCAAAACAACATTTGTGCTTGGTTGACAGTGAAGTGCTTCGAAATCGCCACCTTCGGGTAGCTGCAAAACGTTAAAGCATTTTCAAAAACAAATTGATAAATTTGCCCTGACAACCCATGATCTGTAAATGAATAAATCGTAAAATGCACAAATACAATTGGTTATGAGATCGTAGTCAGAAAGCAAAAAAACAAACATTGTGCATAGATTGAGCAGTTTTCTTGCAGATTAGAAAATGAATGTATAGATTTTCCTGTTTTCTTTACAATAAGTACTATTGAAGACTTCCCATTTTTAGTACAGTTCATAACAAAACAATTTTCATTTTTTCATTTAGTTGATATATGAGCCAGAATCGGTCTTGGGTTGAAGCAGAACCTTTTAAACTTTGGTTGGCTCAGCTAGCCTCAGTGTAAGCTCAGCCGCAATGCAAGATATTGACCTCTGCATCGACAGGGTAATCCCAGCCCTCATAAAAATGTGTGCCATTGAATCAGGGTGATTCAAAAAAAAACCTCTCTGAAATCCAGAAAGGTTTTTTTCGTTAAGCATAAGCTCAATTATTCAATAATCACACCTGCTGCCTCAATGGTATATTTCCATGCATCTTCGGTGATGGCGTCAATTTCTTCCTGGCTTCTGCCTGCATCTTCGGCATAATGTTTCAGCATGTCGACCGAAATCAGTTCACGTGTCGCAAGTCCTTCTACCCAGGCAGTTTTGCCCGCAGCGTCCTTGGGAACGTAAAATTCGTGGTCTTTCATGTTCACCATAATCTCTTCACCGTTTTCCAGTGAAAAAGTCAGCCAGCATCCTGTATGTTGACAAACTTCGAGTATGGTTCCGTAAACCTTCACCGGAACTTCGGTTTCGCTGGTCATGGAGCCTACTATGTCAGCCACAACCACTGCATTGTCTTTGGTAATCAATTGACCAAAATTGCCGGTCGAAGGAAGGCTGTCAGCAACAACAGCCTGTTGCTCATGGGGATGATCATGGTCGTGATCATGATCGTGATCATGATCGTGCGAATGGGGCGCCTGGCACGAGAACCCAAGGGCAATGATGCCGGATAATAGCCAGATGGCAATAGGATTGAATGTTTTCATCATCACTATCTGGGGTTGATTACAACATCTTTGACATCTTCAATGGTAATAAGACCGAAATCGTTGCCAAAGTGGTTAGCCACATAATTGATCACAGCTACAGCATCTTCTTTGGTATCAACCTGAAATGGCATAGGGGCGGTATATTTGATGCCATTGATTGTGCTGCCACCTGCTGCACCATTCAATACCTGTGAAATAGCTCCAAGTCTGTTGTTTTTCAAAAATTCAGATCCTTTAATCGATGGAAATGCACCTGGGATTCCTTCACCATTGGCCTGATGGCAAACAATGCACTTTTCATTGAATATTTTCTCGCCCTGAGCATATGAATATTGCTCAACAGGGGCTTCGGCTTTTACTTCAACGGCTGTTTCTTTAACGGTTGTTTCGTCGGCTGATCCGGTTTTTGTTTCGGTACTTCCACCGCAACTGCTCAAACCAATAAGGATGGCTAAACTGAACATCGAGCCAGCAAAAAATGTAATTTTTTTCATGGGTATATTAATTTATGTGTTTGAAAAATAAGTGCAAAATTAATACTTATTAGGCTACAGATGCTAATCTATATTGTTTTTCTGGGCTGCTTTCTATTTTGTTGTGCTGGCTTCATTTTAATATTCATCTTTTTCTTCGTGAAACTTTGTGTCCACTTGGTAGAGCTCCGTGCAAGAGCTATTGCACAAAGTTGCGCAAAGAATCACAGAGTGACTCAAAGAGATAATGGATTTAGAATCAATGAAAACCTTTCACTCATAAATTTCTTCTTTGTGGAACTTAGTGTCTTCTTGGTGGCTCTCTGTGCCATAGCTATTGCACAAAGTTACACAGAGAATCACGGAGTGACACAAAGTGATAATTGATGAAGAATCAATAAAAACTTTTCACTCATAATATTCTACTCTGTGGAACTTAGTGTCTTCTTGGTGGCTCTCTGTGCCATAGCTACATCACCAAGGTACGCAAGGAATCACAGAGTTGTTGAATAAATTACTCCTGATCGGGGAATTTTGTCTGACCCGTATCGCAACAGGAACCTTTAACCGAAACTTCTTTATTGGGGGTTAACTTGCTGCTTTTTGGGCTGATATAGGGTATGCCAAGCGACATCCCCCTCAGAATAAAAATTATTCCCAAAACAACGATAAACACAGGAATAATACGGTTTAATTTTCTTTTCATGGCTATTCCGATCATGTTGCCTACGAGCGAAACGCCAAGCATCAGGGGTATGGTTCCCAGGCCAAAAGCAATCATAAAAAGCACACCCAGCAAGGCATCGTTGGTATTGACGGCACCGGCTATTGCCACATAAACCAGCCCGCAAGGCAGAAGCCCGTTTAACAAGCCAATTACAAACAGGTTGTGTTTGGCATGGTTGCTAAACATCGATCTGAGCTTTTTTACAAGGCGTTGACTGATGTTTTTTCCTAAAATTATGTCGTTTGCCTGTCCACGGAAAATAAATGGGAAAAAGACACTCATGATCATCACAACGCCCAGCAGAATGGACGCCCATTGCTGAAAGCCGGCCATCTCGATTCCACGGCCCAACAGACCGAAAAGGCCTCCCATAATGCCATAAGTAATGGTCCTTCCCACATTATACAAAATGCCTCCCCATGCTTTGTCGGCCAGGCTTTTGTTTCCCAAAGGCAGTGATATCGCAATGGGGCCGCACATGCCAACGCAATGAAGACTCCCTATGAGTCCAATGGTCAGACCGGTGTAAATCTCAATTATCATCAAGGCAAGCTTATCGATTTTTCAATATAAAACGCCTCTCCTTCATACGCCCATTCAATTTTTACAATGTAGCGACCCTGCAAGGCTGAGGTCGGGTATTTGAAAATGTTGTTTGAGTCAACCACAAGTACGGCCTGCTTGTCGTAGATGTCGCTGGTACGCTGATAGAAATGAATGTTCCCGCTAATTCCATCAGATTTCATGCTTGATGGAAAAGCGATTACCACTTCATCCGCCACGATGTTTACCTGAATCTGATCAGCTAAATCTGCTGCATTATTCCGTTTATTAATTTGATCCTGATGGCTTTGACCTTTTGGGTAGTAGTCTTTATCCACAAGGTCAACGCTTTCGCGCATCATCAGCACAACAAAAACAATCACCATGATCATAAAGGCAGCCATGGCCAGCAGCAGTTTAGTTCCCCAGTTCCATTTCATAACGTGTTTTTTTACAGTAGAAATTCAATAATTGATTGTTTAATTAGTTTTGATCCAAAGTATTGGGCCCAACAAAGTTAAGCTTATAGGTGGTAATTAACTTGTCGTTACTGTAAACACCAAACTCAATGGGTGTGTTACTTGTAATAACCAGTTCTTTTGACAGGACGACCATAAAACTTGCTTCAGCGACGGACTCTTTGTTGAGGAAAATTTTATCGCCCAGGTAATTAATTTCTCCATCTGGGGAAAGCAGCACAATGTCGATGGGCATATCTTCCCTCGTTTTGTTAACCAGTTGAACTTTGTAAAGGTTGGTGTATTTGTCTGGTCCATACTCCTGAAACAAAGTGCCGGGCATACGGATGATGGTTGCTTCAACTTCGCTCCTGAATGTAAACAAGCCGGCTACCACAATGAGCAAAACTGTGAGTACGATGGAATAGGCAATTGAACGGGCATTGAAAATGGTTTTTTTGCCTTCCGAAATGCCTTTTTCAGAATCATACCTGATCAGTCCCTGTTTGAGACCAACCCTGTCCATGATCGAATCGCACGCATCCATGCATGCCGTACAGTTTATACATTCAAGCTGGGTTCCGTTGCGAATGTCAATTCCGGTCGGGCAAACGGTTACACAGCTCAAACAATCAATGCAATCCCCTTTACCCGTTAACATACGGTCTTCGAGCGGATTGTGCTTGCCTTTGGGCTCGCCCCGCTTGTAGTCGTAGGCCACGATGATTGACCGTGAATCGAGCAATACACCCTGCAACCTGCCATAAGGACAGGCAATAATACAAACCTGCTCGCGGAAAAAAGCAAAAATGAAATAAAATACCCCCGAAAACAATATGAGCGCGACGAAACTGCCCATGTGATCAAGCGGACCATCTGTAACAAGCACTTTGAGTTGTTCAATACCGATGATATAAGCAAGAAAAGTGTTTGAAATCACGAAGGCTATACCAAAGAAAATGATGTGCTTGGCAGTCTTCTTTACAATTTTCTCAACATTCCAGGGCATGCGGTTCAATTTCTTCTGTTTGCTATAATCACCCTCGATAAAGTATTCTATCTGCCTGAATACGAACTCCATAAAGATGGTTTGCGGACACACCCAACCGCAAAAAATACGACCAAAAATTACGGTGAACAGGATGATAAATACGATGAGCGTGATGAGTGAAAGCACAACCAGATGAAAGTCCTGTGGCCAGAATATCTGCCCAAAGATGATGAACTTTCTTTCCAGTATATTGAAAAGCATGAGCGGTTCCCCCTTGAAGGTTATCCAGGGGCCAATAAAAAGCAATCCAAGAAGTAATCCGGCAACAAGCCATCGGTAGTTTGTGAATTTACCTTTTGGTTTTTTTGGATAAACCCAGACTCTTTTTCCATCCTCACTGATGGTGGAAACACGATCGCGGAAATACACCTTTTCGTCCTGGATGGGCTTATTTTCTATATTGTTCATGAGGTTTTGTTTTATGCCATTTGGTTTTTTGAAACAATACCCCCGGTAAACTTAATTACCAGGGGCATCTGTTTATTGATCAATAAGATCGTGGCTCATTTTAACTATAGTTAAAGCCGGTTTAAAAGATGTGAATTACTCAACAAGCTCACCCTGGGGTTCTTTTGGAACGGCAGGAGTTGAGCCCACAAGCACTTCCTGAATATAGCTGATGACCTCGATTCGTTGTTTTGGCGAAAGCTGATCCTTGTAAGGAATCATGCCTTTTTCGATAACTCCGTTTGTAATGGTGGCAAACATGTTTTCCACAGTGTTTCCATGAATCCAGTAATTATCGGTCATATTGGGGCCAACCAATCCGCCTCCATCAGCCAGATGGCATACCGCGCAGATTTTAAGCCAGGTTTCCTTGCCTGCTTCTAATGAAACATTATCGGTCAGGAGAACCATTTCAAAAGTTTCTGTCGGTTTTACTGTTTTTACATTGGCCATTTCATTGTCAAATTCCTTTTTCTGGATAAGGTCGTCCGATCTGAAAACCCAAAGCCGAACCATGTAAAAGATTGCAAAAACGATACAAAGGATAAAAAGCCATTTCCACCAGGGTGGCAGGTCATTGTCCAGCTCGCGGATGCCATCATATTCATGATTGCTTAGCAGTCGCTTGTTGGTCAGGGTGTCAATTTCGTATTCTTCCTTTTTATTGTTGGGAGTATTGTCTTCTGTAGTCATATTACTCAATTTTTTTTGTTGCTATTGCTCAAACTTTTTGTTGTTGAACGACACATCATCGCCTTCCTCAAGTGGCATCCGGCTCAGGACATCAACTTCGTTTTTCTCCATTTTTACAACTTTTATGATGAGAAAAACGAAAAGGATCAAGAAAATGATCAATCCGATAATCGGAAACCATTGAACCTGTGCAATGCTCTCGAGTGTATTGGTTACAATTTTCATTCAACTGTTCAATTAACGGTTATTTATTACTGGTTGTTTGCCGGTTTATGAATATCCGTTCCTAACCGTTGAATGTAGGCGATCAGGGCGATAACTTCCTTGGTGTCTTCCACCTGGATGCCACCATCGCGCAGTCCCTTTGCAATTTGATTGGCTTGTTTAAGCAAATCATCATTTGCCCGCTCAGCATAGCCTTCAGGATAAGGAACGCCCAATGTCTGCATCACCCTTATTTTTTTGGAAGTTGTACTGATATTCAGGTCACGGCTGATCAGCCATGGATAGGGAGGCATGATGGATTGTGCCACCATTTTTTGTGGGCTGAGGAAGTGATTGTAGTGCCATGAATCGGGTTTGTAGATGGGTCCTCCTTTAACACCTTCGCGTGCCAGATCAGGGCCTGTTCGTTTGGAGCCAAACTGGAACGGGTGATCGTAAATACTTTCACCTGCCTTGGAGTAATCGCCATAGCGTTCAACTTCCGATCTGAATGGTCTGATCATTTGACTATGACACAGATAGCATCCTTCTCTGAGATAAATGTCGCGACCGTGCAATTCCAAAGGAGTATAAGGTTGAACACTGGAGATGGTAGGTACATTGGATTTGACCATAAACATCGGGACAAACTCCACGATTCCTCCGATAAGGATAGCAACTAAAGTTAAAATCGTAAATATCACTGGCTTACCTTCAATGATCCGGTGACCCTTATCCACTCCATGACTTTGGGAGTGCAGGGCAGGGGCTTCATCATCTTCAGATTGAATAAACTTGCCGGCATTGGCAGTTTTAATCAGGTTGATAATCATCAAAACCACACCTGTAATGTATAAAGTTCCACCAAACACCCTGATGAAATACATAGGAAGTATCTGCACTACAGTTTCGATAAAATTCGGATAGGCAAGATACCCTTCCTCATTGAACTGTTTCCACATCAGACTTTGTGTAAATCCGGCGAAATACAATGGAATGGCAAAAAACAGCATACCTGTTGTAGCAAGCCAGAAATGGGCGTTTGCCAACTTCACACTGTGAAGTTTTGTGTTGTATATTTTTGGTAACAACCAGTACAGCATTCCAAAGGTAATCATGCCATTCCAGCCTAAAGCTCCAATATGCACGTGTGCAATGGTCCAGTCGGTAAAATGACTCAGGGCGTTCACGCTTTTCAGTGACAGCATGGGGCCTTCGAAGGTAGCCATACCATAGGCGGTAATTCCCACGACAAACATTTTCAAAACGGGACTCTCCCTAACCTTATCCCAGGCTCCCCTGAGGGTAAGCAGCCCGTTGATCATACCACCCCATGAGGGAGCGATAAGCATGATGGAGAATACTACGCCAAGAGCCTGAGCCCAATCGGGAAGAGCCGAATAAAGCAAGTGGTGCGGCCCTGCCCAGATATACAGAAATATCAATGCCCAGAAATGGATGATGGAAAGCTTATAGGAATAAATGGGTCTGTTGGCAGCTTTGGGAACAAAGTAATACATCAGTCCGAGATAGGGAGTGGTCAGAAAAAATGCAACGGCATTGTGACCATACCACCACTGCACCAATGCGTCCTGGATGCCTGCATACACAGGATAGCTTTTGAGGAAGGATACAGGAATGGCTATTGAATTAACAATGTGAAGAACGGCAACAGTTACAAACGTTGCAATATAGAACCAGATAGCAACGTAAATGTGCTTTGTTCTTCTTTTTACGGTTGTCATAATCAGGTTGATGCCGAATACGACCCAGATCAGTGCAATAGCAATGTCGATAGGCCATTCAAGCTCAGCATATTCTTTTCCCACGGTATAGCCCAGTGGCAGGGTGATGGCTGCCGAAACAATAATTAATTGCCAGCCCCAGAAATGAATTTTCCCAAGTAACTCGCTGAACATGGGCGTTTTTAGCAAACGTGGCGTTGAATAATAAATACCGGTAAACATACCGTTGCCAACGAAAGCAAAAATGACAGCGTTGGTGTGCAAAGGACGCAGCCTTCCGAAGGAAAGCCAGGGAATGTTTTGACTCATGAGTGGGAAAATCAACTCGAGCGCAATGATCAATCCAACAAGCATCCCGACAATACCCCAGAGTATTGTGGCGTTCATAAACAAACGCGTGATCTTGTTGTCATAGGTAAACTTCTGTAGCTCCATAAACTAGTTTTTGGTTATTGTTGTTGATTGGGTTTCTTCCTTGGTCTTTTCTTCTGCTGCTTTTTCTTTCTTATCAAACAGCATCCTCACCGATGGTGAATAATCGTCATCGTATTGTCCACTCCTTACGGCCCAGATAAATGCAGCAAGAAATCCCCCTGCAACAATTATCCCCAGAAAAATTAAAAAGATGATAGCGGCCATTTCGGTAATAAAGTCCCTCTTTACGAACTTGCAACTACAAAATTATAAAAGCTATTCTTAGTTTGTTAAATCTTTGTTAATTTAGAATAATTCTAAATAATATAAATATTATAGATAATGAAATGAAATTCAATGATATAATACGATGTGCGCAGGTGCCGGACTTAACAAAAAAATTGTTTTTGTTTTTTAAATTCTGGGTAAGAAGTGTTTTGAGAGCAGACTGATGGATAAAGTAGCAAACACTACGACCGAAATTGAGCTTAACGGCATGAGGATTGCCGCAACCAGTGGCGACAAGTTTGCCGAAACAGCAAATGAAAGTCCCACCAGATTATACACGAGCGAGATAAAAAAACTTAGCCTGACAACCGCAAAACTGATACGGGTAAACCGCATAAAGGAATCAATTTTACCAAACATATCAGCTGTCATGATGGCGTCGCAGGCTGGAGAAAAACTAAAAACATCGTCTGCAATTGTAATCCCTGTGTTGCTTGAGGCCAGGGCTCCGGCATCGTTGAGTCCATCGCCTATCATCAACACTTTGTCCCCTTTCTCTTTGAGATTCTGGACATAAGCTTTTTTATCAGTCGGGCTTTGGTTGAAGTGCAGGTTAGTGCCTTGGCCGAATATTGCTGTCAGGCGTTGCCTTTCAGCTTCATTATCGCCCGAAATTAAATGCAGCGTGTACTTTTTTGCCAGACGATTGATGACTTCACTAAGACCTTCACGGTAAACATTGCTGATTGTGAAGTAACCTTTTAATGCATTGTTAAAACTTATATAAACGCGACTTTCGGTTATCGCATCCGATTCGGCTTCACCAGTCACGAATGCTTTTGATCCCAGGTTAATCCTCACACCTTTGACAAGGCCGGTTATTCCCAAACCTGAAATCTCTTCATAGCTTTCGGGCTCTACCATTTGGCAGGGATTCAGAAAAGTATGTAATGTAGTGCTAAGGGGATGTGTTGAATGCCGCACCATCGAACGGATACAACTTTTCTCATCGGAGCTGAGTGCCTCGCCCTGATACACCACATCCACTTCGCGGTTGATCGTGATTGTTCCTGTTTTGTCGAACACGATTGAACTGGTGCGATAGAGTTGTTCGATAACTTCTGTTTTTTTCAGGTAAAAGCCCCTGCGCCCAAAAGCCCTCATGGTACTGCCAAATGTGAAAGGGACTGTCAATGCGAGCGCACAGGGACAGGCAATGATTAAAACTGAGGTAAAAACATACACAGCAGTTGATATACTATCTTTTGCCCAGTAAAAGAAGGAAGTAAAAGCAATGATCAGGATAATGATTGTGAAATAGTGACTCACCGTATTCACGTGATTTTGCAAAGGAGAATCGTCCTCTTTGGTGCTTTTCTGATTCCACAATTGTGTCAGATAACTTTGTTCTACTTCTTTTTCTACCTCCATTTGAATAGAGCTGCCCACCTGCCGGCCGCCGGCATAGATATAGTCACCTTCATTTTTAGCCACTGGCAGTGCCTCACCGGTAACAAAGGAGTAGTCAATATTTCCTTTGCCCAGAATAATTCTGGAATCTGCAGGGACAAGCTCCTGGTTGCGCACCAGTATTCTGTCACCCTTGATCAGATCTTTAATTGGCACAATCAGTTCCTCATTCTGAGCATCAAGTTTGGTGACAGCAACCGGAAAGTATGATTTATAGTCCCTTTCGAACGAAAGAGCCTGATAGGTTTTGCCCTGATACCACTTGCCAATGAGCAGAAAGAACAGCAATCCTGCCAGAGAATCCATATAGCCGATTCCATTTCCATTGAAAACTTCCCAGCTGCTTTGCAGAAACAGGGCAATGATGCCGAGGGTAATCGGAAGGTCGATGTTGATGATCTTGTGCTTAAGTCCTTTCCAGGCTGAGAGGTAGTAGTCGTTTGCACTATAGAAAACCACCGGCAGGATAAGTACAAAACTTAGCCAGCCGAAAGTGTGTTTGAAATCCTGTTCGAGCAGATCTCCTCCCGGCAGATATTCGGGGAAGCTATACATCATGATATTCAGAAAACTAAATGATGCAATACCGATTTTTACGAGCAATGCACGATTTGTTTTCGCTGCCTTTTTCCCTTCAAGATGGTTAAGTGTTATTTCCGGGACATAGTGTATGGCAGCCAGAAGTTCGGCTAATTGGCGCAAGCTAAGCAGGTCATTCCGAAAAGTAATATGAACTTCTTTTTTTGGGAAATTGACATCAGAGTAAGCGATTCCGGGGTGAAGGGTGTTCAGGTGCTCCAGCAGCCAGATGCAGGAAGCGCAGTGCACTGTTGGGATAAAAAAACTAACCCGTGAGCTGGTTCCGTCTTTAAAGTCGAGTAGTTTTTCTGCAATTTCCTGATTGTCGAGAAAGGCAAACTTTTTTAATTGCTGGGCATTTTCGATCCGAATGCCCGACATCGGTTGGATTTCATAGTATTGGCCCAGATCTTTTTCATGGAGTATTTCATACACTGTTCGGCAGCCATGACAGCAAAAACTTTTTTCGTTCCACACAACCGGGCTCTTGCCGCAGTCGGAACCGCAATGCACACATGCGTTTTGACGCATCTGATCTTTTATTGTTTTGTTGGCATAAACCTGATTCGCCACATTCCGCGCAAATCACCCACATAATGATCAATGGCTTTATCATCGGGATAAAGAGATTTGATCAGCTCATAATTTTCGGGCTGTATGTCGGTTCCCGGTTTGCCATGGCATGCCAGGCACTGAGCAGTTACAATAATCGGGGCATAATATTCCAGATAATTGTCTTTGCTCAAAACCACCTGGTCCATAATACTCATCTTTTGAATATGCTTCATCGCGTAATCCTTATAAAGCTCCTGCTCGAATGCCCGCATAAAATTATCCGGATTTCTGTTTTTCATGGCAACCCGCTTAATCGAAACATGATTTGCCTTCGACAGGGAGTCAATAATGGGATAAGCCTTCATGTTGCAATACTGAACAGCATGTGGCACGCCTCCTTCTTTCATAGCACGGCTCACTTCTCCGGTGAGGGTCAGAAAGCTTTCTTTCAGCACTTCACGACCGATACTTTTGTATTTCGCTGCTATGTCGTCGGTAAACGGGCCAGTCCATATCCAGGTTGTTTCATCATTGGGTTTTACACGTTTTGAACCAATGTAGCCGCATGATACTGAAATGAAAAGAATCAATAAAACTATGGACAGATACTTTGTTTTCATTTTTTGATAGTATTGACAGGTTTTGACACAGCAAAAATACGACTAAAAAAACTTTACTGACGACCCATTTGCAAGTGCGCACTGATCTCTTCCTGACCTGCTTTTCTGATTTCTGTAATGATTCCTTTAAATATCAGGTTTTTACCCGCCATAGGATGATTGAAATCCATGGTAACCCTTTCTTTCATTTTTCTGATAATTTTGCCAAAGTGCCGGTTGCCCTCATTGTCAGCCATGGGGAAAACGTGGCCTACCTGCACTACTTCATCATCAATACGGCCATCTTCTTCGGCAAAAGTTGACATGGGTAAATCAAAAATTGCTGATTGATTAACAGGCCCATAGGCTTCGTCGGACGATAGCGTAAAATCAAAAACATCTCCGCTGCTTAATCCAATAAGCCGTGTTTCAAATGCATCGAGCAAGAGGTTATGACCAAACAAAAATTCAGCCGGATCATCAGCCGGAATCTGCTGAAGCAGGCTGTTGTCAAGCTGATCCCTTAATTCGTAACTGATTTTTGCAATAATGTTTTTACCAATTTTCATAAGGATGTTGTCTGAGTCAATTTAGCTGAACCATACAGCCAGAAGGCTCTGGTTTTGTTTTAGTTTTTGAACTTTTTCTATGAAGTGAGATAATTTCTGGTTTCCGGCCAATTTTTGTGGCAGAATAATGGTTGTTAATAGATTTTTACCAGGTGTTCTTTCAAAAAGAAGAAAGTCTTTACCCGTCTAGAGAACCCCAAAAGCCATATTTTTACGACTGTAGGTTTTTGAAAATTATTACTTGCAACCGCTTTATAGCTTATTATTTGCCTAGTTCGCGGACGTAGTGAATGATTTTCCATCTGTTTTCGGGGGTAATCTGACCACCATGTCCACCCATGAGACCTGATAATGACCCCATTGTAATAACATGATATATTTCGCCGTCCGGTTTATTTTTCACATAATCTTCAACAAGTGAAGTGGGTTTGGCAGGAAACAACTTACTGGTGTAAAGATGTCCGTCTCCTTTGCCTTCCATGCCATGACAATTCATGCAGAATATTTCAAACTGTTGCTTGCCTGTGGCTATCACCTCAGCAGAATGAGGAACTGGGTTGATGAGTTGAACACCGGCAGCAACCTGATCGGGAAATGATTTGGCTTTGAAAGGATAGGGTGTATGGCCTCTTGGGATCGTTCCTTCTGCCGGAGTGCGCATGGTCTGTCCTTCTGCGAATACAGGGTTTTCAGAATAGGTGTCATATGCCTGAGAATAAGCCATATCGGGATAATAGATATAACCCGGATGATTTTTGTCCCTGTTGCAGGCTGATAAAACAACAAACAGGACTACCAGCAAACCTAAGCTGCTTATTTTTTTCATATCTTAATAATTTGTATGGTACTTGATACTTTCCTTATAAAAAGGATGATTTTTTGGAACAAGAGGTGCTTTGGATAATGAATAGAAGATGACAAGACTAAACAGACCGATAAAACCGATAGTCAGTCCGATTTCGAGCAAACCAATTCCTGCCTCTTTACCCACAACACCGGGCATAATGATCTGGTACATGTCGATCCAGTGGCCGATAAATACAATGATTGAAACAGGCAAAAGCACCGAGAACATTCTTTTCGAGTTGCGGGTCATCAGAATAAACAAAGGCACCACAAGGTTTAAAATCAGATTCAGAAAGAAAATGTTGTCGAAATATTTTAATCTGGTGTAGAAATAAATGGTTTCTTCAGGAATATTGGCATACCAGATCAGCATATATTGCGAAAACCAGAGATACGCCCAGAAAATGCTAAACCCGAAAAGGTATTTGCCCAGATCATGAACATGTTCCGGGTTAACGTGGGTCATATATCCCATATTTTTCAATGCAATCAGAATAATGATCAGCACAGCGATACCACTGGCCAGCATGCTTGAAAACACATACCAACCATACAAGGTACTAAACCAATGTGCATCAATCGACATCAGCCAGTCCCATGAAGACGTTACGCTGGTAATGGCATAGAATACGATAAAAATAGCAGAAAGCATTCTCAGGCGGTTGAAATAAAACATATCACCATGCTGATCGAGTTTCCGTGATGTTTTTTTGATCAGATGAGCCAGAAGAATCCATCCGGCAAAATAAATCACGAACCTGATCATGAAAAAGGGCACATTGAGATAGGCCACTTTTTTCAGCAATATTGCATCAAGGTGCTCTTCGTGAGTCCATTCATACAATGCCGACATGCCTCCAAGGCCAAAAAGCAACAGTAGCAGTATCCCGGCAACAGGAATAAATGAACTCATTGCTTCACCAATGCGTTGCACGCTTACCTGCCAGCCAGATTCGGCAATAGCATGAACAGCTACAAAGAATAGCCCAACCAGCGCTATTCCAAGGAAATAGAAGCTGTTCAGGAGAATGTTGGCTGCAATACGTCCGGGGCCGAGACCTGCGAAGTACCCATAAGCAAGCGAAACGATTCCGATAGCAACCATTACCATGCTTATGGTTACTAATTTTTTAGAAAGCGTAAATGATTGATTGTCCATAGCTGAATAATTACTAGGCTTTAAGTTGAATACCTTGTGCCCCTGCATTTGTAAGGGCCATTTGAATGTTGCTGACTTCTTTTTCGTCCTTTTCCCATATATCAAACACGAGCAGAAAACGGTCGTCGGTAACGCGTTCGTCATGAATAACAGGCTTTGCACCTGGTCCAAGTTTGTTGTGTACAAAAAAAGCAATTACCATGGCAAATGCTGCAAAAAGAACTGTCATTTCAAAGGTAACGGGCATGAATGACGGCACTGCAAAAAATGGTTTGCCACCGAAATTAAGCGGATACGCTTTGGTAAATACCCATGCCTGGAAGAAAAAGCCGACGAGTCCACCGACAACACCGCCAACAAATGCAACCCTGGTAAGTCTTGATCTTTTTAATCCCAGGGCTTTATCAAGTCCGTGCACCGGAAAGGGAGTAAGCACGTCAAGAGGCTCAACACCATTTGATTTCATCATTTTGATGCCTTTCAAAAGATCTTCCTCGTCGTTATAATAGGCAGTAATAAACTTATTCATGATGCGCATGTTTTTGATTTTCTCCGGATGATTTCAGGACACTTTTGACTTCTGCAATCGCAATCACAGGGAAAACCCTGATAAACAGCAGAAACAAAGTAAAGAATAAGCCAAGTGTGCCAACATACAACCCTACTTCAACAAGGGTAGGTTTATACATGGTCCAGCTCGAAGGGAGATAGTCACGGTGAAGGGAAGTTACAACAATCACAAAGCGTTCGAACCACATTCCGATGTTAACAAATATTGAAATGATAAAGGTTGCAACCAGACTTGTCCTGATTTTTTTGAACCAGAAAAGCTGTGGAGTGATCACATTGCATGTCATCATGATCCAGTAAGCCCAGGCATAAGGACCAAATGCCCTGTTAAAGAAAGCATAGGTTTCATATTCAACACCTGAATACCAGGCCATAAAGAATTCTGTGAGATAGGCTATTCCAACTATTGAACCCGTGAGGATGATGATTTTGTTCATCGACTCAATGTGGTTTACTGTAATGTAATCTTCCAGATGAAGCGCTTTTCGGGCAACGATCAGCAAGGTGAGTACCATAGCAAAACCCGAAAAAATAGCACCTGACACAAAATAGGGGGGGAAGATGGTGGTGTGCCAGCCCGGAATAACTGAAGTGGCAAAGTCAAAGCTCACGATAGTATGCACCGACAAAACCAAAGGGGCTGCCAAACCGGCGAGGACAAGGCTGATGGTTTCGTGCCTCGACCAATGACGGGCTGAACCTGTCCAGCCAAAACTCAAAAATCCATAGATGGCTTTTCTGATTTTGTTGGTGGCTTTGTCGCGAACAGTTCCGATATCCGGGATCAGTCCTACATACCAGAAGATCAGGGACACGGCAAAATAGGTTGAAATCGCAAATACGTCCCATAACAAGGGTGAGTTAAAGTTAACCCACAAATCGCGTGTGTTTGGGTAAGGGAAAATAAAAAATCCCAGCAGCAACCGACCCATGTGAATAAGCGGGAAAAAACCGGCACATGCAATGGCTATCAATGTCATAGCTTCGGCAGAACGATTGATACTGGTTCTCCATTTCTGTCGGAAAAGCAGGAGGATAGCTGAGATAAAAGTCCCGGCATGTCCGATACCGACCCACCAAACGAAGTTGGTGATATCCCATGCCCATCCAATTGTTTTGTTTAGTCCCCAGGTTCCGATTCCGTTAAAAACGGTTTCGTATGATGCCCAGGCTCCCATTAAGGCAGCCGCACCTGCAAGGGCAATTCCCATATACCAATACTTTGAGGGCTTGCCAGCCATGGGCGACAGAATATCCTTAGTCACCTGACTGTAATTCTTGTTACCTCTGATGAGTGGTTCTCTGATAGGAGATACGTACATGCTCAATTTGGATTAGGTTATACGTTTGTGTTTTTTACTTTGGTCAGATAGCCTACTGAAGGCAATACATGCAATTCTTCCAGAACGTGGTAATTGCGCTCATCGGCAAACATTTTTGCAACCCGGCTTTCTGTATCATTCAGGTTACCAAAAACAATTGCCTGCGACGGACAGGCCTGGGCACATGCTGTAACAACTTCGCCATCAACAAGTTCTCTGTTTTCAATTTTGGCTGTAAGTTTTGTGTCCTGAATACGCTGAATGCAGAATGAGCATTTTTCAATTACTCCTTTGGCCCGGGTGGTTACATCCGGATTCAGCACAAGTTTTCTCAGATCAACAGTCATTTCGGCCGGATCATACAGATTGCCCTGGAAGCTGTCTGCATTGGTGTAGTCAAAGAAATTGAAGCGGCGAACTTTATAAGGGCAGTTGTTGTTGCAATACCGGGTGCCGATACACCTGTTATAGGCCATCTGATTAATGCCTTCGTTGCTATGTGTTGTGGCTGCCACAGGACAAACATTTTCGCAGGGGGCGTTATCACAGTGCTGACACATTACTGGCTGCCTGATAAGTTCGGGGTTGTCCGGATCGCCTTTGTAATACCGGTCAATCCTGATCCAATGCATTTCGCGGGCCATAAGTACCTGCTCTTTGCCAACTACCGGCACATTGTTTTCGGCCGAGCAGGCTACGATACAAGCATTGCAGCCAATACATGAGTTCAGGTCAATGGCCATTCCCCAATGAAAACCATCATATGTCTTTTTCGGATAAATGGATTTCAGGTGTTTTTTAATCTCTTCGCGAACTTCATTGCCCGAATTCGGTTTTACGAGATATTCCTGAAGCGTTGTATCGCGCACAATTTCACGCCCTTCCATGGAATGGTGGGTTTGCGTGCGGGCAAGACGGTAATTTCCTGCAACTTTATTGATTACTACACCAGCTGTTTGAAGATGACGCGAACCATCCTCCATTTTAACAAGTGGATAAGCATTCACCCCAATCCCTTCGGACGATTTTCCTGATTTTTCACGTCCATAACCAAGAGCCAGCGAAACGGTATGGTGCTCCTGTCCTGGCTGAATAATCACCGGATATGGACCAGTCTGGTTTATTGTAATGAGATCTTCATCCTTCAATCCGTATTCATCGGCAAGTTTTTGAGAAACTGCAGCATAGTTGTCCCAGCAAATTTTAGTGATAGGATCCGGGAGTTCCTGAAGCCATGGGTTGTTGGCATGTTTGCCATTTCCAACACTTATGTTATAATACAGATCAAGGTCAATATCGCTGGCTGTCAGCACGGATGCTTTGCCGACAAGACCTTCAATATCAGTGTCGATATATACCAAAGGTTTTGGATCAATAATTCCGGAATCGTAAATGCCGTCATGAATCTTTTCATTCCAGAATGCAGTAAAGCTTAAATAGCCTGAAGCAGGAAATAAGTTCTTCTCCCAGTATTCCTGGATAAACAATCTGAAATCTTTTTCCTTACCAGCCCATTTAAGCAGGCTTTCCTGTGCCGAACGGGTGTTGAAAATGGGTCGGATGGCTGGCTGAGCAAAGGTGTAATGCCCGGTTTTAACTTCAAAATCATTCCATGATTCAAGAAAATGATGATCCGGACAAACGAAATCAACATACGAACTTGTTTCTTCTCTGAGTACCGGCATGCTGATTTTCAGACTGGCTTTTTGTAAGCCACTGATTACCTTATCACTTTCAGGATAATCATACACAGGATTAACATCGTAAAGGATAATGCCATCAACAAGTCCCGCATTGAGCTCATCAATCAGCTTTGCCATTACCTGATCATTTCCCTGCCTTACCTTCAGATGTACCTGGGTATTTGTGGTGTTTTCATAGTTTCCAAGCAGTTGATTGATAGCATTGACGATGAGTTGTGTTTCGTGGTCATTGCTGTTGCAAACAACAAGCGATGTGCCTTTTGCATCAAGCAATTCATTGGCAATTGCCGGCATTTCGGCTACCGGCCCATTCTGTGATGATTGTTGAATCAGGGCAAGATACAATTGAGCAATAGCTGCTTTTTGCTGTGAGGGTTTGAGGGCAATGCGTTTGTCAGCATTCGATCCTGTAAGCGACATTCCACCTTCCAGATGAATATGACGCGACATGGTGGTTTTCCCCTCATGCAGTTTTCTGTTCGAAATATATTGCCGGGTAAACTCAACAGGTGAAAGCCAGGTGCCTAAAAAATCGGCATCGAAACTAACGATCAGCTTAGCCTTGTCGAAATGGTATGAAGGAACAAAGGCTTCACCAAAACTTATTTCATTGGCTTTTCTAATCCCCGAAGCAGAAACGTTATCGTATTGAATATGCGAAGTTGTTGGATACTTTTCACTAAAAGCTGCTATAACTGCCTTTGTTGATGGACTAATGATTGTAGGAGTCAGCATGACAATTTTGCCTCCTTTTGCGCTGATGGCTTCAAGCTTATCTGTGATCTGCCTGTCCATTTCTGACCAACTTGCTTCTTCACCCTGAACAAGGGGTTTTGTGTAGCGGTAGTTATCATACAGGTTAAGCACCGATGCCTGAGCGCGTGCACTGGTTCCTCCACCAGTTATGGCCGATAGCTTATTTCCTTCTATCTTGATAGGCCTGCCATCTCTTACTTTGACAAGAATGCTGCAATAATCGGTGCCATCAAAAAATGTGGATGCATAATAACTTGCTTTACCAGGAACTATCTCCTCGGGCTGAATAAGGTATGGGATAGCTTTGCGGACAGGTTGCTCACAACTTGCAACAACAGCAGCTGAGGCAACGGTGAATCCAAAAAGTTTCAGAAAGTCGCGCCTGTTAGGTTCGTTGTTTTTCTTTGCTTCCTGTTCCAGGGCAAGCAGACTTTTTTTATCACCTAACATTTCATGGTCTTGAATCTGATCCGGGTTGATTGTCAGTTCTTCAAGACTTCTATAATATTTCTTTTCCATGCAGAAATTGTGTAAGTGAGTTTCAGATTAATAATGACATTTCATACAGTTGTCACCTCCGACCATATCGGCTGTAACTCTTTTTATTTCACCATTTTTGAATTGCTCATGGAGCTTTTCATAGGTTTTATAAAATGAGTTGGATGCGAACTGGACTTCAGTTTTCCGGTGGCACTCGAGGCACCATCCCATGCTCAGATCGTTCACCTGCATAACGACATCCATTTTTTGGACATCACCGTGGCATTCCTTACAATCGAGTTTGCCTGCATTCACATGTTGGGCATGATTAAAGTACACATGATCAGGTAAATTGTGAATCCTTATCCATTCAATTGGCGTTCCTGTTTCCCAGGACTGTGTAACTTTTGCGATCTCTTCTGTACCGGTAATTTTTCCTGATTTGACGACATTATGGCAATTCATGCAGACATGCGTGCCAGGTATGCCGGCACTTTTGCTTTTTTCAACAGAGGTGTGACAGTATTTACAGTCAATTTTGTTTTGTTCAGCATGAACTTTATGCGAAAACCAAACAGGCTGGTCGGGTTGATAATACTGTTGACGACCCAGCATGGCGGCTTCTTTATACATAATCTCACCGATGATAAACAATGATACAAGAATGAGCACAGTATGAACAAATCGCGCTTTAATCACTCTTGTTACCAGCAAATCGAAAATAACGACTATCAGGATAATCAAGGTAAGGATAAATGTGGTGCCGAAGTTGCGGTTGGCATCACGCTCCAGATCCTGCAAGCGTGTTTCCCTTTCAGCTTGTTGCGCAGCCATCTCGTCGAGCATGGTTTGCTTTTGTGTCAGCTGTTCATCAGTAGGAGCTGCCTGAGCAAACTCAGCAGCCACTTTGCCGCCGTTATTGATATATGCCAATATATCAAGGATTTGCTCATCGGTTAGCGGATTTGCAGGCATAGGGATCTTGTTGTTCTCCTCAAAAAGTTGAACAGCAATAGGGTCGCCCGATTGAATAACTTCCTGAGAGTTTCGAATGAATTTTATCAGCCATTCGGTTGTTCTTCTTTCGGTTACACCGGCAAGACTGGGTCCGATGAGTTTAGGCCCGTCGATGTTGTGACAGGCCTTACAGACCTGAAAATTTTTTTCGGCTTCGGGTGTTTGCGCCTGGGATGTTAAACCGGAGAGGATGGCTCCTAAAAATATAAAATACAGAACCACCCGGTTCAAACTACCTAACTGGGATAAAAATCTAATCATCATGTGTGATGCTTATTATAATTGAGGTGGATTTTGAATTCGTCTTTTCTGTTAACATCATGATTAACAGTTTGTTGATTTTTGGTTTGATACTTCCACAAAGAAGTTCAAATATAAAAAGTTTTGTAATCGAAAATAAAAAAACAGGTAATCTTTTACCTGTTTAGTTAATTTTGTGCAACAAGCACCTCAGGAATTGACTCTATAGTACTGTGTATTAGATAATTATATGCCTTACTGTGCAATAAGTAGGCCTGATAACCAGGATTGGATATATGGTTTCAGTTAGTTTGCCTTGATAGTTAGATAACACAAACAATTTACCAGCTTCCACCGGCGCCTCCACCACCAAAGCTGCCTCCGCCAAAACCTCCGAAACCACCGCCTCCTCCGCCAAATCCTC
Source organism: Bacteroidales bacterium UBA6192 (assembly GCA_002422725.1). Classification (GTDB taxonomy): domain Bacteria; phylum Bacteroidota; class Bacteroidia; order Bacteroidales; family F082; genus UBA6192. The sequence continues at coordinate 23,944 of DITE01000075.1, forward strand.
CTGATCCTCCTGAGAAATTTCCCCAACTACCCGAATGGCTGCGGCCTGCCTGACTGGCCAAAAATAAAGCAGTCCAGAAGGGAAGATTGCTTTTGCTCCCCAGATGGGAGTTTGTGCGTGAACCTTTCATCATGATGATGATCAGTATCATGACAACAATGGGAATAAACCAGGCTCCATTTGCATTGCTTCCGTGTTGTTTATCATAATCTTCGGCAGTAAATTCGCCTGAAGCGAGTGCCATCATGGTATTCAGTGCATTTGAGATTCCTTGATAATAGTCGTTTTGTTGAAATGACGGTATCATTTCAATTTCAACGATTCTTTTGGCCAATGCATCCGGAATGGCACCTTCGAGTCCATAACCTGTAGCGATAAATGCATGCCCACGGCTATTCCCAACTTTGGGTTTGATCAGCATAATGGCGCCATTGTTTTTGCCTGCCTGACCAACGCCCCATTTTTCACCAATACGGTAGGCAAAATCGGCCACATCGTAAGGACCAAGTTCTGGAACCATTATAACTACTATCTGGTTGGAAGTCGTGTCGTTGTAGTTGCGAAGTTTTGTCTCCAGCTCAAGTACCTGACTTTGTGAAAGCGTTTTGGTGTAATCATTTACCAGCCGTGGTGGTTCGGGCTTATCCGGAATGTCCTGAGCTGATGCAAAAACGGATGCCAGCATCAGTAATAGAGCCAGAGAGAGGAAAGCCATTATGCTCTTTCTCTTGATCCCGGTTGAATTTCTGATGCCAATTTCGGCCCCCAAAGCTGGTATGTATTGTTTCATGGTCATTGTCAAATAAGTGTGCCTATAAGAAGGAGATGTCATCAGATAATTCGTTCACATCTTCAGTCTGGTATGGGAAGTGTTTTTTCAACTTAACACCTGTTCTCTCAATCGCTTTGGAAAGGCCAACTGCAAAATCACCTCTTTTGAAGTGTTCGGAGAGCAGTAGTTTTACATCCTCCCAAAAGTGTTCTTCAACAACCGCATTGATACCACCATCGCCGATTACTGCAAATTTCCGGTCATTGATGGCCAGGTATATGAGCACTCCATTGCGGTGGTCAGTTTTATGAATTTCAAGTTTTTCGAATAGAAAAGCGGCCCTGTCAAGTGCATTTCCGCGACAGAAGTTTTCAATGTGAACCCTGATCTCACCAGAAGAAGCCTTTTCAGCCGCCCTGATGGCCTTCATTATCAGTTCTTTTTCTTCTGCAGTGAAGAAATTCTTTGCATCAGGCATAAGCTTGGTTTTAAGGCTTAAAATTCAACTTTTGGAGCAATTTCAGACCCTTTGACAGCCTCAAAGTAAGGTTTCACTTCGAAACCAAACATGCCGGCAAACAATGTTTGTGGGAATTTTTTCAAATAGGTATTGTAATCGCGGGTGGTGTCGTTAAACTTCTGACGTTCAACAGTAATTCTGTTTTCTGTGCCTTCCAGCTGCGATTGAAGTTCCAGAAAATTCTGATTCGATTTCAGATCAGGGTATTTTTCCACAACAACCATCAAACGCGATAGCGCCCCGCTCAATCCTTCCTGAGCCTGCTGAAAAGCCTGCATATTGGCTTCAGTGATATTCGTCGGATCGATGTTGACACTGGTAGCTTTTGCCCGTGCTTCAACAACACCTATTAATACTTCCTGTTCCTGATCAGCAAAGCCCTTGACGGTATTCACCAGATTGGGTATGAGGTCGGCCCGGCGTTGGTAAACATTCTCAACCTGCGCCCATTGTGAGGTCACCTGTTCCCCTTTGGTAACCATGTTGTTATACGTTCCTTTAAACATGCTATAAGCGATGAACAACACAGCAACGATGACAATAATTACAATGATACTCTTTTTCATATGGATAAATTTTATTGGGCTAAATTATTCTTTTTTAATCACATTGAAGGTCGGTTTAATTATAAAATGCTTGCAATTTCGTTGATAATTGTCTAAATAATCATTTTATTCTTAACGACGACCTCTGTGTTTATTTTAAATGTTGCATAGTACGTTGAATAAATTCATTCAGTTCGCGTCCTTTTAAAAGGTTTTTTGATAGCCTGGCAAGGTCGAACATTTGCTTGAATGATTGACTTTTGTTTTCTTCTGACTCATCCAGCATGCGGGCAATAGCAGGATGATTCGAGTTAACAACCAATGTGTATGAATCGGGAAAGTCGCCCAGCCCCATCATCGGACCGCCGCCAATCACACTCATGTCTTTCATTCGGCGCATAAACTCATTTTGTGTGATGGTGAGTGGCATATCTGTTTCGCTCATATTCTCAAACACAATTTCGTACTGTTTTTTATCCAATTGGTTTTCAAACAACGATTTGAGACTTTCCTTCTGGGCATCATCGAGTTTCGAAGGAACGTTGTCGTCATTTTTTACAACCAGTTTATCGATGGTGTTTGAATCCACCCTTGCGAACGATGTGTCTTTGAGTTTTTGTTCCATGGTGTTCACGAAATGACTATCGAGCACACCATCCATAATCAGCACATCATAACCACGCAAGCGGGCTTTCTCGATGTAACCAAACTGCTCGTCATGATTGGTGGCATAAAGATAGACCAATCGATTATCCTTATCTTTCTGATTCGGTTCAACATGTTTTTGGTATTCTTCGAGGGTGAAATATTTTCCTTCTGAGTTTTTCAGCAGGACGAATTTTTCGGCCCTTTCAAAAAACTTGGGGTCAGAAATCATTCCATACTGGATAAATATTTTGATGTCGTCCCATTTCTTTTCAAAATTCTCACGGTCTTTTTTGAAAAGATCTTCGAGTTTGTCGGCAACTTTCTTGGTGATGTGACCCGATATTTTCTTCACATTCTGGTCGCTTTGCAGATATGAACGGCTCACATTGAGCGGGATATCAGGCGAGTCGATTACGCCATGCAACATGGTTAGAAAATCGGGAACAATGCCTTCAACCGAATCCGTAACAAACACCTGATTGCAATAGAGCTGAATTTTATTTCGCTGAAGCTCATAGTTGTGCTTCACCTTAGGGAAATAGAGTATACCTGTCAGGTTGAAAGGGTAATCCACGTTCAGGTGAATGTGGAACAAAGGTTCATCGAAGTTAAGAGGGTAAAGTTCGTGGTAAAACTCTTTGTATTCTTCATCCTGGCTTTCGGCTGGCGCTTTTTTCCACAAGGGGTTGGTGTTGTTGATTATCCAGGGTTTTTCAACCGTTTTTGTTTTCGGTTTCCCATCGTTATCCAATTCCCCTTCAATGGGCTCTTCTTCTTTTTTGGTCCCGAACTGAATAGGTACAGGAAGGAATTTACAATATTTGTTTAGCAGTTCACGGATTTTGTAGTCTTCGAGGAAGTCCTCATTTTCTTTATCGATATGCAATATTACTTCAGTACCACGGTCTTTTTTGTCAGTTTCGGTCATGGTATATTCCGGACTACCATCACATTCCCAACGGACAGCTTTTGTGCTTCCTCCTTTTTTATAGGTTTTCGTGTTCAACTCCACTTTTTCCGAAACCATGAATGAGGAATAAAAACCAAGTCCGAAATGGCCAATAATGGCATTGGCTTCAGCCTGGCTTTTCGTTTTAAATTTTTTCACAAATTCTTCGGCACTCGAAAAGGCAATCTGGTTGATGTATTTTTCTACCTCTTCCTGTGTCATGCCTATGCCACGGTCGCTGATGGTAATTGTTTTCTTCTTTTTATCAGCCACAACCCGGATGGTGAGATCGCCCAGTTCATCTTTAAACTGCCCGGAAGAGGCCAGTGTTTTCAGTTTTTGAGTAGCATCAACAGCGTTGCTAATCAATTCGCGAAGAAATATTTCATGATCCGAATACAAAAATTTCTTAATAATCGGAAAAATGTTTTCGGTTTTTACTTCAATGTTTCCTTTTTGCATGACTCAATATTATTTAGTTTGGGTTTTATGAATCAAAGTGTGTGCCATCTGCCAGTAACTGCCATTTTGGCTAAAAAATGCAGTTGAACATTTTGTTTCCCGAAGGCTTTTTTGCTAAAACACGGTTTTATTATTTCATTCAACTTACATTTGTCGATATTTTCGTATTCTTTTTATACCTGTCGACATGGATAATGAGTTTGTAGAAGCATTTTTAGAGGCAGTATCCCATTCAGATTTTGTCAAACTTACTTTTAGTAAACCAAAACAGAAACAGTCTGATTTACGCAACATGTATATTAAACCTGTTTTGTTAAAGGGTATCTTAAAAATGTCGGTGACCTACAAGTATCTGACGCGTCAGGAAGTAAAAAACTTTTCGATAGATGAAACGAGCGAATTGATCACCGGTTTAATGGAAACATTCAGGGCGGCTAATTTGCTCACCTTGTCAGGCGATTTTGAATGGCTTGTTTCGAAAAGTGGTCAATCGAGGTTGACTAAACTTTCGCCTGCGCAAAGTGAAAAACCTGATTTGAGTCATGATAAATTGAAACAGAGGCGCATAGATCCTGCAAAACCGTATTGGTTTCATTTGGGACTAACCGATAAAGATGGCAGGGTGCTTGCATCGATGCAGCACAAATTCAAGCAGGTGGACAAGTATATTAGCTTGCTGGAACCCCTTATTCAGTTTTCTGGCGATAAGCCTGTAAAAATTGTGGATATGGGTTCGGGAAAGGGCTACCTCACTTTTGCATTGTACGAGTATCTGAGTAATGTGCGTGGTTTGCAGGTTGAATTAACCGGAGTGGAGCAGCGCCCTGATATGGTTATGCTTACGAATAGGATTGCCGGAATGTCGGGTTTGCAGGGATTGCGATTTGTGGAAGGAAGTATAGGCGATTTTGCCATCACCAACATTGATGTTTTAATAGCATTACATGCCTGCGATACCGCTACTGACGATGCCATTGCGGCTGGAATCAGGGCAAAAGCATCCGTTATCGTGTGTGCGCCATGCTGTCACAAGCAGATAAGAAATGAGATCAGTGCGGTGGCTGCAGAAGTTCCGGTTGTTAAATATGGTATTCTATTGGGTCGGCAGGCCGAAATATTAACCGATACGTTGAGGGCGTTGATTATGGAATGGCATGGTTACAAGACACAGGTTATGGAGTTTATTGAGGCAGAACATACGCCAAAGAACATTATGCTTGCGGGTGTTCGCAAATCCAACATTACCAATCGTGAAGACATTCTGCGTAGTATACAGAAACTGAAAAGCGATTATCGGATAAACACCCATTATCTGGAGAAATTACTTGAATATCAAGATATTATATGATTATCCTGGGCACCATAATCAATGTGTTGGCAGTACTGGCGGGTGGTTCTGCCGGTTTGCTTTTTCATGCAAGGCTACCGCAGCGCTTTGTGGGGATAACCTTTCAGGGAATCGGGCTTTTTACGCTTGTTCTGGGCTTCAGCATGGCACTCGAGGCAGAAGAATGGATCGTGGTGGTTTTGAGTCTTGTGTTGGGAGGTGTTTCGGGAGAACTGTTACGACTTGATGCTTTTTTCGATTCCCTGGCAAATCGTTTGGGGCACAAATTTAAAACAGGTGGAAAACGCTTCAATGAAGGTCTTCTCACGGCTTTTTTACTCTATTGCATGGGTTCGATGACCATATTGGGAGCCATCGAGGAAGGGATGACCGGGCAGCGCGAATTATACTATGTTAAATCATTGATGGACGGAATCTCAAGTATTGCACTGGCATCAGGTCTTGGAGCTGGTGTTTTGTTTTCTGTGGTGCCCCTGTTTGTCTATCAGGCTGGTTTAACAGTGCTGGCATTTTACTTCGGTTCTTTTTTGCCTGAACTCATGATTTCCAGCCTGACCGCAACAGGAGGTGTATTGCTGATTGGTCTGGGACTAAATATTCTGCAAGTTACCAAAATGAGTATTTTGAACCTCTTGCCTTCACTCCTTTTTTCATTGCTGCTTTCCTGGGTGTTTTTGATGCTCTGAGCCGATTCGTTTCCATAGTGCTTATCAATCCTTGCCATAAATTGTAAATGCTTCGACATCTTGTCCCTTCTTGATCTTAAAGAAACCATTTCGCGCCAATGGGAGGAATTATTGCTTAGATTGATTCCAAAATACAGCTGTTTGGTTTTGGAATCAATTAAAATCTGTACCTTAGCCCTTTCGAAAAGACTACTCATAAAAATTCAAAATATGGAAAGTATTGATTGGAAAAATTTGCCATTTGGTTATTACCCAACAGATTACAATGTCAGGTGTTATTGGCGCAATGGTGAATGGGGACAACTTGAAATCAGTTCGTCCGAATATATCAGCATTCACATGGCTGCAACCGGGCTGCATTATGGTCAGGAAGCTTTCGAAGGACTAAAAGCCTATCGTGGTAAGGATGGTAAGGTGAGGCTTTTCCGCTGGCAGGACAATGCCAGACGCATGCGGATGTCATCGTCAGGAATCATGATGGCCAAAGTGCCGGATGAGCTGTTTTTTGAGGCCATTGACAAGGCTGTCAGGATGAATGCACGGTTTATTCCACCCTATGGAACAGGATCGTCACTTTATATCAGGCCATTGTTATTTGGGTCGGGCCCTCAGGTGGGTGTTAAGCCTGCAAAAGAATATATGTTTGTGGTTTTTGTTAGTCCGGTGGGGCCATATTTTAAAGAAGGATTTAACCCGGTAGCCATTGAACTGGTCCACGATTATGACCGGGCTGCTCCTCAGGGCACAGGGCATATTAAAGTTGGGGGTAATTATGCTGCAAGTCTGAGGCCTGCCGACAGAGCGCATGCCGATGGCTATAGTTCCGTTTTGTTTCTCGATGCACTGGAAAAAAAATATATTGATGAAGCCGGTCCGGCAAACTTTTTTGGCATAAAGAATAAAACCTATATCACGCCCAAGTCCTGCACCATTTTGCCGTCAATTACCAATAAAAGTCTGGAGGTGATCGCAGAAGAAATTGGCCTGACAGTAGAGCGCCGGCCTGTACCGGTTGAAGAACTGGAAACTTTTGAAGAAGCAGGGGCCTGCGGAACAGCGGCAATCATTTCGCCTATCAAAAAGATTGTTGACCGGGAAACGAAAAAGGTTTACGAATATGGCGATGTTGCCGGGCCTTATTCCACCAAACTGTACACTACTTTAAGATCGATACAGGAGGGGGAAATTGAGGATAAATACGGCTGGACAACCGTTCTGGAAGGCTTATAAGAAAACAGTATCCTATACGGAGAAATTAACCTGCGGCGAAAACTGCAGGTTTTTTTAGGAAATTATAGCTGATTTCGTCAGTAGGACAGCCATTTGATGCTGTATCTTTTGTGCTTCGTCAGCAGCTTTTGATGCAAAATCGCTGTCGCCCGAAGCGTAGATAATATTTCGTGATGAATTCACAAGCAATCCACATTGTTTGTTCAATCCATATTGGGCAACCAGATTCAGATCGCCGCCCTGCGCGCCAATGCCGGGGATGAGTAGATAGTGATCGGGCACAATCTGCCTGATCCGTCCTAATTCTTCGGGATGTGTTGCCCCGACAACATACATCATTTTGTCCGGTCCGGCCCAACCCGAGGAGGTTTTGATAACCTGGTGATACAGTGGCTCTGATGCACTATTTATCTTTTGATATTGAAAATCAGCCGATCCGGGGTTCGAAGTGAGGGCAAGCAGGATGACCCATTTGTTTTGAAAATTCAGAAATGGCTCTACGCTGTCTTTTCCCATATAGGGAGCAACAGTAAGGGCATCAAAACCAAGTCTGTTAAAAAAAGCGTTGGCATATGCCGCTGAAGTGTTTCCGATATCTGCTCTTTTTGCATCAGCAATGGTAAATAACTCCGGGTAGTTGCTTTTTAAATAGCCTATCGTTTTCTCGAGCGCAATCCAACCTTTAGAACCTTGTTGTTCATAAAAGGCAGTATTGGGTTTGTAGGCTACTGCATATTGGGCTGTTGCATCGATAATGGCCTTATTAAAAGAAAAAACCGGGTCTTCTTCTTCCAGCAAATGAACCGGAATTTTTGCAATATCGGTATCAAGGCCAACACAAAGAAAGGATTTCTTTTGAACGATTTGATCAAATAGGGCAGATGTTTTCATAAAGTAAGTTTAGCCCAGTTCAGTTTTAAGTCTTTCCGCGTTTTCAGCCATTTGCAGTTTTTCAATGATTTCATCAATATCGCCGTCGATGATGGCTGATAAGTTGTATAGGGTCAGATTAATCCGGTGGTCGGTTACCCTTCCCTGAGGCCAGTTGTAGGTTCTGATTTTGGCCGACCTGTCGCCTGTAGAAACCATCGTTTTGCGTTTAGAGGCAATACCTTCGAGGTATTTGCTGTATTCACGCTCAAACAGCCTGGTGCGCAACACCTTCATTGCCTTGGCAAGGTTTTTAATCTGTGATTTTTCGTCCTGACACGAAACAACAATCCCGCTGGGGATATGTGTCAGTCTGATAGCCGAGTAAGTGGTGTTTACCGATTGTCCGCCGGGACCTGATGAGCAGAATGTGTCTTTCCTGATGTCTTTATCGAGCAGCTCAATGTCAAATTCTTCGGCCTCGGGCAGAACGACGACCGAAGCAGCCGAGGTGTGAATCCTTCCCTGTGTTTCGGTTTTCGGAACCCTTTGAACCCGATGAACTCCCGATTCAAACTTCAGGATGCCGTAGGCGTTATTGCCTATTACGTTGAATACTATTTCCTTGAAACCGCCTGCTGTGCCTTCATTCATATCGACTAGTTCTGTTTTCCAGCCCTTGTTTTCACAGTATTTTAAATACATCCTGTAAAGGTCGCCGGCAAATATACTGGCTTCGTCGCCTCCGGTGCCGGCACGTATTTCTAAAACGGCATTTTTATCGTCCTGTGGGTCTTTGGGGATAAGCATTAAACGAATATTCTCTTCGACCTTATCTTTTCTCAAATTCAATTCATCCAATTCCTGCTTGGCCATTTCACGAAAATCATCATCTTTTTCTTTTCTGACTATTTCTTTGGCATGCTCAATGTTTGAAAGGATGTTTTTGAACTCATGTAAAGCGGCAACAACGGGTTCCATGTCTTTGTAATCCTTGTTCAGCTTCACAAATCTCTTCATATCTGCCATCACTTCCGGGTCGTTGAGCTGTTCGCCCATTTCTTCCCATCGGCGCCTGATGTCTTCCAACTTATCTATAATCTCCACGTTATCTGAATTTTGGTGTGCAAAGTTACTGTTTTCGACCAAATGAAATCCGGTTTATCTGGCTTTTTTCATGCTCAATGGTAAACAAAAAGAGTGAAAATCCTGGTCAATAACCGAAATGTCCCCATTCGCCCGAAATAGTCAGCTTTTTATTTTCCGATGGTTCACATCTGCCAACGATTTGTGCATCAACGTTGAATGTGCTGGAAATGTCGATTAATTTTCCGGCAGTCAGTTCGTCTGTGTATATCTCGAGCCTTTGACCCATGTTGAACACCTTATACATTTCGCGCCAATCGGTGCCCGAGGCCTGCTGTATCATGCGAAACAGGGGAGGGGTGTCGAACAGCCTGTCCTTGATGATGTGCAGCTTATCCACAAAGTTAAGCACCTTGGTTTGTCCACCTCCGCTGCAATGAATGATGCCATGAATTTTGCTGCGGTGTTTATGCAATATTGTTTTGATGATGGGTGCATAGGTTCGCGTTGGCGCCAACACCATCTGCCCGGCATTTATACCCGGCACTTCGGTGGGGTCGGTGAGGCTGAAGGGGCCCGAATAAACCAGTTCAGCAGGAATGGCAGGATCGAAGCTTTCGGGATATTTACTGGCAAGCAGATGGTGGAACACATCATGTCTGGCCGAAGTGAGTCCGTTGCTTCCCATACCTCCATTGTAACGGTCTTCATAGCTGGCCTGCCCGAAGCTGGAAAAGCCCACAATCACATCCCCGGCCTGAATATTGTTTTCGATCACATCATTGCGCCTAAGCCGCGCTGTTACGGTGCTGTCGACAATGATGGTCCTCACGAGGTCGCCCACATCGGCAGTTTCGCCACCAGTGCTCCAGATGCCGATTCCCAAATCACGCATTCGGGCAAGGAATTTTTCAGTACCCTGAATGATGGCAGCGATTACCTCGCCAGGAATTAAGTTTTTGTTTCTTCCAATGGTTGACGAAAGCAGTATGTTTTCAACCGCACCAACACAGATAAGATCATCCGTATTCATTACGATGGCATCCTGTGCAATACCTTCCCAAACGCTGAGGTCGCCTGTTTCGCGCCAGTAAAGATATGCCAGGGAAGATTTTGTGCCTGCCCCATCGGCATGCATGATGTTGCACCATTGGGGATCACCACCCAGAATGTCAGGAGAAACTTTACAAAAGGCATTGGGAAAAAGTCCCTTGTCGAGATCTTTAATTGCCTGATGAACATCTTCTTTCGAGGCCGATACGCCTCTGCGGGTATATCGCTGATCGGTCATTATTTGATAAGCAGTTTCATTGAATTTGAATTGAACTCAAAACTCCCGAACTGCGATAACAGCCGTTGACCGAAGATGTAGCCATGTTTTAAATTGTGGTAAACAGTCAGCTCAACATCATAAAGCACCCGCTCGGCGACGCGCAGTTCTTTGACAACAAACACGGCTTTATCAGCAATTGAACCTGCAGAAATGATTTTTTCAATATCACCCTTGAAACTATCTTTGGTAATTATCCCTTTGGTGAGCAGATCGAGTGCCTTTTCGAGGGAAACAGAGGCTTGAGAATTTCTGTCATACACAAATTCATCCCGTTTGCCTTCGATGGCAAAGGGTACTATAAATGCACCTGTTTTATCCTCGATTCGAAATTTACTGTATTCTTCTTCGGGATTGATGAGTATCTGCACATTTTGTTCAATTGGCTGATTAGAAGGTTTTGGAACAAAATCTTTGCTTAACACTTTGAATTCGGTGCGTCGGTTAAGCTGATGAGCGGCTTCTTTGTGGTTATTATTTTGCAGGGTCTCAATAAATGCTTCGGTTAGAACACTTCCCTTTACGAACTTAAATTCACCAACCACTATATCACGATCCAATTTTCGAGGTACCATCTCGCCATACCCTTTGGCGACCAGTCTTCCTGGCTCAACTCCCCTCATAATCAGGTAGTCAACAACCGATTGGGCACGGCGCTGTGAAAGAATGAAGTTTTTCTCGTCCGTGTCACGACTGTCGGTATGCGATGCCAGTTCAATGATAATGGTTGGGTTAAGCTGGAGAGTAACGATAAGCCCCTGAAGAGAATCTTCATACTGAGGTTTTAATTCCCATCGGGCCAGATCGTATAAGATGTCAGGCAACACGATTGGTTCTTCAGGTATGGGTTCAAGGGTAAAGTTCTTCACGAAGTCGCGGCTAAACTCCACGCCAACAGTGGTTTCGATGGCACTTTTTGTAAAAAAGTTGGCTTTATCAACCACAATTTCGTAAGTAGTGTTTTTGTTGATCTGGCTCGCCCCAAACATGTAATACCCTTTATCGTTCGTTCTGGTGCTTACACTCATTCCATCAGAGCCAACCAGTTTTATTATGGCATTATCCACAAACTGAAGTGTTTTTTCGTTTGTCACCACGCCTGCAATGGTAAAGAACACAGGAGGTTCAACGAAATAATAAATATTGTCGACAAAGCGTGTGTTTTCACGGTTTGATGTCAGGAACCCTCTTTCTTCGGTAGGGTGAAAGATGATCGCGAAATCGTCGGCAGTTGAATTTATAGGATACTTTAGGTTTCTGGGCTTACCCCAGTTTCCTGATGAGTCAGCCGTTGTAACAAATATATCAAGGCCGCCCATTCCACCATGCCCGTTTGAGGCAAAATACAATGTGGTGTCATTTCTCAGAAAAGGAAAAACCTCATCACCTTTGGTATTTACCACGGGTCCGATATTAAGCGGCCGGCTGAAATCTTCACCTGTTGACTTTCGAAGTGACACCCATATATCCCGGCCACCGAAACCACTTTTTCTATCTGCTGCAAAATAAAGGATTAGTTCGTTTTCGCTTAAGGTGGGTTGTCCAATAATCTCAAGGGTATCCACCCCTTTAATAGGCAATATTTTGGGACTGCTCCAACTTCTGCCCGATCGGGTTGAAACATATATCTGACAACCAGATTTTATCTGTTGGTCATTGGCACAACGGGTAAAATAAAGTGTGGAGAACTTGCTGTTCATATGAGGGGCACCTTCATTTGCTTTTGTATTGATAACTCCCGATTCATCAAGCAAAACCGGTGTGCTCCATTCTTCTTTTCGGTCAAGACGCGAAATAAACAAATCACTGAAATTTTGATTTGTCCATCCGTCTTTCTCTTTGCCTGTTGCGTTTTCGCGCGAAGAGGTGAAAATGATTTCATTGAAATTGGCCGATGCCCAGCTTACACCGAAATCTGATTCACGGGAATTGATCTTTTTTAGAAAAGTAAGTTCATATTTTGACGGATTCTCAATCCATTCGCTGATAAGCTGGGTTGTTTCTGCCCCCAACGCTCCACGGGGGTCCTCAGGAACCCTTTCGGCATACAATGTATAATATTGAATGGCCTCATCGTATTTTTGATTCACTTTCAGCACTTCAGCAAAGTTGAGGAGCATTTCAGGGTATTTTTTGTCAATTTCGGTGCGTGCAACCCTGCGATACGTTGCTTCAGCTCTTTTGTAATTTCCAGTGTATTGGTAAGAAAGAGCGAGACGGTAACTAATCCTTTCGCGCTCACCTGAGTTCCGCTTAGTTTTGTTGTATGCTTTCTTGTACCTGTCGATAGCAACAGAAAACTGATTTCTGTCGAATGCATCATCAGCCGACCGTGCTGGATTCCGCTGGGCGATAATGGATTGATGCATGATCAGCATGAGAATGATTAACAGTCCGGTTTGATATATCAGCTTCATGGACGAATAATAATGTTATACAGTTTAATAACGGTTTCTTGCCGGGTTTATTGGCTATGTTGCTTTCTGGAAATGGTGTCAGTAGTTGCTTGAACGTTTTTTTCACCCTCAATGTTGTCTGAAACTACCAGTGATTTTTCTTTCTGTTTAGCAAATTCCTGAAGACGCTCCTCCCGGTCAATTCGCTGTACCTCCTTGTTAATCTCATCTTTGAAGCCAGACGAAGCACGTTTCATTTCGTTTATGGCTTTGCCAAGGTTGCGGGCCATTTCGGGCAATTGCTTTGGTCCGAAAACCACCACCACAACAAGGATGATCAGCAGTATTTCACCTGCTCCCAGATCTAAAAACAAAAGCATAACGACAAAATTGAATTTTACAAAAGTAATAAAACTATAGGTCTGAATGAATTGATAAATTGTTTGGTTTAAAATACCGGCAAGTTCCGTTGAAGTCTGGTAAAATTGGATTCTATTTTTGGTAACAAGGGCCGTTAAATGTTTTGTAAATTGCCTTATTGAAGGGCGCGAAGCTGGTTTCTCCCAACAAAAAACCCGGATCACAGGTGGTCCGGGTTTTGTATGATTTAAAAAAAAACTATGCCTTTTTTTTGTTGATAGCATCAATTTTTTCAGGAGCAGCATTGTCTTTTTTCTTTCTCGAAAGAAGATCATAAACAATTGGACTGGCATTGAATACCGATGAATAGGTTCCAAATAGAATTCCTATTAACAAGGCAAAAACAAAGCCCCTGATCACTTCACCCCCAAACACGGCGATCATAAACAATACCATTATTGTTGTCCCTGAGGTATTGATTGTTCGTGCCAGAGTTGAATTCAATCCATCGTTGATGTTTATAAAGAGACTCTTTTTGGGATGCAGGCTCAGATTCTCACGAATACGGTCGAAGATGATTACCGTGTCATTGATTGAATACCCGATGATTGTCAGAATGGCTGCAATGAAGGCCTGGTCTACTTCCATGTTGAATGGCAGAATATTGTAGAACAACGAAAATAGTCCCAGCACGATAATGGAGTCATGGAATAGCGCAATCACACCTGCAAGGCCATATTGCCACTTACGGAACCTGATCGCAATGTAACCAAATATGATAAACAGCGACAGGATGATTGCGGTTATGGCTTTATTCCGAATATCACTTGCGATAGTCGGCCCGATTTTTTGTGAACTCAAGATTCCGATATACTTATTATCAGCTTCTTCATCGCTTGTAAACTGATTATAAGTAACATTTTTGCTAAAGAATTGATTGAGTCCGTTATAAAGTTTTTGCTGAATAATGGAGTCAACTTCTTTCCTATCGTCTTCGATCATGAATTTTGTGGTTATCTTAACCTGACGCGACGGTCCAAAGGATTTGACTTCGGGAACTGCAGTAGGAAATTCAGCTGTTAATGCTTTGCGGACATCGCTAACTGCAACATCCTGGTCGAAACGAACAAGATAGGTGCGGCCACCGGTGAAGTCAACGCCAAAGTTTAAGCCTCTGAAAGTAAGCGATGTTAAACTGATCAGGATCATCACCGAGGAGAAAATGTAAGCTTTCTTACGGCCACCAAGAAAATTGAAATTGGCATCAGCAAGGAAGTTTCTTGTGAGTTTGGTGCTGAAATCGATTTTTTTGTTGTTGTCGAGCAGATAAACAAATATCATCCTCGAAATGAAAATCGAAGTGAACAATGAAGTGATCAAACCAATGATCAATGTGGTTGCAAAACCCTGAACCGGACCTGTACCGAAAGTGTAGAGGACAATACCGGTAAGCAGTGTGGTTACGTTACCATCGATGATGGCAGAGTAAGCGTTCTTGTATCCGTCTTCAATAGCGAGACGGATACCTTTTCCGGCCCTTATTTCTTCTTTGATACGCTCGTAAATAATTACGTTGGCATCAACCGCCATACCAAGAGTTAGCACTATACCTGCAATACCGGGAAGTGTTAAAACCGCTCCAAGTGAGGCAAGAACACCCAGCAGGAAGAAAACGTTTGTAAACAGCGCAAGATCAGCAATCAATCCGGCCTTCTGATAATAGAAATACATATAAATCAATACCAGCACGAAAGCCAGCACAAACGACCATAAGCCTGCATTCACAGCTTCACGTCCGAGTGAGGGCCCAACAACAGCTTCCTCCATAATTTTGGATGGAGCAGGCAGTTTACCAGCTTTCAGAATGTTGGATAAATCCTGAGCTTCTTCAATAGTCATGTCGCCACCTGAGATGGAAGAACGACCATTTGGGATTTCATCATTTACCACCGGGTAGGAATAAACATAATTGTCCAACACAATGGCTACTTGTCTGTTGATGTTTTCGCCGGTTAATCTTTTCCAGGTTTTTGCACCTTCACTGTTCATCTGAATAGTTACCTCAACGCGGCCGTTCTGATCATAATCCTGACGGGCGTCAACGATTACCTCGCCACCGAGGGCTGCTTTGTTGTCACGTGAACTTTTCAGCGCAACCAGTTCCAAAGTTTCGGGCTGTCCACTTTGGGTTCCACGAGGTTTAACCGTCCATGATAGTCTCATGTTTCTTGGGAAGACTGAGTTTACCTTGCGCAGCATGTTGTTGATACGCGCTGTGTCTTTTACTAAGGCTGTACCAACCCTGGCGGTGTTACCGGGGAAATATTTACCCGATTCGTCCGGGAAGTAGGAGGGCATCAGGTAAGCATACAATGGGTTTTTTCTGGAATAATCCTCAAAGTTTTGATCATCACCTGAAGTTGTATCTCCCTTGATCTGGTCGAGGAGTGATGTTGATGTTGTGTCTTTAGCAATTTCATCTGCCGTGCCATCAGCGATAGCTTGCTCACCAGCTTCGGGTGCCGTGGAATCTTCAGTAACAATTCCTTCATTTCCTTTAGTGGTTTTGCCTGCATTAATATCATTTTCAATATCCAGATCGGCCAGTCGCTGGTTTGCTTCATCAAAGAAAGTATACAGTTCAGAAAAATTGTATGTTTCCCAAAATTCGAGCTGTGCTGTTCCCTGTAAGAGTTTTCTGACGCGTTTAGGATCCTTGATTCCGGGCAATTCCACGAGAATGCGTCCGGAAACAGCCAATCGTTGTATGTTAGGCTGGGTAACCCCAAAACGGTCAATACGGGTACGCAGAATCTGGAACGACCTGTCGATCGCACTTTCTGTTTCATCACGTATGACTTTTATAACTTCATCATTCGAAGAATTGACAGTAATTCCACGGTCTTTGAATTCAAAAAGAAAGATCGATGCCAGCTGGGCATTGGGGTCCGTTTCGTTGAAAGACTCACCAAAAAGGGTAACAAAATCTTTCTGGCTATCAAGTTGCTTTTTTTGTGCAAGTTCAATTGCTTTAACGAATACAGGATCCTGGCTATTGCCCGATAAAGCCTTAATAATATCGACAACAGACACTTCCAGAACTACGTTCATGCCACCCTTCAGGTCGAGCCCAAGGTTTATTTCTCTTTCTTTGGCATCCTTGTAGGTGTATTTGTCAATTAATATATTGTAAACCACCTGATTATCCATAGAGTCGAGAAAGTAAGTCTCACGCGACTTGGTGATGGAGTCCAAATAGTGACCATACATGATGTCATTTCCCTGGGCCATTTTTGTAGCCAGATTAACTGCGGCTTCGTTGCTGGCATAATGCCTTGCTTTACTTTCAACACGCTGTGCAACAAAAGTAAACGACAACTGATAAAGCGACACAATCGCAAAGGCAATGGCAAAAACCTTGATAGCTCCTTTGTTTTGCATTTCTGAATGAATGTTTAATTAATGCTTCGTTATGAGTATTTTTTGAGGGTGCAAAATTAGCATATTATTTGACAACTGCCAATATTTAAGGTATTTATTAAACTATATTATAAATCAATAAGTTATATCTGTTTGGTTTTTAATGCTGGTCAGATGATGCTGCTTGCAATCCAATATCGGACAAAGTAATTCAGCAATTTTCAGAACAAGAGCTATCAATTAGTATAGTGTAACATGCATTATATCAGTATGATATCAATAATAAACTTTCAGCAGAACTTACCTTTAAAAATGTTCATGCCTTCCAAATGACCATCAATGGTACTTTAACCATTTCCAAAGTTCGGCATAGCTCACTTTTTTTCCATACATTAAGATTCCTGTCCGGTAAATTTTGGCGGCAAGCCAGGTTGTAAAAATAAATCCTGCTACCAACAGAAACATGGATAAGGCCATTTCCCATACCGGCACTCCGAAGGGTATACGAACCATCATGATTACAGGTGAAGTGAGTGGAATGATTGAAAGCCAGAAAGCCAGGGCACCGTCAGGGTTGTTCACGATCAGGTTCGACAATATGATGCCGAGAATGAGAGGGGCCGAAACCGGTAGCATAAATTGTTGAGAATCAGTTTCGTTATCAACTGCTGAGCCAATTGCTGCAAAAAGCGATGCATAGAGCAGGTAACCTCCAAGGAAGTAAAAGATAAATCCGAAAATCATTACCTTGAAATTGATTGACTGGATGACCTCTACAACATTGGATAGATTCGTTTTTGTGGCAACATCATTCACTCCAACAGTATTCTCAATTGCCGTGAATCCTTGTTGCTGCTGCATTATGCCTGTTCCTTCAGAAATAATGCCGGAAGCAAACGACATGAAAACGAGATATATAATTCCGGTGAAAATCACCCATAAGAAGAACTGAGTTAGTCCGACAAGTGCAACCCCAACTATTTTTCCCATCATCAACTGAAAGGGTTTTACAGAAGAAATGATGACTTCAACGATTCTGTTCGTTTTTTCTTCGATAACTCCTCTTAACACCTGTGAGCCAAAAAGAAAAATAAAAAAGTAGATGAGGATGGCAGAAAAAATAGCCAGACCGACTTCAATTTCTGTAAAACTCCTCGACTCTTTGCCTTCATCACTTAATCTGATCGTAACTATATTAATGTTTGTTTTGGATGATTTGATAATTTCCGGATCGATTCCTGAGGCAATGAGCTTTCTGTTTTCAACCTCATTTTTCATCACTGTACGAACATACGATCTCATGCTCAATGAAGCTTGTTTGATGCTGAAAAGCTCAGCATTCACCGGAACATTCAATTCAGTCTTCGGAATGTAAACCAACGCATCAAATGAGCCATTCATCAGGTTTTCTTTCTCGGTAGCCAAGTCATAGAATACGTGTTCAAAGCGCAAATTATCGCCTGTTTCAAATTTTCCCATGAACCAGCCCGTTTCGTCTAAAATGGCGATACGTTTCTCACTGATGTCCGAAAGAGAAGCCAGATAAGCGGGAACAATCATCAGGGCTGCCATCATAACCGGGCCAAGAAAAGTCATTACGATAAAACTGCGTTTCATCACCCTGGTAAGGTATTCCCGACGTATAATCAACAATATCTTATTCATGAAGACTCAGTTTTGAACGATTCACAGTATCAATAAATATTTCATTCATGGTTGGCAATATCTCGCTGAACGACATGACTTCACCATGGCGGGTGAATAGATTGAGCAGCTCATTTGGTTGTTCGCTTCCATTGCTTTTTAGGGTGATCCGCTTCATGTTTTCGTCGATAAGGCAATCGTCTGAAACTGAAAAGTGATCTGGCAGAAATTGGCTTATTGGGATTGAAAGTTCTTTTATTGTCAGCTCATAGGAATGCGTACGGTGTTGTTTTCTGATATCGTTGACTCTGCCTTCCAGAACTTTTTTGCCGTTATGAATAAGCGCAATATTTTCACAAAGTTCTTCCACTGATGCCATATTGTGGGTGGAGAAAATGATTGTTGAACCATTTTTACGAAGATTGAGAATTTCATCTTTTAAAAGATTAACATTGATCGGATCGAAACCGCTGAATGGTTCATCAAAAATCAACAACTCAGGTTCATGAATGATGGTTACCACAAACTGGATTTTTTGCTGCATTCCTTTGCTAAGTTCTTCTACCTTCCGTCCCCACCAGCTCATGATGTCAAATTTCTCGAACCAGAAGGTTAACCGTTTCTTTGCTTCGGCATGACCGATTCCTTTAAGCTGGGCAAGGTACAATGCCTGTTCACCCACTTTCATCTTCTTGTAAAGACCCCTCTCTTCGGGCAGATAGCCAATCAGTGCAGTATCCGATGGTTTCAGTTTGTGGCCATTGAGCCAAAGTTCACCTTCATCGGGAGCGGTAATCTGATTGATAATCCGGATAAGTGATGTTTTCCCTGCTCCGTTGGGACCAAGAAGCCCGTAAATACTTTGTTTGGGAACATTTATGCTCACCTTGTCCAAAGCAAGATGGTGTGCATATTTTTTGGTAACTGACCGGGCTTCAAAATAACTCATGGTGTGCAGCAGATGTTTAATTGAAAAACTCTTTCATCCGATCAAAATAGTTTTTCTCACCTGATGTAGGATTTGGATGGAAATTGGCCGATGAACGCAATTGTTCGAGTATGTTCTTTTCTTCCTTGCTGAGTTCTTTTGGTGTCCAGACGTTTATATTAATCAGCAGGTCGCCGCTGCCATAACCATTTATGCTGGGCAGACCTTTTCCTTTTAGTCTTAAAATTTTACCTGATTGGGTTCCGGGTGCAATTTTAACACGTGCTTTTCCATCCACAGTTGGCACCTCCACCTGAGTGCCAAGTGCGGCATCACTGAACGAAATGAATAGATTATGAAGAAGGTTGTTCCCATCTCTTTCCAATTCAGGATGTTTTTCCTCTTCAACCAACACGATCAAATCGCCGGGTATTCCTCCTCTTGCCCCTGCATTCCCTTTGCTGCTTAATGAAAGCTGCATTCCTTCTGAAACACCGGCCGGAATGTTAATGGTTATTATTTCCTCTTCTTTCACAATTCCATTTCCATGACAGGAAACACATTGTTTTGTAATGGCACGACCTTCGCCACCACAGGAAGGGCAGGTTGAAGTTGTTTGCATCTGGCCCAGGAAAGTGTTTGTAACTCTGGTGACATGGCCCGATCCGTGACAGCTTTGGCAGGTGGAGTAAGAAGTGCCGTGCTCGGCCCCTGTTCCATGGCAGACCTTACAGGAAACAAACTTATTCACTTTAATTTTCTTTTCAACACCAAGCGCAATTTCCTGCATATTCAATCTTACTTTCACCCGCAGATTTGAGCCTTTATTGACCCTTCTTCCACGTTGTGACTGACCTCCAAAACCGCCGCCGAAAGCCCCTCCGAAAATATCTCCGAACTGGCTGAAAATATCATCCATTGACATTCCTCCGCCAAATCCGCCTCCTCCTGATGTGCCCGGTCCTGCATGCCCATAGCGGTCATAGCGTGCGCGCTTGTCAGGATTGCTGAGAACCTCGTAAGCTTCAGCAGCTTCTTTAAACATTTCCTCGGATTTTTTATCATCGGGATTTTTGTCCGGATGGTACTTCAAAGCCATTTTTCGGTAGGCTTTCTTAATATCAGTTTCGGTTGCATTTTTGTCAACCTCAAGGATTTCGTAATAATCTCTTTTCGCCATCAAGTGGTGGTGTTTGGTGGTTTTAACTGCCTACAACTACTTTGGCAAAACGGATAACCTTGCCTCCCAGCAGGTATCCTTTCTGCACAACTTCGATTACCGTACCTTTACGGCTTGCTTCATTCACAGTTATATTCGTGAGTGCTTCGTGATAATCGGTGTCAAATGGCTGATCTTTTGCCTGAATTTCTTCCAGGCCTTTTTGCTGTAGTATCTTAATCAATTTATTGTAAATTAATTGAATGCCTTCGACAACCTGATTGTTTTCCTTCGATTTCACCGCAATGTCGATGGCTCTTTCAAAGTCGTCGACCACATCAAGCAGTTTTATCATAATTTCTTCTGAAGCAGTTTTTGTAAGCTCCGATTTTTCTTTTATCGAACGGCGCCGAAAGTTGTCGAAATCGGAAAACAACCTCAGGTACTTGTCATTGAGTTCATCATAACGCTTTTGAAGATCGTTAAGTGCTTGCTCGGCTTTCTTTTCCTTCCTGTTCTTTTTTTCTTTTCTCGATTGCGTTTCTTCTGCATTAGCACCCTGCTCGCCCCCAACTATATTGATGTCTTCAAATTCCTCCATGGGATCAGATGCCTGTCCATTCATTTCTTTTTCCATACTCTAAATGTTTTGATAGCTTTGTTATCAATTTTTTTGCCAATAAAGGATTGCCGACAAATTGACAGTAGATTTTTATATTCGTTCAATCAGTGCTCCCAGGTTTTTTAATCGCTGATCGATGAACTGATACCCCCTGTCGATCTGGTCAATATTATCAATAATACTGGTACCCCGTGCCGAAAGAGCAGCGATTAACAATGCAACGCCAGCCCTGATATCAGGCGAACTCATCCGAATCCCCCTTAGAGCATACCTGTGGTTAAGCCCGATGACATTGGCTCTGTGTGGGTCGCATAAAATGATCTGAGCACCCATGTCAATCAATTTGTCGACAAAGAATAGCCTGCTTTCAAACATTTTTTGATGTACCAATACCGTACCTTTTGCCTGGGTAGCAACAACCAGCACTATGCTGATCAGGTCGGGAGTAAAGCCGGGCCAGGGTGCATCGGAAATGTTCATGATGCTTCCATCCATAAAGGTTTCCACTTCATATTGATCCTGGCTTGGGATATGGATATCATCGCCATTGAAGTCAAGTTGAATACCCAGTTTTCTGAAAACATCAGGTATGATACCCAGATGTTCAATACCTGCATTCTGAATAACAATGTCGGCCCCTGTCATTGCAGCCATGCCAATGAAACTTCCAACTTCGATCATGTCGGCCAGCAAGGTATGTCTTGTTCCTTTTAGTTCGCCAACACCTTCAATGGTTAGCAGGTTTGATCCAATACCTGTTATTTTAGCCCCCATCCGGTTCAGCATCTTGCAAAGCTGTGCCAGATATGGTTCGCAGGCAGCATTAAATATTGTTGTGGTTCCTTTTGCCAGGGTAGCTGCCATAACAATATTGGCCGTTCCGGTAACAGATGCCTCATCCAGAAGCATATAACATCCTTTCAGGCCATTCTTCGCCACAACCTGAAACAATTGGCTGTTTTCAATCTCGGCAAATCCGGCACCAAGTTTTTCGAGTCCGATAAAATGCGTATCCAGTCGTCGTCTTCCAATTTTATCACCCCCTGGTTGTGGGATATAAGCCATCCCGAAGCGAGCCACCAGTGGGCCAAGAATCATAATACTACCTCTGAGTTTTGTTGCTTTCTGCTCGAATTTCTTTGTTTTAAGGTATTCAAGATTCACAACATCTGCTTTAAGAATAACGTGCGAGCGTGAAATCCGGTTCATTGAAACTCCCATATCACTGAGAAGTTCGAGCAAATTATTCACATCGCTTATATCAGGCAAATTCAAAATTTCTGTCTCATCTTTTGTGAGAAGTGATGCACAAATGATTTGAAGCGCCTCATTTTTGGCTCCCTGCGGAACAATGATTCCCGACAGTGGTTGTCCACCAGTGATCTTAAACGAACTCATAATAGATTATTTTGTGATAAAATCATTTTCATCCTGAGCTTAAAACCAGAAAGGCAAAAAACATTTATTCTGTTTCTTGCCTGTCTCTATTGAATAGCGAACAGCTTAACGCTGCCGGGGATTGCGATGTTGAAACCCTTGTTTCATATCTTTCTTCACACCAAATTTTTTCTTTTTATTGATGTTCACAGGATTGGTTTTTGTCAGAACATCACTTGCCGCCACCAGTTTAATATCATCGGGCATGACAAGTTTTCCATTAGAGATGTTTGCAAGGTTTTCAGCAATCGTTGTATCACTTACTGCATCCTTATTCCAGTTCAGATACGACTTTTTCATCTGATTAGCAATACTTTGCACGAAAGCGTCTTTTTCCTCACCGGGCTCATATTCAATTGCTTTCTGAATAAGGTCGATGATGTAACGGCCATAATGTCCGTATTTGATTTGTGAACTTGCATAGCCAACATGCAAAGGTTTGGTGTTTAACTTTTCTTGCGACGGGGGAGGGTAAGGTCCATCCACATCAATTTTAAATCCGGAAATAATATGAAGATGATCCCATAATTTGTGTTTATAATCAAGCGATTCCCTTACCTGAGGATTCATCTGAGCCATCACATTGACAATAAAAGCTGCAGCAAGGCTGCGTTTCTCACGATCTTCGATAGTCAACAGATGTCTGATCATGATTTGTATGTTACGTCCGTACTCAGGTATAATCAGGTAATCTCTGCCAGTGTTGTATTCCATGGTATATTATAAGGTGTAAAAAAAACTAAGTCCAAAAGGTTGTTATTCAGAGCACAAAATTAATGCTTTATTTCATTCACACTTCAAGAATTTGAAGACGGGCAAATTTCAACAGTAATTGCTTTTGACCAAATCCATTGAAGAAAACGGTTGCTTTTTTATTCGGACCATTGCCTTCAATGCTGATTACCTTACCCTTGCCAAATTTCTGGTGCTGCACCATCATCCCGTTTTGAAGACCCGCTGTGTCTGAAGCCTCAAAATCAGTTTCAGCTGATTTATCATTTTCCGACTGAATTGGGGTCACATCAGTTTTCAGGGGGGTGAGTCTTTTCGAAATGGTATGTTGAGACTCTTTCGCTCCTTTATAGTTATTCATTGGGTTGACTGCTCTTTTTGGGGTGTCAATCAGGCTGGGATCAATTTCTTCTATAAAGCGACTGGGTTCACAAAGCGTAAGATTGCCCCATCTGTAGCGGCTTTCGGCATAACTTAAAATCAGTTTTGTCTCAGCCCTGGTTATTGCAACATAAAACAGCCTCCTTTCCTCTTCCAATTCTGTTCTGGTGGATAAAGATTGAATGGAAGGAAACAAGTTTTCCTCCAGGCCAACCACATAAACATAGGGAAACTCAAGACCCTTGG
>DITE01000075.1:47730-50833 GCA_002422725.1 Bacteroidales bacterium UBA6192
GTAGGCGCGTCCTGATCAATGGATAGCTCCGGGGCTTTTTCTGAATAATCCTTGATGGCGTTGAGCAATTCTTCGATGTTTTCGATGCGGCTAATGCCTTCAGGACTATCATCTTCCTTAAGCACTTTGATTAGCTGCACCGATGTGGCAATATGTTTTGCCAGTTCATAAGCGTTTTTTTGTTGAAGTTGTGCGGCAAAACTCTTTATCATGGTAATAAACTCATCGATCCGGGTCATTGTAGGCCTGTTAAGTCCGGTGCCGGCATCGAATATGCGACATGACAAATCCCATAAGCTGATCCCGGCCTCGTTGGCCATCACAATAAGCTTTTCGATGCTTGTTTTTCCTATACCTCTTGCAGGATAATTGATGACACGCAGGAACGCTTCTTCGTCATGCGGATTTATGACAAGTCTGAAATAGGCCAGAAGGTCTTTTACCTCTTTGCGGCTGTAGAATGATAATCCGCCATAAATCCGGTAAGGAATATTTTGTTTTCGCAAGGCCTCTTCAAAGGTGCGCGACTGTGCATTGGTGCGGTAAAGAATAACAAAGTCACTATGAGGTAACTGCCTCGACATTTTGAAACCAAAAATGGAATTGACAACAAGGGTAGCCTCTTCATGGTCAGAATTGGCGCGAAGCAAACTGATCAGTTCACCCTCTTTTTTTTCGGTCCAGATAGTTTTTTTAATCTGATCTTTATTGTTTGCAATAATTTTATTCGCAGCTTCAACGATAATATTCGATGACCTGTAATTTTGCTCCAGACGAAATAGTTGGTTGTCAGGATAATCATCTTTAAAACTTAAAATATTTCTGATATTGGCTCCACGGAATGCGTAAATGCTTTGCGCATCATCACCCACCACGCAGATGTTTTCATGAAGAGCAGCCAGTTTTTTTAGAATAAGGTACTGGGCATGATTGGTGTCCTGATACTCATCAACCAGTATGTATCTGAATTTGTGCTGATACTTGTAGAGAGTTTCGGGAAAATCTCTGAACAGTAGGTTGGTGTTAAACAATAAGTCGTCAAAATCCATTGCGTCAGACCTTTTAAGCCTGGCATTATAGGACTGGAAAATCTCACCAATCAGAATTTTTCCGGCAGCCTGGTCTGCAGTCCTGATTTCGGGGTCGTTAATGTAATCATCAGGTGAAAAGAGATTCGATTTTGCGCTTGAGATACGGTGCAATATAAATGAGGCCGCATAAACCTTAGGATCAAGGCTTCTGTCTGCTACAATTGATTTGATAAGTCTTTTACTGTCATCTGTGTCGTAGATGGTGAAATTGGAAGTGTACCCAAGCTGATGTCCATCGATCCGAAGAATTTTGGCAAAGACAGAGTGGAAAGTCCCCATCCACACATTGCGTCCTTCATTATTTCCAATAAGCGACATCACCCTTTCCTTCATTTCCCGCGCAGCTTTATTGGTAAAAGTAAGGGCGAGAATCTGAAACGGGTCAACACCTATATTAATAAGGTGTGCTATCCGATAGGTTAATGCCCTGGTTTTTCCCGAACCTGCGCCGGCAATAATCATTACAGGGCCGTTGACTTGCATAACGGCCTCACGCTGTGGCTCGTTGAGTTGATTTAGAATGTCAGTCAAAATGAATTTATTTACCTGCAAAGCTATGAAATTGTCACGACATTTTCCTTTGAATCAGTGTTGAGTTTTAATCATCTTGTTTTCGTTGCAATAATGGGAAGTTTTCCAGAGGCGGATTCCAGCAATTGCGTTTTCTGCACAAAGAAATAGCGTAAGGGCGTCCCAAACCGTTGATAAAGATCTGGGTTAAAACCCAAAGTTTTGTAAAGCGTTTAAACGCATTTCAGTTTCTGTGGTTCAAATTTGCTCAAATGAGCTCATTTCTTAGCTTTCTGTTATATCTGTTCGAATATCCACGAGTTATCCTGTGATAGATTTGAAAAATAGCTAATTATAAACAACTTAGAAGTTCCACATAAATTTAACCTCAAAATATGCAGGACAAATTGTAAAAAAAAGAACAGCAAAATGTTGCGAGAAATGAAAAAGTTTTTACCTTTGCAGCCCCAATTGATAGGGAAAATTGAAATAACTGGAAATGTTATAGTTAAAGGAACCTGAAAAGTTAAAACGTTATAGGTTCTGACGAAGCGCCCGGTCGCATGTTCTTACATAACGGGCTTCGTGGTTTTAAAACCCTAACGGGCTTAACTCCTTCCTTCGACTATTCTGTCCAAAAATTTATTTTTAAATAACATGAGTACATGCATTTATTTGTGTACTTTTGCACTCCCAAAAAACGGGATAGAAAACGAAAATTAAAAAAATAGAAAATGCCTACTATTCAACAATTAGTGCGTAAAGGACGCCAGAAACTGGTGGATAAAAGCAAATCACCTGCCCTCGACTCATGTCCTCAAAGGCGCGGTGTTTGTGTAAGGGTTTACACAACCACACCAAAGAAGCCAAATTCGGCCATGAGAAAAGTTGCCAGGGTTAGGCTTACAAATGGTAAGGAAGTAAATGCTTATATTCCTGGTGAAGGCCATAACCTTCAGGAACACTCGATCGTTATGATCAGGGGTGGTCGTGTGAAGGATTTGCCAGGGGTTCGCTACCACATTATCAGAGGTGCACTGGATACATCCGGAGTTGAGGGTCGTAAGCAAAGACGTTCAAAATACGGAGCAAAGCGCCCAAAGAAAAAGTAAAATCATCGTCCTTAGTTACAATAAGACACCTTAGCCATGAGAAAAGCTAAACCAAAGAAAAGAATTATTCTTCCTGACCCCCGTTTCAATGATGTGTTGGTGACAAAATTTGTCAACAATATCATGCTCGAGGGAAAGAAAAATGTTGCATACAAGATTTTCTATGAAGCCATGGATATTGTTGCACAAAAAAGTAGTGAAGATAACGTGGAAGTATGGAAAAAAGCGCTATCCAATGTAACTCCGGCAGTTGAAGTCCGAAGCAGGAGAATTGGTGGAGCAACCTTTCAGATTCCTTCCGAAATCAGACCTAACCGAAAAATGTCTATCGGCATGAAAAACCTTATTGGTTATGCCCGTAAACGACACGAAAAATCGATGGGTCAAAAA
>DITE01000030.1 GCA_002422725.1 Bacteroidales bacterium UBA6192
CGGATTACAAATCCGCGCCAGCGGGAGAACTTATGCCGTCCATAATAACCCGTTTTTGTCTTGGATAGAATGTCACGTTGCTGCAATTCAGAAATCATCGTAAACAACTTCATAGAAGTTTATTTCTCTTTCCTCAACATATTGTCTTTTTCGTAATTTCGCCCATATTTAACTGACACATCCTGCAATGGAAATCCAACTGTATCTGCAGCCCTTAAATCCAACACTGATTGAAGCTGAAAATTATTCAGGGCGCCGCAACCTGTTGAACATCATAGATAAACATACTGAATCGCATTTTCCTGATACGGACAAACCCGGACTTGCCATAGTTGGAGTGGAGGAGGACCGGGGCAATCCTGCCAATTCGTCAAGCGCTGCTGCCCCCGATGCGATACGCAAGGCTTTTTATACGCTTTTCTGCCACTGGCCTGAACTACGTATCATTGACCT
Source organism: Bacteroidales bacterium UBA6192 (assembly GCA_002422725.1). Classification (GTDB taxonomy): domain Bacteria; phylum Bacteroidota; class Bacteroidia; order Bacteroidales; family F082; genus UBA6192. The sequence goes on from DITE01000030.1 coordinate 454, forward strand.
TGGAAATATCAAAGCCGGACACACCATCGAGGACACTTATTTTGCGCTGAGTCAGGTAATCGGGCATCTTATCAGAAACAAGATGACCGTCATTATCCTTGGCGGCACACAGGACCTTACCTTTGCCAATTATCAGGCCTATGAAAACACCGGCCAGCTGGTGAACATTGCTTCTGTTGATCCGGCTTTTGATCTTGGCCAGGATGGCGAAGACCTGAACGCCCATTCCTATCTGAGCAAGATTATTATACACCAACCCAACTACCTGTTCAACTTCACCAACCTGGGTTACCAATCTTATTTTGTGGACGCTGATGCCATTAGCCTGATGAAAAACATGTTTTTTGATGTTTACAGGCTTGGTCTGGTTAAGGCTCAACCCGAAGAAACAGAGCCGGTTGTAAGAAATGCAGATATGTTGAGTTTCGATATTTCTTCCATCCGCGCCAGCGATGCCCCGGGCAACGGACAACCCCTGCCTAACGGGTTTTCGGGCGAAGAGACATGCCGCATTTGTCGTTATGCCGGTATGAGCGACAAGCTAAGCAGTATTGGCATTTATGAATTCAATCCGGCTTACGACCGGCAAGGAATTACTGCTTCACTGATCGCTCAGATGATCTGGTATTTCATCGATGGTTTCGCGCACAGGTTGGGCGATCTGCCAATAGAAGGAAGCAACGAGTTCGCCCGCTACAACGTCCGTATCGAAGGGCATGAAGAGGAAGTGGTGTTTCTGCGGAGCAAAAAAACCGATCGCTGGTGGATCGATTTGTCGTTTGGCCGCAAAGACAGGAAAAAGTACGAACGGCATCATTATGTTCCCTGCTCGAAAAATGACTACGAAAGTGCCCTAAAGGATGATATTCCTGATCGTTGGTGGCAGTTTTACCAAAAGCTGATGTAAATGACGAAGATTTGTTGAATTGTTGGTTTAATAAGGTAGAAGTAATCTGCTCATCCAACGATCAACAATCTGCGTTCAACACGGGCATGCTAAACTCCGGATAAGATTAATCTATTAAATAGTAATAAGTTGGCTGTTTAACCAAGCCGATCAGGGTTTTGCGACAGAAAGGCTTTCCAGCCGGTGAAGGATGTTCCGCCAGCGACTTTTCCCGATTGAAAATAATGGCATACTGCTGCTGCCAGTCCGTCGGTTGCATCCAGAAACTCAGGTTGTTCTTTGATATTTAAAAGGGTTTGCAGCATGGCACTTACCTGCTCCTTGGAGGCATTGCCGTTGCCCGTGATGGATTGTTTTATTTTCCGTGGACTGTATTCAAAAATGGGAATATCACAGTACAAGGCGGCTGCCATCGCTACCCCTTGTGCCCGGCCCAGTTTGAGCATGGATTGGATGTTCTTGCCGAAAAATGGTGCTTCCACGGCAAGTTCATCAGGATGGTGCTCACGTATCAGCTCCAGGGTGCGGTCGAATATCTTTTTCAGCTTGATGGCCTGATTGGGGTACTTTCCGAGCTTTAATACACCCATTACCATCATTTCCATGACATTGCCTTTCTGGTGGATGAGACCGTAGCCCATGATGGTGGTGCCGGGGTCGATGCCGAGAATTATTCGGTCAGTTTTCAATTTTTATTCAGATATTCGCAGTAATGAAAGCAAAAGTACGCAAAAGGATCAACATACTTATCCGCCTGCTCATCATGTTGGTGACTGTGTTGTTTCTGTATGATCAGATCTTTTATCGGCGCGACTTTTCATCTATTATAGACTTGATTGTCAATTTGTTTCATTCCTCCCGTTTCTATTCCTACATGGCTGTGTTGTTCGTGATGATGATCGTTAATCAGGCACTTGAAACCTTTAAGTGGAAACTGCTGATCGACAAACTCGAAATCGTTGGTTTTAACCGGGCGTTCACAGCCATCCTGACAGGCATAGCCGTTAGTATGTTTATGCCAAACCGGACGGGGGATTATTTCGGACGGGTGTTTATCCTCGAACGTTCAAGTCACGTAAAAGCGATTCTGGTAACCATAATTGGCAGTTACGCACAACTGCTCACAACGATGATTGCCGGCTGTCTGGGTCTGATTTTTTTTCTGCCCGTATATTATCACGAAACACTTGTCCTTCATCCCTGGATGTATGCCGCTATGATGGTTGTGGTTTCCATTACACTCGCGGCAGCAACACTGCTCTATTTTAACGTCCCACTGCTGAACGAACTGCTGGCTGCCATTTTTCGAAAAAAGTATGAAAAGCTACTGGAATATACGGGAGTTTTTGCATTGTACTCTCGTGTCGAACTGCTCAACTTGTTGCTTCTCAGCATAGCCCGTTATCTGGTTTTCAGTTTTCAGTTCTATCTGTTACTCATACTTTTCGAAGTCAATATCGGATATTTACCCGCCATGATGCTCATTGCTATCAGCTATCTGATTCTCACCCTGATACCAACCCTTGCCCTGACCGAACTAGGCGTAAGGGGTTCTGTAAGCTACTATCTCTTCGGGCTCTATTTTACCATGGGTGGCCTGTGGAACGAAACAACAGGTATGGCTATACTCGCAGCGTCGTCTTCACTATGGATGATAAACATTGCTTTGCCGGCTTTACTGGGAATATTGTTTGTTTACCGTCTCAAATTTATCCGAAGAAATGATGTTGCCGGTTGAGATACTCATGTGGCTTGTTCGCCTGGTTGGCATATTGGGCATGTTGTATTTAATACTTATCAGCCTGTATACCATCGGATGGTATTTCAAACCATTGCCGGTAGCTGAAGAAGCAAATGACCACACTACCGACCATGCCTTCCGGGTAAGTATCCTGATTGCCGCCCGCAATGAGCAGGAAAACATTTCCTTACTGCTCCATGATCTCCACCAGCAGCGATACAACCACAAACTCATGGAAATCATTCTAGTGGATGATCATTCAACTGACGCTACATCATCCAGGGCACTTCAGTTTATTCAGGAACATCCCAATTTCAATTGTCAGCTTATTGCCTCGGAGAAGCATGGAAAAAAAGCCGCACTTTCACAGGCATTGAAAAAGGCAAAGAATGAAATCGTGTTGTTCACTGATGCGGATTGCCGGCTCGGTCCGGGATGGGTAAGCACCATGCTTTCCGTTTTCAAACATGACCACATCAGGCTTGCCCTTGGCCCGGTTCTGATTGATCCGGCAGCGTCGTTGTTCGGCAGGCTTCAGGCGCTCGAGATGATCAGTCTGACAGGATCAACTGCAGGTTCGTGTGATCTGGGTTTTCCGGTAATGGCCAATGGGGCCAACCTTGGTTTCCGTCGTTCGGTGGGTAACGAGCAGGACTACCATGATTTTTCAAACTGGTATACTTCAGGTGATGATGTTTTCCTGATGCTATCGGTGATAAGAAAGTATGGAAGAAAAGCAGTTATGTTTGCAAAATCGACCGATGCCATTGTCAGAACAGAGCCTGCCGGTGGCTTAATGCCGTTTTTTCAGCAACGGTTGCGGTGGGTTTCCAAAAGTCGGGGCTACAACCATCCAATGATCGTCATACCTGCATTGATCGTTGGGTTTTTTAACCTAAGCCTGGTTTTTGTGCTCTTGTCGGGTATTTTTGAGCCGGCGATGTTGTTGGTCTACCTGCTTTTTGTCGGGTTTAAAACTTTTGTGGATTATCCGGTTTTGCTTGCTACGAGCCGGTTCATGAAACGAACCAACTTACTTGTGTTGATCTTTCCATTGCAGTTAATCTACCCTGTTTATGTTGCATTGAGCGGAATAGCCGGACTTCTGTTGCCTTTTACCTGGAAAGGAAGGAGTTACAGGAAATAAATATGGCTCAACCTGCAATGAAGGATGAGCCATATCATTAATTATGCTGTGTGTTACGATCCCAGGGTAGCAACCATCACTGCCTTGATGGTGTGCATACGGTTTTCGGCTTCGTCGAACACCAAAGATGCAGGTGACTCGAACACTTCGTCATTTACTTCCATAGCCTCAATGCCAAATTTCTGGAAAATCTGCTCGCCCATGGTTGTTTCACGGTTGTGGAAAGCAGGCAGACAGTGCAGGAATTTAACATCCGGGTTTCCGGTTTTTTCCATCATGGATTTGTTCACCTGATAAGGAAGCATAAGCTTGATGCGTTCTTCCCAAACATGATCAGGTTCGCCCATCGACACCCAAACATCGGTATACAGAAAATCAACCCCTTTTACGCCTTCGTCAACGCTTTCGGTGAGGGTAATTTTTGCTCCGGTTGTTTTGGCAATTTCGCGGCAGGTGGCCACCAGTTCTTCGTTGGGCCAGTTTTGTTTCGGTGCTACTGCCCTGAAATTCATGCCCATTTTTGCGGCACCTACCATCAGCGAATTGCCCATATTGTTGCGTGCATCGCCACAATATGCAAAGCTGACCTGATTGAGGGGTTTGTTGCTATGTTCCATCATGGTGAGGAAGTCGGCCAGAATCTGAGTAGGATGAAACTCGTTGGTGAGACCGTTCCAGACCGGAACACCGGCATATTTCCCGAGTTCCTCAACGATCGACTGACCATAGCCGCGATATTCAATGCCATCGTACATACGACCCAGCACACGGGCAGTGTCTTTCATCGATTCTTTCTTGCCAATCTGCGAACCTGAGGGTCCCAGATAGGTCACATGCGCTCCCTGATCGAGGGCAGCAACTTCAAACGCGCAACGGGTGCGTGTGGAGTCCTTTTCGAAAATCAGGGCAATGTTTTTGCCTTTTAAACGCTGTTGTTCTATCCCTGCGTACTTTGCTTTTTTGAGGTCGAGAGCCAGGTCGAGCAAAAATTTGATTTCCTGTGGAGTGAAATCAAGCAATTTTAAAAAATTTCGGTTTCTTAGATTAAACGCCATAACTATTCGGGTTTTGTGATTATAATGAATTGATATTTCAGATTATACGTCATTTTCTGTTGGCAAAATTACATATTTTTGTGAAATAATTCACAAAGAGTCTTACAACAATCGGCCAAACCAATACGACAAATCCTCTCCATTGTTGGCGATCATATGTTTGCGGGCAGAAGCAATTTTTACTTCATAATCTTTCAAATGACTATAGCATGATTTTCAGCGATTTTTAGCCTCCATAATGTCGGTTAAGCCAAAGAACATGATCAGGATGTGTTGAAGGATGATCCTGTCATTCATTGCTGTTATGGAAATCCCAATAACCAAATAATTATTAAATCTGATTGGCAACAGAGTTTCACTAATTTTGCCGTCATGCTGATCATCGACAATACCATAGTAACCGATTCGTTTCTCGACGCTAACTTTATTTGCGACCTGCCACGTTGCAAGGGCGACTGTTGCGTGAAAGGCGATGCGGGAGCACCTCTCGAAAGCAACGAGATCAGCCTGCTCACTGACCAGTTTGAAAACATCAAACCGTTTATGAGTGAGGAAGGAATTCGTGCGGTTGAAGAACAGGGTGTTTTTGATTATGATATTCTTGGCAATTTCGTCACTCCGTTAATCAATGGCCGTGAATGCGCCTTCACGGGATTTCATCCCAATGACGTAAGCTTTTGTGCCATAGAAAAAGCCTGGCTGGCTGGAAAATCAGATTTCCGTAAACCTGTAAGCTGTCATTTATACCCGGTCAGGCTTGTTGAAAAAGATGGATTTATTCATATTACCTACCATCAATGGAGCATCTGTCTGCCTGCAGTGCGTAAGGGAAACAAGGCCGGCACTCCTCTCTATGTTTTTCTGAAAGACGCATTGGTAAGGCGGTTTGGTGAGGCCTGGTATGCCAGCCTGGAGTTGGAGTTAAAACGAAGAAAAAAAACCTGACCCCTTTTTTGAAGCAATTATTTTAGCCAATTAAGAAATTGACAAAATCAGATCACTCAACCCATAGAACCGAGTTTCCGGTTCCGTATTCGTTTTCTTCCCACAGTGGATTGGCTTCGTCGAGTATCCATTTGCCGTCGACAACAAACTTATAAGAATACCTTCCTGGTTTCAGGTTGACAGGCAAAACCCACCCATCATCACTTTTAAACATCTGGTAGCCGCTGTGCGACCAGCCATTGAAACTTCCGCTTACGATCACATTTTTGGCATCGGGATAATCCTTTAGTCTGAAGGTGAAACTTGGCTTAAAAGAGATGAAGGAATTGGTAAAATCGCCCGATCCTGTTGTTAACGGGTTGTCCGGATCCGTAATCCATTTTCCGTCAACAACAAATTTATACTCATAATTCCCGGCACCCAGCACATAAGGAAACTCCCAGCCATCAGTTGTTTTCTCCATGATCAGTTCATCAGGGTTCCAGTTATTAAAGGAACCGGCAAGCGCAACCTTTTTCGCCTGCGGATAAGCTTTCAGCCTGAACACCAATGTGTCGCCAATACCCATAAAGGAGTTCAGATTGCCTCTGCCATCTGAGCGCGTCACCTTGTTGCCCGGATCGGTCATCCATTCACCATCAACAATGAATTTATAGGCATGAGTGCCTTCTCTGAGAAAAATTGGCAATTCCCAGCCCAGCCCGTTTTGTAGCATGCGTAGTTCTTTCTCTTTCCAGCCGTTGAAACTGCCGGTAACAAAAACCCTTTTTGCCAGTCGGTGACCAAATAGCCTGAAATAGTGATTGGTCATAAATACTACTGAATTGTAGCCATGATGACCATCTCTCTCCTTGATTTTATTGTTGAGATCGTGTTGCCATTTTCCGTCAATGATATACTTGTACAGGTACTTTCCGGGAACAAGGTCAAGGCATATCGTCCAGCCTGAATCTACTGCTTGCATAGGGTGTTGCATGGTGCTCCACTGATTGAAGGATCCCGAAATATACACTGCTTTAGCATGAAGGTTGCCGGGCAGGAAAAAACAGGCTTTGTTGTCCCGGATAATCCATGCATTCGCCTTGCTGAAGGTGTTGACTCCATAATCAGCATATTCGGCTACAATCCTGGTTTCTTTCCCGGATAGTTTATCGTCGATCAGAAACACATCAGCGTACCAAACCGGAGGAGGCGATGGTGGTTGTAAAGATTTTGACAACTCAACAACACCCGGTTTAACTAAGGTGCTCGTCCAGTAAGTGCAGTCAGAAATATGCTTAAATTTTCCTTCAAAGATTGCTTTGATAAGTAAACTATCCAGATCGTATAAGGAAGCAAAGGTTGATATTTGCTCCTCGGTCCACTTCAGGTTAATGGTAAGCACGAACCTACCATTCTCGAACCTCCCCGCTGTTTCAGGCTTGTGCTGCGCAAACAAAGTGCCGGCCATGAGAAGAATGGCTATAAAATGTATCCAAAAAACGGGTCTATTCTTCATGGCTACTCACTACAAAGTTAACACCTAATTTATTTTTTGTGAGATTAAAACAAAAAACCCCTTTTTCAAGAAAGTCGTTACCCAGCATACCGTCAATAAAGAATCCATATGCATAAGTCATATGCGAGAGATTGGTAACCAGGGCATTCATATCAGAAAAACGATGCTTACCGATACTGAAGTCATTCATTAAGCAAAAAAGCGCTTCGGTGCTTTGCGAACCGGCACCCCGGAGTTTGGTGCGTCGCAGAACGGTAAGGCTGTTGAGAATTTTTGTGGGTAGTTTGTTGCTCAGCACATTGGTTTCGGCACCCGTGTCAATACAAAACGTACATCTTTTGTTGGCCATACGGGCTTCGATGAAAACGATGCCTGACACCTGCGTTATTGGAATTTCCAGATCGAAGTTTACTGTAGCTTCCTGCATTTTTCTGTTACCGTTGTAGTCTATTTTATGCAACACCACCTGACTTTTCTGCAGGTCAAGAACTATTTCGTACTCTGCGAAAAGACTAAATCCAAACAGACCCAACACTTTTGTGTTTCTGGCTTTTTCAATATGTCCAAGATCGGTCACATCTGCCATCAGTTTTCTGTATTCGATTTCAGAAATTAGTATTTTGTCAATCCCTGTCTGGCTTATCGGTCCCGAAACACCCGTAACCCCTGCCGATACCTGATTGTTTACCTTTCGGCCCTGCCTGAAATAAATGGCATTAAGGACAATACGGGAGGAGCCTGTGTCGAAAATCAGGTTTCCGGGCAAGCCGTCAACCAGGGCGTCAACCAACATGAGATTACCTGCCCGCTTCAAAGGAATAGTAAAAGAAGTAATTTCCTGATCTGTGTCGAGAACGGGATGTGCTTCGGTGATCAAAACCTGATGGTCAGCAGCATGGATGATTAGGCCACTCGTGCTATCAGCTAACATAAACCTTACGCAAAAAACAACAAGGGTAACGACCAGAATTGACTTTTTCACATCTACGGCTTGATTCAACAAAGCCTCAAAATTATGACATTTTCTGCATCAGCCGATACAAATATCTCAAAGAACTTCTAATGCTTCTGGTTTCAAATATATTCAACTGCCATCCTGAAATGGGTTTCCGATTTGTTGCCCGATCAATTACCGGTCAATGGACAATATAATAATGTTTGGGGAACGAAAAACTGTCCACCAGCGAACAAAACTGTGTGGCAATGGACATATTCTGGTTAAGATATTCATTTGAAAAAAATCATATAGTATTATATAACAATATTTTATACACTTTGGCACGATGTATGATATCTAATTAATCAAACAGAAATAAAATGAAAGCAATAATAATTACCCTGATAAGTTCAATCATTCTTTTCACAAATCTCCGGGCCGAAGGATTTGAGCCCAGACAAAAAGATGAAGCATTTATTCATGACATTCCCTTCAGCACAACAGATGTTTACAGTGAAGTGATGTCGGACAAAGCACTGAATGTTGAATTTGAAGTGACAGAGGAATCATTTATTCAGGACATCCCATTCGATACCGAAGAGATTGCACAAGAAGCAATAATGAATGAAATTGATTTTCGCATGACAGAGGAACAGGAAATTAATGATATCCAAATTGACACGGTTCGCATTGCGAACGAAAATATTTAAAAGCTTGGGAACTCCCGTTCCCCGTCGTTCTTTTACTCATACCATGTAATTTTGTGTTGGTTGAACCTTGGTTAGGAGGCTGTCTTCAAAAGGCAGCCTCTTTTTTTTTCTAAAATTTGACAGAGAATTGTCAATTTCCGGTATTCTTCAAGGTGTTCAGGTATCTCTTTATCTTTGCGAGACATATCAATCATACTATGATACGTTTGTTTATCGCTATAAAATTAAATGCAGGAAAACCCTTGCTTGATTTTTTTACCACCCTGAAGTCAGAATTGAAGCATGAGTCAATCAAATGGGTCAACCCGGAACAAATGCACCTCACCCTAAAGTTCATCGGAGAAACCCATCCGGACAAAGTCCCTGTTATTTCCAGTGAGCTCGACAGTATATCACAAAAACACAAATCGTTCGACCTTCAGTTCGACAAACATGGAATCTTTGGCAGTCGCTATGACCCAAGGGTAGTTTGGATTGGGTCGCAAAACCAGAGTCCGGAGATTTTTGCCCTGGCGAATGATGTTCTTGATGGCATGGACAGAATTGGGTTTGCGCGCGACAGGCAGAATTTTGTCCCGCATCTGACCCTCGGAAGAATCAGGTCGCTAACCGACAAGCATCGTTTTCATCGCATTTTTGATCAGTTGCCATCAGCAGTTTATTTAAACACTTCGGTTGACAGGTTTCACTTGTATGAAAGCAAACTAACTCCATCAGGTCCAAAATACACTATTCTTCACAGTTGTTTGCTGAGCCATTGAAATGCAACAAAGTTTCCTAATTTTACCTGCCAAATTGTATAATCATGAGTCCAATTAAAAACAACATCATTTCGGTATTAGACGCCGGAGGAACGGGATTTAAATTTTCGGCCGTAAAGGATGCGCGTGAAATAATCAAAGCATTTACTATTCCATCAGCCGGAGATACATTGGATGATGTGTTGCAAAAAATCATCAGGGGATTCAGGCAGGTAGAAAATGAATTGGGTAAAAAGCCAAAAGCAATCAGTTTCAGTTTCCCTGGCCCGGCCGATTATGAAAATGGTATTATCGGAGATCTGGAAAACCTGACCCATTTTAAAGGAGGCGTGCCGCTAAAAGCCATGCTCGAAGAGCAATTTCAGATGCCGGTATTCATCAACAACGACGGCGATTTGTTTGTGTATGGTGAAGCCCTGGCGGGTCTTTTGCCCCAAGCCAATATGCTTCTTGAGCGGGCAGGAAATCCAAAGCGATATAGAAATTTGCTTGGCCTTACTTTTGGAACCGGACTTGGTGGGGGAATCGTCTGCAATGGAAAACTGCTCGAGGGCGACAATTCAGCGGCAGGTGAGATAAACCGTATGCGCAATATGCTTTTCACCCAAACCAGCGCTGAGGACAGCGTTTCGATCCGGGGCATCAAAAGAAGTTATATCCGTGAGTCGGGCATACGTTCTGATGAATGTCCGGAGCCACAACAGATTTATGAAATTGCTTTGGGGAACCAAATGGGTGATCAACAGGCAGCTTTGACAGCATTTGATGAAATGGCCGAAGCTGCAGCCGACACCATTGCCAATGCAGTAACACTTATCGACGGCTTGGTTGTAATCGGTGGTGGACTTTCGGGTGCATGGCCATTGTATCTGAGCAAAATTGTTGATCATTTGAATGGTCATTTTATCGATTTGCAAGGCAGAAAGGTTAGCCGGCTGGAAATTAATGCAGTGAATCTGGAAACAGAAGAAGGCAGGTCGGAGTTTGTGGTTAAAACAGGTTCAATGATCAAAGTGCCATACAGCAGCAAAGAAATCTGGTATGATCCGGCCAAAAAAACCGGCATTGGTATAAGCAGGCTTGGAACTTCGGCTGCTGTGGCTATTGGTGCGTATGCCTACGCGATGGAAAAACTGGGTTAATCTTCTACATGAAAAACCTCAAAGTCGAGTAACTCAGTCGTAATTTTATATTCAACATCACCCACAATTTTGCTATAGAATCTTTTTGCCGTTCCTGAAAGCTTAATCTCATCGTTGTTTTTCCAAATGGTCAGGTAGAAATCTTCTGACATGGATCCTAATGACAGGTAGTAAGTTTGGGTGTACTGTCCCCCGATACTCATATAGAAACGATTAAGAATTCCAACCTGAACAGTCAGACCGTCGATACCCTGCTCACTGATGTTCAGATATACCGGCTGGTCAAACAACTCGACTGAATTATCGGCATGAACGTAATATCCCTTCCCTTCAAACTGACCTACAATATCATTCATAGTGCAATCCATACACCAGACCCAGGGATCTTTCTCTTTTTTGCACCCATGACTCAAAGGTATGACAAGCAGCAGAAGCAAGAAAGTAAATAGTTTAGGATTCATGCAGCAAAGATCGGAATAATATGCAAAACAGCTTGGATCTGATGCATTATATTACCATCCTATAAAGCCTGAACGCCGGTTTCAGACCTCACAACAATTAAGAATGAATATAAATAGTGAAAAATTGTTACGTTTTGATTGCTAAAATATTGTGTTTCATCTTTCGGGTCGTAATTTTATGTCCTGAAAATCAAAGGTCATACAAGTGAACAGGCATAAAGTTAATTCAATAAACACCCAGAAACCATGAAAAGCTTCATTCTATTCCTATTCAGTCTGTGGGTTTTTTCACACGGACTTCATGCTCAATCCTCCTTTACAAAGCCGACCGGTGAAAAGCCGGGAGGCCATATTAAGGAATACTTTGCAGGTTTGAACAACCTAGGCCTTGATCATAATGAAAACCATTGGTTGACAGGATCAAAGCAGAAGCCAACAAGAACACACAATCCGTATAGCGACATCAAACAACAACTTGACTCGTTAATTTATGACACCTGGCTGGACGATGAGGTGTGGGGTGAAGCAGGCAAAAGCGTCTACACCTTTGATGAGTTTGGCAGGCAAACTTCTGTTACTGAGTTTTTTGTATCAATGTTTCGCACCGATTGGATTCCATATTACCGCTATGAATATAGCTATGATGATAACGGTCAGATGATAGAATTCAGGTCATTTTTGTATGAAGAAAACAACTGGCTGGTCATGGGAAAGATCCTGTATTCGTACGATGATCAGGGTAATGAGTTGCTGAGCGTGAATTATTCATGGGATGCTTTAACAGAAAACTGGATCCCCAGCAGGAAACAGGAGTATGCCTATAACGATGAAGGCAGCAGAACACTTTACAGCATGTATGATTGGGTTGAAGATGTTTGGGTTGCCGACAGAAGATATCTTTATACATACAACATTGAGGGATTGATGATTTTGGAAGAATTTCAATATTGGCAGCCAACAATCGAAGATTGGGGGAATTACCAAAAAACGGAAAACAACTACGATGAGGACGGCCATTTGCTGGAAGAAACTCAGTTCTACTGGAACGACGAAGCCACCGACTGGGATCCGCTCTGGAAAAGACAATTTTTCTTTTCGCCGGAAGGATTGCCAACACATTATTTAGACTTCAGTTGGGAGAATGGCGGCTGGCTTGAACAATACAAGAAAACCTATGAGTTTGATGACAATGGCAATATGGTTCAAGGTATAGATTATTGGTGGAGCAATAATGCATGGGCACCCCAATATCGCTATGACTATTTTTTTGATGAATGGAACAATATCGTCATGATGATTGATTATGAATGGGATAACGAGTTTTCACGCTGGGCTGAGGGGCATCGTACAGACATTTCCTACGATATTAATTTTACTTACGATGACCTTATCCTACCCGATCTGGGAGAAGGTTCAGAAACGATGTTTCAGTATATGATACTGGATTTGACTGATTTTGATTGGAGTATCGAATTAAACGATTGGATGACAGATGAGAAGGTAAATTTTCATTATTCTGAGACAACCATTATCGGACAAATCGAAAAGGAAGCAGCTGAAGTCAGGGTGTTTCCTAACCCGGCAAGCGGGTATGTAGTTTTCGAAGGTTCAGTCACAGAAGGTCCGGCATGGGTTGAGTTGTATGACACACAAGGGCGGAAAGTGCTTTCGGAAAGAATGATGGTTAATCGTCCTGTAAATATTTCTCATCTTTCAGCTGGTGTGTATGTTTACAGATTTATTACGCCTGATCAGCTCTATAACGGTAAAGTCATTGTAAGAAGGATGGATTAATCCATGTCGTGGACTGCATTCATAACCGAATATACTCATGCATGATGTTTGAAGAATCATTCAGAAAAGGGCATGAAAAAGGATAGAGAGCGCCTTTCCATACCCGCGATGAATTCTTAAATTATGTGAAAATATTGATTAGTCAGTTGATTATGTTTACATTTACAGAAAATGTACTGATTTAATCCTTAAATCAGGTTACCCTATGCCCTGAATATCCTGATTGAAAATTTGTTTTGAAAAGATTTATTAAACTTTCTCTTAAAATCCTGTTATGGGTCACAGCCACTATCATCTTTCTGGTTTTGCTGATATATTTCCTCATTCAGATTGATCCTATCCAGAGCTTTATACGCACAAAAGCTATTACATTTCTGGAAAAGAAAATTGAAACAAAAGTTGAAATAAAGAAACTGCGGATTGATCTGCCAAAGATGATTGTGCTGGAAGGAGTGTATTTTGAAGACCAGCATCAGGACACACTATTGGCTGGCGACATGCTTAAGGTTGACATCAGTTTATTCAAATTATTGAAAAACCAGATCCAGGTCAATAAGGTTGAACTTAAAGGCATAACTGCCAGAGTTCACCGTACAATGCCCGACAGCAGTTTCAATTTTGATTATATCCTGAAGGCATTTGCGAAAGATGATACGGTTTCATCGGACACTCCGTCCAAGATGAAGTTCTCAATTCACAAAATTATCCTCCACCAGATCAGTGTTTCGTTCACGGATGCACTAACAGCAAATGATATCAACCTCAACATCGATCATTTTGAAATCAGGATTGATAAATTCGACCTTGATAATATGAAGTTCTCGGTGCCCAAAATATTGTTAGACGGTTTAAATGCACGTGTGCTCCAGAGCACTCCACCCACAAAACAGGAGAATATTGCCGAAGTTAAAAAAAACAGCAAAGAACAGATTGTACCTGAGCTGGATATTGGGACGGTTGATCTCTCAAGGATTAACATTGAATATCAAAACGATATTTCTCAGTTAAAATCAAGTATAGACCTAAGCAGTTTGCTTTTGAAAGTCGACCTGATCGACATAAAGAACCAACGGATTGAGCTGAAAACCATCGAGCTGAAGGATACACGGGCTGCATTGGCTCTTGGGAAGCATCAACTGGAAGAAGTTGAGGCAAACGATGCACTAAATGAAACCAATATCGACCAAAACAACAATTGGAAGCTGACTGTTAAAAACATTGATCTCAGTAATAATGACCTGCAGTTCGACAATTTCAACAAGCCGGAACTCACCGAAGGAATGGATTATGCACACATTGCACTGGCTGGAGTTAATTTAAAAGCAAACAATTTATCTTATAGCTCAGATACCATTTCGGGCCAGATCAGCAAAGCAAGCTTCTCCAATAAAGATGGTTTTGTATTGAATAATCTGACTACCAACTTTATCTATTGTCAAACCGGAATAGTGCTGGAGAACCTTAACCTTGAAACACCCGGCACGACAATTAGTGATTATATCAGTGTGGGATATCCATCGCTCCAAAGCCTGGCAAATAATCCCGGAACACTCAGGATTGATGCCAATTTGGTGAACAGCAGCTTACGATTCAAGGATGTATTAACTTTTGTCCCAAAGTTAAAGGATGTTGTCCCCTTTAAAAACAATGGCGGGGCAACAATGAAAATCTCAGGTAAAATAAACGGTAGTCTGGAAAAGTTAAACTTTGATGAATTCCGGTTATCTGGTTTTGAAACAACACAGATTAACGTTTCGGGTTCGATCACCGGCTTACCTGAAATTGACCGAACCGTTTTCAACATCAACATTCATGAACTCTCCTCAGGGGAGGCTGATCTGAAGAAACTTCTATCTGCAGAAATGATACCTGAAACAGTGCAGCTGCCATCAAAATTCAGCCTTTCAGGCAATTTCAATGGAGGTATTGACAGTTTTATCGCAAATCTTGATCTGAAGTCCGATTTTGGTGCAATGCATCTTTTGGCCGATTTGAAAAATATTAAGCAGACTGGAAATGAATCGTATAATGCAACGATTGAGTTCATTGACTTTAACCCTGGTCTTCTGTTGAAACAAGACTCAACCCTGGGACTGATGAACGGAAAAGCTGAAGTAAAGGGTATTGGTTTAGACCCAAAAACCATGCAGGCACAGTTCAGTACATTTTTTCATAGCGCTTCGGTGATGGGTTACAACTACCACAACATCAAGTTGATAGGTGAAATCGCTCATCAGGATCTTCAACTTAATGCCTCCATAAAGGATCAGCACTTGCAGCTTGGATTGGATGCCATAGCCAATTTCAAGTATAGTTATCCGGCCATAAAATTCACCCTTGATATTGATAGTCTGCATCTTCAACAACTTCATCTTTCTGGTTCGGATCTTCGGTTAAGGGGAAAAATTGATGCGGATCTGGCCTCAACCAATCCCGATAGCTTACTCGGGACAATTTATGCTTCCCAATTACAGATTACTTCCGAAGGTAAGCAGCATCAAATGGACAGCCTGATTATTACTGCTTTAATACTGGACAACCAAAAAGAAATTCGCCTTCAATCAGATCTTTTAACCGCCAGTTTGAAAGGTCAATATTACCTTACTGACATGGGCAATGCACTCAAGATTCATTTCAACAAATATATACAAACCGGCGATAGCGTGCAATTGTTGACAACAAGACCACAGGATTTCACCTTTGAACTCAAAACAACAAGCCAGCCAATACTGCAGGAACTGATTCCAAAGCTGACACATCTGGAACCGGTTGTGATCAAAGGAAGTTTTAACAGCGAAGTTGACGGGCTTAACATAGCAGGATCAATACCAAAAATCGTCTATGCAGGCATGACCCTTGAGCATGTTAACCTGCTTGTAAAAAGCAATGCGAATGCATTGGATTATTCCATTTCATTGGACAAAATGGCATCTGAATCGTTTAAGATTCATAAAATCAATCTGAGTGGAAAAGCAGAAAACAATCAGCTTGCAACAACGCTGATTATTAAAGATGGCGATGATAAAGATAAGTATATACTTGCCGGAACACTTGCCAGGGTTTCCGATCAATTCCAATTCCATTTAAAACAGGAAGGCTTAGTACTGAATTATGAAACATGGTCTGTTGAACGGGAAAACTATATACAGTTTGGCAACACAGGATTCATAGCCAGCAATTTTGGTTTTTATGCCAAGGATCAGAAATTGTCGGTTAGTAGCGAGCCACAGGAGGCCAATGCGCCATTAGTGCTTCAGTTAACCAATTTCAAAATATCCACTCTGACATCCATAATCGATTCCGACAAGCTTCTGGCAGATGGATCCATCACGGGAAAAATGGTGTTGAGTGAGCTCAAAGGAAACCCCGTTTTTGATGGTGAACTGAATATAAAGAGTTTCACCTTCAGGAATGATACATTGGGTGATATCAGTCTTAAAATCAACAATAAAGAGGCCAATACTTTCGCTGCCAACCTTATCATAACCGGAAATGAAAACGATATCAGGCTCGATGGTGAGTATTTTGTGAAGCCGGATAACAAAAGTAGTTTCGATCTGGATCTGGATATCCGCAACCTTTACCTGCCTTCATTGGAAGGCTTGAGCATGGATAACCTGCGAAATTCATCCGGAAATATTAGCGGTAAACTGAAAATTACCGGAACTACATCTTCGCCGGAAGTTCGTGGCGATCTGCACTTTAAACAGGCTGCTTTTAACATTGCCAGGCTGAACTCATACTTTACGATTCAAAACGAAAAAGTAAGTTTTACAAGCGAAGGAATCCATTTCGACACCTTTACCCTGGTTGATACGGTTGGCAATAAAGCAATCGTTGATGGTTCAGTTTATACAACCAATTTCATCGATTACAGCTTCGGGCTTGATGTGTCCAGTAAAAATTTCAAGGTATTAAGCAGCACCAAAAGGGACAACAAACTTTTCTATGGGCAAGTATTTCTTGACAGCGATTTACGTATCAGGGGCAACATTGACAGTCCGGAGGTTGATGGCAGTGTGCGGATTAACAAGGGAACTGATTTAACGGTTGTCATCCCTCAAAGTGCTCCGGGAGTTGTTGATCGGGAGGGAATCGTTGAGTTTCTTGATATGGATGAACCGAAACGACTTCTTACTCAGGAAATAGGATTAGACACACTGAATACGACAAGTATCAGGGGAATGAATATTTTGATGAATGTTGAAGCTGATTCAAGTGCCATATTCAATATCGTTATTGATGAAGCCAACGGTGATTTTCTGAATATTCAGGGTGAGGCACAATTGACGGCAGGCATTGACCCGGGCGGAAAAGTAAATCTTACCGGGACTTTTGATGTCACAAAGGGAGCTTATGAACTTTCGTTTAATTTTTTAAGAAGGCGATTTATCATCGAAAAAGGCAGTCAGATTGTCTGGCAGGGAGAACCCACAACTGCCGAAGCAAATGTTACAGCAATTTATATTGCCAACACAGCCCCTTATGATCTGATAGAAAGCAAGCTTGACGAACCTCCGGCCGCATTGAACCGCTACAAGCAAAAACTGCCTTTTGAGGTGACACTGAATATGAAAGGGGAGCTGATCAGACCAGTGCTTACTTTTGACATCATACTGCCCAACCGAAACTATAATGTGGCCAGAGATGTGGTTGACAATGTGCAATACCAGCTTACACAGTTAAGATCACAGCCATCGGAGTTAAACAAACAGGTTTTTGCCTTGTTGCTGCTAAACCGTTTTGTGGCTGAGAATCCATTTGCAAGTGGTGCCGGCGGAGGTGGAATCGAATCAATGGCGCGCAACAGTGTGAGCAAGATACTATCTGAACAAATTAACCAACTGGCAGGAAATCTTATAGAAGGTGTTGATTTAAACTTCGACCTGGTTTCGAGCGATGATTACACGACCGGCCAGTTGGAAAACCGCACCGATCTGAATGTGGGGATTAGTAAAAAGTTGTTGAACGACCAGCTCAAGGTAAGTATTGGAAGCAATTTTGAACTGGAGGGGCCTAGAAATGCCAACCAGAATGCTTCGAATATTGCCGGAAACGTTGCTCTTGACTACCAGCTGTCACGCGATGGACGTTATATGCTAAGAGCCTACCGTAAAAATGAATATCAGGGCGTAGCCGAAGGTTATCTGATTGAAACCGGAGTTGGGTTCATTATTACGCTTGATTATACTTCGTTTAAAGAACTTTTTTCCCGGAAACATGAAAAAGAGGCCAAACGATTATTAGAGGAGGAGAGGAAATAATGGTCAGGAAAATAAGATATTACGTTTTGGTTTGCTGTCTGATTGTACTTGGCGCATGCAGCAATACGCGGTATTTGCCCAAAGGCGAAAAACTATACGTGGGGGCTAAAGTAAGAATCGAAGGTACGCATCTGAATAAAAAGGAAAAGAAAAACCTCCGGCGTGAACTTAACGACCTGACACGTCCTGAACCGAATAGCTCATTTCTCGGTTTGAGGCCAAAACTGCTTGCTTACAACATATCCGGCACGCCAAAAAAGCCAAAAGGCCTGCGCAACTGGTTAAAAAACAAGATAGGTGAAGCTCCGGTTCTGGCAAGTGTCGTTGACCTGCAACTTAACCGGAACATACTACAAAATTACCTTGAAAACAAAGGTTATTACAAATCGCTGGTTAATGGGGATACTACTTCCAGGGGTCGAAAGGTTAAAGCATCTTATCAGGCTTTTCCGGGTGTTCAGTACCACATACGTTCTGTAAACTTTATTGCAGATAGCAGTCAACTGGGTAAAGCTGTGGCTGCAACGGCTGCCAAATCGCTTCTCAAAACCGGAAATGCCTACAATCTGAGTGTTATCAAAGGTGAACGCGATCGCATCGATCAGACTCTGAAGGAAGAAGGATTTTACTATTTCAATCCGGACTACTTGCTTGTTCTGGTTGACAGCACTGCAGGAGAGCATACGGTGAATCTGTTTGTTAAAGTGAAACAAGAAACACCACTACTTGCAAAGAATAGTTTTGTCATCGGTGATATTTACATTTATCCCAATTTCAGTTTGACGAAAATAGTAAATGACTCTTCTATGAATGATGCAGTACTGATCGATGGGTTCCATCTGATTGATAAGGAAAAAACATTCAAGTCGGGTGTTTTCACCAGGTCTATCATTTTTAAGCGCGGTGATGTTTACAACCGTAAAGCGCATAACCTTACCTTAAACAGGTTAATATCGATTGGTTCATTCAAGCTGGTTACAAATCGTTTCGAACGGGATGAAAAAGCCCTGGAACCCACACTAAATGCTTTCTATTATCTAACTCCACTCCCGCGCAAGTCGATACGTGCTGAAGTGCTTGGTACAACAAAATCGAATAACCTTACCGGATCAGAAATCTCGTTGAGTTGGCGCAACAGGAATGCTTTCCGGGGTGCCGAGCATTTAATGATAAGGGGTTATGGGAGTTTTGAAGTGCAAATCAGTGGCACAAAACCTGGCTATAATACGTTCAGGATTGGCACCGAGGCAACACTGTCAATCCCTCAGTTTGTTGTTCCCTTTGTCCAAATCAATACTTCAAAAGCCAATGTGCCCAGAACCAAATTTTTATTGGGTTATGAAATTCTGAACAAGCAGGCACTATATACCCTGAATTCATTCCGGACCACAGCAGGCTATCTTTGGAAAGAAAGCCTTACCAAGGAACACGAACTAAATGTTGTCAGCATCAATTTTGTTCAGCCGGCCAATGTCACGGCCACGTATCAGGATAGTATTGCAAATAACCCCATTCTGGCGAAAACTATTGAAAAGCAGTTCATCATGGGGCCAACCTATTCGTTTACCTACAATAATCAGTTGGATATAACCCGACGAAACAACATCTACTTCAATGCAAACCTTGATCTTGCCGGAAACATACTGGGACTTGTCCAGGGAGCCAATTATAAGACCAACGATACGGCCACTATTTTAGGCGCACGTTATTCACAATATGCCAAGATTGACGGCGATTTCAGATACTATTTAAAGACCGGACGCAACTCAAAGATTGTTAGCCGCATTATTGCAGGAGTAGGGTATCCTTTCGGCAATTCTTCCGAGCTTCCATTCATTAAGCAGTTTTTTGCCGGAGGAACAAACAGTATCAGGGCATTCAGAGCCCGTTCGGTCGGACCGGGGACTTACAGACAGGACGAATCAAATTCCGACATTTTTCTACCTGACCAATCAGGCGATATAAAGCTAGAACTCAATGCCGAATACCGGGTTAAATTATTCAGTGTGGTACATGGGGCCTTGTTTGTTGACGCCGCCAATATCTGGCTTTTCAACGACAATCCCCTCAAGCCCGGAGGCAGGTTCAGCAAGGATTTTATGGATGAGCTGGCTGTGGGTACCGGGTTTGGTTTGCGATTTGACCTAAGTTTTCTGATTTTGCGCACTGACCTTGCTTTCCCTGTCCGAAAGCCGTGGTTCAACAAGGGAGACAGGTGGGTGATTGACCAGATTGATTTTGCCGATAAATACTGGCGAAGGGAAAATCTGATCTTCAACCTGGCAATCGGTTATCCGTTCTAAGGGAAGGATAAGCCAGATATTGCAAGCCGAAACTTAGCCAAGGGATGATTTGTAACGCATTGGCGTGCAATACCACTTTTGCCATAAAAAACAAAAGCCAAAAATGAATTCCGAACACATGTTTGCGATGCTAATATATTGATTAAGTAAGTAATAACAGGCAATTATACATCCAATCCTGCACACTTTCCAATGCATATAAGTTTATTTCGCCTTGTTTGAGCATATCAACTGGGAATAAGCGTACCTTTGCCGCCTTAATCACTATTTATTTTTATGCCTAATTTTCAAGAACTTGGATTGAATCCAGACCTCCAAAAGGCAGTGGAAGCCTTAGGATTCATCGAACCAATGCCTGTTCAGGCCGCTGTTATTCCCACACTGCTCGAAAATCCTACCGACCTGGTTGGTCTTGCTCAAACCGGAACAGGCAAAACTGCTGCTTTCGGACTGCCCGTGCTTCAACACATAGATGCTACACTCAGGCAGATTCAGGCAGTTATACTTTGTCCAACACGCGAACTGTGTATGCAGATCACACGCGACCTGACCAGTTTTGCAGTTTTTATGCCAAAAATGAAGATCATCCCGATTTATGGCGGTGCTTCTATTGACGTGCAGCTGAAGCAGTTGTATGATCGCCCGCAAATAATTGTTGCCACTCCGGGTCGTATGAATGATATGATTCGACGGGGCAAAGTTGATTTCAGCCATGTGAAATGGGCTGTACTCGATGAAGCAGATGAGATGCTCGATATGGGCTTTCAGGAGGATGTTGACACTATTTTGCAGGAGATGCCGGAAGAGAAACACACCTTGTTGTTTTCGGCAACCATGCCCGATGAGGTAGAGCGTATCCTCAACAAATACATGAAAAACCCGGTAATTAAAACCGTTGGAGAGCGCAATTCCGGAACAGCCAATGTAAAACACATCTATTATCTGGTTCATGCCAAAGATCGTTATGCAGCACTAAAACGCCTGGCCGATTTTAACCCGAATGTGTACGCTATCGTTTTCTGCCGCACACGTATTGAAACTCAAGAAATTGCTGATTCACTTATCCGCGATGGTTACAATGCTGATGCCCTGCACGGCGACCTGTCACAATCGCAGCGCGACCATGTGATGAAACGTTTCAGAAGCGGAAACCTTCAGCTGCTGGTAGCTACTGATGTGGCTGCCCGAGGATTGGACGTTAATAACCTGACCCATGTAATTAATTACAACCTGCCTGATGAACCTGAAGTGTATATCCATCGGAGCGGACGAACCGGAAGAGCTGACAAAACAGGTATTTGTATCAGTATAATCAACCTCAGGGAGAAGAGTAAAATTAAACTGATCGAACGAAAAGTAGGCCGTGAATTTGCCATGACTAAAATACCAACCGGAGTACAGGTGTGTGAAAAACAATTGTTTAACCACATCGACTCAATGGAAAAGGTATTGGTTAACCACGAAGAAATTGACTCCTTCCTCCCCGTTATTTACCGCAAACTGGAATGGATGGACCGTGAAGAAATCATTAAACGATTTGTTTCACTCGAGTTCAACCGCTTTCTGGAATATTACCGGAATGCTCCTGACATGAACGTTATTGAAACAAAAGGAAGCGACCGCGAATCATACAGCAGAAAACCCTATGAGCGGGAGCGTTCATCCCAAAAAGGATCGATACGTGAACGTGGCGAAAGAAGTGAGCGTAGTGAAAGAGGTGAACGCAGCGAAAGAGGTGGTCGTGCCGAAAGGGGTGATAACAATTCAGGGTATAAAAAACTGTTTTTCAGCGTAGGTAAGAAAGATAAAGTGGCTCCATCCAACCTTATTGGGCTCATCAACGAGCTCACCCGCTCGCGCGAAGTTAGTATTGGCCGCATCGAACTGCACGACAGTTTCTCTTTTGTCGAAATCGATAATTTCTCGGTTGATCTGGTTTTGGATGCATTTGCTGATAAAAAACGGAACACCTATGGCATCAAAGTGGAGCCTGCAGGTCCAAGGACAGACGAAAAGCCAAAAGGCAGAAACTTTGGTAAGTTCAGCAAAGACGATGACAAAAAGCCGGCAATCAGAAGAGAAAAACCTACAAGCACCGAAAGAAAAAGGAAAAAGAAATATTAATCTGAAGGTTTCTGGGCAAAGAGTCTGACCGTTGAAGCAGGCCCTGAGTGATGCTTCCCTTCATCAAGTGTGTGTATGGCCACGTCCACGAAGAGTATGTTTAAGCTAGCAAAATCACTGCAAAGTATTTCAGCAGTATAAAGCATTTCCGGATTTTTAGGCCCTCCCGAATTGTAATTAAGCTGTTCAGGCGTGAATGCCTCCACAATGATGTACCCTCCAGGCTTGAGCGCATCCATTATTTTCCTGTGTGTGATAAGCCTCATTTCGGGGCTATGGTGGATGAATATTAGTGCAGCAGCATCAAAATGGTCCTTGGGGTAAGGAAAGCTGTCAATGTCATCCAAATGGTAATCAATGGCAACACCTCCATGACGCTCTGCGAGTGCCAAAGCTTTCGAGCGGGCAGCTTCACTATAATCAATTGCAGTTACCTTCCAGCCCTGCCGTGCTGCCCAAACCGCATTACGACCTTCTCCTTCGCCCGGAAGCAGTATGCTGCCAGGCAGTAACTTGAGTAGTTTTTCGCGGAAAAATCCATTGGGATTCTCCCCATACACATACTCGCTTTGCTGATATCGCTCGTTCCAGAACTGTTTCACGAATTTTAAACAAAATGGTTTTACTTTTGTTTCAATTCTAAAACTAAAAATACATGAATAAAATCATATATCCTGCCAATACCCGCGGCAGGGCTGAACATGGCTGGCTGAGTTCGAGATTTAGCTTCAGTTTTGCAGAATATTATAATCCGGAAAGGATGCATTTTGGTGTACTCAGGGTGCTCAATGACGATATTATCCAACCAAAGATGGGATTCGGTATGCACCCTCATGACAATATGGAAATTGTGTCAATTCCTTTATCTGGTGCACTTGAACACCGCGACAGCATGGGAAATGGCAGCATCATCAGGGAGGGAGAGATTCAACTGATGAGCGCCGGAACCGGTGTGAAGCATTCCGAATTCAACCCACTGACTGATCAGCCGGGGAGTTTTCTTCAGATTTGGCTTTTTCCCAAAGTCAGGAATATTGAACCCCGCTATTTTCAACAAGCCTTTGATCCCGGTGCCATGCTTAACAACTTTTTATGTGTGGTATCTCCCGACGGTGAAAATGATAGCCTGATCATCAATCAGAATGCCTGGTTTAGCCTGAGCCGGTTAGAGCAAGGTAAATCCATCACCTACACCATAAAAGATCAAGAAAACGGAGTCTATTTGTTTGTGATCGAAGGCAGTGTTTCGGTTGAGGGAGAAGTGCTTGCGAAGCGCGATGCAATAGGCATTTCCGAAACCGGGCAACTCGAAATCACAGCCATTGAAGATGCCTACCTGTTGCTGATGGATATTCCGATGCGATAATTTTGGTATTCGTCATATATGTTGTAGGCAATAAAACTGGCCGTTACAGCACAGGTTATTCATAAAAAGGGTGATCTGTATACATCAGAGATTAGAGAAAAATTGTTTTCCTCTCATCACAATTTTTCAATACTATCAGCAAAATCAAAGAAAAAATCTGAAGTATAGGAATCGTCGCCTAAGGTTTATTTTTGTTTGTTTTCCTGGCCATGACAATAAAAAGTACAACTGCCAGGAGGGCCAGCAGACCTGTTGTCACCTGAAAAATCAGGAGAGTCTTTGACTTTGCCCGCAAGGTAATTTTCAGCTCATTCGTTTCTTCGTCAAGTTCACTGATTCGTTTGGCCGAACTGGATTCCCTGAATTCAATGTTGGCAAGGGCCCTTCTGGTTGAGTCGTAACCAGCAACAAAAACTTTATATTCCACAAGAAAAGAATCATAATCCTGCAGGTTGAAATAGTTGGTCATTTTTGCTTCATTAACCAGATCATTGTAAACGCGGAGGTTGTGTTGGTTTGCCACCTGCATACAACTATCAAGATAGCTGTTCGAGAGCAGGAAATTTTTGTTTTGCTTATGAGCCATTGCCATGTAGTAATAAGCCAGTGCCTCGCCTTCCTTGTAACCAATGATCTTGCTGATGGCAAGCGATCGGCTGAAGTAGCTGAAAGCTTTTTCAAACTGGAACTTGTCGCGGTAAATATTACCGATATTTGCAAGCACCACAGTCATGCCAAGCTGGTTGCCAAGCAATTCGCGTATGGCAAGCGATCGTTCATAATAGCTGAGTGCTTTGGTAGTGTCTTTAAAATCCTGATAGTAAATTCGTCCGATATTGTTGTAGACTTTGCCCAACTCAACAAACTGTTCCTTTTTTTCGAAAACAGTCATGGCCTCCAGCATCATTTCCAGAGCAAGGTCGCTTTTGTTCCATTGCCAGTAAACCAGGCCCAGATTCATTGTAAGCACCGCATAGCGAACTGAGTCATTGAGTTCTTTGTAAGCCTGCATGGCCTGCCTGTAATTTTCGGCGGCGTTGTTATAGTCGCCCATTGAGAAATAGACGGTTGCCCGGTTTGTGACCGACGAAGCAAGCTGGTCTTTCAGGTTTTTGGCAAAAGCCAGTTCGAATGCCTTATCAAATTGTAGTAATGCACTTTGATAATCAGCCATGTTTTTATGCACTATTCCCAGACTTATGTATGCACGGCAAAGTTCAATGAAATTGTCTGTTCTTTCCAGTAAGTCAATAGCTTCGTTAAGATATTGCGCGGCAAGTGAATAATCGCCTGAAGCAGTAGCCGTTTTGCCCATCGATAGCAGAATTACGCCTTTCATATTGTCGAGGCCTTCCCTTTTGGCATAATCGATGGCCAGGGTATCGGTTTTCAGGCTTTGACCGGGCGACAGCTCCCTGTAAAGTTCCGACAAATAAATAAGGGTTTCGATTCGTTCGCGGCCCGTCTGCTGACTGATAATTTTATTCAGGCTGTCGATCTTTTTGGTGTCGGCATCGGCACGGACCTGCAACGAAGCAATAATTACCAGCAGAAATAGTAGGGTTGTTTTCAATTTGGTAAATAATTAAAAAAGGTTGAAAGAAAATCTCTCCCAAAATTAGGGTTTTAGCGAATGTATGCAACCTGATTTTCCAAATTTAACATAAACTATTCTTGCGGGGAGTGAATGGGGTGAAGTTCGCAGGAAATCAGGTGGTCGTTGACCATTCCGGCAGCCTGCATAAATGCATAACAGATAGTACTTCCGACAAATTTAAAGCCCTCTGCTGTCAACGCTTTGGCCATACTGTCCGATTCGGGCGAACGGGCAGGAATATCGGCTGTGCTTACCCAGTTGTTCAGGATGGTTTGATGGCCAGTGAATTGCCAGATATATTGGTCGAAACTACCATATTTGGACACTATCCTTAGAAAAGCCTGTGAATTGGTTATCGCAGCCCTTATTTTTAACTTGTTGCGAATAATGCCCGGGTTTTGCAAAAGTTCCTGCACTTTTTCCTCATCATAGCCTGCCACCACATATGGGTCGAAACGATCAAATGCTTCGCGGAAAGCTTCACGCTTTTTGAGCACGATGAGCCAGCTAAGGCCTGCCTGAAAGGCATCGAGCACTAAAAATTCAAACAACTTCTGGTCGTCATGCAAGGGCACCCCCCATTCCTCATCGTGGTAACGGATCATCAATTCGTTTGATGCAGGCCAATCGCAGCGTTTGTTGTATTTCATAGATATTATTGAGGTTACTTATAAACCGGAATACAAAAATAGTCAGACTGATTTGCAATCCAAACAATTTATTGAATCAACCCTTACTCATATTTCAAAGCATCCACCGGATTGGCTTTCAATGCTTTCGTTGCCTGAATCATGATGGTTGCAAAGGCAATTAACATGGCGATAAAAAATCCACCCAGGAACCAAAGGGGATTCAGGCCAACCCGAAAAGCAAAGCCATTAAGCCACTCTGTCATCAGATAATAAACCACCGGTAGTGAAATCAGGCCTGCAATCAATACCAGGGTCATAAAACCACGCAATATCAGCATGAGCGTGTGTCTGGGACTTGCCCCCAACACTTTTCTGATGCCAATTTCGCGTGTCCGCTGTTCGATCGAAAATGCCGACAATCCATATAATCCAAGACATGAAATCAGGATTACCAGAAGAGAGAAATAGCCAAAAAGGGATAACATTTGCTGCTCATGGCGATATTGCTGTGCAAAACGATCGTCGAGAAATGTATAGTGGAAAAAGTGCTTTGAATCGAATTTCTGCCAGATATCCCCAATTCGGGCAACTGTTTCAGACATGTTCCGGCTATTGAGTTTAACCGCCAAATAATCGGCCCTCTTGTTAACCAGAATAAATACAAGTGGCTCAATTGGCTGATGCATGGAGGAATAGTGAAAATTATCCACCACTCCTACGATCTTACCCTGAACACCCATTCCACAGTTCATTTCCACCTCCAGCGGATTGGGGTAGCCCAGATAATCAGCTGCTGCTTTATTAACAACAAAGGCAGTAGAGGCATCATTTGGATATTCCTTCGAAAACAGCCTTCCTTCGATCAGTTTTATCTTCAGCAAATCGAAAAACTCGTGATCTACCACATAGAGGTTTATTGTATGAACTTCGGGCTTCACTGTGTCGCCAACAAAAAACATCAACCGTCCCGACTTGTAACCCGGAAGGCTCTGGCTGAGCGAAACCTGTTGCACTTCAGGCACTTCCAATATCTGGTGCCGAATCACCTCTTTGTTGGCAAAAAGGGAAGAATCATGTGGAAAATGGATCACCATCACCTGCTCACTTTGGAAACCTTTGGGTGCATTTTGCATAAATTTCAACTGCTTTGAAACAACCAATGTGCTTATTATCATTCCGATAGATATAATAAACTGCAAAACGACAAGAATCTTTCTTAAATTGCCGGAACTGAACATATGTGTATTACCGGGATTAATGCCGGGTCGAAGCACTTGTATGGGTGAGAATGATGACAAAACAAAAGCCGGAAACAATCCGCTGAGCATGCCCAGCAGGAGTATTGCCATGATCAGAATTATAAGGGGTAAAAGCGATTCAGAAAAGAATAATGCTGAAAGCGATAAATTGAGTCCAATGAGGTTGTTGAAATACGGAAGGCTAAGTTCGGCCAACGAAAGTGCGATTAAAAATGCGATCAGGCTAAGAACCATACTTTCGCCCAGAAACTGCATAATGAGCTGAGTGCGGTGTGCTCCGGCTACTTTGCGAATGCCTATTTCACGGGCCCTTTTCATCGATCGGGCGGTGGCCAGATTCATGTAGTTTATCGAAGCGATTAGTAAAAGAAACACGGCGATGAATCCAAAAAGATTGACGAAATTCTTGTTCGTGTTGGAGCTGCTGTCGTACTGCAGTTTATTGTTAAAATGGATGTGGGTTAGTGGTTCATGATGCAGATGAATGCTTCCATCCACATTAACCTGTTTGATCCAGGGTTGGATGGTCTCTTTTGCAAGCCAGTCGAGCTTTGCAGCAAAATGTTCAGCGTCAGTTTTATTTCCAAATTTTACGTAGGTATACCCGATCAACCAGAACCAATCATTTGTAAATTGTTCAATAGTGCTTGCCGGATAAGTGTTCAGCGAAGCAAGGGCATCAAACTGAAGGTGGGTGTGAATTTCGCTTCTGTCGATTACCCCGGTTACGACGAAAGTTGTTTTGTTGATCCGGAGCATTTTGCCCAGGGCCGGCTTATCGCCAAAAAACTGATGTGCTGTCACGGTATTGATTACGATACTTTTTGGTTCTTTGAGGGCATTTTCCGCATTCCCTTCAACAAAAGGAAAGTCAAACACCTTGAAAAAATCCGCATCTGCATAAGTAAACGATCGCAGCTCATACATGAGGTCGTCAATCCAAACGGTTATGCCCGTTTGGTCGTCAGACGAACTTGTCCGGAGAATCATGGTTGCAGCTTCAACTTCAGGGAAGTCATGCTTCATGCTTTGCACAATATTGTATGACGACATGGCAAAATGATCAACACGGCCATTGAAATCGAGGGTTGCGTTTATCCTGTAGATTTTTTCATAATCCTTCCAACACCTGTCGTAATCATACTCACGAACAATATATGTCATAATGAGCAAAAAAACCATGAGTCCGGTTGACAATCCTACCAGATTGATGAGGGCATACGATGGTTGCCTGATCATCCTCCTAAAGGCCAGCCTGACATAATTTGCTATTAATTCCCCATATTTATTCATCTACTGAAATCGGTTTTAATGCGACATTTACGGCAAACGATAATATATTTTGGCAACAATCTGCCAGCCGTTTTCGGTTTTATACAGCGACATATAATCGGTAAATAAATGTTTTTCGCCCCTGTACAATTCAACACGTGCGATGGCTGCATTTCCGGCAACATCAATAAGTGGGTAGTCGGCTCTGATTGAATCAGCCTGAGCCTGTCCTTCGGCCATTGATTTCTTTACCGTTTCGATCCATGAATAAATCGGAAATTTTGTCAACAAACCATTACTAAGTCCAAGCATTTCAAAGCCCGGATGAAACCCTTTTTCAATTTTATCAACACCAGCCCTGTTATGTATACCCTCAACATAGGCTGTTTGAATTACCTTACGAATGGCTTCTTCTTCTGATTGTTGTGCTGTGATAACCAGGCTTAAGGTCATAAGCAGTAATATTGTTACCAGTCTTTTCATCTTCATTGTATTATTTCAGAAAAATACTAAATTATTTTTTTTCTAAACATCAGTGAAATGTTTTTATCGGTAGGCGGGCCAACCTCAACAAGCTCCCAGTCTTTATCATACTCCTCAATTTTGTGCCTGAGCACCTGAACTTTTTCTTTGGGAGGAACATCATTACCTTCCCAGTCAATCAACTCAACCCGATACTTCAGGGTTTGTGTGCGTCCGTTGATCCGGACATCAATTTCTACATTTTGCTCCTGATCAATATCAGGAATCAGGATAACAACTTCTCTCATGGCTTTATCATTATTAGTGGTTATTCATACTTCAACGATTTAACCGGATTAGCCAAAGCAGCCCTGCGAGCATGAATGATGATGGTAGTCAGCGCAACGGTTGTAGTTAGTGCAAGAGCTGCAAATACATCAAACCACCCAATGTCGACTGCATAGGCAAACTGATTGAGCAGACGGGTTGAAAAATAAAATCCCAGGGGAATAGCAAGCACACTGGCCATTACGACAAGGATAAGGAATTCGCGGATAATCAGGCGGATAATTTGTTCAACAGATCCTCCCAGAACCTTACGGATGCCAATCTCTTTGGTTCTTTGCTCAACACGAAGTGCAGTAAGACCATATAAACCCAAAACAGAAATCAGCAAGGACAAAAAAGTAAACATGGTAAACAATTTCATGCTGTTCTGATCATCCTGATACTGTTGTTTGAGCCGGGTAGAAGCCTCTACAAATTCAAAAGGGGTGTCAGGATAATGGCTGTTCCAAATTTCGCCGAGGCTTGCAGTCAGTTGGGTAATATCCTTGGCTTGATATTTTACACACAAAGTATAATAGTCCTCCGGGTTCAGTATCCATGCGGCAGGTTCAATTTTATGGCGAATCGAGTAATAATGATAATCGCTGATTACACCGATAACTATTCGCTTGTTTATCGTATCCATCCCCATGGGATTGAATACTTTACCAATAGGATTGTCCCATCCGAAATAAGCTACGGCAGCCTGATTGAGGATAACCGATTGGTTATGGTCGTTGGGAAAATCGTGGCTGAAATTACGTCCTGCAACGATGGGTATTTCCATAAGTGGAAAAAAGTCCTCATCCACATAACCGAATCTGGCCATCAGGTTGGTGGCTGCGGAATCAGCTGTAGTTATTGTAGATTGGTTTCCAGCTACCCCGTTGACAAACGAAGCTGCGGCTACCATTTTAACTCCGGGAAGCTGTTGGAAAGCAGGTTTTAGCAAGGCTGCCTTTTGCTTTGAATCGCCTCCCTGAAGGTAAACAGCCAGCACCTTTTCATAATTATACCCCAGGTCCTTTGTCAGAGCGAAATGAATCTGCCTGTTGGTTACCAAAACGACAAAAACAAGCGTGATGGCAACAAGAAACTGAAATACGACCAGTGCTCGACTCAACAGTCCACTAACTGATTGTGACTGACCCATCTTGAAAGTTCTGATCCCTTTGAGCACATCAGCTGCCTGAAAACGGCTCATAAACAATGCGGGATAAATGCCGGAAAGCAGGCTGATAAAGATCCAGATGAGCAGAAGACCGATATTGAAAAGAAAATTGCTGCTGAACGAAATGGAAAACGAATTGTCGAGCAATCTGTTGAATTCCGGCAGACTCAGTTCTACCAGTACAAGAGCAAAGAGAATTGCCATAAAACTAATAATGACCGACTCTCCAAGGAACTGGTAAATCAGGTTGGCTCTGTTTGCGCCCATAACCTTTCTTATGCCAACTTCTTTAGCCCGCTTCACCGAACAGGCAATGGCCAGGTTAATGAAGTTAATGCAGGCAATAAAAATAATCAATAACGCTATCACCACAAAAACAAGCACAAGTCTATAGTCACCCTGTTTGTGATTGATCTGAAACTTGATGTGGTTGGAGTGAAGGTGAATATCCGATACCGGTTGCAGATACATCAGAGGCGGGTTATTCTTCATATCATGGGCTTTGTAGTGTTGCATTATACCGGCATTGATTTTCTCTGCAACGGTTTTATGATCACAGCCCTCAATAAGTTTCACATAAACCGGCATGGAATTGGATCCCCAGCTGCTAAGCCATGGAAAACTTATCAGTGCCGATTCATAGGAAACCATCATGTCGATATGTAAGTGAGTATTCAGTGGTTGGTCATTCATGATGCCAGTAACCACATAACCAGTTTCGTTGTTAAATCCGAGATTTTGACCTATTGCATTTTCAATGGAACCAAAGTATTTGACGGCCAGCGTCTTGCATAACACTACGGATTTAGGCTCGTTGAGTACTTCAGATGAATCACCGAGTAGCAGTTTAATACCAAAAAGCCGGAAAACAGCCGGGTCGGCCCAAACTACATTATTTTGATTATAAAAACTATTTCCGGCGCGCACTGGTTTTGAACCCCAATCTATCACCCTGACTGCATCAATCACCTCAGGAAGT
Organism: Bacteroidales bacterium UBA6192; assembly: GCA_002422725.1. Lineage (GTDB taxonomy): Bacteria > Bacteroidota > Bacteroidia > Bacteroidales > F082 > UBA6192. The sequence continues at coordinate 32,308 of DITE01000030.1, forward strand.
TCATCGGAAAGTCTCTCTGACAAAGGCCCCATATTCAAAGCAACATGTTGTTCGCCAACACCTTCAGCCTGTTGTATTTGCACTATCCTATACCATTGATCCTGATCGGGAATCTGACTGTCAAAGCCAAGATGGTATTGAATATAAAGCATGATCAGCAGGAATGATGCAATCCCGGTGCTTAGACCAACCACATTGATAGCCGTATAAGATAATTGCTTATACAAACTTCTGATGGCTATTTTCAAATAATTGTAGATCATTCCCTTGCCATTTTCCAATGATTCATTTTCAATAGGTCTGATGCTTGAATTTTACCCTAAAGGCATCAGGTTAAGTTTCCGGTAAACAATTCATGTTATCCCTTTTAGGATTCATTACTTCATCATACTCAGACAAAACTCTTTTTAATATTCTCGTTAATAATCTGTCCGTCGAATAACCTGATGACCCGCTGGCTGTACTCGGCGTCGCGTTGTGAGTGAGTGACCATAATGATGGTCGTGCCATTCACATTCAAATCATTGAGCAGGTTCATCACTTCTTCGCCATGCGCTGAATCAAGGTTCCCTGTTGGTTCGTCAGCCAGAATGAGTGCTGGTTTGGCAACTACTGCCCTGGCAACAGCCACACGTTGTTGCTGTCCGCCTGATAATTGCAGGGGGAAATGCTTGGCCCGGTGGCTGATCTGCATCTGAGCCAGCACCTCATCAACGCGTTTTTTTCTGTCGCGTGAAGGCATTCCAAGGTAAATAAGCGGCAATTCGACATTTTCGAATACGGTGAGCTCATCGATCAGATTGAAATTCTGAAACACAAATCCGATGTTTTGCTTGCGTAAATTGGCCCGCTGTCGCTCTGTACTTTTCGATACCTCATTGTCCAGAAAATAGTATCCGCCAGTTGTTGGGTTATCCAATAATCCCAAAATATTGAGCAAAGTTGATTTGCCGCATCCAGAAGGACCCATGATGGCTACGAATTCCCCTCGTTTTATCTCAAATGAAACAGCATTAAGCGCTGTGGTTTCAACTTCGTCTGTGCGGAAAATTTTAGTTAGTTTTTCTGCTTTAATCATTTTGCTTTGTATTAGACGTAAATATTTGACTTACAAATTATTAAAATAGTATCGCTTTATCTGAACACAATTTTGTCCTTGTTTCCAAGGTTCTCATATGACGAAACAATCACCTTTTCTCCAGCCAGTAACCCTTCGGTTACTTCGTAATGCAAAGTGTTTTGCCGGTTGATTTTGATACTTCTTTTGGTAGCAAATGCTTCTGTTGGATCAAGTACATAAATCCAGTTTCCACCAGTTTGCTGAAAGAATCCACCCCTTTTCACAATAACTGCATCCGATTCGCCACTGAATTTCAATCTGAGCTGAATGGTCTGCCCCCTTTTGATATGCGGTGGGTAACCTTCTGAAAAGTCCATATCAACCTGAAAAGTACCTGAGGTAACATCGGTAAATATTTTACTAATGTTCAACAGATAGATACGCCCTCCGAATTCAAATTCCGCTTCCTGGCCAATATTGATCCTCGAGATATACCGTTCGTCAATATTGGCGCGCAATTTATAGTCATCCGGCACGTCAATCTGGCCCAGATGGTCGCCTGAACTGGCTGTCTGACCTACCTGTATGTCAAAAGAAGAGAGTTTTCCATCTGCAGGGGCTTTCACATACAAATTACCGAGGCTTTCGCGCAACAGATCGAGGTTGTTGTAAAGTCTGCTCATCGATATATCGATCTGTTTATTGCGGCTGTAAGCAGAAATCGAATCGAGACGTTGTAACTGAAGATTAATGTCCAGTTGCTTGCGGGCAAAACGATAATTGCGCTCGGCATCTTCAAATTCCTGATCCGAGATCAGACTATCGGAATACAGCTTACACTGTCTTTCGAAGCCCACCCGGAGTTTTTCTATATCCTGCTGAACTTTAACAATTTCGCTTTGTCGCAAGAACTTGTTCTGCTCAAGACCAATTTTCGTATTCTGCAGGTTGTTGATGGCTTCAAAAATTCTTGTTTCCTGTTCCATATAACTCAACTCCAGATTGGTGTTGACCAATTTCAATATTTTGTCGCCCTTTTTTAGTATGGCTCCATCCTCCACATACACTTCCTGCACATTTCCTCCCATTATGGCATCGATGTAAATGGTTGTTTTAGGCAAAACAACCCCATCCACAGGAATAAATTCCTGAAATTTGTCCTGCATCACGGTGGCAATGGTAAGCTGATCGCGATCAATATAAACTTTGCTGCTTTTGTCGCGCAAAAAAATAAGATATACCAAAAAAACCAAAAAAAGTGCTGATCCGGCAATGAGAGCGATTTTGGTTGTTGTCCATTTCTTCTTTTCGATGATCCTGTCCATAGGGATAGAAATATTTTTTAACAGTTTTTAACCAAGATTATGCCATTAATGCTATACACTTGTCTATCTGTTCGTTACAACAATGTTATGAATGTTTTGTAACTTTTGGTGTTCGGAATCGTCCAATTATTTGTACAATTGCGAACAGCTTTAGTAATTTTACCATTCCAAATACAGTTATCCCAACCAACAAAACAACGTTTTATGGATAAAATGAATGCAAAAATTCTGATTGTTGACGACGATCAGGATGTGTTGCTGGCAGCCAGGCTTTTTCTCCGCCAGCATGTTGAAATAGTTCATACAGAGCGAAATCCGGATAACATTCCTGATTTGCTGCGCAACGAAACCTACGACCTGATTCTCCTCGACATGAATTTTTCGCGTGATGCCACCAGTGGCCAGGAAGGGTTTCACTGGATGAACAAAATCCTCGAAATTGACCCGGCTGCAGCAGTCATCCTGATCACTGGCTATGGCGACATTGAACTGGCTGTTCAAGGCATTAAGGAAGGAGCAACCAACTTCTTACTTAAACCCTGGGAGAATAAAAAACTCATGGCAACCATCAGCGCCACCCTCGAAGTGCGTAAGTCAAGAGTCGAACTCGAAAATCTGCGTGGAAAGCAGAAAGTTTTGATTGCCGATCAGGACTCTGCTTACAGCCATATTATCGGGAAAAGTCCGGCTATGATGAAGGTGTTGAATACTGTTGAAAAAGTGGCCAAAACCGATGCCAACATTTTAATTCTGGGCGAAAACGGAACCGGAAAGGAAGTAATTGCCAGAGCCATTCACCGTGCATCGAAACGGGATGGTGAAGTATTTATTAGTGTTGACCTGGGGGCTATTACCGAAAGTTTGTTTGAGAGTGAACTATTTGGGTATAAAAAAGGCGCATTCACCGATGCCAAAGAAGACCGTGCCGGACGCTTTGAAGCGGCCAACAAAGGAACCATCTTCCTCGACGAAATAGGCAACCTCACCCATAGCCTTCAATCGAAATTACTCAGCGTGCTGCAAAACCGTAAGGTAGTAAGGCTTGGCTCGAATAAGGAAATTCCGATTGATGTGCGCCTTGTTTGTGCCACCAATATGCCTTTATACCAGATGGTTAACGAAGGAAAATTCCGGCAGGATTTACTGTATCGGATCAACACAGTTGAAATAAAACTTCCAGCGCTTCGCGAACGTACCGAAGATATTGAAGTGCTTGCTGAACACTTTATCGAGCAGTATTGTAAAAAATACAAAATGACAAAAAAGCGGCTGAATGCCAGCACATTGAAACGTCTTCAGATGCACCACTGGCCGGGCAATATCCGCGAATTGCAACACTCCGTTGAAAGAGCGGTGATTATGAGCGAAGGCAGTTTTCTTGAGCCACACGATTTTTTTCTATCCGAAAATGACGATAGTAAGTCCGCTGATATTGTCACCTCCAATATGAACCTGGAAGAGACTGAAAAAATGCTCATCCGTAAAGTAGTCGATAAATATGGCGGCAACATCAGCAGAGCAGCCAAAGAATTGGGTTTGACCCGGGCTTCACTTTACCGAAGAATGGAAAAGTATGGTATATAAACGTTTTCGTCTACAAATTGCACTCCGTGTCGCACTGCTCACAGCAACCATGTTTGTGCTGGCGTTCCTTTATGGACGCGAACAATATAGTGTGAGTTCGATCATTGTATTCATCCTGATCGTGTTGCAGGTAGTTTCGCTGATCTTTTATGCCGAAAGGACCAACCGTAAGCTTACAAAGTTTCTCGAAAGCATACGCCACGCTGATTTTTCATCTTCTTTTACAGACAAAGGTTCAGGTAAGAGTTTTGAAGGCCTAAGTGCAGAACTCAACCACATCGTTAATGAGTTTAAGAAAAACAGGGCCGAAAAGGAAGAACATTTCAACTATTTGCTCACTGTGGTGCAGCATGTGAGCATTGGCATCATCGTGTTCAGGCGCGATGGTAAGGTGGATGTTTTTAACAACGCTATAAAAAAAGTATTGAGGGTTAATCACTTACGAAATATCCACGAACTTTCTGAGGTTAAGGAAGATTTTCCTGACACCCTTCTGAAAATGAAAGCGGGTGACAAGCTGCTCATTAAAATTTTCCTCGAAGACGAACTGATTCAGCTTTCAATCAACGCCACCGAGTTCAGGATGCGAGGCGAGGAGTATGTGCTTGTTTCGCTTCAGAACATCCATCCCGAACTGGAAGAAAAGGAAATTGAAAGCTGGCAGAAACTGATCCGGGTGCTCACCCATGAGATCATGAATTCGATCACTCCTATTTCATCCTTAGCAGCCACAGTTCAGGAAATGCTAACCGATCCCGAAACAGATAAGATCAACGTGAGCAAGCTCACCGACGATGATCTGGAAAACATCCACAGCGCCATGTCGACCATTGAAACGCGAAGCCGTGGATTGCTCAACTTTGTAGAGATCTACCGTAACCTAACGCGAATACCTAAACCCAATTTTCGCTATTTTGCCATGCGTGAGGCATTCGACAGGGCACACGACCTGCTGAAACCAAAACTTGACAAGTTCGGCATTCAGTGTTCCTGCAAGGTGTTTCCCGATGAATTGATGTTGCTGGCCGATCCTGACCTGATCGATCAGGTGATAATCAACCTGATGCTGAATGCCATTGATGCCGTTAAAGAACAAAACCAGCCCCTGATTTCCATTGTTGCCTCCACCAACCTCAACAACCGCATCACCATTGATATTGCAGACAACGGAACCGGAATAACACCCGACTTGTTGGACAAAATTTTCATGCCATTCTTTACCAGCAAAAAAGAGGGTTCAGGTATTGGTCTCAGCCTGTCGCGACAAATCATGCAAATGCACAAGGGCGCCATTTCCGTGAAATCAAAACCGGGCGAAGGAACGGTGTTCACACTAACGTTTTAGTTCATTATTGGACTGATTTGTTTTGATTTCTTGGAATTCACTTTTCTAATTTCTAACAAGGGGCAGCTTTTTTCAGGCCATCCCATGTGCAGTTCTCCGGATAATTTCTTCCTGCAGCGATTCGCCCAGGTCATTAAAGTAATCGGAATATCCGGCTACACGAACAATCAGGTCGCGGTATTTTTCAGGATGCTTCTGTGCATTTCTCAAGGTTTCAGCATTCACAACATTAAACTGAATGTGATGCCCGCCGAGGCGAAAATAGGTTCTGATCAGGGAAACAAGCTTTTCAAGTGATTCTTCTCCCTCGAAAAATGACGGATCAAACTTTTGGTTCAGCAAAGTTCCACCGGTTTTGATGTGATCGATTTTGGCGGCTGATAATAACACAGCAACAGGGCCATGGGTATCTGCCCCCTGCACCGGACTTATCCCCTCGCTCAGGGGTTCGGTTGCAAGTCGGCCATCGGGCATTGCACCAATCACACTGCCGAAATAGACATGTGAAGTTGTTGGCAACATATTGATTCGAAAATGGCCACCTCGTGCTGTTGGCCTGCCATTTACCGCCTGATAAAAACTGTTGAACACCCTCACAGCATGCCGGTCAGCTGATTCATCGTTGTTTCCCCACTTCGGACTCTTGTAGATCAGATCGTACCTGAGTGCATCATTATCCCTGAAATTGTTCCTCAGGGCTTCCATTAGCTTGGTCATTGAAATCCTGCGCTCGTCAAAAACCCACTTTTTGATGGCACTCAGGTTATCGGTGATGCTTCCCAGACCAACCCCCTGGATATAGCTGCTGTTGTAGCGTGCCCCGCCGGCATTGTAATCGGTGGCATTTGCAATACAATCGTCGATAAGCAGCGAAAGGAAGGGTGCAGGCATCTGCCTGGCAAACATCTTTTCAATGGTGTTGTTGCCGTCAATTTTCAGGTCGATGAAATACTGCAACTGTTTTTCATAGGCTGTATACAGATCATCAAAGCAACCAAAGTTAGCCGGGTCTCCGGTTTCAATGCCTGTCAATAATCCTGTTCGTGGATCAAGGCCATTGTTCAGACTAATTTCAAGCACTTTATTCAGGTTAAAATAGCCCGAAAGGGTGTAGGCTTCGGTACCAAAAGCGCCTGTTTCAACACAGCCACTGGCTCCGCCGTTGTGGGCATCTTCTATTGATTTCCCCTGACTAAGTAGTTGCTGAACAATGACATCTGAATTAAAAAATGAGGGTTGACCGAATCCGGTCTTTGTGATGAGTAGTGCCCTTTTGACAAAACTATCCGGGTTTTTATTGCTGATCTGAACCATGGAACTAGGTTGAAGCAGACGCATTTCCTCAATTACATCGAGGATGAGAAAACTCAGCTCATTCACGGCATTGGATCCGTCAAAGCGCAAACCACCAAGGTTGATCAGGGCAAAATCAGTATAGGTATTGCTTTCCAGCGCTGTAACACCCATTTTAGGCGGTGAAGGATGGTTGTTAAACTTGATCCAGAAGGCTTGTAAAAGCTCACGGGCCTTAACTTCGGTGAGACTGCCATCGGCGATTCCTTTGCGGTAAAATGGCAGCAGATGCTGGTCGAGTCGGCCCGGGTTAAATGAGTCCCATGGATTGAGTTCAGTGATTACTCCAACATGCAAAAACCAGTAATGTTGCAGGGCTTCATGAAAAGTTTGCGGGGCATGAGCAGGAACACGCCGGCAAATTCTCACCATATCAATCAGTTCGTTCAGTCTTTCGGTATCACTTTCGAGTGTTGCCATGCTTTCGAGCTTATCAGCATAGCGGATTGCATAAGAAACCATCGCCATGGCGGCAATCTTCATGGCATGCAGCTGTGCAATTTTGTTCGTGTCGGTCTGGTTCTCGGGAAGCGAAGCACTTTGGTTTATTTCACCAATTAAATCGAGCATGCCTTTTCTGAACAGTTTGTTTCCCGCCACTGTGTGGCCAGGAGCCCGTTGTTCCTGAAATTCGGTGAATACTCCGGCCGAATAGGCTGATTTCCACTTGTCGTTCAGGGCAGCAAAGATCCTGTCGCGCTGTGTATTACCTTGCCAAAACGGGATAATCACATCACGGTAAGCCATCCTGGTCTCTGCATCCACCCTGAATGACACTTTTGGGCGGTTGTTAAGCATGTCAAGATCATTCAATGAATGCAACGAGATTTCCGGATAGGTTGGTGTTGCTTTGGGTGCAGGACCGCGCTCGCCCACAATCAACTCTCCTTCACCAATATAGATTGCTTTATTCAACATCAGGTGTTCAAAGGACAATGCCCTTTGTACGGCTATGGGTTCATTTTGTGCCTTGCCCGACTGATAGAATTCGGTTATGAGCAGTGCCCGTTCGGCCGACAGCCTGTTAATCGCCTTTATACTTTGCTCACGCAGTTGTTCGATACGCAATTTCATCTAATAGTCTGTGTTTCAGCCACCCACACTGACATGGGGAGCAAGGTTAACAAAAAGTTCTTTGTGTTTTTCGGCTTTTTGACGGTTGTAAGCTTTCATATTTTCCAGATGATATGGTTGACCCAAACGTTCATATTTTTGTTGGGCAGTGTAATGATAGGGCAGTATATCAATGCGTTGCACTCCCTTAAGCTTACTGATGATGTGTCTGATCGCATCAAGGTTTTCAGCCGTATCGGTAATGCCTTCCACCAGAGGAATGCGAATGAACAGACTGGCGCCTTTTTCTGAAAGCCAACGAAGATTATTCAGAATCGGTAAATTGGTTCTGCCAGTAAACTTCAGATGCCTTCTTTCATCGGCAAGCTTGAGATCAAACAGAAAAATGTCAGTAAATGGAAAAACGGCATCCAGAGCTTCGGCTTGTGCAAATCCACTGGTGTCCAATGCAGTGTGTATGCTTTTGTTTTTTAATTCTTTCAGCAACGCGGTGGTAAAATTTGGCTGAAAGAGTGGCTCGCCTCCCGAAAGGGTGACGCCACCGCCCGACTCCTCAAAGAATGGCCTGTCGGCTTCCACTCGCTCGACCACCTGATTCACAGACATTTCTTTTCCGATGTTTTCGGGCATCCGTATGCATGAGCTTCCTAATTTATATTCCCGCATCACTTTTTCGACTTCCGGAGAACGGCTTTCGGGGTTATGACACCAAAGGCATTCCAGGGGACATCCCTTCAGAAAAACCGTGGTGCGAATGCCTGGTCCGTCATGAACAGAGAAACTACGGATGTCGAAAACCAGACCTTTCATGGAGATTTTAAAAATAAATGATAGAAAAACTGAGGAAATAAAGCCGGTGAATTTCGGTAATTAACAAATCCAGCAGGAGAAGAGCCCCTTGCCGTTGTTGTGATAGAGGGTAGAAATGATTTGTATGGACATTTTTTTGAAAATGTAAATGCAAAGATAAATCCGATACGGAAATATTTTACCAACAGGCTAAAATATTTCGGGGTTTGTGCAGACAAAGCCACGTGTCATGTGGCGTAGAATACTGAAATCAAGTCATTTCAAACTTTCATTGACATAAACTTTTAATCGATTATCACTTTAATTTACATGAAAAGGTCAGGCTAAAAAATATTGTAGCTCCGTGCCGGAAAACCGGGCAAAAGCTCAACGAAACTTATTACATTTGCCGACAATTGTTAAATAAATAACAGTAAACTATGGAACGAATTCTAGTGATTGGCTGCTCGGGTCAGATTGGGTCAGAATTGACGCTCGAACTGAGAAGAATTTATGGCCATGACAATGTGTTTGCCACGGATATAAAACAGGCAGCATCCGACATAACCGAAGGTGGGCCTTTTGATATTCTTGATGTGTTGGATTACAACAACCTGCTCCATTTTGTAGTCAGGCGCAAGATTACCCAGGTGTATAATCTGGCTGCTGTGCTGAGTGGTAATGCTGAAAAGATACCGCAGCAAGCATGGGAAATTAACATGAAAGCACTCATGAACACCTTGGAGCTTGCACGCGAAACCGATGCAAAAAAGTTGTTCTGGCCCAGTTCGATTGCTGTTTTCGGACCCACAACCCCACGGTATCATACGCCACAATTAACCGTAATGGAACCAAACACTGTTTATGGAATCAGTAAGCTGGCTGGTGAACGTTGGGGAGAGTATTACTGCAAGCGCTATGGGGTGGATTACCGTAGTTTGCGTTATCCGGGTCTGATCAGTTACAAAACCGAAGCAGGCGGCGGAACAACAGATTATGCCGTTGAAATTTACTATGAAGCTATACGCAAAGGCAAGTATGAATGCTTCCTGCGCGAAGATACGGCCTTGCCCATGATGTTTATGTCTGATGCCATCAAAGCAACTATCGACCTGATGGAGGCCGATCCGGCAAAGCTTTCTTTACGCTCGAGTTACAATGTTGGGGGCATGAGTTTTACACCCGTTGAGGTAGCGAATGCAATCAAAAAGCATATTCCGGAATTCGAAATCAGTTATAAACCCGACTTCAGGCAGGCGATTGCTGACTCATGGCCGGCAAGTATTGATGATAGTGTTGCACGGAAAGACTGGGGATTAAACGACAAACACAATCTCGAAAGCATGACTGAACTCATGCTTGAAGAAATAAGGAAAAAATAAGCATATTGTCTGGCAGGCAGCGCTTCATCCGATCAATTGAAAACACAACCGCAAGTGTTTTTTGAACAATCAAATGAATCATAATAAGCCAGGCCTGACTAAGCATTTTTAATGCTTAATCCGGACTTAAAAGCAGAGACACACTGAAACGTGTGTCTCTGTTGTTTAGGGCCATGTCTATTTCTTCAGCAGATCCCTGATTTCTGCCAGCAGTTTTTCTTCATTTGATGGTTCAGCTGGTGCTGGGGGTGGAGCAGGCTGGGCTACTTCCTTTTTCTTCATATTATTCATGAATTTAATCATCATAAAGATGGCAAATGCAATGATGATAAAATCGATGAGGGTGTTGATGAAAGCCCCAAAGTTGATCGTAACTGCTGGTTCAGCAACTTCAGCACCATTCATAATAGCCGCTTTCAGGGTAATTTTTATATCACTGAAATCGACGCCACCTACCAAAACACCGATCGGCGGCATAATAACATCGTTCACAAAGGAGGATACAATTTTCCCAAATGCTCCCCCGATGATAATACCTACTGCCATGTCAACCACATTGCCACGCATGGCAAAGGTTTTGAATTCTGAAACAAGTCCCATAATTTTCATTGTGTTGGTTAATAACGATGCAAATTAAGAAATTATCCAATGGTACATAATCTCAATTTTTTCAATTTCGGAAATTATTGACCACCACGTGTAATTTGTGCTCATTCAGCATAGCAAATGATCATTTTCACATAGAGAAAAAGGAGTAATCAATCACAAAAAACCTCTACGGCGGAAGTCTGTAGATGTGTGAATCGTGTAACACTTTGCTTTTGTTATGTAACACTTTTACCCAATCTTGATGTAAAATTTGTAAGGTCAATACAAGCACATTCATGAAAAAAGAAACAACCAATCAGAACCTGTTGTCTGCACATCCTGATGATGGAATTTCGACTGGTAAAGAAGGGAAGGCTAAACGTCCGCCAAGCGACGATATTTTCAGAAAACTTAAGGTAAGCGATGCCATAAGCCCTGATCCAATTTTGGTTCATGATGAATCGAAGAACAATCAGGTTACAGACAAAACCCCCTGAGGTATAAACTGAATGGGGAAATATATACTTCCTGTAAAGCTCGATGGATAGAACCGGGATTTGAGTGCAGATAATCACTTAACTGCAGTATAATTTATAATTGATTCCTAAAATATTTTACAACCTGACAAATATGCATCAAAGGAGATAATTAATTGTCAGAGCAGAAATTTCGGCATCATTTAATTCAGTTGAAATTCCAATAATTTATCTTCTATGAAAATTAGTATACTCCAAAAGCTAGTTCTTCTATCGTCAGCTGTACTTGTTACAATTGTAGTAATTGGTTATACGGCTTATTGGAGTAAGCAAAAACTCAGGGATTCTGAGAAATGGGTTGAGCAAACTGAGCGGATTATTTTGCAAACAAGCAATATACTTTCACTTGGAAAAGATATTGAATCTGCTGCCAGAGGTTTTGCACTTACCAACGACAGCAGCTATCTCGAACCATTGTTTGTTGCAGAAAAAATTATCTTTCAACAAATTGAGGAGCTCAGACAACTTTCAGGAGACAATTCCATTCAATTACAGCGCATTGATTCAATGAGTTTCTTTTTTCAAAAAAGGCTGGAATTTTCACTTCAATTAGTTGACATCAGAAGAAAATATGGGTTCGGGGCTGTTCTTGATCACCTTTTTGTCAATCCGGGCAGAGAGTATTCTGTCCTTATGCGTGAAATTACTTTCAAAATTCAGCAGGAAGAAACCATGCTGCTTAACCAGCGAAAGCAAGCCAATGACCAAATTGCTTCGACTTACGATGCTGTTGCAATTTTTATGTTTGCTTTAATGTCAGCATTCACTTTTCTTTTAATCATCGCAACCGGCAAAAATCTGGTAAAGGATAAGGAAAAGGAAAGAAAGGCTGCTGAGTTGGTTATCGCCAATAAAGTACTTGCATTTGAGAATGAAGAAAAAGAAAAACGGGCTGCTGAGCTTATCATCGCCAACAAGTCACTGGCATTCGAGAGTGAAGAAAAGGAAAAACGGGCTGAAGAACTAATCATCGCCAACAAATCACTCGCATTCGAGAATGATGAAAAAGAAAAGCGTGCTGAAGAACTTATCATCGCCAACAAATCGCTGGCATTCGAGAGTGAGGAAAAAGAAAAGCGTGCCGAAGAACTTATCATCGCCAACAAATCACTCGCATTCGAGAATGATGAAAAAGAAAAGCGTGCCGAAGAGCTAATCATTGCCAATAAAGCATTGGCATTCGAGAGTGAGGAAAAGGAGAAGCGCGCAGAAGAGCTCATCATCGCCAACAAATCACTGGCATTCGAGAATGAAGAAAAGGAAAAACGTGCTGATGAGCTCATCATCGCCAACAAAGCACTGGCATTCGAAAGTGAAGAAAAGGAAAAGCGGGCTGAGGAATTAATTGTAGCCAACAAGGAACTTGTGGTACAATTTAAACTTAAAGAAAAAAAGGCTGCAGAATTAATCCTTGCAAAGGAGAAAGCAGAGGAAAGTGATAACCTGAAAACCGCATTTCTGCAAAATATGTCGCATGAAATACGAACTCCGCTCAATGGCATCATTGGTTTTTCTGAACTACTCAGCTATGATGGAAATAGTAAAGAGGAAATAAGGGAATACACAAACAGTATAACTGTTAGTGGAAACCGATTGATTGAAATCGTAAATAATGTATTGGAAATATCTAAAATCCAGACAGGTCAGATAACAATTACAAATAAAAATATTGTTGTTAAAGATATTTTTAATGATTTGTCCCATTTTTTCCTTCCTATGGCGAGAACGAAAAAACTCTTGCTAAGCTTTCACGATCTTCCACATTCCAGCTTGGCGCGGGTCATTTTTTCGGATGAAACCAAGTTGCACCAGATTCTCACTAACCTGATCAACAACGCGTTAAAATTCACTAAAGCTGGAAGTGTTGACGTTGGCATTAAGGAAAAAGATGAATGTTTTCAGTTTTATGTAAAGGATACCGGTATCGGAATACCAGAGGAGTTGCAAGAAAAAATATTTCTTCGGTTCATACAGGTCGAAAAATCCATGTCGCGTAATTATGAAGGAGCAGGCCTGGGTCTGGCAATATCAAGTGAACTTGTTGAAATGCTTGGCGGCAGAATTTGGGTTGAATCAAAAGCCGGAAAGGGCACTACTTTTTTCTTTACGCTGCCTAAAATATCAGTAAGCCAGGAGCTCCCGGAGGCGTTAAAACAAGCCTCAAAGACACAGGTGAATCGTCAGGGTAAAGTTCTCGTTGCCGAGGATGACTGGATTAGTTATCAATACCTGAACAGTTTCTTCACCAAGGCAGGGATTGGCATCATTCATGCTGAAAATGGAAAAGAGGCAGTTGAATTTGCCGGTGCTGATATGGAAATTAAATTGGTGTTGATGGACATCAGGATGCCCGTGATGAATGGGATGGAAGCCGGTAAACTTATCAAAGAGATGAGACCAGTACTGCCCATTATTGCCCAGACAGCCTATGCTTTCAGCGAAGAAAAAGCAAATATATTATCCATCGGGTTTGACGAATACTTTTCGAAGCCTCTTAAAATCGATGTGCTTAACAAGCTGATTAATAAGTATTTAAAAACAACTGTTAATACTAATTGACCTCAAATCAATGTTTTCGTCTCATCCCCGATGGGAACTTTAATCTCCAGATCTTCGGGCAGATGCAGCTTTTTGTAAATCGCAGGCGCAATGGGTTCAACATATTCATATAACATTGATCCTTTTGCTGCATTATTGCCTAACCAGGCACGGCCTGATTCAAAATAATTGATTACAAAAATCAAAATACTGATAATCAAAGCGCCTTTTAAAACTCCAAACACCAGGCCGGCTATTTTATTCAGGAATCCCAGCATCAGCAAATCCACAAATTTTTCCACTATCTTGCCAATGAAAACCACGGCAATCAACACAAGCAAAAAAGTCAGAGCAAAAGAAATGATAGAGAGGTATTTGGTGCTGACGGAAAAATAAGTGACGAGAAAATCAGCGGTCACATCCGAAAAATACATTGCTACATAAATGCCAATCACCAAAGCAGCCAGTGAGGCCAATTCGATGATAAATCCTTTTGAGAATCCGTTGATAGCTGAAGCCAGCAACAAAACCACAATAATGATGTCGAGATAATTCATAACCTTATTTTATTAGGCGACGGGTTAATTCGGTCGAAAACACAAATTCCTTTAGCTCAGGATTGTCCGTGTCAAGTATGGTGTCTTTATTGCCTTCCCACCACAGTTTGCCGTTGTAAAGGAACGTAATTTTCTGTCCTATTTGCAGCACCGAGTTCATGTCGTGGGTATTGACAACAGTGGTAATATTATACTCTTCAGTAATTTCGCTGATGAGTTCGTCTATCACTTCAGCGGTCTTTGGGTCAAGCCCCGAATTGGGTTCGTCGCAGAAAAGATAGCTCGGACTGTTTGAAATAGCGCGTGCAATGGCCACTCTTTTCATCATACCACCACTGATCTCAGAAGGGAAAAGGTTGTTCACGTTTACCAGATTTACTCTTTTCAAACAGAAATTAACACGATCGAGCTTCTCCTCAAGGCTCATTGTGGTAAACATATTCAGCGGAAACATCACGTTTTGTTCCACTGTAAAGGAATCAAAAAGCGCACCACCCTGAAACAAAACACCCATTTCTTTTCGGATGTCCTGTTTGCGTTTTTCACTCAATCCCGAAAAAGGCCTGTTGTCGTAAATAATATCGCCTGCATCAGGATCAACAAGCCCGATGCAACATTTCATCAACACCGTTTTGCCCGATCCACTTTGCCCGATAATCAGGTTGGTTTTCCCCTTCTCGAAAGTGGTGCTGATGTTGTCGAGCACCATGCGCTCGGCAAACGATTTGTGTATGCCATTCACTTCGATCATATCAGCAACAGTTGGGTGAGAATCAAGTCGAAAAAAATGATGAGAATGCTGCTGTATACCACGGCTTTGGTACTGGCTCTGCCCACCTCAATCGAACCCCCCTGAACATTGTAGCCCAGAAATCCGGATACGGAAGAAATGATAAATGCAAATACCACTGTTTTGATCATGGCATAAGTAACGGTAAATGGTTCGAACCAACCCCTGAGTCCATAAATGAAATCAGTCGAAGTCACCAGGTCGGTAACAACGCAGGCTCCCCATCCACCAAAGATTCCGAGCACTATACTAAAAGTAATCAACACAGGATTGAAAAGGATAGAAGCAGTTATTTTGGGCAGAATCAAATAGTTGGCAGGGTTGACGCCCATTACCCTGAGGGCATCAATTTGTTGGGTCACACGCATGGTGCCAATCTCGGAAGCGATGCGTGAACCCACTTTTCCGGCAAGGATCAGACTGATAATGGTGGGTGAAAACTCCAGAATAACCATTTGACGTGTGGTGAACCCAACCATGGATAAAGGAATGAGTGGAGAATCGATATTGTAAGCTGTCTGAATGGCTACGATGGCACCGGTAAAAATCGAAATAATTGCCACAATACCGAATGAATCCACCCCCAGACCGATAAATTCGATCATGAGTTGTCGCCTGAATACAGGCCCTTTATCAGGTCGTTTAAAGGTGCTGAACATGAGCAACAAGTACTCACCAAGCATCCTGATCATTAACATGAGATCGGTTTTAAAAACAGTGCTAATTTACAGCATAAATTATTTACCAGCCCGATTTAAAAATAGAATATGCAATTCGAATTGTTTTTATTGGCCGGGCAACCAATCATAACATTGCTTAATGCTCTTGATATGTAGTGATTTATACAATTATTTCTTGTAAACAGCGATGTTTTTCTCTGGTACATGATAGGAAACCATATTTTTTCAGGAATTCATCAATTGCTCACTTGTCGCAATTTATTTCTCAGTTGTTAATGAAAGTCTATATGTGTATTTTATGGGTGGGTATGCTTATTAATGATATTTTTGAGCCCTGAAATACTGATTGAATATTCTGAGATGACCCATGAGCTAAATAGAAAAATGTTGTTTTACTTAACGCTGTTTGCATTGCTGATTGCCTTTTCAGCCTGCTCAAGCACCCGTAAACCACTTCGTCCGGCTGTGAAACACAAAAAGCGCAATTGCGACTGTTCGCGCTGGGGATATATGCAACCTGCCGAAAAAGCAAGCTTTGATTGGTATGCGTGGGGAAACTGAGGTATTGTCAAAATATCTGCCTGAGAAGGCGATAAATCTTGTTTTTCAGACCATTGTTTCAGGAAATATCCAATTGCGCATCAGTCGTGCCCGCAAGTCAAAACTGGGCGATTTCCGAGCCGCTGTCAATGGAGGGCCTCATCGGGTTTCCGTAAACCGCGACCTGAATCCATTTCATTTCCTAATTGTGTTTGTGCATGAATTGGCACATGTGGTAGTTCATGAACGTTATGGACGAAGTGTGCAGGCTCATGGCTCACAATGGAAAATGGCATTCAGAGAACTGATGAAGCCATATTTTGAACTTGGTGTTTTTCCTGAGGATATAGAACTTTCACTGAGTCGCTATTTGCAAAACGCCAAAGCAATCAATGGTACCGACCTTCAGCTGGCCAAAGTTCTTGCCCGCTATGACACACGTGTTGTTTCGGGAACCGACCTGGAGAAACTCCCCTCAGGAAGCTTGTTTAAAATCCCTTCGGGAAGGGTTTTCAGGAAACTCGACAAACAGCGCAAGCGATATAAATGCCAGTGTATTGAGAGCGGCAGGCTTTACCTCTTTAATCCCATTGCCAAAGTAGAGCTTGTGAACGCAAACGATTGAGATAGTTTTTATTACTTTTGCAACGGTTTTTCAATCCACTAATATTTGACTGATGGAAATAAACAAGAATAATTATTGCGTGATTATGGCCGGTGGTGTTGGTGCCCGATTCTGGCCCATGAGTAAAACCTCGAAACCAAAACAATTTATCGACATTCTCGGCATTGGAAAAACATTGATTCAGATGACCTTCGACAGGCTTTGCAGCATT
This sequence comes from Bacteroidales bacterium UBA6192, assembly GCA_002422725.1. Taxonomy (GTDB): domain Bacteria; phylum Bacteroidota; class Bacteroidia; order Bacteroidales; family F082; genus UBA6192. The sequence goes on from DITE01000030.1 coordinate 49,285, forward strand.
TGTCCACCAGAGAATGTCTACATAGTGACCAACGACATATACCGCGATCAGGTGCTTGAGCAGCTTCCCGGGATATCATCCGAACAGGTTCTGTGCGAACCGGCCCGTCGCAACACTGCACCATGTATTGCCTATGCAAACCATGTGATCCTTAGCAGAAACCCGGACGCAATCATCGTGGTAGCTCCTTCAGATCACATTATCCTGAACGAAAATGAGTTCACTAAAAATGTGTTGGATGCCATGCATGTTGCTGCCAACAACAATTGGCTGATTACCTTAGGCATCGAACCTAGCCGTCCAGATACCGGTTATGGCTATATTCAATTTATTGAAAATGAGGTGTTGCCCACCTTGCCCAAACTCAAGAAAGTGAAAACTTTCACCGAGAAACCCAACCTTGAGCTGGCCCGTAATTTTCTGGCAAGCGGTGACTTCCTGTGGAACTCGGGAATTTTTATCTGGTCATTGAAAACCATCAACAAGGCCTTTGACGAATTTCTGCCCGAAGTGAATGAGCTGTTCAAAGAGGGATATGGAAAGTATGGTACAGCCCATGAAGCAGAGTTCATCAAAAACACCTATTCTGTTTGCAGAAATATTTCAATCGACTATGGGGTGATGGAAAAGGCAGATAGTGTGTATGTTATGTCAGTAGAGTTTGGCTGGAGCGACCTTGGAACCTGGGGTTCACTATATGATATCCGCAAAAAAGACGACAAGCAAAACGCCATTGTTGGCAATCATGTGATGGCCTATGACACCACGGGTTGCATCGTCAATATGCCAAATGACAAGATTATTGTTTTACAGGGACTTACTGATTATATCGTGGTAGAAGACGATAACGCCCTGCTGATCTGTCGGAAGGAAGATGAACAGCAAATCCGCCAGTTTGTGAATGACATCAAGGTTGAAAAAGGTGAAAAGTTTGTCTGATCATTCAGGCATTAGAACAATATGAATTTAATCCAGTATTCATCATAATTAATTTACAATGAAGAGAATAGTTATTGTGTTTTTCGTATTTATAACCTTACTACGCGTTGGAGCCAGAGCCGATGAGGGCATGTGGATTCCGATGTTTATCGACAGGCTGAATCATGCCGACATGCAGAAAATGGGACTGAAACTCACAGCTGAGGAAATTTACAGTGTAAATCAGAGCAGTTTGAAGGATGCCATTGTGATCTTCGGACGTGGATGCACAGGCGAAATGATTTCAGACAAAGGATTATTGCTTACAAACCACCATTGTGGTTATGGTTCGATTCAATCGGTGAGTTCGGTCGAAAATGATATTCTGACCAATGGTTTCTGGGCTGCATCATTTGATGAAGAAATCCCCATCCCCGGCTTAACGGTTCAGTTTCTGATCAGTATGGCCGATGTGACCAATGAAATGCTCAAAGGGGTGACACCCGAAATGACGGAAACTGAACGCGGCAAAGTACTGAACGAGAACCGGAAAGCCATTGTTGCTGAAGCAACCAAAGAGACACATTTCAATGCACTGGTTAAGGATTATTTCGAAGGGAATGAGTTTTACCTTCTTGTTTATGAAACTTTTAAAGACATCCGTTTGGCCGGAACTCCGCCTGAAGTGATTGGAAAATTTGGTGCCGACACCGATAACTGGATGTGGCCCCGTCACACAGGCGACTTTTCGTTGTTTCGCGTTTATGCCGGACCAGATAACAAACCGGCTGATTACAGCATAAGCAACAAACCTTTTACGCCCCGTCATTTTCTGCCCATCTCTATCGATGGGGTAAAAAAAGGCGACTTTTCGATGATTCTTGGAAACCCCGGAAGCACTGATCGTTACCTGACATCATGGGGTGTTACCCTGGCCATAAATGAAACGAATCCCTCCATCGTGAAAATCCGCGAGGAAAAACTGCGGATAATGGATGAAGGCATGGAAGCCAGTGATAAAGTACGCCTGCAATACGCTTCTAAGTATGCCGGAACTTCGAACTACTGGAAATATTTCATCGGTCAGACGAAAGGCCTAAAAAGGCTGAACGTGGCGGAAAAGAAAAAGCGAATCGAAGAAGATTTCACTGCCTGGGTTGAAACCAATCCAAACTGGATGACAGCTTACGGACAAGCCTTACCGCTAATCGCCGGAGCTTATGAAACCATTGGCAAGTATAACCTGCAACGTTGGTATCTCACAGAAGCCGTTATGCGTGGCAGTGAATTGCCTGGCTATGCAAACCGTTTTAACCGGCTGGCGGAATTGCTGGGCGATAAAAAAGCCGATAAGGAAGAAATAAGCAAGGAAATTGAACAACTGAAAAAAGGTATCGACGATCATTTCAAAAATTATGATGCCGGCATCGATCAGCAATTGCTGGCCAGCATGATGAGAATGTTTTATCAGGATGTGGCGGCAGATCAGCAGCCCGAACTTCTTCGTCAGATAGCTGACAAATATAAAGGTGATTTCGATGTTTGGGCATCACAGGTATTTGCGAAATCAACATTTACCAATCCCGAAAATGTAAAAGCCCTGCTCAATAAGCCTAAGGCAAAAACGATTGTGAAAGATCCTGCATTTGAACTGATTCGCGCATTTGCAACCATGTCGGCTGAACTTCAGAAACTCACTGCCACGGCCAACAGCGACCTTCAAAAGGGCAACCGTTTGTTTGTCGCCGGTTTGCGTGCCATGCAGCCCAACAAGGTTTTTTATCCGAATGCCAATTTCAGCCTGAGACTCACTTACGGCAGTGTTCAGGATTATTACCCGGGCGATGCTGTACATTATGACTATGTGACAACCATGGATGGTATTATGGATAAAGAAGATCCACAGGTTGAGGAGTTTATGGTTCCTGAAAAACTAAAGGAAATTCATAGAAATAAGGACTATGGCCCTTATGCTGATGCCAATGGCAGGATGGTTGTGAATTTCCTGACCGATCATGACATCACGGGTGGAAACTCCGGAAGTCCGGTTATTGATGGGAATGGCAGACTTATCGGACTGGCATTTGATGGCAACTGGGAAGCCATGAGCGGCGACATTGCTTTTGAACCGGCCTTACAGCGCACCATCAGTGTCGATATCCGTTATGTGTTGCTCATCATTGACAAATTTGCCAACGCACAAAACCTGATCCATGAAATGGTGATTATTAAGGAAAACTAATCGCTTTTCCTGTAACAAAAACCACCCGGAAATGAATGCAGTTTCGGGTGGTTTTTTTGTGATGATCTTTCCAACCAACTCCAGCCTACTCCGTGGTTGACAATTTCTAGTTCTTAATAACAGTGATAGTATCCAGCAGTTCATCATCCACTTGCATAACAATATGATATGCTCCGCCTGGTAATGTCTGTCGGTATTCGTCCATACCATTCCATTTTATTTCTGATGTACCGCCCTGTGTTTGCACTTCAACAAGTGTTTTTACTAACATCCCTTTTGAATCGTACACCCTGATCACAAGACGACCCTTGTAAGGACAGTGGGCAGAAATCTGTATATTCGGGCCAAAAGGGTTTGGGAAGGCAGAAAGGTACTTCCTTTTGTTTTCATCGGATTGATGCCCTGAACTTATGCCTACAGGATAATATTCATATGCCCCAATATCCACCGACCCGCCCCAGATGCGAGGATTGCCCGCCAAATCGGTTGTTGGGAGCACAATACCTTCTGGAAGGTCCAGCGTACCTGCATCAATGCATGGCGAAAGCCCGGTCAGGGCATAAGGGTAATCACCTGCCAGATGCCATAGCGGATCCTGATCAATGTTGGATGAGTCGTAATGCACAAAATTGTACGAGCCCAGGTCGTTGATGCCTCCTATGCCATCCTGAATGACAGAATTATATACATACAAGGAATTCCTCAGGTCGAATTCATCATTTATTAAATGAGCCTGATAAGGGTAATTGCCATAAAGTATGCTGTTGTACACTTTTGCCACCGAGGATGCCCCAACCCCCAATGCGCTGCCATTGTATTCATCCAGACTCAGATTGTTGCCAATAGTTGCGTTTACTATTGTCATTGTAGCATTCCGATTGGCGGCAATACCAAAAGTTGATGGTATTTTGGAATTATGATTTGAAATGTTATCAGTTATCTGGCTGTTTACGAAGTTGCCATGGATAAAGCCATTTCCATTCAACAAAGGCTCAAGGCCAAAAATAAAAATCGGAAGATGAATTAAGTCGGTCGAATCGGGCGAATTGTTCCTGAGGATGGTCGAGGTAACCTCGAAATGGGTATCATACTTGCGATAAGAATTTGATATTTGAAGGGTACGAACACCTTTATTGTTTTCGAACAGGCAGTTGTTCACAAAAACCGAATCAGTTACAGAAAAGCTGGCAGCAGAAACTTCCCATGCCCTGTTGTTGCTGAAATCAATGCTATCGAGGGAACAATAATCGTTTGTATATGAAAAGAAGCCACCGGCGGAAAAAAGTGGTTGCCGGTGGCCGTTCCCGTATCTAAAAGCGAAATGCGACAGTTTCAGCCGCTTTTCGCCAAAAGGGAATAAGCCGAGGCAGCTTTTGCTTTCGGCATCAATTATGCTTAGCCCCCGCCCAGCCCCTGTGATATAAACATGGCTTTTGAAACAGAATGGTAATTTTTCATCGGTGAGCGAAGGAGAATAAACCCCCTCTGCAAGGTAAATGGTTTTTGGATGCAGTGTGTCGGATTGAATTTTCAGCAAGGCATATGCGATATTTTTCAGCGGATGTTCAGGACTGAGGCCGCTATTCCCGTTGTCGCCCACGGGGCTCACATACAGGTCGGTGTTCACGCTTTCAATTTTTCCATAGTTGGCCGAATAAGTGAGGTTGTCAATGGGCGAGGTGTTGTAATCAGTCCTTATCAGGTAATACCGGCTAAGGTTGATCACTGTTGCTGTATCCAAAGCAATATGGTTAATGTTACATGTGTAGGTAATGCTGAGGTCAGTACCTAACTGCGAATAGTTCATAAAAAGACTGTTCAGCTCAACAGGGTCAAAAAAAACATTGCTCGAGGTTGTGATATATAGCCCGCCACCGAAGTAATTGCTGCGGTTATACCGGATCACATTCCCTTTTAGTTGTACATCGGCTGTATAGATAAACAGACCTCCTCCTCCCGCAATGGTTGAATTGTTCTCAATGATGCAGTACTCAATGCTGGCCGACACTTCCCTGATATAAACGGCACCGCCTTCACTGGATGAATCGAAAGCTACAGGACGCCCACTTCCGTTAACAAGGCGTAGGCCGACCAACCGGGCCTGTTGTTCGCCCTGGTTTATGGTAACACAACTACCATTGCGGTTACCATCAATGGTGGTCAGACGTATGAGCGAATCCACCGGGTTGATCAGCCAGGTGCCAGCAATGGTGATATTTTTGCCTGAGAAATCTATATTGGTAACATAGGTTCCGGGGTACACAAGCACCACATCCCCATTGTTTGCCTGACTCACAGCATCCATTATAGTAGTAAAGTGCCCGCCACCATCCTGCTTTACGGTCAAGGTGTCTGCATAAAGCGCGCTGCCTGAAGTAAGTAATGCAAAAAGAATAAAAATTGTCCTGAAATACATGGTCATGGTGTTTTAAATATGCCCCCGGTTCGCAGCCGGGGGCATCAAGGCTATACAGTTTATGGTATGATGATTAATTTGGCCGTTGCACTGCCCTGATTAGATTGCAACCTGACATAATACAAACCGGGATTCAGTTTTGCTCCCTGTGCCATAATGTTCCAGGCAACAGAATAACTTCCGGCTTCGGCAAGCCCTTTTTCAATCATTGCCACACTTCTTCCCTGCATATCCAGTACCTCAAGAATGAAATTTTGTTTAGTGGGCAATGTATATTGGATGATTGCCATATCTTTGGCAGGATTCGGGTGCAGACTCAGAGACAATTCTGAATCTGTATTTATTGGGACAGTGCCGGGTTTTGCTTTAAAAGAAACATAATATATTCCTTTGCCTTCACCGGTTTTTATGGCTCTATGTTCATTTCTGTTTTTGCGCTCGTCAAACACATAATATGACCTAATGCGTTCTTTTGGCGAGGATTTGGTGGCGTAATGCATTTGAAAACTAAGGCTGTCGCCGCCTGACCCTGTCTCAATATATGCCCTGAGCAATACAGTGCTGTCCGAAGTTTCAACTTTGCAAGCTCCTACACAGGAATCGTTGATAAAGGCTCCGATTTCATCGGGTTTGTTGATGCTGTCCAATTCGATGATGATCGGGTCATAATCCGCTTTTTCGTCATAAGAAAAGTACTCTGTTAAGGATGGTTCCCATCTGGGGCCGGGTTCACCGTCAGGACTCCATACAAATGTCCGATCAGATTTCACGCGAACAATGGCCATATCACCATATCTGATGCGTGCCCCGGCAGGTTCTACCCTCCAGGGATCGGGTGGGACAATAGGTTCTCCGCCAGGCCCTGCGGTTGGCAGACCTCTGTGCAACAGCCATCCATAACCCTTGGCAAAAGAAAGATCAGGCAGCAGGTGAGCAAAAGCATCCAACGGGCTTTGGGAATGTTGCAGGAAGTAACCCACCCAATTGTCGTAGCCCGTATACACTTCCATTGGGGTGTCAGGCGATAGGATACTGCCATAAAGGGGCAGGCTGTTGAATCCATCCGAGGTATTGAGCTTATACCCCCTGGTGCTTTGAACATTTGGTATTTGATCTTCAATCCATTCTTCACCAAGTTTATAAAAATTAAATTCTTCATTATTTTGCGGAAATCTGCCTTCCATGGTGAGTCTTTCGGGTAAGGGTTGGAGCCTTTCGAGCAGGGTGCGGGTGTTGAAAGGATCGTCTCCTTCCCTTTCGAGTTTGGGGTAGGAAACCCAGTTATAGCGGTTTTGAAGCAAAAGTTCATCGGCTGAACAATCGTTTTGGACAAATGCCCTGTAAGGTAACATTCCAATAATCAATAATATAAATAGAAAATGCGTTTTCAAATTCTAAAGTTTTTATGTTTTTATTAATCTGACAAGGATCGTGCTTTGTTCCCGGTAATGACATCCTGTAAAAACCGATAAATGCAGGATGCCCGATTCAATCGAATTTATTCTTCCCCAACCGAAAAATGAACGTTGTAATATGATTGGTTATGAGGCATCCTTTGTTGTGAACGAAAACCTTCCAATAAATTTCTAATAGTGCTATGATAAAGAAAGAAACGTTATATGACTTATAAATCCCGAAGGATAAAGCATATTTTTGAGAAATCGTGACTGCTCCGGATGGCGGAGGAGAGGCTGTTTTCACGGTTGTTTATTTTTCATTACAATAATAGTTCAATCTATGACCAAAAGCAAGTATTTTATTATTGTAATGTACTAAAATGGATGCAGTAAGAAAATAATTGTGTTGGTTGTCAAATATATACGTTTGTTACTTAAAATGATTCTAATTTCCTCCTTATGGTATCCGCTTTGTCACCGAAAGAAAGAGGTTCCGGATACAGTTGAGTAATCAAAAAACGGTGACAAAAACCGGAAGAAATTCAATCATGTTGATCATGACTCACTTTGTGAGCGATCGATAAATTCAATGGGTCGAAATTGCAGTTGACTTGTATTGGGTTAAGCAGAAATTTACTAACATTGCATCCTTACACTACCAAAATCAGGGTTATGATTAAACAGATCCTTTTTGCCGTTGCGCTGGTAATTACCCTGGGCATATTTGCCTGGACAATGCGCAACATATTCTATTACTTTCGATTCACCAAAAAACTCCCGCTTAACAACATTCCGGCACGTTTGAGGGAGACCTTTTCGGTTGCCATTGCTCAAACAAAAATTTTCCGGCATCCGGTGATGGGTTTTCTTCATGCATTGGTTTTCTGGGGGTTCATGGTTATTCTTTTTGGTAGTATCGAAATGGTGTTTGATGGCCTGGCAGGCATCGAAAGGGCCTTTGGAAGTCTCGGTGTGGTGTATGATGTCCTTATTGCAACCGGCGATATTTTTGCCGCCATCATCACTTTGGCCATTCTTGTCTTCCTGTTCCGAAGGCTGTTCATGAAGGTGAAGCGATTTTATGGTCCCGAAATGAAAGCCGTTTCAAAAGCGGATGCCAACCTGGCTTTATCTTTTATCCTCATCCTGATGATTACTTTGCTGGGCATGAACACCTTTTACCTGATACTTGCCCACAACGAAGGCCATGAGATCGTGGGGGTTTATCCCGTTAGCAGTCATCTGGCCGATTTGTTTGCCTCCATGAATGATGAAAGCATTTGGTTTTGGCACGAATTCAACTGGTGGTCACACATACTGCTGATCTTCGCTTTTGCCAATATGCTGCCCTATTCAAAGCACTTTCATGTGTTTATGTCGGTGCCCAATGTGTTCGTTAGCAGAATAAGCCCGCTGGGATATGTCGACAACATGGAGAGCATCACCAAAGAAGTTAAGCTCATGCTTGACCCATCCACGGCTTTTGCTGCTTCAACCGAAGCCCCTGCAAAGTTTGGTGTTTCTGATGCCAATGATGTGAGTTGGGTCAATTATATGAATGCACTTTCATGCACCGAGTGTGGACGATGCACGGCTGTTTGTCCGGCCAACATTACTGGTAAACTGTTGTCGCCGCGGAAAATTATGATGGACCTGCGCGCCAGAATGAAAGAAAAAGGCCCCGGTCTGGTTCGAAATGGAGAATCGTATGACGATGGTAAATCATTGATAGGCAATTATATATCAGAGGAGGAGCTGTGGGCTTGTACCCTTTGTAATGCATGCGCTCAGGAATGTCCTGTCAACATCAACCAACCTTCAATTATACTGGATATGCGCCGTTATCTCGTGTTGGAGAAATCTGCAGCACCTTCGGGACTGAACACGGTTTTCACAAACATTGAAAATAACGGGGCCCCCTGGCAATTTTCACCACACGACAGGATGAGGTGGGCTGATGAGTTGTACCTCAATCAATTGTGAGCATTCGATGATTAACTACTATTTTGAGAAACATGGATAAGATTAAAGTTACTGTGCCAATAATGGCTGAAGTGTTCGCCGGAGGCAAAAAACCTGAATGGCTGTTTTGGGTTGGTTCGGCAGGTGCATTCGACGATAGGTATAAGAAAGTGACCCGGGAGTTTGTGAAAATACTCACTTACTTGAAAATTGATTATGCCGTGTTGGGAACCGAAGAGTCCGACAGCGGGGATGTTGCCCGGCGCGCCGGGAACGAGATGCTTTTTCAGATGCAGGCCATGACCAACATTGAAGTGCTGAATGCCTACGAGGTGAAGAAAATTGTGACCTGTTGCCCCCACGATTTCAATACGCTGAAAAACGAATATCCCGATTTTGGCGGCCGTTTCGAGGTCTGGCACCACTCTCAGTTCCTGGAAACCTTGATTGGAGAAGGCCGGATCAATATCAGCTCTGAAATATTCAGGAACAACAAAATCGTGTTTCACGATCCCTGCTACCTCGGTAGAGCCAACAAAGAGTATCAGGCGCCCCGGACGGTTTTGGATAGTATTCCTTCGGTGAAAGTTGAAATGAAACGTAACCGTAGTTTTGGCCTGTGTTGCGGAGCGGGTGGAGGACAAATGTTCAAGGAAGCCGAAAAGGGGAATAAGGAGGTTTTCATTGAGCGGACAGAAGAAGCCATTGCCACCGGTGCCGATATTATTGCCACTGCTTGTCCATTTTGCATGGTGATGATGACCGATGGCATCAAATACAAAAACCAGGAAGACAGGATGAAGAATTATGATGTTGCCGAACTGGTTAGCATGGGGCTTGGGTTATAGTTTTTTGGTTTGATTTTATTGTTTTCAGATGTATGCAACGTATCAATCCCCAGGTAGATGAATATTTACAGGCACGCAGTGGCAACCAGCGTGAAATCATGTTGCTGCTTGATCAGATGCTGATGACCTATCCGGGCGTTGTCAGAAAAATGCGATTCAAGGTACCTTTTTACGATAGGAAAAGCTGGATATGCTATTTGAATCCACTTAAAAAAGATGCGGTAGAGCTTGCTTTCATTCGCGGAAATATCATGAATGATGAGGCAGGTTTGCTTGTTGCTAACGGACGTAAGCTGGTGAAAGGGCTTCAGTTTTCAGGAGTTGATGATATTCCTTTTGAGCTTCTGAATCTTTACATTGAGGAAGCGCTGAGACTTGATGATTTATCAAAACCGATGATTGCGCTACGGAAGAAAAAATAACTCCCGGGATTTTAATTTAAAGTATCCCTTTCATTTTCAATTTGCTTTAGGAGTTTCATCGAGTTTTGCCTTAAAACATACATGTTTTGTTTCATCTCGCCGGGTGGATTTTGAATACGCAACAGCGCCTCGATGGTTCCCGACAGGCTGTCTTCAGCTTCCAAAAGAAGCCTGTTCAAGTGTCCTTTATACGATGATACCTGTTTGTTCTTATTGCGAAATTCGGCGTAATCATTGTATTTTGATACACCCCGGTTGTAAAGATTTGTTGCTTCGTTAAAGTATTGAATTGACTTATTTAAACCAGCAACATATAAAGCCTCCGTTAAAAATGCTGTTCTGATTTCGAGTGCCTTATTGGAAAAATCATTTTCGCTCATTCTCCTTAACTCGTTCTCCCATTGCTCCTTCTGCGACAATTGAAGATGGTAATCAATGGAATCGTTGAAATCAAACATGGCTGAATAATTTTCGCTTTCTTCAGCTGAATGTGTAAACGTCTTATGGCTCATCGGAAATCTCAGAAATTGCCAGATCGGGTCATAAGGAATATGTGTATTGATCATGGTTGCCGGTGGAACCATAAAGTACTGCTCGTCGAATTGCTGAACAAAGCGGTTGTTTATTACCGAACCTGCTCCCCAGGTAGGATCGAACAAATACCAATAAGAATCGATCCGGGCAGCAATCCATGCATGGGGCAAAGGATCTATTTCACCTTCCTGTTTGGTATAACCGCTTATGATATGCGATGGAATGGCTGATAACTGGCAGAGTGAGTCCATAATACCGGCATAACCTTCACAAATGCCTTTTCGTTTCTGAAAAGTTTTCAGGGTAATTTCCGAATCTGTTTCTTCCCGGGTCAGATTGTCCGAAGTGCGTGTATCATAGTCAATATTATAGGCCAGCCAAACATACATAGCCCTGATTTTTTCACTATCATGGCTAAAATTCTCGTTAATAAAATTACTCAGCTGACCAATAGACTGAACCTTTTTTGCGCCAGTTGAAAGCATCGTACGATCCACATCATTCCAAGTCCGATTCGTTTGGGAAAAGATGATTGACGGGAGAAGAAAAAATAGAATAGCTGAAACGAATGCTTTCATCAGGATGCTGTTTGGGATATAACGCAAAAAAGTGCTTTTATGTTCTGGAGACTCAAAACTTCAGTGCGTAAAAATAAAAAAACCTGCATGATAAATTGCATGCAGGTTATTTAAAAGCGATGGCTGAACCGCTTTTTGATTGGTTTAGTCGGTGATGGTAACGCTCTTCTGTTTCACTGTTTCGTTCACAAAATAGAAGTTCTTTCCACCATATTGAGCTGTGGTAAATCTCCAGGGAGCTACAGTAACTATTCCCTGTCCTTTAGTTAGACCGCTTAGTTCATCAGCACTGAAAGTGGCGGTGGTGGTACTTCCCGCAAAGGCTTTCACAACATCGTTAATCAGAAAATATACTGTGTCAGCATTGGAAATATTTGAAATGGTGAGTGTATACCCTGATTTTGAAACCTGATCACTGCTCGTAATATTGCCTGCGTTGGGGAAACCACCAGTAACAGTATGTTCAAAAGCTGGCACACCAGAGGAAGTGTTTCCGGCAACAGACCAATTCACCCCTCCGCTAAAATCAATGCCGGTTGGCATGGCAGCTCCGGGCATAAACACATAGGAATTGTTGCTTTGCTTCGACATGGCTTCGTCATTGATTTTCACAGCACCGGCATCAACTAATGCTGAATAATTGTCATTGCCGCTAAATGCAGCCACACCAGTTCCGATGGTAATGGTAATATCGCCGATAGGCGTAGTCTGTATAGTTTCGGATCGCACAGCTACAAGCGTTCCATCGCCTAACTGAATAGAAGATGAATTGTTGTTATTGATGTCATTGTTGTCATCTTCTTTTTTGCAGGAAGACATAAACAGACTTAAGGCTGTCATAAGGATCATACTTCTGAAGCCAATGGTTTTTAACCTGTTGGTAAATGTTGTTTTCATGATAGAAATTGATTTGAGGTTTTACAATGTTTAATGAAGCAAAATTAGCCCGAATAGCAGGCCAGGCTAGTATGGGAATAGTCTGAATTTGCTACGTAGATCACCCTAGTGAATAAAAAAGCCGGATAGCAATTGTTCCGGCTTTCAGGTCTTTGGTTAACGAAAACTTTGTTACGACTTTATCTCTTTCACAGCTTCAATAAACTGAGGCAAAACCTTGAAAACATCGCCAACAATGCCGTAATCAGCTGCTTCGAAAATGGGTGCGTCAGGATCTTTGTTCACTGCCACAATAACTTTCGATGAGCTTACTCCGCCCAGATGCTGAATGGCTCCTGAAATGCCAAAGGCAAAATAAAGGTTGGGAGCCACTATTTTTCCAGTTTGACCGACATGCTCGCTATGAGGACGCCAGCCTTCGTCGGAAACGGGACGTGAACAGGCCGTTCCTGCACCCAGCAATGAAGCCAGTTCTTCAATTGGAGCCCAGTTTTCGGCAGCTTTCATGCCGCGGCCACCCGAAACAACAATGTCAGCATCGTTGAGCAGTACTTTTCCCGTTATTTTATTGGTTTGCTCAACTTTTGTGATAAAATCGGTTTCACTAACTCCGGGATCAAAGTCTTCGATGGCTGCTGTCACCTGATTTTCGATCATACCAAATGAATTGGACGACAAGGTAATTACTTTCTTTTCGGATTGTATGGCAACATGTCCGAATGCCTTTCCGGTGAACATCATTTTTGTCACAACAAACGGATCAATGCTCAATGGTAAACCATGAACGGCTGAAACCATTCCTGCCTTGAGTTTTACCGCCAGACGAGGTGAAACGGCTTTGCCCAAATTGTTGTGGGCGAGGACCACTACAGAGGCATTGGTTTTTTCAGCAGCCCGGGCAACTGCTTTTGCTATTGCTTGATTATCAAGGTTATTGAATCGTTCATCTTTGTTTACCAGCAGGGTAGAAATACCATAAGCCGATAATTTAACCAGTTCGGATTCTTCAACAGCACCAAGTGAAAGTGCAGCAACAGAAGTTTTCATTTCACTGGCAAGTTTGCTGGCATAAGATGCAAGTTCAAAGCTCACTTTCTTTAATTTTCCATCCCAGTTTTCGATATAGACTAATACTGACATTTTTTTCTGTTTTTAAGTTTTTGTTTATTTCAAACGTGCAGGCTGGCACTCATCATACTTTGCCTTACAATACCTTGGCTTCGTCCCTTAACAAATAGATGAGATCTTTTGCCTGGTCTTCAGCAATTTTTTTACATGCTGCCTTGGGGGCGGGTAATGTGAAAACAGTGATGTTTGTCTTCGGTTCAACAGCAATTGGCTGGACGACTTCCAATGGTTTTGTCCGGGCCATCATAATACCACGCATTGCCGGAATGCGGGGTTCCTTTGCGATGCCTTTCTGAACAATGGCAAGCAATGGCAAAGGCAAAGCAATTGTTTGTGAGCCACCATCAATTTCACGGTTGATTTTGACATTTCCATTCTCAATCTGTATGCCTGACACTGCTGAAACGGAGTTGATTTCCAACATTTCGGCCAACATTCCACCCACAGCACTTCCATTGTAATCAGATGCTTCTATTCCTGCAAATATCAGGTCATAGCCTTTTGCAACCTGAGCCAGCTGGCTTGCCACATAAAATGCATCTTTGGCATCAGCGTCAATACGTATGGCTTTGTCAGCACCAATTGCCAATGCTTTGCGAAGCGTGCCTTCAGTTTCCTGACGGCCCACGTTGGCAACCACAATTTCGCTTACGACTCCTCCGGTAGTTTCTTTCAAATCCATTGCCCGGGTGAGAGCCAATTCGTCCCATGGGTTGATAATCCATTGAATTCCGGTTGGGTCAAAGGCTGTTTTATCGGCATTGAACCTCACCTTGGTGGTGGTATCAGGTACATTTCCAATAAGTATAAGTATTTTCATTTTTAGTTATATTGTTATCGGTTTGGTCCAACAATTATTTTGGCAAATTTAATATTCTTTGCTTTTGCCACATCAGATTTCTATATATTCCTCACATTCTATTGGTTATAACTTAAGCCAATACCTAATCCAAACAATAGAAATGTATCAATGTGTAAATATTTCAGCTTTTTAAACCTTAGTACATAGGTGAAACAAACTGATTATGAATGTTTATGGTCAAATCTAGCAGACAAAAACGTGTTCTATTTCAGCAATTCTCTTGAAATTACAATTTTTTGGATTTCGGATGTGCCTTCATAAATCTGGGTAAGTTTGGCTTCACGCATCAGGCGCTCAACGTGATACTCCTTAACATAGCCATAACCTCCATGAATCTGAACGGCTTCGGTGGTCACTTCCATGGCAATATCGGCAGCATATTGCTTGGCCATTGCGCTGGCAAATCCGTAGGGCAGTCCCTGATCCTTCAGCCAGGCAGCTTTCAGGCAAAGATTTCTTGCATTTTCGACTTTAACAGCCATTTCGGCCAATTTAAAAGCAACCGACTGATGTTCGAACAAAAACTTACCAAATGCTTTGCGTTCTTTGGTATATGCAATGGATCTTTCCATGGCTCCCGAGGCAAGTCCAAGGGCTTGTGAGGCAATTCCTATACGCCCGGCCTCGAGGGTCGACATGGCAAATTTAAATCCAAAACCATCCTCACCAATACGGTTTTCCTTGGGAACCTTAACATCTGTAAACATTACTGAATGGGTGTCGCTGCTACGCATACCCATTTTGTCTTCGTGTGGTCCAAGGCTAATGCCGGGAGTATTTTTGTCAACAATCAGGGCGTTGATCCCTCTGTGTTTTTTCTCTGGGTGTGTTTGCGCGATCACCAGATAGATTGAGCCGGAATGGGCATTGGTGATCCAGTTTTTGGTTCCATTCACCAGATAATAGTCTCCCATATCTTCGGCTGTGGTTTTCTGGCTGGTGGCGTCTGATCCGGCTTCGGGTTCAGATAAGAGAAAAGCACCAATTTTTTCGCCTCGGGCAAGCACCCGAAGATATTTCTGTTTTTGATCTTCAGTGCCATATTTTTCAATGCCATAGCAAACAAGGGAGTTGTTCACAGAAATGATTACGCTAACCGATGCATCCACCTTTGACAACTCTTCCATGGCCAACACATAGGAAACTGTGTCCATGCCGCCGCCATCGTATTCGGGGCTCACCAGCATGCCTAAAAAGCCAAGTTCTGCCAGTGCTTTAACATGGCGTGTGGGGTATTCGGCTTTGTGGTCGCGCTCAATAACATCTTTGATCAGTTCCCGCTGGGCATAATCGCGGGCAGCCTGCTGGATCATGAGTTGTTCTTCGGTAAAGGTAAAATTCATCGGTATTTTGTTTTGATTTGGTTCGGCAACAGTTAACCCTACAAATTTAGGAAAGAATCTTGAAGTATTTTGATAAAAGATCAGAATAATGGACCTGTTAGTTCATCCTTTGCCTGATTGAACCCGGTAAGTATTTCGTTTATGATCACCCCGGCAGGTTTGATGCTATGGATGAGTGCTGCCACCTGCCCAATTTCGAGTTCGCCTTGTTCCAGATCACCCTCAAACATGCCTTGCCTGGCCCGCCCTTTTCCCAGGATGGCTTTCAGTTCATCAGCTGAAGCACCGCTGAGTTCGGCCTGTTTTATTGTTTGTGAAAATGTATTATTCAACAAACGCACAGGAACCACTTTTTTCATCATCAGAGCCGTTGACCCGTCACCGGCATCCACAATACTTTGTTTAAAAGCCAGATGTGCCGACGATTCCTCCGAAGCCGCAAACCGCGAACCTATCTGCACTCCTTCGGCACCCAGCGAAAAAGCCGCCAGCATTTGCCGCCCCGTAGCAATACCTCCTGCTGCAATGACCGGAATATCCGTTATTTCTTTGATCAATGGGATCAGGGTCATCGTGGTAGTTTCTTCGAATCCATTGTGCCCGCCAGCCTCAAAACCTTCCGCTACAAGAGCATCCACTCCGGCTTCAACTGCCTTGAGGGCATATTTACGGTTGGCAATAACATGAACCACTTTCACTCCTTTTACTTGAAGATGGGATGTATATTTTCCCGGGTGACCAGCCGAAGTAAATACTATGGGCACCTTTTCGCGAAGGATAATGTCGATCAGTTCTTCGGTTTGCGGGTAGAGCAGGGGCACGTTCACGCCAAAAGGCTTGTTGGTAGCAGCTTTACACTTGCGGATATGGTCTTCGAGCACATGGGGATACATCGATCCTGCACCGATAAGACCCAACCCACCGGCATTACTCACTGCCGATGCCAGACGCCATCCACTGCACCAGATCATACCTGCCTGTATGATTGGATAACGGATGTCGAAAAGACCACAAACTCTATTCATCCCCGTTGAGCATCTCCTTCATCATAGCATCCACGAGGTTATAAGCACCGTCCCAGATATCGCTGATTGTAGCATCGAGCATATAGCAAGGGGTTGAGAAAACGTTGTTTTCAGCATCATAAACAACGTCACCATGTTCTGTTTCAATATGTTCACCTCCCATTGATTCGATGATGCTGATGTCATCAATTTGTGTTCCAACGGTAACATTAATATTGCCTAGCACTTTAACCACTATTGTAGGGGTAATGCACATAGCACCAATGGGTTTTCCTGCAGCATGGGTTTCCTTTAGACAGCGTTCAACTTCCGGGTCAACTGTTGCCTCAGCTCCATGAAAAGCTACAGAAGACAGGTTTTTTGCAGCACCAAATCCACCCGGAAGCAGCAGTGCATCAAAGTCGGAAACGCTGTAGTCTGTCAGTGGTTTGATGTTACCACGGGCAATGCGGGCCGATTCAACGAGTACATTTCGCTTTTCGGGCATAACTTCACCTGTCAGGTGATTGATCACATGGTGTTGCGGAATGTCGGGGGCAAAGCATTGATAGCTGGCCTCAGCCTGATGGATAGCCAACAAGGCTAAAGTGGCCTCGTGGATTTCAGCGCCGTCATACACGCCGCATCCTGCTAAAATAACTGCAAATTTTTTCATTTTTTTCAATGTTTGATTGTTAATCAGCTACATCCAAATAACAATGATTAGTTGTTGAAAATATGTGATTTATATTGGCAAAGTAACATGTTAGGCATGCACCTTCTTACTGTCCAAAGTTGAAGAATGATTGTTGTTGCGATGTGAAAAACCATCAGGGTTCTTCAACCAATCTTCAAATTATCCCCTTTTGTAAACAATTGCAACCACGGTCACATCATCACCACCCATGTTGATAGTCAGTCCGTAAGGCCTTTCGGCAGATAGCTGAATCTGTGCAGATCCGGCTTTGCCTGTGAGTTGCTGCCAAATGGTAACTGCCTGATGAACTCCTGTTCCACCTGTCGGATGACCCCAGCCAATGAGTCCACCTGTGGTGTTCATGGGCATGACTCCATTGCGGGCGGTTTTGCCTTCAGCCACATATTCAGCGCCTTTGCCTGGTGCTGCCAACCCGAGTGCTTCAACGGCGAGAACTCCGGCAATACTGAAACAGTCGTGGGTTTCTACAGTGCCAACCTGATCAATTGTGATGCCTGCTGATTTTAAGGCAGCAGCGGCAGCCTTTTTGATGGTGGTCAACTCCACCATATCTGGCGGATCTTGTGTTATGTTTCGGGTAAGCTGGGCGAAACCAACAATTTCGACAGCATCTTTTTTGTCGACGCCAATGCGTTTGAGACCTTCCTCCGAGACGATAGCAATACCCGAAGCGCCATCAGAAACCTTGGAACAATCGAGTACATTCAAATGATCGACAAAAGAAGCCCCATTGGGTTTCATCTTGTGGTATAATCCTTCGAGGTCGGCCACATTGTTGTGGTGTTCCTGTGCTGTTGAATCGAGGCGGGCATTCTCCATGGCATTTACAAACCAGCGGGCCATACCTTTGCGTGCATAGTCGTAACCATATTTTTCGTAATACACCCCGGCCCTGTCCGAAAACTGCCCGGGAAAGAAATAGGCATGGCCTTTTTTTCGGTTGGCATACCAGCCTGCACCGGCCAGAACATCAGCGCCATAAATAGCTTTAACGGTATTCTGAACTTCAACTCCAATTGCCAATACTACATCGGCAGTTTCGGCCAATACGGAGCGAATGCCCGAAATCAGCGAGAGGCCGCCCGAACCACAGGCGCCTTCAACACTTAATGAGGGCTTGAATTCGAGTGCCGGATCGATGGTGCCTACAAAACCACCCAGATGAGCCTGGTTATTAAATCTGGCAGCCATGAAATTGCCTACCACCGATTCGTCAATCTTTTCGGCACCTCCTATCTGGTTCACAACGCCCTGACCGGCTTCTTTGATATAATGCTCGATGCCCGGACGAACTTTCTTGGGATTGAACTCTTTGCGGCCGGTTCCCATTGAAATGGTGTTGTATCCGGCTGTCATATATACTTTTCTTCTCATGATATTCAATGTATTGTATTAACCTGACTAATCGTTGAAGTAATTGTTGATGGGGCCGTAAGCATGGAAAAAGCCGGTCAGCATCACCGTATTTACATCCTGCTCGTTGTTGGCAACCTTATCGGCAACCAGTTTGCGTCCAATGGCATCTGATCGTTTTCCATAACGCAGGGCTAACTTGGCGCCAAGTGAATCCATGCCTTTGAAAGAGGCAAAGTAGGGGCCGAAGTGAGTGTCTTTATCCTTGATTTTTACTGCATTTTTCCATGGCACGAACGATTCTGGCAGTTTTCCGAGTGCCTCATCGCAGGAAGCGGCAAACTGGGAAATGTCAACATAGGTTTTCTTTTCCACGTCGTAAACAGCTGTGGGGACACCCTTTTCATATTTCAGGAAGCCATCCTTTTGAGCCCCGCTCGAATGTTGGCCACCTATTATGCCTTGCTCCATCATGTTGTCGAGCAAATCGCTGTGCAGGTCTTCATCTGCCAGGTGCGGATTCATCACCTTCATGATAAACTGTACAACATCAACACCAACATAATCAATCAACTGAAAAATACCCATTGGTCTTACCAGGAAGTCCTGGCTTATTTTATTCATCATATAAATGGCTTCGGTAAGCGGACGGTCTCCGGCAAGATCAAGTGCTTCATGAATGCCGTGCAATGCATCGCGCATGAAATGCCCATTTCCGATGAATCCGGCAAAGTCGTTGCTTGGAACTACAACTTTACCCAATGCTTTGGCATAATTGCCGGCAAAAGCTGAGGCTTCGGGAAGGGTGTTTGCAGTAACAATCAGTTCAACGAGTTTCTGAACGGCAGGCGGGTTGTAGAAATGGAAACCAAGTACCCTGCCTTTGAGCCCGGCCTCATCTTCGATGAAATGAATTGGAACCGAAGAAGTGTTCGTGAAGAACCAGGTTTTGTGCGGATTGTTCTGGTCAATCTGCTTCAGCAATTTGACTTTCAGGTCTTTGTTTTCGCTAACGGCTTCGAACACAAGACTTGATTTGTAAGCAACTTCCATGGCTGTTGTTGGCCTTACAATGCGCATCACATCATTTATATATTGATCGATGATGTGATAATTCTCGATCAGGTGATCGCGATCGGCATACACGCTTCGAAGCCAGACAGCCTTTTTCTCGGCAATCTTCAGAACCTGTGCGCGAAGGTAATCCATCAGGCCGGCAAGACCCTCATCGGATAAGTCAATAGCATTGAGAACAAAGGCCTTGCCTTTGTTTTCGGGTTTCAGGCTCAGGTCAGCCATCTCGACCGCGGTTAACAGCAGTATGCCACTGCCCATTTTGCCGGCAGCACCTAATACTGAAACATGTTGAAGTCTTTCGTCGTAATTCATACTCTTTGGTTATTGATGTTATTTGTTTTACCAGTTGGGTTGTCTTTTTTCCAGGAAAGCTTTCATGCCTTCTTCGCCTTGTGAGCCGGGCCCGAAAAGTGAGCCAAATTCATTGGCCTCGAGGCTGCTGCCCTTGTCGAACTCCAACAGAATGCCTTCACGGGTAACATGTTTCACTTTTTGCACCGCCTTAGGCCCTTTTGAAGCAATTAGTTTGGCAATCCTCATCACCTCATCCATAAGCTGCTCTGGCTCTGTAACTTTTTGAACCAGGCCAATTCTCAGCGCTTCTTCAGCTCCGATCATTTCGGCTGAAGTAAGTAAATACAAAGCGTTTCCAAGACCTGTGAGCCTCGAAAGCCGCTGTGTTCCTGCGTATCCGGGAATTAAGCCAAGATTTACTTCAGGTTGACCAAATTTTGCTTTTGCCGAAGCAATTCGGAAATCGCAGGCCATTGCCAGTTCGAGCCCTCCACCCAATGCGAAGCCGTTGATGGCGGCAATCACCGGAAATGGTGCTTTCTCGAGCTGACGAAAGGTATTTTGTCCAAGACGGCTAAAATCACTGCCTTCAGTCTCAGTTTTGTTTACCATTTCGGCAATGTCGGCACCTGCTACAAATGCCTTGCCCTCGCCTGTAAGGATCATCACGCGGACAATTCCTGAGGCAACAAATTCAGCAACAAGACTATCCATCTCATGAAAAAACAAGGTGTTGAGGGCATTGAGCGCTTGTGGCCGGCTAATGGTAACGAGAGCTATTCCATCAGTAATTTCGTGTTTTAAAATGGTATATTCCATGA
This sequence comes from Bacteroidales bacterium UBA6192, assembly GCA_002422725.1. GTDB lineage: Bacteria > Bacteroidota > Bacteroidia > Bacteroidales > F082 > UBA6192. The sequence continues at coordinate 70,099 of DITE01000030.1, forward strand.
TGTTTTTATAATTTGGTTCTATGGCCAAATGTAGCAAATTCTTATCAAACAGTTTATTTTTTTTCCTGAATCTATCCTTCAGGAAGCAAATTCTGCTAATTTTCCCGTTTTCAGAAGCCGTATCCCTTTGGGTGTTTGCTGCAAGGTGCAGGCCTCATTATATAGGTCATGCTCAAGAAACAACACATAATCGTTGGCCAAAGCTTCGGCATAAAAACGTTCCCTGTCCTCCAAGGTAACCAAAGGGCGTGTGTCATAAGCCATAATCCAGGGCATGGGAATGTGGGCTGCAGATGGCATCAGGTCGGCCATAAACACTACGGTTTTGCCGTTGTAATGGATATGAGGGATCAATTGACCTTCGGTGTGCCCGTTATAGAGTTTGAAAGTGATATTGGGGATAAATTCACCTTCCTGGTCAATGAGTTTCAACTGCCCGCTTTCGTATATGGGCAGGATATTCTCTTTCAGGTAAGAAGCTTCTTCGCGGCGGTTTGGGTTGGTAGCCCACTCAAACTGTTGTCGGCTGGTCCAGTAGGTGGCGTTGGGAAAAGCCAGCTCGAATCCTGATTTGTCAGCATTCCAGTTCACACTTCCGCCACAGTGGTCAAAGTGCATGTGGGTGATCACCATATCGGTGATGTCGGCAGGAGTGAACCCAAGTGTTTCGAGCGATGATTCGAGCGATTCATTGCCATTGAGGTAATAATGGCTGAGCCATTTTTCGTCCTGTTTGTTACCAATGCCGTTGTCGATCAGTATCCGGCGGTCACCATCAACCACCAAAAGGCAGCGCATGGCCCAGTTGCACAAATTATTCTCGTCGCAGGGATACACTTTTTGCCAGAGCACTTTAGGAACCACGCCAAACATGGCTCCTCCATCGAGTTTCAGATTTCCTGTTTCTATGGGGTAGAGTTTCATAGTAGATAATTTAATAATTCGTTTGAATGAAGAAAATGCCCTTCGATAGTCAGTGTAAATCAACATAAGCTACTATCTATTGACACAGTATCGACAAAAATAAGGCATTTTTTAGTATTTCAACCCATTACTTTTTGTCTTAACAACCCTTTTACAATTCCTTTTGTGTTTGAGAATTGATTCTATAGATGAAACGTAATAGTCATTAAAAGTTCTTAAGCAATAAAATCTTTTGGCCTGATTGTTTTGTCAGGCATTCCAACAACCTGGTTTTTTAGCATAATCAACTACCAGCAGTTTGAGCATGACGGATATAAATCCTTTCTGAAGAAGAAGAACCCCTCAACCTGAAATAATATCTTTTAATTCAGCATGGCTGATTCAGGAGTAAACTTATCTACATTTGCTACACCGGAAAATTATGTCATGCAACATATTTTACTGATCGATAATTTTGATTCGTTTACGTTTAATCTGGTGCAGTTGCTGCGCGAGAGCGGGGTGACGCATCAGCTGAGCATTGTAAAAAACGATGCTGATATCGGTCTTTTACCTGCAAAGGTGGATAAGGTAATCATCTCGCCAGGACCCGGATTGCCTCATGAATCAGGTAAGCTGATGCCGATGCTTAACCTCTTTGCAGGTCGCTGTCCTGTACTGGGCATTTGCCTTGGCCATCAGGCCATTGCTCTTCATTATGGCGGAAAACTGATTCAACTTCCTCATAGTGCGCATGGGCAGGTTTCAAAAGCTAAAATTACCGAACCCAGGGATGTTATTTTCAGAGAAATAAGCACTGATTTTCTATGCGGACGTTACCATTCTTGGGTGGTTGACCCCGAAACCCTGCCCGATGCATTGCGCATCACTGCCTTGGACGGACAAGGCAATATCATGGCTTTGAAGCACCGCGAGCTTAACATTACCGGACTTCAGTTTCATCCCGAATCCTATATGACCCCCGAAGGTGGAAAGATGATCAATACCTGGTTAAGGCTCTAGCCAACAATTATGTCTACCAGATTACTTTACTGCAATCGTTTCAATCTCTATCAGGGCATTCAGCGGTAAGCCTTTCACAGCAAAAGCTGCACGGGCAGGCGGATCGGTTTGATAATAGCGGCCATACACGGCATTCATGGCGGCAAAATTGGCCATATCGCTGAGCAGACAGGTCGATTTCACTACATCCGAAAAATGGTAGCCCGCAGCTTCGAGTATTGCGCCTATATTTTTCATTACCTGCTCGGTTTGCAGGCTGATATCGCCTTCAACAATTTTTCCTGTTGAAGGATCAATTGGAACCTGACCCGAAATAAACAACATTCCGTTTGCTTCAATGGCCTGGCTGTAAGGGCCTATTGCACCAGGAGCTGAGCTTGTGGTAATAACTTTTTTCATGTTCTGCATCATTAGGTTTTAGCAAAAATAGATCAATTTTGCCTGAATAGGCCAACGAATACCCTTCCGGTTTGAAATATCCACAAATTAAAAAACCTTCCGCAGGGAAGGCTTTTCAGGTGTGGTACCACTCGGGATCGAACCAAGGACACACGGATTTTCAGTCCGTTGCTCTACCAGCTGAGCTATGGTACCAAATAAACTTGGGAGTGCAAAACTACTATATTTTTTATTCATGATAAAAACTTTTTGTAAATTTTGACTTCATAAACTCATAATCAGTAACTTTGTCGCCCGAAACAGCTTCATTTTCAATGCAACAGTTAATTGATATCGGCAACACTTTATTGAAAACCGTAATTGTTGATACCGATAAAACGCTTTTTATTGGTCAGATGGAGTTGTCGGATGTAACCACTTTCCAGTCACTTCATCATCAGTTTGGCTTTCCTGCTTCCTGCCTGATTTCATCAGTTCGCGATATACCTGATTGGTTAATTGCCTCCTTTGGACAAAACACCCGTATCAGCTTTTTAACCCATATGACACCCTTGCCTTTCAGCCTGAATTACAACACCCCTGCTACCCTGGGCCCCGACAGGATAGCTGCTGTTGCTGCTGCCTGGGAACGGTTCCCGAACAAAAACGTCCTGATCATCGACATGGGAACCTGCATTACTTACGATATTATCACCAGTCAGGGCGTATATGAAGGAGGCGCAATCAGCCCGGGCATCCGTATGCGCCTGAAAGCGCTTCATTCATACACCGGTAAGTTGCCCCTTGTTGAACCTGCTGGTGAGACCCCTTTTACAGGCAAATCAACAGTTGAGAGTATTTTGGCGGGCGTTATGTTTGGTGTTCAGGCCGAGATCGATCAGTTTATTCAGTCTTATGAAAAAATTTACGAAGAATTAACGGTAATTGTTGGGGGTGGCGACAATAAATATTTTGATAAACAGTTTAAAAATAACATCTTTGCAGCCTCAAATTTAGTTCTGGACGGGCTGAGAGTAATTTTGGATTTTAATGAAAATCAACACATTGATTAAAAATAGTATTTTTATCCCACTGATGTTTATCACCATGAGCATTGTGGCTCAAACGGGTATTGACTCCCCTTACACCCGGTTTGGTTTGGGACAACTCGAAAACAGAAGCAATGGTGCCCGTTTTCAGGCTATGGGGGGTATTTCCAATGCCTTGTCGGGCAACCGATTTATAAACCCTTCTAATCCTGCTTCTTATGCAGGATTCGACTCTTTATCGTTTATTTTCAATGCCGGGCTTAATGCTACATCAGTCACGTATCGCACCACCACTCAGTCGGAGGAAGGCAGTAATGCAACAATCAGTTACATCACCATGGGCTTTCCGTTAAGCAGATGGTGGCGAACCAGCGTGGGTCTTTTACCATACAGTCAGGTTGGTTATAGCATTAAGGTGCCATTTTCGATCGATAATGTTGGTAATTTGTATAAGGTATTTGAGGGTGAGGGAGGATTAAACCAGGTGTATTGGGGTAACGCATTTATCCTGCACAAGAAACTTTCGGTAGGCATTAATTCCACTTATGTTTTCGGTAAGAATACAAATAGTATCCTTGTGTATTCACCCGATTCGGCATATTATGCTAATACGAAAATTGAGAATAAATTGCAAGTGAATGATTTTATCTTTGATTATGGTGTTCTTTTCAAACATGAAATCAGCGAAAAACTCAACCTGAATATCGGACTAACATACAGTCAGAAAATTAACCTGAATGTGAAACGCGATTACCTCGCAAGGTCTGTGTTTGGTGGTGTAGATGGTGGTGTGGATTATACACTCGACACGATTGACTACAAACCCACCGAAAAGGGAAAGGTTGTTTTACCAGCAGGCATTGGTTTTGGGATGGCTCTTGAAAAGCAAAACCGCTGGCTAGTAGGTTTTGACTTTAATTGGCAAAACTGGGAAAAATATGAAGCATATGGCAAGGGTGATTCATTGGTAAACAGCTGGGATATTGCATTTGGAGGACAGTTTACACCCAACAACACCTCCATTTCAGGATATTGGAAACGAGTAACTTACAGGATTGGCGCAAGGTATGAAAAGTCCTATCTCCAATTATTTGGTCAACCGATCAATGAGTTTGGCATCAGTTTTGGTGTTGGTTTACCATTGCCACGTTCTTTAACAACAATTGACCTGAGCGCTGAAGTTGGCCGCAGAGGGACAACAAATAAAAACCTGATTCAGGAAACATTTGTTAATTTTACCCTTGGGGTTTCAATTTATGAGCGATGGTTCGAAAAAAGAAGATATAACTAATTGTTAATCTTAATTACTATCAAAATGATGACGAAAAGAAGCACAATCACTCTCCTGCTGTCTGGCTTGATTTTTCTGTTAACACTTCAATTAAAAGCCTCCGGTTTCAACAAGTTTGAGGATGTGAATCCTCAGGATGTAATAAAAAAATATGGAGAAGATAGTGTCACATGTGTGATTAACCTTTCGCTTTACCGTGAGTTTTTTAAACAATGGAAGGCTTCAGATTACACTAATGTTGCCACATTTAAAGAAATTGTCAAACCATGGCGATGGGTGTTTCTCAATTGCCCCATCGCTACCGAAAATATTTATGTTGATGGTTCAAGGATTATGCAGTATCTCATCGAGAATGAAAAGAATGAGGCTTCAAAACAAAAACTGATCGACACATTGATGATGATTTATGATCAACGTATTAAATATTTTCCGAATCATTATAGCAAAGGTACACCTCAGGTAGGATCAATCCTTGGCCGGAAAGGAGTAGATCTGTACACTTACGATCAGGAACGTTTTGAAGAAACCTACGACATACTCAAACGATCGGTTGAACTGGAAGGCGACAATTCCGACGGAACAGTGCTTATTTATTACTTCCGCTCAACCATCAAAATGGCCCGTAAAGGATCTGTCGACAGCACAATGATTGTGGATGTATACGATCAGGTGATAGACATTCTTGATCACAATATTGAGGCTCTTACTTTGAAGGGGGATACAAAATGGGTCGAAAATTACAAGAATTTCAAGGGGAATATCGACGCCACCTTTGAGCCTTTTGCAACATGTGAAGATCTGGTGCGCATTTTCCAAAGCAAGTTTAAAAAAACTCCGGATAACATAGCCCTGCTGAAAAAGATTACCAACATGCTTGATAAAAGAAGTTGCCAGGATAATCCCTTATACCTTACAGCAAGTAAAAGGCTGCATGAATTGGAGCCTAGCCCCGAGTCGGCTTACCTTATTGGCCGTTTACTTTTTAAGGAAGAAAAGTATTCTGAGTCCATTGGTTACCTCGAAGAATCAACTAAAATGACTGATTTGGACAAATTGTCAACATCGTATAAACTTCTTGCCTCGGCTCAGGCTTCTCTCAGAAACTATCCACGTGCCCGTCAAATGGCACTCAAAGCCCTTGAGATAAATCCAAATGATGGCAATGCTTATATCATTATTGGCGATCTTTATGCTGCCAGCGCCAAAGATTGTGGCGACAATGAGCTAACAACAAAAGTCGCCTACTGGGTAGCAGTTGATAAATATATCAGAGCCCGTAATGCTGATTCAACCGTTGCCGAAGCAGCAAACAAAAGAATTTCCACCTATTCAGCCTACTTTCCTCCAATGGAGACCGTGTTCTTTTACGATCTTCACGAAGGCGAATCATATACTGTTGGTTGCTGGATTAATGAAACAACAACAATCAGGGCTGCAAAATAATTTATTTGTACACGACTCAACATGCAATGAAACGATTTTTTAGCATCATGGCCATATTTGCAGGCCTGATGCTTTTTTCATGTGAGAACTCCTTGTCAGTCGTTCAGGAACTTACAAGAGAGGATACCATTGCGGATGTTACAGCGCGTGATATTTCTTTCATCAGAAGCGATTCAGGCATGGTGCAGATGACCCTTAATGCCGACCGGATGAACCGGTTTTCGCTGGATGACCCAGCCATTGAGTTTCCTGAGGGTTTCGAAGCTTTTTTCTATGACTCAGTGAAAACCGTAACCTCACGCATTCGGGCTGATTACGGAATAAGTTATGAGAAAACCAGGCTGATTATTGCGAAAAACAACGTTGAAGTGCAAAACTTTGAAACAGGTGAGACACTAAAAACCGAATCACTTTTCTGGGATCAGCAAAAGAGAATTATTTTTACTAAAGACCCTGTGCAGATTGTTTCACCTGACAAAGTGGTTTTTGGCGACAGCATGACTGCCTCTGAAGGGTTCGACCGCAGAACCATTTATAACGTTAGAGCAACTATTGAAGTGGAGGATGACGAAGGCAACAGCAACTAACCAAATTATAGATAGAATGAGCTGTTTTCATGGATATAATTTTCGATAGGATTGATTTCAAATAGCAAACAAATTGTCATACAATTTCTTACACGTTCAATATGATTATATTTGCAGCCCGTAAACCATAACTTTAAACCTTGATTATTTTTTACACCATCTTCTTTTCCTTGCTGATGTCTGGCTTTTTCTCCGGAATGGAGATTGCATTTGTTACTTCGAACAGGTTACGAATCGAACTTGATCTGAAGAAACGAACATTCTCATCCAGATTGTTGAATGTTTTCTTCCAGAATCCTTCAAGATTCATCGGGGCTTTGTTGCTGGGAAACAATATTTCACTGGTTATCTATGGTATTGCCATGGCCAGCGCTTTGGAACCCTGGCTTAGGGATATGCTCCCGGTTTTTCTTGTTACTGATATTTATATACTGCTGATTCAGACATTGATATCGACATTATTAATTCTTATTGTTGCCGAGTTTCTTCCAAAGATTTTTTTTCGGATTAACCCCAATGCCATGTTAAGCGCTTTTGCTTTTCCCGCCTGGGTTCTCTATGGTTTGCTATATCCCCTCATCCTGTTGTATATGGGCATCAGTGAATTAATTCTTCGAAAAGTTCTCAGGATGAAGCTAAATCAGTCAGAATATACATTCAGCTCAATCGACCTGAATGAATATATTCAGGAGTTTGCTCAGGATGAGGATCAACATGAAGACCTGAGTTCAGATATTCAATTGTTTCAGAATGCCATCGAATTTCGTCATGTAAGGCTTCGCGATTGCATGATTCCCCGAACGGATATTGAGGCACTCAGAGAAAACTCATCAATGGATGAATTGCTGAAAAAGTTTGCCGAAACCAAGCATTCCAAGATATTGATATTCCGCGAAAATATCGATAACATAATTGGATACGTGCACTCATTTGATATGTTCAAGAAACCGCGTGAGATCAGCGAAGTGTTGCGCACGGTGCGTGTTTACCCGGAGACATATCCTGCTAACACCTTGTTAAAAATGTTTTTTCAGACCAGACAGGGAATTGCCGTGGTGGTAGATGAATTTGGCGGCACATCGGGCATCGTTTCCATGGAGGATATTATTGAGGAGATATTTGGCGAAATTGATGATGAGTTTGATGAAGAAGTGACCATTGAAAAAGAGCTTGGCAATGGGGAATTTATTTTTTCGGCCCGGCTCGAGATTGATTACCTGAACGAAGCGTATCGGCTTGGCATTCCCGAATCGGATGATTATGAAACACTAGCAGGCTTTATACTGCATTTTCATGAAAGTATCCCTCAGTTGCATGAAGAGATTTTTATTGAACCATTCAGGATAAAAGTGCTGAAAGCAATCGAAAACCGGCTCGATGAAGTTCAGTTCATGAAAGAGCAATAACGGCGTTTTTGGCAATCGGCTTACCATTTGGTGCCTCTTTTAAAAAGAATTTATGCTTGAAAGTCAGCTTTTGAGCCAAATTATTTTCGTACTTTAACTTTCTATCGTACATTTGCATCCACTTTTAAAAAACCATTTTATATTATGGCAGTTATTGGAAAAATCAGAAAACACTCTTTATTGCTTATTATCGTAATAGGCGTGGCTTTGGCCGCCTTTGTCCTTGGCGATTTTGCTACCGGAACCAATCGTACCACCTATTATGTGGGCACAATTGCAGATGACGAGATCACCATAAACGATTTTAACAGGAAGTATGACGAAAATGTAGAAGCATCGAAGCGTCAATCGCAAACCGACCGCATTCCTCCGGAAGAACTTGGCCGCATCAGGGAAAATACCTGGAGTCAGCTCATTCAGGAAATCCTTATGTCAAAGGAGTATGAGCGCGTTGGTGTGACAATTACACCCGACGAACTTTTTTATCAGATACAGGGTCCGAATCCCCACATCGCCGTTGTTCAGAATTTTATTAACCCTGAGACCGGACAGTACGACCGTGAAATGGTTATCAGATATTTGCAAAATCTGGACCAGATGCCTCAGCAAAATAAGGACCAATGGCTAACATTCGAGCGGTATGTTAAGGAAGACCGGCTAAAAACCAAATATCAAAACCTTATTGTCAAGGGGTATTATATGCCCAATGCGTTTGCCAAACTTACCTATGAGGAAAAGAATGACAAGGCTTCTGCCGAAGTGATTGGGGTGAGGTTTACAACCGTTGCCGATTCATTGATCGTACTCACCGATAAGGACTATAAAGCCTATTATGAGAAGTACAAGGTAAATCTGGATCAGCCTGCTAGCCGCGACATTGAATACGTTGTATTCGACGTTGTTCCCTCCGACAAGGATATGAATGATGCCGAATTGTTTGTCAACAGTATGGTGGATGAGTTTCGTCAGACAGATAATATCTCCGGCTTTGTTAATGCCAATTCCGACAATCGTTACGATAGCACCTGGTTTGGACAGAATGAAATTCCGGTTGTCATGGAAGAAGCCTTGTTCAATGCTGAAATTGGAAGTGTTCATGGACCATTTTTTGACAATGGAGCCTATCAGCTGGCACGTCTGGTTGATATTACTTTCAGACCCGACTCCATGAAAGCAAGCCACATTCTTGTTGCCTTTGAAGGATCATTGAGAAGCAACCAGACACGGAGCAAGGAAGATGCTGCCAGAAGAGCTGACAGTTTGCTGTCAGTGATCAAACGCAAGCCCTCAATGCTTGCCGAATTGGCTACGGGGGGTATTTCTGATGATGCCAGTGGTGCACAGAATAGCGGCGATCTGGGATGGTTCAAGGACGGACAAATGGTTGCCCCATTCAACAGTTTTGTTCATGACAATAAAGTTGGCACAATTGGTTTGGTTGAGACCGATTTTGGCTACCACATTGTGGAAGTTACCGGCAAGAAAGAGCCCGCGAAAAAAATCAGGGTAGCCATTATTACCCATCTCGTTACTCCAAGTACCCAAACCTATCAGGAAACTTTTGCCAAGGCAAGTAAGTTTGCTACCGGAAGTAAAACCAAAGAACAATTTGAGGCCACAATCGAAAGTATGGGTATGAGCAAACGAATAGCGAATACTTTGCGGTCGGATGCTTATAATATTGCCGGTATTCAGAATGCCCGTCAGATTATTCGCTGGGCTTTTGATGAAAAAACCGGTTTGAACGATGTTTCAACCATTTTCGATCTGGACAATATGTATGTGGTTGCAGCTTTGACAAAGGTTGTTGAAAAAGGCATACCGGACCTATCAGATGTGAAAGAACTCATTAAACCTCAGGTGCTTAATCACAAAAAGGGCGAGTACATTGTGGAAAGAATGCAGGCCTATGCCAACGACTTTGATCAAATGGCCACAGCGTTTAATACCCCAAAAACAGACATTCCTTCGATAACCTTTGATTCGAGGTCGTTTGCTGGTTTTGGTCAGGAGCCTAAAGCAATAGGTGAATTATTTGCCCTAAGGCCGGCTGCAATAAGCAAGCCTTTCGCGGGTAGCAATGCAGCTTTTCTGATCAAAATGAAAGATATTACAAAAGCCAGCGAACGCAGCAATTACGACCAGGTACGTAATGAACAGACAACAAGTTTTGAGCAGCTTATTCGCAATAATGCCGCATTCAGAGCCATCGAAAAAGCATCTGAAATCCAAGACAACAGGCTTATGTTCTTTTAACTAACATGAGCTTTTTAGCTAAAGTTGAAGCCGCCAGCAATGGCGGCTTTATTTTTACATAACACAGCCAGCAACAGCCATACAAGGTCAATCCAATCAATTTGATCGGGTATATGACGCAGAATGAATCGTATCAGTGATTGTTAATAATACGCAAATCGTGGTACAATTGCAACTATAATATATTCAACCTGTTGGCATCCTGCCTGACAAAAACGAAGAGCATCAGGGTAAATGCCCACAAGCTGGAACCGCCATAACTAAAGTAGGGCAAGGGGATGCCAATTACCGGCATCAATCCGATGGTCATGCCAATATTTACGGCGAAATGGAAAAACAAGATGGAGGCAACACCATAGCCATAAATCCGGGCAAAGTCAGATCGTTGTCTTTCGGCCAGAATCAGGATTTTTGAAAGCAAGATGATATACAGACCGATAACGATTGTTGAGCCCAGGAATCCCCACTCCTCTCCTACCGTACAGAAAATAAAATCAGTGCTTTGCTCAGGTACAAAATTGTATTTTGTTTGCGTTCCATTGAGAAAACCTTTTCCAAAAAAGCCACCTGAACCTATGGCAATTTTCGATTGATTCACATTGTAACCCGCCCCTGCCAGATCAGTGTCCATGCCAAGCAGGACATTAATACGACTTTTCTGATGGGGCTCAAGTACTGCATGAAACACATAGTCGACACTAAAAACAAAAAGGGAAGAAACAAGCAAAATACCGAGCAGTTTCAGGATGTTTTGCAAATGTCTTTTTACTGCAAACAGGCTTACCACAAACAATCCTGCCAATACCCCGATGACTACCCAATGGCTTGTGAGTAAGGTAAAGAGAAAAATAATCACCAATATCAAGGCGAAAAGCATTAGTTTGCCCGACATGCCTTCGCGGAAGAGCACAAAATAGAATACCAGAAAAACCAGTGAAGAACCGGTGTCGTTCTGCATCAGAATCAGTACTGCCGGGAGTCCGATAATCAGTGCGGCCATAATCTGGTTGCGAAGTTTGGATATGTCGGTGCTTCTGCCGTTTAAAAATGCTGCCAGTGCAAGAGCCGCCCCAAACTTGGCAAATTCAGCAGGCTGAACAGCGAACCCCCCGATTTGAAACCATGACTTTGAACCGGCTATGGTAACACCAAATAGCAGAACAAAGACCAGCACAATGTTGATTAAACCATAGATAGGAAAGGCAAAGGCAACAAAAAACTTAGCGTCAATAAGCATCACAATCACTGCTATCAGTATAGCGAGGACAATCCACAACATTTGCTTACCGTATCGCTGCGAAATATCAAAAATGCTGCTGTGTGTTTCGTCATACACAGCCGAATAAATATTTAACCAGCCAATCATAACGAGTGCAAAATATATCAGAACCAATGTCCAATCAATGTTGGCAATAATCCGGGTATCGTTTCTCATCGTCAATTATTATTTAAATTTCCCTCCAGTATGGTTTTTTCAACCATTGGCCGGCTGATGGAGTCGGTGAGGTATTTTTCCATCATCAAACTTGCGATAGGTGCCGCCCAGGTTGATCCATAACCTGCGTTTTCGACAACCACAGCAATAGCTATTCCGGGTCGATCATATGGGGCAAAGGCCATAAACATGGAATGATCCTTGCCATGCGGATTCTGTACTGTACCGGTTTTGCCCGCAGCCCTGATACTTTCCAGGAAATATCGACGCGCTGTTCCGTGCGAACCCTCAAAAACATCCAGCATGGCCTCCCGGACTACATCAAAATGCCGTCCCTCGACACCACTCTCAATGCGTTGATACAATTTCTTCTGTTTAGTTGTATCATCTTCAATTTCCCGCAGCAGATGAGGTAAATAGTAATAGCCCCTGTTGCCTATGAGAGCAGCCAAATTTGCCAGTTGGATGGGAGTGACCAGAATTTCACCCTGACCGATGCTTAATGACCTTACTGTCAAAGCATTCCAACTATTTCGGTAGACTTTATCAAAATAGTTACGTGAAGGAATATTTCCTGAAACCTCAAATGGAATATCCGTGTTGAATCTTTGTCCGAGACCAAAGCGGTGCATGATTTTATTCCAGTTTTCAAATGCTTTCTTTTGATTGTTATACTTTGGATTATTAAGGATGCTTCTGAAGGTGTTCCAGAAGTAAGGATTACACGACTGTTCGATTGCCTCTTTAAGCGCAAGCGGGCTTGTGTGCGAATGGGTGCATTTTATTGGCTGACTTCCTTTTCCCTGGCAACTGAAATAGCTGTTCTCTGTAATGGCCCCTTCCTGCAAAGCAACCAGGGCGTTGATCATTTTAAAGGTTGACCCTGGTGGGTAAGTTCCTGCTATAGCTCTGTTAATCAATGGCTTGATAGAGTCTTCCTGCAACATCCTGTAATGTTGCCCCCTGACCCGGCCGACGAGAAGATTGGGGTCGAATGTAGGGCTGCTCACTAAAGCCAGTATTTCGCCCGAAACGGGCTCAATGGCCACTATGCTGCCGGTTTTGTTTTTCATCAGTAATTCGCCATATGCTTGTAGCTCCCTGTCGATGCCCAGCACCAGACTTTGGCCGTTTTCGGGTAATGTATCAAAAATCCCATCCTGAAAACTGCCTTTTTCTCTGTTGTAAACATCCACCATGACAACTTTCAGTCCTTTTTTGCCCCTGATTTCTTTTTCATAAAACTTCTCAATGCCCGATTTTCCTATGTAGTCGCCTGATTTGTAATAGGGATTCTTTTCAATATCAGAGGGATTTACCTCGCCAATGTCACCCAGAATGTGTGCTGCTATGGGAAGCGGGTACTTTCTGAGGGTTCTGGATTGGAAATAGAAACCGGGAAAACGATACATTTTTTCGATAATGAGGCTGTAATCCTCTTTGGATATCTGATCAAGAAAAACGGAAGGTCTGTAGCGCGAATGTCGACGTGCAAGTTGCAGGCGTTCTTTGAAAGCTTGGATTTCGATGCCAAGCAAACTACAGAATTCCAGGGTATCATGCTGCTTGACCTGTCCCGGAATGACCATCAGGTCGTAGGCAGCCTCGTTATAAACCAATAACTTGCCATTGCGGTCATACACCATGCCGCGGGCCGGATATTGGGTCACATAACGCAGCACATTATTCTGTGACGACAGCTTGTAGCGGGAGTCGATTACCTGAAGATAGAATAACTTGATAAGGAATATGATCCCGGTTATAAAAAAGATAGTCAGGATAACTGTCTTGCGCGAAGAATAATTATTGACGATCATGATGCAACGGGATAGATAAAGATATTCCTGACAAAATTAGTCATTCACCCCTAATATGACAGGGTAGATTATGCGAAGCGCAAAATAAATAGTTTTAATAAAAAAAGGTCAGGAAAATACAGATGCCCGAAGGAGGAAAATTAACTCAGAAGTTTTTTTCTTCGACCAGCTTACCGCTTTCGTCCCACATATACCATGTGCCCAGCTTTTCTCCCTGCTGATAACTCATTTCATAGCGAAGTACCTGGTTTTCGTCCCAGATATACCATTTGCCGTGTTTTTTATCGTTTTCATAACCGGCTTCAGCAGTTTTATAGCCATTTTCGTTCCAGGTAATCCAGGTTCCATGTTTTTTGCCATTGCTCCAGGCACGGTGTTCTTTGGGCGTTCCATCCGGAAAGTAGTAGCACGAGATGCCATCTTCCAAACCGCGAACAAACACCCTGACCGATTTTACCAGTCCATTTTCATAATACAGCTCTTGTTTGCCACTAAACAACGCACCATCCTTGTAATACCCTTCTGACCGCTTTTCAAGCTCCTGGGCGCCAGCTGTCATACCAAGAAATAAGGCTAGAAATATCAATAATGCACCAACTTTCATAACCGAAATATTTATATCATTCTTTACTCCGGCACCCCTCCATTGATTATATCATAAAGATGCAGGTTTACCGTATCAAAAATACAACAAATAGCTTGAATTTTAAACGTCTGAACAATTATTTAATAAAAAAGACAAGCTCTACAGGCCTGCCTTTCTTTTTGAATCTAAAGTCTTAATGAACTGCATTAATTTTCATTAATGCTCATTGCTATCTCGATTGATGATTTTTCTTTTCCGTTAACACTAATATTCTTCAGGGTTGTTTCCTTGTAAGAGATGTAATCCACTTTCAAGGTGTAGGTTCCCTGCTTCAGACCATTAAAGTTGAACTTTCCTTCGAGATCTGAATAGGTTTTTGAATCGGTGCCCTCGATGGTAATAGCCGCTCCTGCAAGAGCTTCCCCAGTTTCATGGTCAACGATTGTGCCGCTGATAATGGCGGATGGAGCAGGGGTATTGACCGGCTCACCGTCGTTGGTAGCGAAAATGTTCGTGCTTAGAGCGAGGGTAAAAACAAGAACTATGGCAAATATTTTTTTCATGGCATTCTTTCAGTTAATGTGTGAGGCAAAAGTAATGTAGTCTGCTGGTTCTGACCAAGTAAATCCGGTTAAGTTTTCTTTAGGCTTATATTAAGCCAATGTTAAGAAACCAACCCGCTTAATGACTTAACTGGATGCCAAGCAAGCTTATGGTTTGATCAGCACAATTGGAGGGGTGACCACTTCATTGCTAACATTCAGGGCCCTGTCGGTTATTTTAACCCTGAACTGTATGGTATCGTATGCTGAGAGTGGGTTATAGATAAACATTTCGTTATCAATAATTCCTTTAATTGACTTCTTCTGGTCTTTTGGCAAAAGCAGGGGCATGCGGGCATTGAAGGTGAGTGTGTCGTATTGCTGGGTGATGTTGTTCCACGAAACGAGAGGAACTTCGGTAAAAACTCCGTTCTGCTGCTCATAATAGGTAATCAACAAATTGTAGTAATAGTCACCGTCTTCCTGAAAAGGAAATAAAGTATCTCCCTGTTCCAGACCAATATCGCCATCGCCATCGCGGTAGAATATTCTGAGAATGCCTTTTTCTGAAATACCGGTTTGTGGATTGACTATTAAGCCAAACTCCCTGAATTCAATGTAAGGTTCGTCGGGGTACTCCTCAAATTTCTGACAAGAAATAATTGTCAGGCACAATAGAATGCCCGGAAAAACCAACCGCAATAAAGCTGACGACCTTTTCATGAATGAATAATTGTGGTAAAATTACTACTTTTAACACGTATATTAAACAAGCAATGGAACCATACTTTCGGGCTGATCAGATTTTTACGGAATTAACCCCTGATGCATTGAATGATCTTGCATTGCAGTTGTTTCGCTTTCAGTTTGATAAACTTAAAATATATGGTGATTATTGCCATTACCTGGGGGTTGACCCGAAGCATGTTGTGCGCGTGGAACAGATTCCTTTTATTCCGATTTCCTTTTTTACCAGCCACAAAATTATCACCGACGGGCTTGACGAATTGTTGGTTTTCATGAGTTCGGGCACCACCGGTATGACAAGGAGTTTACATTATGTGCACAATCCTGATTGGTATATAAAAAGCTTTACAAAAGGCTTCAACCATTTTTATGGATCACCGGATCAATATTGCCTGTTGGGCTTGCTGCCCTCCTATCTTGAGCAGGGCAACTCATCGCTGGTGTATATGGTTGACCAGCTGATGCAGCAAGGTGGACATCCGCAAAGCGGGTTTTTCCTGCATGATTTCGACAAACTTCTATCGGTGCTAAAGCATTGCCAGGAAAACGCCCAAAAAACGATGCTCATCGGCGTTAGCTATGCCCTGCTTGATTTTGTCGAAAAACATCCACTTCGCTTCAACGACCTGATTGTGGTGGAAACCGGTGGTATGAAAGGAAGACGAAAGGAAATGGTCCGCGAGGAACTGCACAGTTTACTGAGTGGGGGTTTTGGGGTTGACAACATTCATTCGGAATATGGCATGACCGAATTGTTGTCGCAGGCCTATTCAGCAAGAGAGGGTAAATTCGCAACACCGCCATGGATGAAGGTATTGATCCGTGATATCAACGACCCGAGAGGATTTTTGGAAAATGGTCGTAGCGGTGGCATCAATGTGATCGATCTGGCCAATGTTTACAGTTGTGCTTTCATTGCCACACAAGATATCGGCAAAATAAATAAGGATGGGAGTTTTGAGGTTCTTGGCCGATATGATAACAGCGACATCAGGGGATGTAACCTGATGATTGGTTGACATTCAGACCTGGTCGAACAGATCGGAAGGGAAAACATCCACCGGATAAATCAATGTTGCATCATCGTTGCCGGCATAATTGATTTTTGTGGAAACCGGATAACGGGCCATCAATTCTGCGGGAAGGGGTTTCAGCATTTCTTCCAGCTGCTGCGGGTCAGTGGTGCCGAGCCATTTTACCTCGTCCTCACGCCTCAGGATTACCGGCATGCGGTGGTGTATGTCGTTCATCAGTTCGTTTGCCGAAGTGGTGATGACCGAAAAACTCTGAAGGATATGGCCATCAGGCCCTGTCCGGCTCTCCCATATACCGGCCATGGCAAATAGGGACTCGTCTTTGAGAAAAAAACGATAGGGCAATTTAACCTTGCCGGCTTTCCATTCGAAGAAACCATTGGCCGGAATAAGACAACGCCTGAGTTGAAATGCATTGCGAAAAGCCGGCTTGTCGGCTATGGTCTCGGCCCGGCTGTTGATCATTCCGGCTGCTTTGGATTTGTCAACCGACCAGTGAGGGATCAGTCCCCAGTGGAAAAAGTTCAGCTTGTGGGGTTCGTTGTTGGTAATCACCGGAAGTTGCTGGGTGGGAGCGCAGTTATACCGGGGTTTGAAGTGTTCGTCAAAAACTTCGGTATTGAATCGTTCCGAAATCTCTTTTCCCTTGACCGAAAGTTGAAATCTGCCGCACATTTTCAATCCTTTTTCAGGTTCAATGCGGTGATCACTTCATTGAGGATAGCAGCATGATCGAAAGCAAGAGGTGGCAGGGCTGTGATGTTGAACCATGCTGCACCAGCTGCATCGTCGCCTGCTGTGACTGGTTGGTTTTCGGTAATCCAGGCAACATAAACAACCGTAACGGTGCGGTGGCGGGGGTCGCGATCGGGGTGGCCATAGGTGTGAAACTGTTTGAAAGAGAGGTTTTTCAGGCCTGTTTCTTCAACAATTTCGCGGTCGACAGCCTGCTTCAGCGTTTCCTGCTCGTTAACAAATCCTCCGGGCAGCGCCCATGAGCCCTGAAATGGCCAGTGTTTACGTTCGATTAGCAGCACCTCGGTGTGTGCGTCTGTTTTCCTCAACACAACGCCATCAACAGTTAGTGCAGGTCGCGGATATTCATAGGTATAGGGCATAGGTAAAAGCGGATGAAAGATTCAAAGATAGGTGAATTTGATAAAAGAATTTAAGAACTCTGGGAGAATTAAAACGGTTAGGGGCAGCGTTGTCTTTTTGTATTGAACGGTCACATATATGAAATGTTGGGGATTGCGGGCGTCATTACTGTCTGCTGTTACAAATGCTGATGCGGGGCAGAAAACTTCAAATAACCACTTAAACCCCAATATATTAAATATGATGTTAGCCCCAGTATTTTATTTTTTTTCAATTTCATTTATCGTTTTAGGTGGAATAAATTCCCACTCGCTATTTTTATCACCAATTATATATATATACTGATATTCGGTGTCAATGTTTCTCGTATCATTCTTATCGTAGTAAAAAGTCAAGGGGTCTGCATTTTCGATAACTTTTTCATGCACAAATACATTATTTATGTCAACTGCAAAGTAAAAGAATTCCGGTCCATTTATGATTTTAAAAGTTTTTCCATCTGCTTTTGAAATCAATTCTCCACGGAAATACACATTCTTTTCGTCAGTTGCATAATCCTTTCCTAAATACTTAAATTTCAAAGGATTTGCTTTTTCAACAATTACTTTCTTATAATAACAGACGCCACAATCATCATAGTCTATGCAAAGTATTTCCAACGGATAAAAAACATGGTTTTTATCTTTTGCATATTGAGTTCCTGCCAAAACCTTAAAAGTTTTAATGTCAATGTCAGGTAGAGGCTTAACATTACATGCAATCTCTCCACCGAAAATTGAGTCGCCAATCCTTGTATATCCGTCAATTCTTTCTTTATTATTTAATTCAATCCAGCTTTTATTGGTCTGAATATATTCTTCAGTTTTATCAACTATTTCAGAAGGTTCAAAGTACTTTTTCTGCCTACTACAACTTAAGAAGGTTATAATCAAAACAAGTATGCTAATTGTCTGTTTCATTGTCATTTAATAATATTGGGGCTAACGTTAAGCATTTTATCTGCC
>DITE01000002.1 GCA_002422725.1 Bacteroidales bacterium UBA6192
ATATATTATTGGACTTAATATAATTATGATTTACTTAGAATAATTTCATTTTATGACAGTAAGAAAGAAGAACTCTTTAATACTTTGTAAAACAGTAAGATAACAGGATATGATCTTAAATTCCTTTAAGTCGATGCAAAAAATAAGTTGTGAAAGAATTTAAGAAATAAGGAATGTGGGGGGAGCCCGGAGAAGTTCCCGGGTAAATAAAACTGTTTTTGAAGGTTCTAAAAGCAGCAGCTTGAAAAGAAAACTCTCTGAAACAACTATTTCCGAAAGTTGTTTGCCCTGCAGAAGCGCTGTAAAGGAGAAGGAGTCAAAACCATCATGTTTGTCAAGATGTTTTACTGAATAAAGATGTGCCGTTTTGGCATCATCTTTCGATTTTGGTTTTGAGAAAGGACTGTGGGTATCGAAAAAATTAACACCAAATATCTTTTCCTGATGATAAGTAATCAGATCGCCAATAACCATCCAGAAAATGGCAAAAGCCATAATCAGCTTGATAAGTCTCGACGCTCTGGATTGTTTTCTCATGGTGTTATGCACTACAAAAGTACAGTTTTTTTGCAAATGGCAAAGTGACTATTTTAATAGCAGGAGGATGAATGCATTTCTGCCATCATTCCATTGATAAAGAATAGATTAAAGAAATGACTTCTTGAGTTGTTCGACCCATTGGCTAATGCGCTCTTCTGTTTTTTCGGGTTGCTGATGGTCGTCGATAGCCAGCCCAACAAGTTTTCCGTCTTTTTCGGCCAAAGAGAAGTAGTATGAATAGCCCTTTTTTGGCCATTCACCCACAACAACTGACTTATCGGGTAAGCGGCAGTACAATGTGCCTAATCCATCAACAAAGCTTTCCGGGTATTCTTCCTGATCGCCCAGACCAAATAAGGCAACTTTCTTGTCCTTAAAATCAATTACTGATAATTCGTCAACAAAGTCTTCCCAATCATCCTGCATATCGCCGATTCCCCATGCCGAAGTACCGAAAATCAAATTGGTGTAGGAGGATATCATCTCGATGGTTGCATCTTTTATATTATGAATCTCGGCTGTTTTGCCAAATGATTTTTGAATTTTTTCGGCTACCGATTTTGTTGTTCCTGAAGTCGATCCGTAGAATATGCCAACTTTTTTCATCTGTATGTATTTTATTTTTAATTGGTCAGATGGAATCGCCATAAGAAAAATATTCATGTTCAATAGCTATGAATATTTATTCTCATGGCTTATTTCATGTTCTTATTATTTAGAATGAATTTAAACGAGGATGCAAAAGTACTGAAAACCTAACAATTGACAAGATCAAAGGTTATATCAAATGGATAGATTTTTTTTAAATCGTTTGTTCTGAGTTCATTTCATTTCTCAGCAAAGCACACCATTGTTTAATTCTTTCTGCAGTGAGTAATGCTTCGTTATCCTGATCAATAGCAAGTCCGACGAACATATTGCCTATAACTGCTTTCGATTGTGTGAAACGGTATGATTCTGAAGGCCAATATCCAATGATTCTGGCCTTATCTTTAAAATGTTCATATAGTATTCCCATGCCGTCCTGATAGCATTCAGGATAGTTTCTTTGATCTCCTAGTCCAAAAAATGCAATTGTTTTTTCGCTGAGGTTTACTTTTTTAGTCAGTATAAGATACTTCCCCCAATCGTATTGAACATCGCCCATGCCCCATGTCGAAGTGCCAAATATGAGCATGTCGAACATTTCAATGTCACTGACTTTGGCGAACTCAACATCAACAAGCTTTGCCTGTTTGCCCAACCCGGCAGCAATCAACCCGGCCACCTGTCGTGTGTTACCACTCGATGTTCCATAGAATATGCCAATTCGCAAACTA
The DNA here is from genome assembly GCA_002422725.1 of Bacteroidales bacterium UBA6192. GTDB lineage: Bacteria > Bacteroidota > Bacteroidia > Bacteroidales > F082 > UBA6192. The sequence goes on from DITE01000002.1 coordinate 1,860, forward strand.
TCCTTCATATCATTGGGTTCCCTGAAGTTCTTCTACTTTGATCAGCTTATTCAGGATGGCATAAACCGTTAATCCGGAAATGGTTTTGATTCCAAGTTTTCGGGTAATGTTCTTGCGGTGTGTCATCACTGTATGCGAACTGATAAACAATCGTTCGGCTATGTCATTATTGGTTAATCCGAGTGCTACATATTTTAATATGGTTGATTCCCGTTCACTGAGTGTTGCTGATTCTTTTTCTTGATTTTTTATGGAGCAGGCTTCATAAATCTCTTCTATTTTTTTGATCAATGTGGGTTTATCCGCGTTTAACGGTAGCATGAAATTAAATCGTCCCTGAACTTTAGGTTCAATCTGACCATGAATAAGCGCCACATATTGAATTTGCGACAGATCATCATTTGTTTCGCGTGGGAAACTTATATCAGTAAGCAAAACGGGGTTTGCCATAACAATATGCGGCTTTGTTTTTTGCAGCAGTTTGCTCAGGTTGACAATAGTTGTCTCGCTTTCTTCCATATTGAATGGTTTTCCCGATTGACTGATCAAGGTTTTGATGCCTTCACGAATCAGAAATGAGGGCTCGATAAGTAAAATCGTGATTCGACCCATTACATTACTGTGTTTCCAGCGCGTAGTTGATTGATTTCCTTCTCCATTCTTTCTACCATCGGAACCAGAATCAGATCTTCGATATGTCCATGGTTATTCAGGTCTTTTTCCAGCTCAAACAACTCATGTAGAATGATGTTAAACATCCTGCTGTCCTTTGGAGCAGGCATGTATTTGATAATGATGTTTTTCAGATCGAATAATTTGGATTCCACATCATCATGATCATCTTCATATTGCTGGATTGAATATTCCCGACAATTATCGCAATTGCTCATGTCGGGATTTTGTGTAAACAGAGCATTTTCCAATGCTTTTACATATGGATAAACTCGTTGTTCCTCCTTATTAATATGTGAAGTGAGCTCCTGTTTATATTGCCTGAAAAAATCTTCCAGCAGTTTTATGTGGTCTATATCAATGCCTGAAAGCGTCTCAAGCTGAGCAATGAGCTCTTCAATTTCAGGTATTTTAACTTCCAGATAAAACTGATGCGTTTTATGCAGGTAGTCGACAAGGACACCTGGCGGGAAATTTTGTAATTCGTTAAGTGGAAAATAGGAGGGGTCGTGGAAGGTATTTACAAGCTGAAGGAAAAAGTCGGCGTGAACATCATAGTGCTGACACACTTCATTCACGGTGCGGTCGCCAAAGCCAAGCTGGATACCAAAACGATTAATCATATGCAGCAAATGGTGATTCAAATGAATCACATCCGCCATTTTCATATCTCCGGTTATTAGCATGACATCCCAGATAGTTTAAATTATTCAGAATAATTCTAAATTACAAAAATAGACAATTATCTGGTTTTGTCGATCCATTGCCTGATATGTGCTGATAATAAGCCATCATTACTGATTTGCGGAGGAGCATATTGATGTGAACTGCCTAAGGCTTCGTCCAGGCTGAATTTGTCCTGATTGCAGTAATTGAACCAGCCAAGCTTTTTCATTCTTTTAGCCAGATATTCCTGTTCGGTTTGCCCGGGGGTTGGAACAAAGAATGCCGGTTTTCCCAGACTAATAAAGTCCATTATGCTCGAGTATCCGGGTCTGGAAATGACAAGACCGGCTGTTGAAATCAAATCATATAGTTTTTCCGTATTGGCATGATTGTATAGCTTTAGCATGGGTGTGCTGCTGATAGCATCGTCAGAGGCCGGAAGTCCTCTTAAAACACTAATAGGTTGATCAGTATACCTGGATTCGCGAAAAATAATTTTTTCAAATAGGGTGCGTTGAGGTTCAGGCCCTGATAACAAAACAAGTATATTATTCTCCTGATTATCCTTTGATTTTTGTCCCTGATCCAAAGAGTTGAACCGGCTTAACAACCCAATGCGGTGTATTGGGATTTTTACACCCCTTTGATTTGATAGCGAGCCCGACATATTGGGTGTTGAGCCAATATCGGGCACCCAGCATTCAGTAAACTTATTGATAAAACGATGCAGCACAAAGTCAAGTAATGGCTTTGCAGCGAATAACCAGGGGGGCACCTGCACATTCAGTTGGTGTGTGATAATGGCTGAAGGAATTTTTTGGCTACAGGCCCCATATCGGTTATCGGAAACAATTGCATCAATATTGGCTTTTGAAACAGTTTTTTCAATGAAACTATTTTCTTCGGCTACGGACTTAAACATTTCCGGCAGTTGATTAGACATAGCCAGCACCTGCAACGATGACGAACTGTAGGTTGGCGTGTAACCCGGGAAAACAATGTAATCCATTGCAGGAAATGCATCAGTGAGCAATGCCAAAGGACCTTTATCGGCAGCGATGACTACATGATGCCCGGCATCAACAATAGCCTGAATTACAGGGATGCATCGTGTGGCATGGCCAATTCCCCAATTGAGCGGACAAATGAGAATCCGTTTCGGCCTGGTCATTTTTTTTGTTTTGAGCAAATATAGCCTAAATTTCTCCTAATTTTGACCCCCCATGTCAAATCAACTTCTATATCAGATAGCCCTGACACTAATACCTGGTGTGGGCGATATTGTGGGCAAAAAGTTGCTTGCCTATTGTGGTGGACCTGAAGCCGTATTTCAGGAGAAAAGAAAAAGCCTTGAAAAAATCCCTGGCATTGGCACTCAAACCATTCAGAACATTATTGGACACCATTCATTTGTAAGGGCCGAAGAAGAGATTACATTTATTAACAGACATAACATTAAGCCCATCTTTTATAAGGATAAAGATTACCCCCGACGCCTTCAGCATTGTGCCGACAGTCCGCTAATGTTATACTACAAGGGTAATACTGACCTGAATGCACAACGAGTTATTGCCGTGGTTGGCACACGAAATGCAAGTGATTATGGCCGGCATTTATGTGAACAACTGATCGAAGGTCTTGTCAAATCAAATGTGTTGATTGTTAGTGGGCTAGCATATGGTATTGATAGTTGCGCCCATCGTGCCTCCCTCAAGGAAGGTTTGCCTACTGTTGGAGTATTGGCGCATTCGCTTGATAGAATCTATCCTTATATGAATAAAGGCCTTGCAGAGAAAATGTTGTTGCAGGGGGGGCTTCTTACCGAGTTTTTGAGTGGAACCATTCCCGATCGGGAAAATTTTCCACGTCGTAACCGTATTGTAGCGGGTATGTGTGACGCAGTAGTTGTGGTTGAATCGGCCAAAAAAGGAGGTGCATTGATTACAGCTGATATTGCCAATTCATATAACCGCGATGTTTTTGCATTTCCGGGCAGGGTGGGAGATGTGTACAGCGAAGGCTGTAACTATTTTATCCGGACGAATCGGGCTGCTTTGCTCGAAAGTGCCGACAATATCCGATATCTGATGGGCTGGGATGATCCTAAAAATAAACCATCGGCTCAAACAAAATTATTCCGTGATTTTTCAGAAGATGAAGAAAAAATAATGTCAGTACTTAAATTGACACAGGATATTGGTATTGACGACATCATGCTTAATAGCGAGCTTACTGCATCAAAAGTGGCAGCCATATTGCTCAGTTTCGAATTTGAGGGGCTTGTTTCAGCATTACCTGGAAAAAGGTACAGACTTCTTTAAAAAAACTATTCTCTGTTTGACTCTTCCCTGGATTTCACGTTTAATGATTTTGCGCCAAGCAATACTGCAATTAAAAAAACGCCTAACCCATAAACCAGAAGGATGGTTTTGTCGGAAGTAAGGAATGTAAAGAAGTAAAACCCATGAAAAAATGAAGCTGATCCTAATCCGGTAACAGAATCAATTAGTCGGTTCTTTCTCATTTTGCCCATCCCGACAAAGAATCCCATTATTATGGAAAAGAGAAGGTTAGCAAAAGGAAAGGTGAAAATAAAAAGAGGTTCAACTTCACGGGAGAAAAATCCACTTGTGTAAAGTGGGAGAGCGATGGTGGCAAATCCCAGTGAAATAAAAATGGAATAGATAACCCCATCCAACGGACTTTTGAATGATTTTAAGGGTAGAAAAATATATCTTAAAATTAAGAACTTGCCAAACTCAGAGCCAAAACCGATGATGACGAAAGAGAAAAATGCACTTCGTTTTAAATTTTTGAGCTGGTCATATCCCCATGCTCCGGCAATCAGGTCCAATAGAAAGATGAATAAAACAGACGCCATGCCAAATAAAAATGCACGCAATATATATTTCCATGAGTTGATGCTGAATTTTGATCGCAGGATTAAAATAAATATCAACGCAAATAGAGGCGCCTGAAACCATGAGAGTAAATGGATTGTGTTCATGTTTGAATTGGTGTTTTGAATCAAATGCGAAGTCAAATATACCACTATATTTGTAGCTTGATTAAAAATTCAAAAAAAAACAGTCTGTCAGGATGAAAATTGACATTGAAAAAGTTAATGCAGGTTTTTTGAAATCAAAAAATATCGGAAACTGGCCTGTTTGGGAGAAAGAAATCTCAGATTTTCAGTGGGAATATGCCGAAACCGAAGAATGTTATATTCTTGAAGGTGAAGCTGATATTATTACTGATGTGGCTACTATTACCATTTCGGCAAATGATTTCGTGACTTTTCATAAAGGCTTGACATGTCGGTGGGTAATACGAAAACCGATCAGAAAACATTATAATTTTATTGAATAAGGTGGTTGAGGGAATTGTTATAAGGTCAACAGGAAGTTGGTATGTTGTGCGTCTTCCGGATGGAAGCAACCTCAATTGCCGCCTGCGCGGTCAATATCGAATCCGCGGCATAAGAACCACTAACCCAGTTGCGGTTGGCGACCATGTGACGGTTGAAGGTCAGGATGATGGGAATGGCATCATTGCCGAAATTCACGACCGGAATAACCATATCATCAGAAAAGCTACCCGCCTTTCCAAGGCATCACATATTATTGCTGCAAACCTTGATCTGGCTATACTTATCGCCACCATTGACTTTCCACGCACAACCACCGGTTTTATTGACCGCTTTCTGGTAACCGCCGAAGCCTATCACATCCCGGCAGCAGTTGTGTTTAATAAGATCGACCTGTATAAAGAAAAGCAATTGAAAAGGCTTCATGAGTTAACAACGATCTATGTTGATGCTGGTTATGCAGTACTCCAACTGTCGGCCATAACGTTTAACAACTTGGATAGTTTTGCTGATCTCCTGCACAATAAAATCAGTTTGTTAACCGGCCATTCAGGTGTTGGTAAATCAGCCCTGCTCAATGCAGTTGACCCGGCCCTGAACATACGAACAGGCGACATTTCATCATTTAACAACAAGGGGAAGCATACTACTACTTTTGCCGAAATGCATGAACTTACATTTGGTGGGTGGATTGTTGATACCCCCGGAATAAAAGAACTTGGCTTATACGATTTTGAGAAAGATACCCTTGCCCAACGTTTCCCGGAAATGCGCAGATTAATGAGTGCTTGCCGTTTTTCGAACTGTAGCCATGTGCACGAGCCGGGTTGCGCTGTTTTGCAGGCACTCACGAACAACGCAATTGCCCCATCGCGCTACCGGAGCTATCTGAATATGCTGAATAATGATTTTACAAACGAAAACGATTATTGATATGATTGCCCGAAATTTAATTACTGATGGCATTTTACCGCTAAAAACAAGCGACACAGGGCGGATAGCGCTGAGCTGGATGGAGGATTTCAGGGTGATGCACCTCCCAATTGTTAACAATGAAGGGTTTCTAGGGCTTATTTCTGAATTTGACATTTACAATTTTAACGACTTTGATAAGGCAGTGGGTAACCATAGCTTATCCTTGTCTAAGGCATACGTTTATGATTATCAGCATATATATGATGTCTTAAAAATCATGCAACAACATAAGCTTAGCCTGATTCCTGTTATTGATGACCGCGAGAACTATCTTGGCTCCATTACCCTTCAGCAGTTGTTGGAACATTTTACCCTCACCATGTCGGTGAATGATCCGGGTGGTATCCTTGTTCTGGAAATGAGCTCCAACGATTATTCGTTGTCAGAGATTGCCCGTATTGTTGAGTCAAACGACGCCAAGATACTTAGCTTGTTTCTGAGTTCAGCCCCCGACACAACCAAAATTGAAGTCACTTTGAAAATTAATCGTGTCGATCTTTCAGCAGTTGTTCAGACTTTTCTGCGTTATAACTATTTAATAAAAGCTACTTTCAGCGAGCCCGACGATCATGATGACCTCAGGGAGCGATTTGACTCGCTGATGAACTACCTCAATATCTAAACCGAACTGGATGAGATTTACGAACACAGCAATTTTTGTTTTGGTTTTTGTAGTTGATTTGATTTCATTCGGACAAACGAATGAAACGAATCATAGGGTTCATACATTAGACAGTTGCGTTCAAAATCAGTCTAGTAAAGTTGTGGTTGGGAATATTCATCTGACGGGGAACAAGCTTACAAAAGAAAAAATCATCATGCGTGAAATGGAGTTCCAACAGGGAGACACACTTGATGCTGAAGATTTTTGCAAGTTGATGCAAGCAAGCAGACTTAATTTACTGAATCGTTCTGTTTTCAATTTTGTAACAGTTGACACAATACACGATAGTAACAATCCTGGGATCATTCACCTTGATTTTAATTTTATCGAACGCTGGTATATATGGCCATTGCCTATTTTCGAGCTTGCAGACCGGAATTTTAATGCATGGTTTAATACAGGGAAATATAGCCGGGTTAATTATGGTATGCTTTTTACACACAACAATTTCAGGGGACGACTCGAACAGCTCCGAATATTGTTTAGAGCCGGATTCAATCAGAATGTTTATGTGCGCTATGATATTCCCTACCTCACAAGAAAACAGACAATTGGTGTCGGGTTTTTAATGGGTTTTTCACGTAGTCACGAAGCGCCGATTGCAACGATAAACGAGCAGCAGCTTTTTTTCAAAGCCCAATATGGGTTTGCCCGGGAGAATTATTATGGAGGTTTGGTGTTCACTTATCGCCCCGCTATCCGCAATTCTCATAGTTTAACGTTAGCCATTGATAGGTATCGGTTTGCCGATTCGGTACTTGTGTTAAATCCAAATTATTCTCTGAGCAATGATAATGAGTTGAACAGCACGAATATTGCCTACCAGTTCAGAAGCGATTATCGTGATTATAAACCTTACCCCTTAGTTGGACATTATTTTAATTTTGATTTGAATCTTCGACGCCTTTTTGATAAAAATGAATCAAGTCAGTTTTTTACTGTTAAGACAACTTTTGATTTTTATGCACAAATCTCAAAGAAGTTTTATTGGGCAAGTAACTTAACCTCGCGTTTTTCAACTAACCACTCCCAGCCATATTTTCTTTCAAATGGTTTTGGTTTCAATAATGATATGTTGCGGTCCTATGAGCTGTATGTAGTTGATGGGAACAACTGGGGCATCATGAAAAACAACCTGAAATTCGAACTACTGGCTCCCAGAGTAAGTAAGATTGGTGTTTTGAAATCGGAGAAATTCAGTAAAATACATTATGCTTTTTACCTGAATGTTTTTGCCGATCTGGGTTATGTAGCACAATTAAGCCCAGATACAAGCTCAAAATTGCAAAACAAGCTTCTAAACGGCACAGGATTGGGGTTGGATTTTGTGACGTATTATGATCTTGTTTTCAGACTGGAATACGGCATGAACCATCTAAAGGAAACCGGCTGGTTTATTCATTTTGTTGCTCCGATATAAGCCTTTAATTTAACCATAAGTGACTGATAAATTTTGTTAATTTTATCATTTGTAGAAGATTAATTACTAACCTTGCGCCCTAAATCATCCACGAGATGAACATTGCATTATTTGGCAAATCCTATACGACAGAACGTGCGCCATTCCTGAGGCAGTTGATTGACAAACTGATTAAAGCTGGTGTAGGTTTAACCATTTACAAACCTTATTACGCGTTAATTAATCAATATCTCGAATTGCCTTCTTCCGTAAAAGTGTTTGAGCACCATAGCGAAATCCGGCAATCCACTGATGTATTATTCTCCATTGGAGGAGATGGAACTATGCTCGACACAGTGCCAATTGTGAGGGATTCGGGAATTCCTGTACTCGGAATCAATATGGGTAGGATGGGGTTTTTGTCGAGCATTGCTAAACATGAGATTGATCAGGCAATCGTACAAATCATCCAAAAGCAATACACGATAGAGGAAAGAAGTCTGTTAACCCTCGAAAGTCCGGCGGGATTATTTGGCGATTTGAATTATGCCCTCAATGAATTAAGCATTTTTCGTCACGAAACAACCTCGCTGATTGTGATTAAAGTTTTTGTCGACGACATTTTTGTTAATTCATATTGGGCAGATGGCTTGATTATTGCCACACCAACAGGGTCAACAGCTTATTCTCTGAGTGCCGGCGGCCCCATTCTCGCACCAGGTTCAGCAAATTTTGTGATAACACCTATTGCCACACACAATTTAAGTGTCCGGCCTATCGTTATTCCCGACACAAGCCACATTAGGCTTGGTGTATCCGGAAGACACACAAAATACACCCTGAGTATGGATTCCCGTTCAACGATTATCGATAAAACTGTTGACATGCATGTGCGTAAAGCCGATTTTAAAATTCGTTTAATCAACATGGAAGGTAAGAACTTTTACGGCACAATCAGGGAGAAACTATTATGGGGTCTCGACATCAGAAATTAGGCTGGAAAAAGATCGAAAAAAAATGATAATTTTGTGCCCTGAAATCCAAAATCATTATTCGGCTCAATGGTGTGTTCCGGAATACAGAAATGCTGTTGAGTTCGGATTGTTTCATACAAATTAGTATATGAGAAGTATCAGGTGGATGGTTGTGTTTTTGTTTATTACAATTGCCTCACAGGCTCAAACTCTTGAAGTTGGGGCTTTTGGAGGGGGAGCATACTATATTGGCGATATTAATCCTGCTATGCATTTCAGCCAGTCGCAACTTTCGTATGGTGGTCTGGCCCGCTACAATGTAAACACCCGCTGGGCATTCAGGTTAAGTGTTTCTTCCTCCGAAATTACAGCAGACGATGCAAAGGTAAAGTTTAATGAAGATCGTGCTCTTGCCTTCAAAACAAGGGTTAATGATGCCTCAGTTGTGGCAGAGTTTAACTTTCTGGAGTATTTCACCGGGAGTAAAAAGGATTATTTCACACCATTCATCTTCGGCGGAGCTTCTGTTTTTCAGTTTACTCCCCGTTCGCTTGATGGGGTTTCGTTGCGCCCACTGGGAACTGAGGGACAGAATGTTGGATTCGATGGACGCGAACAATATTCAAACATAGGTTTTTCGGTTCCTTTTGGATTTGGGTTTAAGTACAGTCTTACAAAAAGACTTGGCATGGCCTTCGAATGGAGGATGCATAAAACATTTACGGATTATATCGATGATTTGAGTACTACATATTATTTGTCTGCGAATAGCATAAATCCTAACGAACCTGCACATGTGCTGTCAGATCCGGCGATGAATCATGAGCCGGGAATGCAGCGAGGCGATAGGAAAACGAACGATTGGTTTAATTTTACAGTAATTTCTTTTACGTATAAGTTCAATCTGGGTAACCGTAATTCGTGCAATAGTTTTGATAACAATGTTAGTCGCTGATAAATCCGATTCGTGTCATGACCAGCCTTAAAGAAAAAATCAATCCTGAACGACTTCCCCGGCATATCGCTATCATCATGGATGGTAATGGCCGCTGGGCCAAGCAGCAGGGAAAGCATCGGGTTTTTGGACACAAGAGCGGGGTAACATCAGTAAGGGAGGCAGCAGAAGCCGCCGCTGAACTTGGAGTACAATATTTGACTCTTTATGCATTTTCTACGGAAAACTGGAGCCGCCCTAAAAATGAAGTGAACGCCCTGATGAGTTTGTTACTTCAGTCTATCAAAGATGAGGTGGTTACCATGAACAAGAATAACATCAAACTAAATGCCATTGGAGACCTGCATAGCCTTCCACTTCGAAATTACAAGCACCTTTTAAAGGCCATTGAGCAAACAAGTGCCAACAACCGAATGACCCTCACCCTTGCGTTAAGCTATTCGAGCCGATGGGAAATTACTGAGGTTGCCAGGAAAATTGCTTCCGATGTGATGGAAGGCCGCTGCCAACCAAATGAAATTGATCAGCAATGCATCGAGAAATATCTGACAACAAGCAATATTCCCGATCCTGAATTGCTTATTCGAACAAGTGGGGAATTTAGGGTCAGCAATTTCATGTTATGGCAGATTGCGTATGCCGAACTCTATTTTACAAACAAATTCTGGCCCGAATTCAGACGTGAAGATCTGTACGAAGCCATTCTCGATTTTCAGTGCCGCGAACGCAGGTTTGGGAAAACGAGTGAACAAATTATCAAAAAGTAGCCCAGACAACATGTGGAAGACAACAAATTCTAATTTTTTGCGGATTAGTTTTATTTTACCCCTGATCGTTTTTTTTGGATGGATTACTACTCCAAATAACGGCTTGGCTCAGATCAACATCGGCACTACTCAGGAAGTGTTCGACTACGGCAAGCCAAAAGATTATGAAATAGGCGGTATCACCGTTACTGGAATAAAATATCTCGATCAGAATGTATTGATCATGCTCTCTGGATTATCGGTGGGCGACAAGATTAAGGTTCCTGGCGACAAAATTACAAACGCTATAAAAAAACTATGGGAACAAGGTCTTTTTGAACACATCAACATCACTGCTACAAGCACACAGGGTTCTTTAATTTTTCTTAACTTCGATCTGCGCGAACGACCCAGGGTGTCAAAATTCTCTTTCAGTGGCGTTAAAAAATCGGAGGCTGATGATATCCGGACAAAAATAAACCTTACCAGAGGAGACGTTGCCACCGACCACCTTTTCGTGAAAACTACCAACATCATTCAGAAACATTTCTACGAGAAAGGATTTTTGAACACAGAAGTGAATATTTCTCAAACACCTGATCCAACACGCGAGAACTATGTTGATCTTCAGATTGATGTTAAAAAGAATGCAAAAGTCAGGATTGCCTCTATTAATATCATTGGCAATGAGCATTTGACAGATGATCAGGTGCGTGCTGCCATGAAGGAAACCAAGCAAAAAGGCAATTTTGATCCATTGAGCCCGCTTGGCCCCATGGTGCTTGATGTTGGAAAAAATCTGATTACATTGAAGCCTGTTAAAGCTGTTGAAAGTGTTGAGTCATACTTTGTGGATAATTACAACCTGAGGATTTTCAAATCTTCGAAATTTATGGAATCGGATTATGAAGAAGATCTTCAAAAGATTGTCTTCAAATACAACCAGAAGGGATACCGGGATGCAAAGGTTATACGCGATTCTGTGTATGTGCTTGATAATAAAAATATTGGAATTGACATTGAGGTAACCGAGGGAAATCGTTATTATTTCAGAAAAATCGACTGGGTTGGAAATACCAAACATTCTGATCAGGTACTTAGCGCAATACTTGGACTGCAGGCCGGCGACGTTTACAATCGCGAACTGTTGGAAACAAACCTTAACTATAATCCTAATGGGTTCGATGTTAGTTCCTTGTATATGGACGATGGCTATCTCTTTTTCAATGCTGAACCTGTTGAAGTGTTAATTGAAAACGATTCAATTGACCTCGAAATCAGAATCCGCGAAGGGAAACAGGCCCGCATTAGCAAAGTGTCCATTAAAGGCAACACTAAAACGAATGATCATGTTGTGATTCGTGAGCTACGTACCAGGCCCGGGCAACTTTTCAGCAGGTCCGACATCATACGCACAACCAGAGAATTAGCAAATTTGAGGTATTTTAATCCCGAGTCGATTGCACCAAATGTATTGCCAAATCCTGCCGATGGTTCAGTCGACATTGAATATGCCGTTGAAGAGACTTCTGCAGACCAGATCGAATTGTCAGGCGGATGGGGATATGGCCGGATTATTGGAACGCTTGGGCTTTCGTTTAACAATTTCTCTGTAAAAAACATATTCAAGAAAGAGGCTTACAGACCTATCCCAACAGGCGATGGTCAAAAACTCTCCCTTCGGTTCCAGACTTATGGCAAAGGTTATATGAGTTATAGTGCTTCTTTTACTGAACCATGGCTGGGTGGACGCAAACCTACTTCCTTAACCTTGTCATATTACCATTCATTGTATTCAAACGGACTGGCCCGATCCGATACCAACCGTGCATCCTTTGTTATCAATGGCCTGACACTTGGGCTCGGAAAGCGGTTAACCTGGCCCGATGATTATTTTACCTTGTATCAGGGTGTTAATCTTCAGCGTTATGACCTCAAAAATTACTCGCAGATTTTCTCTGTCGGGACAGGAACTGGTTTCTTTAATGTTTTCAGCTACAATATAAACTTAGGGAGAAGCTCAATTAGCCAGCCAATCTATCCCCGATCAGGTAGCGACTTCAGCATATCAGTGGAGGCAACTCCGCCTTATTCCTGGTTTAGTAGCAAGGATTACTCAACCTTAACTGAAAATGATCGTTTTAAGTGGGTAGAGTACCACAAATGGAAATTCAGCTCAAGCGTATATACTGAGCTGGCGAATAAATTTGTGTTGGCCACACGATTCAAACTTGGATTTTTGGGGTATTATAATACGGATATTGGCGTAACACCATTTCAGCGCTTTTATTTGGGTGGCGACGGACTGTCGGGGTACAACAATCTTGATGGACGCGAAATTGTCGGGATGAGAGGGTATGGAAACGAAACCATCACACCTTTCTATTATAAGGACAAAAACATTGGTGGTAATGTCTTTGGAAAGTACACCCTGGAAATTCGTTATCCGCTATCACTCAACCCAAGTGCAACCATTTACGGTCTGGGATTTCTCGAAGCTGGCAATTCGTGGCTGGGATTCGATAATTTCAACCCATTCGATGTAAAACGTTCTGCTGGCGTCGGAGTTCGCGTATTTCTTCCCATGTTTGGTATACTCGGTCTTGACTGGGGTTACGGTTTTGATGAAATAAAGGGAATACCGGGTGCAAATGGAAGTCAGTTCCACTTCTCCATCAATCAGTCAATTGATTGATGAAAAGTTTGGCAGGTTTTTTGAAGTATATGTCACCATTACTAATATTTTAATTTTGGAGGAATCCCAATGAAAACGATTAAACAAACAGCCGCATTCTTATCATTTTTGTTAATATTGGCATTTTCACTCACTTTGAATGCTCAAAATCAAAAGTTTGCTTTTGTCGATAGTGATTATATCCTATCGAATATTCCTGAATACAACGATGCTCAGGAAGAGTTGAATACCCTATCATCCAAATGGGAAGCAGAAATTACCAAAGCTTTCAAACAGGTTGAAGACATGTACAAGGAATATCAGTCGGAATCGGTATTGCTGCCCCAGGACCTGAAAAAGAAGAAGGAGGACGAAATCATAAAAAAGGAAAAGGAAGCTAAAGATTTGCAGATGAAATACTTTGGTCCAACCGGAGACCTTTTTAAAAAGCGTGAAGAATTGGTTAAACCCATACAGGAAAAGGTATATAATGCCATTCAGGAAATTGCTGAAACAAGAAATTACACCTTTATTTTTGATAAGGCTTCAGGCGCGATCATGCTTTACGCTAGTCCGAAGGTTGACATAAGCGATGAGGTTCTCGATGAAATTGGCAATGTTATGCAAACCGTCCGCCGCGAGGACCGGAAGAAGAAATAACTTATGTTAATGATTATTAACTGCCTTGCTTTTTCTTGGCGGAGCCGAAAAAATTGCTAATTTTGCCCAGAAATTTAAATAAATATCACCTATAAATCAGAAAATGAAAACATTAACCAGAGTTCTACTTTTTGCCGCATTGCTTATGATCGGCACTGCAGCCAATGCCCAGTCTTTAAAAATCGGATACATCGATTCCAACGAAGTGATGAACATGATGCCCGAGCGCGATTCAATCGAAGTTTCCCTGATGAAATTTGAGCAGCAGCTTGAACGTGAACTCAGAGCCATGGCAACGGAGTATCAAAGCAAAATTACGGATTATCAGAATAATATGGCTACAATGTCCAATCTGATCAAACAATCAAAAGAAAAGGAGATTACTGATTTACAAACCAGGATACAGGAGTTTCAGCAGAATGCAGATCAGGAATTCAGCGATAAACGTATTGAACTCTTAAATCCACTTATCAATAAGGTAAAAAAGGCCATTGAAGATGTTGGCAAGGAGCAGAATTTCACGTATATTCTCGATTCAGCAACCGGCGTGATTCTTCATATGGGTCCCAATGCCGAGAATGTATTACCTTTGGTAAAGGCTAAGCTTAAGTTAAAATAGAAAACTGAATTAAGTTTCTACAAACCAGCTTGAACAGACGGGCTGGTTTTTTTTGTTTTTCGTAAAATGGTCAGATTCATCTACATCCTTATTGGGACAATATCCCTTACTGTTGGAATAATTGGTATTGTAGTGCCAGGACTTCCTACAACTGTGTTCTTGCTCATTGCTGCAGCCATGTATGCAAAAGGCTCACAAAGATTTTACAATGCCTTAGTAAATAGCAAATTTCTTGGTGCATACATCAGAAATTTTCAAAAAGGCATGAGCATACAGGAGAAAATCCGAGCCAACGCCATGATGTGGACAATGATCCTGATTTCAACAGTTTTCTTCATTGACGGCATGGTGTTTCAGGCTGTATTGGTGGTGGTTGGTTTGATCGGAACTACCATGATGGGCTTTGTGAAAGTGCGAAAAGACTAAGCAGCCTAAACCCAACAAAGCTGAGTTGATATAGGTTTGACAAAAAAAAACGTCTCACAGCCATGCCGTGAGACGTTTTTTATAGGAAGAGGAATGCTATTCTTCAATGATTACATCGAATTTCGCCATATCGCCTCTTGAAAACAAATCAACTACTTTAATATAGCCATGCTTTCCAGCCTGGGTTTTAAAATATAACACCTGTCCATTAACAAGGTTTTTGGCCAGACTGGCAGCAGTTGTTGCATTGAATTCAGGAAAGACATAAGTATTGCCTATTGCATCAAACTCAGCAGCAGTCATGGTTGTGGCGTTAAATCTGGTCTGATTTTTCACTGTCCAATCAGCTAACTGGTAAGTAGAAATCGTGTTTACTTCAGAATCATCCGGAGCTGCAATTGCATTTAAATTAGTAACTCCTTTGAAAAAGATGAAATCTACGGCGGCCTGATTTAGTTTGGCCTGTGCAACAGTATACACCGTTGCGTTTCCTGTGGAGTAAAAACTTCCTTTAGGATCATTGAATGAGCCCATTTCAATATTGGTATTCTTTGTCACATTCACTGCGGCCACTTCAACAATAATGTCAAAGGAAATTTCATCATAACTTCCCGATTCATCTGTAATTCTGGCGTTAAGCGTGGCTGTACCAACTTCTTCAAAGTTAATTGTATAGTCAGCATCGAAAGAGTTTGCGTTGAAGGTTGAATCAACCAGCACATCGCTGCCAATCGTCAGTTTGAAATTGGTAAGTGGTTTTTTTGTATCAGGATGCATTGCAGCCAGAATGCCAACAACGATCTGATCGTTGGTCGTAATTGTAACGTTCTCAAAAGTATAGGTGGCCCCACCTTTAAAGTCAATCGAAGGACTTCCTGTAACAGGATCTTCGTCTTTGCTACATCCGGTGAAAATGGTTGCTGCGCCAAGAAATATGGCCATTAGCATAAAAACATTTAATTTTCTCATAGGTTAAATAATTAATTGATAAATAAATAGTGAATATTTGTTGTTATAAAATTCGGTGAATTATTCTCTTCTACCCATATAGATGGATAAGTAGTATAAAAGGGTTGCAAGGGAAGCAAGCGCAGCTACAACATAAGTATAGGCAGCCCATCTGAGTGCTTCCTGTGCTTTGGGATGTGTAGTCTGTGTGGTAATGTTACTAACATTTAACCAGGCCAGTGCTCTATTGCTTGCATCAATTTCAACCGGTAGGGTTATCAGACTGAAAACTGTTGTTATGGCAAACATGATGATTCCTACCAACAGCAATTGTGGAAAAGTGTTTATCATCAGAATCCCGGCAAGCAAAATCCATTGCACCCATTTTGAACTGAAACTCACAATGGGAACAAGGTTACTTCGCATCTGAAGCCAATGATAGGCAGTAGCGTGCTGCACAGCATGACCGCATTCGTGGGCTGCCACCGCAGCAGCTGAAACACTGCGACCGTTATAAACTTCGGGACTCAGGTTAACGGTTTTTTTCAACGGATTGTAGTGATCACTCAGCTCACCTCCAACGGATTCGACTTTT
Source organism: Bacteroidales bacterium UBA6192 (assembly GCA_002422725.1). Classification (GTDB taxonomy): domain Bacteria; phylum Bacteroidota; class Bacteroidia; order Bacteroidales; family F082; genus UBA6192. The sequence goes on from DITE01000002.1 coordinate 18,200, forward strand.
ACATCAAGTATGCCGCTGTCAGCAAGCATTTTTAGGGCAATCTCGCGACCAGTCATGTTAAAGTTGATGGGTATTTTGCTGAATTCCCTGAATTTCGACTTCAACCGTGATCCAATGATCCAGCTAAGAAGCATAAAAAATCCGAAAATAATCCAGATTGTCATAGTATATCAAATTTATGATGTTGGTAGATGTGTATCAATTTATTTGCCAATTTACACTGACAGTCGTTTTGGCAGGTGGATTTAACAAATCTTAAGTAAAATATGTCAGGAAAAATCAAATTTCATCCAATGGGATTATTGAGTCATCGTGCCAGCTGGCATACAAAGTATAAGACCGGGCAATTCGGTTTACTTCACCTTCAAGTAACTGCTTGTCAATTGATTTGATTTTTTTTGCCGGCACACCTGCATACACGCTGCCAGATTCAACATGGGTATCCTTGGCAATAACAGCACCGGCTGCAATGATGGAGTTGCTTTCTATAACGGCATTGTCCATAATGATTGCTCCCATTCCTATTAGCACATTGTCATGTATAGTACATCCATGCACTATAGCATTATGTGCAATGGATACATTGTTGCCAATATTTACCGGTGATTTTTGATAGGTGCAATGGATCACAACACCATCCTGTATATTCACATTGTTGCCGATTTTGATATAGTGCACATCGCCTCTCACAACGGCATTGAACCAAACGCTGCAATTGTTGCCCATTTCAACATCGCCAACAATGGTTGCGTTCTCGGCAAAAAAACAGTTTTTGCCAAATGTCGGAGAAACACCTTTAATGCTTCTGATCAGGGCCATAGTGTTTAATGTAAGGGTGGATAGTCAATTGAATAGTGTAATCCGATGCTTTCTTTACGCTGTGAGGCAAACTTAATAATCAAATAGGCGACAGCAATCATATTTCTGAGTTCGCAGATTTCTGTGGAAACAACACTTCTTTCATAGAGCACTTCAGTCTCCTGGTGAATGATTGACAATCGGTCCATAGCTCTTTTTAGCCTGATGTTTGACCTGACAATACCAACATAGTTGCTCATGATGGATTGAAGTTCTTTGCGCGATTGTGTTATCAGAATCATCTCTTCGTTCAGAACAGTACCTTCGGCATTCCAGTCAGGAATATTATTCTGTATACTAGTGTTGGCAGCAAGTTCAATTGCGTGCAGGCTTGCGCGATGCGAAAAAACCACAGATTCGAGCAGTGAGTTGGAAGCCAGTCTATTGGCTCCATGAAGTCCGGTTGCTGCTACTTCACCCGACGCATAGAGGTTTTTGATACTTGTTTGTCCCCATTCATCTGTTTTTATGCCTCCGCAGATATAGTGCGCCGCCGGGACAACGGGTATCATTTCTTTCAGAATATTGATGCCTACACTTAGACACTTGGCATAGATGCCAGGGAAATGATTCATGATTTCCCTTTCACCTATTGACCTTGCATCAAGAAAAACATGATCATTGCCTGACAGTTTCATCTCACTGTCAATTGCCCTGGCAACAATATCGCGTGGAGCAAGCGACCCTCTTTGGTCATAGCGCTGCATAAACTCTTTGCCTTTTAAATCCTTTAGCACAGCACCGGCACCACGAAGTGCTTCAGTGATCAGAAAAGAAGGTTTGTCGCTCGGGTTGAAAAGAGAAGTAGGATGAAATTGAATAAATTCCATATGATCGACAATTCCTTTTGCCCTGTAAAACATAGCAATACCATCGCCAGTGGCAATAGTAGGGTTAGTAGTTGTCTGGTAAACATTGCCAGCACCTCCGGTTGCAATCAGGGTGGTTTTAGCAAGCACCGTATCAATCTCTCCTATTGCCGGGTTAAGGATGTAGGCCCCAAAGCACTGAATATCATTATGTGTACGTCTGACAATCTTTCCCAGATGATGCTGGGTAATAATATCTATTGTAAAATGGTTTTCGAGCACTTCAATGTTGGGATGGGCATACACTTTTTCAGTCAGTGCACGCTGTATTTCCGCTCCGGTACTGTCCTGATGATGCAGGACGCGATATTCTGAATGACCGCCTTCGCGGGCCAGTGAATATCGTCCTGATTCTTCCTTATCGAAATGGGTGCCCCATTCGATCAATTCTTTAACTCTTTCGGTTGACTCTGTTATGGTGATACGGACAATGTTCTCGTCATTCAGGTAGTTGCCTGCCTGGAGCGTATCCTTGATGTGTTTCTCGTGGGTGTCGGGATTATACATAACAGCAGCAATACCACCCTGGGCATACCAGGTGGCAGTTTCGCTGGTAGTGGTTTTGCTAACTATCAGAACTTTGCCATGAGAGGCCACTTTGAGCGCGTAGCTTAAGCCGGCAATGCCGGAGCCAATTACAAGAAAATCAACTTCACGTTTCATGCTGCAGGAATGAGAATCAATCTAAATGTAAACTATAAATCCAACAAAGCTTCATGCGGATCTTTTGAGCCAAACATCATCTTTAAAGGATCTTCGAGCATTTCTTTTACCTTAACCAGAAATCCAACCGATTCGCGACCATCGATTATTCGGTGGTCATAGCTCAAAGCGACATACATAACCGGATGTATTTCCACTTTTCCATTGATGGCAACAGGGCGTTCAACAATGTTGTGCATACCCAGTATGGCCGATTGTGGCGGGTTGATGATGGGGGTGGATAGCATTGAACCGAAGATGCCGCCATTCGTAATGGTAAAGGTGCCACCGCTCATTTCTTCAAGACTCAATTTGTTGTCGCGTGCCTTTACTGCCAGTTCTTTTACTGCCAGTTCAATTTGTGCGAGCGATAGCGTTTCTGCGTTGCGAATAACAGGAACAACCAATCCCTTAGGACCAGATACTGCGATGCTGATATCCGCATAGTCGAAAGTAACAATTTCGTCGCCATCAAGCTGTGAATTTACCTGAGGAAAAAGCCTGAGTGCTTCGGTAACCGCTTTGGTGAAGAATGACATAAACCCTAAACCTACTTCATGTTTTGCCTTAAATTCGTCTTTGAATTTTTTTCTTATCTCCATTATAGCACTCATATTCACCTCATTGAAAGTAGTCAGCATGGCGGTTTCATTTTTAACTGAAACCAATCTTTCAGAAAGTTTCTTGCGGAGCATGCTTACTTTTTTTCGCTCTGAATTTCGCGTTCCTCCCCATTCAATGGGCTTTTCTGCAACGATGGTTTTAGCCGTAGAAAGGGAATTCCTTTGTTCGCCGAGGAATTGGATATCCTTTTTGCCCAGTCTGATATGTTTCATAAGGTCAAATAAATCTGCATCACTCATGTTTTGGGCTTCCATGAGTTTTCGGGCAAGGGGCGAAACCTGCAGTTGAATCTTCTCCTGCGGTTTTGATGATTCACCGGGAACAGTTTTGGGTGTTGAGTTGGCCTCTGTAATCTTCAGCACGGGTTTTGCTTCAGCAACAGGGATACTGCTTTTTGAAGCATCTGATTTTTTTACTGTTAATGCGTCACCCTCCGCGGCTTCGATAAGCGCAATGATCGAACCAACATTTATTGTGTCACCAACTGAAGCTTTCAACCGGATAATGCCAGAAATTTCAGCCGCAATGCTTAGGGTGGCTTTGTCAGAATCAATCTCGGCAATATCTTGATTTTGTTCAACAAAAGAACCATCTTCGACCAACCAGCCGGCCAACTGAACTTCGTTTATCGATTCGCCCGGGCTGGGTACTTTCACTTCGGTGACCATAAGAGTTTGTTGCTAAATTATTGTAATTGATTTTTTGATGAATGAAACTTGCTATCGATCTTATCAACTTTCAGATTGCTTAATTCCTGTTCAAATGACCTCCATTTATTTCCAATGCACATCATGCCACATTCGGTATCAACATGAGGGCAAATACATGCATCGAATGTTTTATCCAGAATTTTCTGATGACGGATAACATGAAATTTCGAAGAACCTGTTGCCGGACTACCGCTTGACGGTCGAGCAATTATCCTTAGTTTAACATCTTTAAATTCGTGATGGATATAGCGCCATGCGCCCATGTTTAATGGCTCTTCCTGAACCCACATATAATGTGAGGCGTTTTTGTATTTCGCAACAATATCAAGCATTTGCTTTTTGGGAAGTGGATATAGCTGTTCAATTCTGACAAATGCTATAGAACTATTATTCAATCGTTTGCGTTCTTCAATCAGATCATAATATATTTTACCAGAACAGAATACCAGTTTGCTGATTTTTTCGGGATCAGCATCTTTGTCATCGATCACTTCCAAAAATCTTCCCGAGCTCAGATCTTCCAGTCTTGAAACACATTCAGGATGTCTGAGCAGGCTTTTTGGGGTGAAAATAATCAGTGGCTTACGGAATGGCCGGTGAAGCTGGCGTCGGATTATGTGAAAGAAATTAGCCGGGGTGGTACAATTAGCGATTTGCATATTTAGTTCGGCACAGAGAGTAAGAAAGCGTTCGATTCTGGCACTGGAATGTTCCGGGCCCTGGCCTTCGTAGCCATGAGGCAGTAAAACGACAAGGTCGTTCATCACATTCCATTTGTCTTCGGCACTGCTGATGAACTGATCGAAAATGATCTGTGCGCCATTGTTAAAGTCCCCGAATTGGGCTTCCCAGATCGTTAAGGTGTTTGGTGACGCAAGTGAGTAGCCATATTCAAACCCCAGTACCCCATATTCCGAAAGTAAAGAATTGTACACCTCAAAATCAGCTTGTCCGGGTTCCAGATTGTTCAAGGGAATATATTCCTGTTCAGAGTCCTCGACCCTAAGCACGGCATGGCGGTGCGAAAAGGTGCCCCGGGCAACATCCTGACCACTTAAACGGACTTTTATATTTTCGAGTAATAGACTTCCATAAGCAAGAAGTTCCGCCATGGCCCAATCCAGTTTATTTTCCTTCATTACCATGCTGTGTCTTTGTTCCTGCAGGCGTTGGGTTTTTCTGAAAAAGCGCAGATCGGAGGGGAGGGCTGAGATTCTTTCGGAGATAGCAAGAAGTTTATCTTTGTCAACGCCTGTTTCAGGTGATTGCTCAAAACCCTCTTTAGTGGCCTTTTGAATGCCAATCCAGGTTTCCTGCAGAAAGCTTGTAATGGACGACTTGCCTCTTTCTTTTGATCCTGTCAGACTTTCTTCCAGCTTTCTATTATTTTGCTCTTCCAGCTCATTGACTTCCTCCACGGTTACAATTCCTTCAGTGATCAGTTTTTCAGCATAAATTTCTTTTGGATTAGGGTGATTTTCAATGGCTTTGTATAAAAGTGGTTGAGTAAAACGGGGTTCATCACCTTCGTTATGACCATATTTACGATAACAAAGCAAATCGATGAAAACATCCTTCTGAAATTTGGCACGAAACACCATTGCCAGCTGAATGGCATACACAACCGCTTCCGGATCATCGCCATTTACATGGAAAACAGGCGATTGGGTTACTTTTGCCACATCGGTGCAATAAGTGCTTGACCGCGCATCGAGATAGTCGGTAGTAAAACCAATCTGGTTATTGATAACAAGGTGGATGGTGCCACCGGTTTTATACCCTTTAAGTTCGGACATCTGAAGCACTTCGTAAATAATGCCTTGTCCGGCAACAGAAGCATCGCCATGAATCAGGATAGGGGCTACTTTTGAGTAATCTTTCTGATACAAAAGGTCGGTTTTAGCCCTGACTATTCCTTCAACAACCGGATTAACAGCTTCGAGATGAGATGGATTGGGAGAAAGAGTCAACTTGACAGTTTTGCCATTGGTTGCTTTCCTCAATGCAGTGTAGCCCAAATGATATTTCACATCGCCCAGCAAGGTTTCGTCGTCATAGGCTTTTCCTTCAAATTCACTGAAAATTTCTGCATAAGGTTTTCTGAGGATGTTGGCCAACACATTGAGTCTTCCCCTGTGGGCCATGCCAATGACAAATTCTTCAACCCCCAGCTCTGCTCCTTTTTCCATAATGGCATCAAGGGCCGGAATGAGCGATTCTGCACCTTCGAGTGAGAATCGCTTCTGACCTGGAAATTTTTTGTGCAGGAATTTCTCAAACCCTACAGCTCTGACGAGTTTCTTCAGGATGTATTTCTTGTCAGAAATTGTATATTCAGGGGCGTTTCTGATAGGCTCCATCTTTTGCTTGAGCCAATCAACGATTTCATTGTTTCGGATGTACATGTATTCGGCACCCAATGACTTGCAGTAAGTTTGCTGCAACATTTGAAGAATTTGTCTCAGACTTGAAGGCCCAAGGCTAATTTCCCTTCCCGCCTCAAAAACAGTGTCGAGATCTTTTTCAGCAAGCCCGAAATTTTCAATTTCAAGCCCTGGTTTGTAAGTTCTTCGTTTGCGAACCGGATTTGTTGCGGTAAACAAATGACCACGTTTGCGGTAATCATCAATCAGGTTGAGTACTTTAAACTCAACATTGGTAACACTTTCCTGCTGTTTACGTGAAGGGTAATGTTTAGAAGCAAAATCAAATCCTTCGAAAAATTGACGCCAACCAGGGTCAACTGATTCGGGATCAGTTTTAAATCGTTGATAAAGATCCTCAATTATCGCCGGATCGTTGATGTTCAGAAACGAATAGTTGTCCATGTAAACAGGCAGTTAATTAAGCAGTGCAAAGGTAAATAAATTATTAAGAATCATTCTACCTTAGACTTCCAAAATCAAACCGTTGGAAGCATAGCAAAAAAGCCTGTTTTCGACAGGCTTTAGATTCATGACAAAGTCAGGAATTTTACTTATTCGGGGATGATGGCCTCAACAGGACAAACATCTGCGCATGAGCCGCAGTCGGTGCAAACATCAGGATCGATAACATAAATGTCACCTTCAGAAATTGCGTCAACAGGGCATTCGTCGATACATGTACCGCATGCGGTGCAATCTTCAGTAATTTTGTATGCCATAGCAGGTAAATATTTAAGGTTGTAAACTATTTTCGATGCAAAGATAACGATAAGGATTTAACCAACGCATCGGGCTAATAATTTATAGATAGTCTAAATTAGCTTATCATCTTAGGATATCAAAATCAGTCGATTATCCAGATTATTATCCTGATAATCATTCACGAGGTTTTTTGGCCACTGTAAACAAAGAACACTATGCAGGTTTCAGATTCAGTTTTTTTCATTAGGTTCAACGAAAATTTGCATTTCAATAAATGGCTAATCTAACGAAATGTGCAAACTGGAAATGAGTATTATAGACAGTGTTAAAAAGTATGAACGGGTGTTTAGAATTTAGACTGATTATATATTACAACGATTAAGTTATGCAGGCGAAAGTGTCTAATTTATGTTAAAAATCAATATATCAATGAAATAGATGGTGTTTCATGCCTGTATTTTTCTGCAATCCGTTGCGAAAGTGTTTAATACCCTTACTTGTCGCAAGATGAAAACTTTTACCTTTGCACATTCATTAATTTAACCAATATGACAACTAAGAAAAGCAAGGTAGTAGGACTTGAGCAGGTGGTGGTGCGTTTTGCAGGGGACTCCGGCGATGGCATGCAACTTGTTGGCAGCCTTTTCTCCGATTCAACAGCTTTTGCAGGGAATGATTTTGCCACATTTCCCGATTACCCTGCTGAAATTCGCGCCCCTCAGGGTACAGTTGCAGGTGTATCAGGATTTCAGATTCATTTTGGACAGAATACCATCTACACTTCCGGCGACCTGGCGGATGTGCTGGTTGCCATGAATCCGGCTTCGTTAAAAGCCAATATGAAATGGATCAAACAAGGGGCAATCGTTATTGTTGATGCGGATGCGTTTAACGATAAGGGTTTCGAAAGGGCAAACTATCAAACAGATCCACTATCAGATGGTACCCTGGATGGTTATAATATTATCAGGGCTCCCATAACTTTGTTGACGAAAGAAGCCGTTAAACATCTCGACATAGATAATAAGTCAACCCTTAAATCGAAAAACATGTTTGCCCTCGGCATAGTCATGTATTTGTTCAACAGGGATCTGGATCTTATTTTTGGTTATTTTGAAAAGAAGTTCAAAGCCAACCCTATTGTGGTTGAAACTAACAAATCAGTTCTTGCAGCAGGATTCAACTATGCCGATACCATTGAAGCGCTTGGATCGACTTTTAAAGTTGAGTCTGCACCTCTTGAAAAAGGCCGTTACAGGAATATTACCGGAAACATTGCTACTGCATGGGGTTTTATTGCCGCCTCAGAGCGTTCGGGTCGCGAATTATTTCTGGGGTCTTATCCCATAACACCGGCGACAGAAATTTTGCAGGAGCTTACTAACCATAAAGAACTTTCAGTGAAGGCATTTCAGGCTGAGGATGAAATTGCCGGTATTGTATCAGCCATTGGTGCCAGTTTTACCGGGTCATTGGCAATAACCACTACAAGCGGCCCCGGCCTTTCGTTGAAAAGCGAGGCGATAGGTTTGGCAGTCATGACCGAACTTCCTTTGGTAATCGTTGACGTTCAGCGCGGTGGCCCATCAACTGGCTTGCCTACCAAATCGGAACAAAGTGATTTGTTGCAGGCAATTTATGGCAGAAATGGTGAAGCCCCGGTGATTGTTATTGCAGCACAAAATTCAGTAGACTGTTTTTACAGTGCTTATGAAGCGGCAAAACTTAGCCTTGAACATATGACTCCGGTAATTTTACTTACTGATGGCTCATTAGCCAATGGATCAGAGGTGTTCAGGATTCCAAGGGTTGCCGATCTCCCTCAAATCACTCCACCCATTGTTGAAGCAAATGATCCAAAATATAAACCATATCGCCGCGATCCGGAAAAACTAAATCGTTACTGGGCTATTCCCGGAACAGAGGGTCTAAGACACCGGATTGGCGGCCTTGAAAAAGAAGATGTAAGTGGAAACGTTTCTCATGACCCGTTGAATCACCAGAAAATGACTATGTTGCGTGAAGAAAAGGTGCAGCGTGTGGCCAATTATCTGGCTGAACAACCGATACTCGGTGACGCCGAAGGCGACTTGCTTGTTGTTAGCTGGGGAGGTACTTTTGGGGTGATGCGCACTGTGGTCGAGAAATTGCAGAAACAGGGAAAATCAGTTAGTCTGGCCCACTTCAGGCATATTATGCCCCTGCCCTTGAACACTGAAAAAATATTGAACAGCTACAAAAAGATTATTGTTTGTGAAATCAACAATGGCCAGTTTGTGAAATATCTCAAGGTTAATTTCCCGCAGTTTAAATACGAACAGTACAACAAAATCCAGGGATTGCCTTTTATGGTTGCCGAACTGGAAGACAAGTTTAACTCCTTATTAAATCAATAAGACATGGAAGATCATATTATTGAAACCCAGTTAGTCAATCTATCCAAGGAGGATTTCAGCAGCGACCAGATGGTGAAATGGTGTCCGGGCTGCGGCGACCATGCTATATTGCATGCTGTTGAGAATGTGTTTCCAAATCTTGGGATCAGAAAAGAAGATTTTGTTGTAGTTTCAGGAATTGGATGCTCTTCGCGTTTCCCTTATTATATGAATACCTATGGTGTACATGGTATCCATGGCAGAGCCGCACCTTTGGCTACCGGCGTCAAATTGTCCAATCCCAAACTAAGCGTCTGGATGATTACCGGCGATGGCGATAGTATGGCTATTGGAGGAAATCATTTTATCCATACGATCAGACGTAACATTGACATCAATGTGCTTTTGTTTAACAACAAAATCTACGGGCTCACCAAAGGTCAGTATTCGCCAACAACACCCAAGGGAACAAAAACGAAAACCAGTCCTCAGGGAACTTTTGAACGACCATTTAATCCTGGTGAACTCGTTATTGGTGCTCAGGGAAATTTCTTCGCCCGTTCCCTCGACACGAATCCAAAGCATATGACAGCCATTTTTACCGAAGCAGCCAAACACAAGGGCACTTCGGTTGTTGAGGTTTTGCAGAATTGCGTCATTTTCTTTAATAAAGCCCACGAGCTCATTACCAACCGTGAAACCAAGGATGATAACCAGCTTTACCTGGAGCATGGGAAACCACTTATTTTCGGTAAAGACAAAAACAAGGGGATTGTACTGAAAGGCACACGTCTTGAGGTTGTTACAATAGGTGAAGATGGAATTAGTGAAAAAGATCTTCTGGTTCACAACCAATATGATCCTGACCCCGGAATTCATGTAATGCTGGCCAGGATGATGCCACCCGAGTTTCCTGTTGTGCTGGGTGTTATCAGATCGGTTGATTCTGAAACTTTCGACACATCCATGATGCAATCAATAAAAATGGGAAAGGAGTCTTCAAAGATCAAAAATGTTGACGATTTACTCAATAGTGGAAGCACCTGGACTGTTGAATAGATAGCCAATGTTTTCATAATACAGCAGAAAGTCCCATCGAAACCGGTGGGACTTTTTGTTAGACTTTGATTGCACACATATGTTGTCAAGCGATTTGAATTGCTACTTTTGTTCAATGGTTAATCAACTGAAAGCTTATCTTGCCACCAATGCATTGGATGTTGCCAGTATGAAAATGTTGGCTGCGGTGAGTGGCGGTGCCGATTCTGTAGTGATGTTTCATTTGCTCAGGGATGCAGGGGCAGAGCTGTCAATTACCCATTGCAATTTCGGACTTAGAGGTCAGGAGTCGGATCATGAGGAACTTTTTGTTGAAAATCTGGCCAAATCAACAGGAACACCTTTTTATGTAAAAAGGTTTGACACAAAGAAAATCGCTTCAGATCAAGGCGTTTCAATTCAAATGGCTGCCCGGGAACTTCGCTATACATGGTTCGAAGAATTGCTCAATCAGCATGGTTTCTCATATGTTGCGGTTGGCCATCATGCTGATGATCAGGTCGAAACCTTTTTTATCAATCTGATTCGAGGCAGTGGACCGAATGGTTTAAAAGGCATGCCATTTACCCGTGACAAAATTATCAGGCCATTGCTTTTTGCCCGTCGCGAACAAATTGAAGCGTATGCTGCCAAAAATCAGATCGCCTTTTTGAACGACAGTTCAAACATGAAACAGGATTATCTCCGCAACAGCATTCGCCATCAGGTGATTCCCTTGCTCAATAGCATTGACTCACGGTCGCCCAATGGCATATTGACCAGTATCGAATTGCTCAACAACCATATTGACGCATTTAGCGAAATGGTTCATTATCTGATGGCTGATCACATCCAACATCAGGATGAAGTGGTTCGTATCAACCGACATACTCTCGAAAAATTTCGTCATCCGGATAGCTTGCTATTTCATGTTTTGAAGCCCTATGGGTTCAGTGGCCCTATAATCGGGCAGATTGCCGAAAGCCTACGGAATAGTACAGGAAATTTGTTTTATTCAAACACCCACCGTCTCGAAATCGGCCATCAGGATATCATCTTGAGCAAGAAGCAAGATAAGGAGCTGGCTATTGAATATAGAGTACCACGCCAAGTAAGTGAAATATTCGAACCCTGCCATGTATCGTTTCAAATCCTGATGGGCCGCGAATTATTTGTCAATGAAAATGACCCTGAAATAGCTTACCTTGATGCAGATAAAGTAAAGTATCCCTTGACTATCAGAAAATGGAAAAAAGGAGACCGCTTTTTCCCGTTGGGCATGCATGGCAGTAAACTGATCAGTGATTTTTTCACTGACATAAAATTAAGCAGGTACGACAAAGAAAAGCAATGGCTTATATGTTCTGCCTCAGGTGAAATAATGTGGGTTATGGGTTATCGACTTGACAAGCGCTTCAGCATTGTGCCACAGACAAAAAACCTGCTTCGGATTGAGGTGCACAAAACTGCCCTGTAATATCCTTTTCCATGCAACTTTTGTGTTTAGTCTGCTGTCATCTGATTACTAAAAGTTCTTAAAGTGAGCACAGCTATGAACATGGCATTGTCGTAAGTAGTATTTTTGCAAATCAACTAACAGTTTTATGATGGATATGACTCGTAGATCTATAATTACATTTGTTCTTATCTTGACTTTTTTTGCAGGATCGGCGCAGGTTCTCGAACCTGTAAAATGGAACTTCTCGACAGAGAAAACCGGTGTGAATGAGTATGATTTGATTTTTGTTGCCGATATCGAGCCAAAATGGCACCTGTATTCTCAAAACATTCCAATGTCGCCTCCTGCAACAACATTTAAGTTTGAGCAAGGTGTTGGATTTGAGCTGATTGGCAAAGTAGAAGAATCTGAGTCAACCGAGCAATATGATCCGAATTTTGAAATGAAGCTCAGGTTCTTTTCAAAGCAGGCAACTTTCACGCAGAAAGTCAGGTTAACCGACAACAAGGATGTTGTTGTGAAGGGCTTTCTCGAGTTTATGTGCTGTGACGACACAAAATGTCTTCCACCATCTGAGATTGATTTTGCATTTAATTTGAGCAACGAAAATGCCGGAGCAACATCAACTTCCCCTGAAAGCAATATTTTACAGCCTGTTAAATGGAATTTCACCCTGGCGAATCTGAATAATAATGTGTATGAAATTATTTTTCAGGCATCAATCGACGATGGGTTTCATTTGTATTCGCTGAATATTCCGGAAAATGGTCCTTTACCAACGGAATTTAAGTTTGAACCATCAGATTTATATGTGCTTGATGGAGAGCCTGTTGAAACGATTGAAGGGACAATAAAGTATGATGATATCTTTGAAATGGATATCAAATCGTTTGAAAAACAAGCAGAATTCAGGCAGCGGATTGTGCCACGAACCGATGGAAAGATTACTTTGGTAGGCGAGATAGCCTACATGGTTTGTAATGATAAAGGATGTGTAGCCTTGTATGAAGATATTAATCTGACAATTGAAAATGGGCAACTGGTTAATTCTCAATTAGAACCAATCACTACAAACAACGAGAGTGTTAAAGCAGATATTCAGGGGAATAGTAATTCTTTATGGGGATTTTTCTTCATTGCATTTCTGGCCGGACTGGCAGCCATACTCACGCCCTGCGTTTTTCCAATGATACCCATGACAGTTTCGTTTTTTATGAACGATAAAGAATCGAAACTCAAAGGAAAACTAAAGGCTACTGTGTATGGAATATCAATTATCGCAATTTACACCTTAATCGGTTCTATTCTGGCTGTTGTGGCGGGACCTGATATTGCAAACTGGCTGAGCACCCATTGGCTTCCAAATGTATTGTTCTTCCTGATCTTTGTCATTTTTGCCGCTTCATTTTTTGGCATGTTTGAAATCACTTTGCCACACTGGATTGTTAACAAAAGTGACCAGAAAGCGGATAGTGGTGGCTATCTGGGATCAGTTTTCATGGCGCTTACTCTGGTGCTTGTTTCGTTCAGTTGCACTGGACCCATTGTAGGTACTATTCTGGTGGAATCGGCTGGTGGTCAGGTGTTGAAGCCTATTGTCGGGATGTTTGGATTTTCGTTGGCTTTTGCTTTGCCATTTACTTTATTTGCTATTTTCCCAAAATGGCTGGGTACCTTGCCAAAGTCGGGAGGATGGCTGAATTCGGTAAAGGTTGTCCTGGGTTTTCTTGAACTTGCACTTGGTCTGAAGTTTTTATCGATAGCTGACCAAACGTATCATTGGGGAATTCTTGATCGCGAAATCTACCTGGCTTTCTGGATCGTCATCTTTTTTCTGCTTGGTCTTTATCTGCTTGGCAAGATCAGGTTTCCGCACGATTCTGATGTTAAAACACTAAGTGTACCCAGGCTCTTCTTTTCGATCATCACGTTTACCTTTGTGGTTTACCTCATTCCGGGTATGTTTGGTGCGCCCCTGAAGGCTTTGTCAGGTTATATGCCTCCAATGCAGACACATGATTTTGATCTGAACGATATTATCAGAAAGAATGCCCGTATGGTATCCTCCGCAACGGTAAATATGACGGACAATAATCTTTGTGAAACACCAAAATTTCACGAGAAACTTCATTTACCTCATGGCTTGCAGGGTTATTTCGACTATGAGCAGGGGATGGAATGTGCCAGAGCACTGAACAAGCCGGTTTTCATCGATTTTACCGGGCATGGTTGTGTCAACTGTCGCGAAATGGAAGCCAATGTCTGGAGCGATCCAAGAGTGTTGAGTATACTCGAGAACGATTACGTGGTTATTGCACTCTATGTGGATGATAAAACTGCTCTACCTGAAAGTGAATGGGTTACCTCTGAATACGATCGTAAGGTGAAAAAAACAATTGGAAGAAAATTTGCTGATTTTCAGATTACTAAATTTGGAGTTAACGCTCAGCCATATTATGTTCTTATGGGACACGACGGTGAAGTGCTTACACAACCCCGGGCCTATGACCTGAATGTGGATGCGTTTGTTGACTTTCTTAAAGAAGGGATCAGCAATTTTAATTCTGGAAAATCTGTATACAAAATTCCATAAAATCGTGCTTAACAATAGTTGCTTTTATTTTATAGAGTTTTGCGAAACACTGTAAAACTTGCGATTACCACTTATTTTTTCATAAATTTTTATGTTTTTCCACTCTTTGAGGAATATATCGTAATTTTAGACTCTCTAATAGAGTGTAGCTTTGGCTCATTATGTTGGAGAAAATATGAATTAAGACGTCCATCATTCAACGAAATGATAACCCAATTGGGATTGTTGATGACTGAATGACAATAAAATAAGTGGAGTAATGAAAAAAATACTGTTGATTCTTACACTTTCCATTTTTTTATGGCAGGGTGCTGCTTTTTCTCAAAGCGGGCAAACGCTTAGGGTTTATGAAATGGAAGAATTAGACGATTATATCGATTATGTGCTGAATGTTCTCTTTGTTGGAGGGGGCTTAATCGACACTGCGTCCATAACCTATCAGGGTCATCCGCTTTCGATCGGAAGATTTGAACTGGGCAATGACATAGGATTTGACAGGGGAATCATACTTTCGAATGGAAAAGCAAAAAGGGCCGAAGGAATAAACCGGTACGGGGCTTATGGCGATTCTTTAGGTTACCCGGGCGATGTTGACCTTAATAAGATGTATCAGTTTATCACCCCGCCTCAAAAGCCTGACACCACGTCAGATGCTGCCGTTTTAAGTTTTAAATTCCGTCCATTCTACAACAATATCAATCTCGGCTATGTTTTTGCCTCGGAAGAATATCAATATGCAGGCGTAAAGCCAGAGGGTCCGGATATTGACCTTGTTGGACAGGATATTTACTTCTATGATGTATTTGGGATTTTTATCAGCGGAACAGGAGGCCCGTTTAGCAACCAATCAAAGAATATGGCAATTATTCCCTCTTCCGGTGGATCGGGCACGGAATGGGTGTTGATACGCACGATTAACCAGAATTCGAACTCAGCCCTTTACCGACCTAATCTTGATCCTCCGTTTCGTCTCTCTACGGAGTTCGATGGTCTGACCGTGCCAATGAATATTAGCGCAACACTGGATCCTTGCCGTGAATATACCATCAAAATTGCGATTGCCGACTTCTGGGATTCCGAAGAGGCTCCATATGATGAGTACCCTTCAAACTTCAATTCAGGCGTTTTTCTTGAAGAGCAAAGCCTGATCAGCGGCGAGGGGATTAACTATTCGATCGACTGGTATTTCGATAATCCCGATATTGATTGTGAAGATTGTGTTGTGGTAGGCTGTTCAAACCTTGTTGTGCAGTTTACATTGAATAAAGCTTCTGCCAATGATTATAAACTTCCCTATAGTCTGATGGGTTTTACCCATGCTGATATTGAACCCATACCCGATTCTATTGTCATACCGGCAGGTCAGCTTAGTACGACAATAGAAATCAGACCGTTGGCCGGAACAATTACCGGCGATTTTGAAAACTGGAAATTCCGGTATCCTATTCATCCCTGTGATGTTCCATTTCCGCCCTTCTCAGGTGGTTTTTCGGGAGTTATTGATTTTAAAGCATATGATTATCAGCAAATTCAGGAAATTACCAAGCAGCTTACTGCTGATTGCGGCGAAACAGTCAGCCTGACCTTTATGGATGATATTGTAGGTGGTTTTCCACCTTATAACCTAATCTGGTCTTATAATGGAAATCTTATCGGAACAGGTCAGCCTGTTTCGCACACCGTTCAGGATAGTCCCGATGTGGTGGATGTGAATGTTTCTGATGGTTGTGGCAACAACCAGATGAGCCATGTTCAGATTACCAACAAGCCCATTCAACACCAGGTGTCTCCTGGCGACATTGTTGAAATATGCGAGGGACAAAGTGAGAACCTATTGATTACCAGCTTGAATCCTTTTAACAGCACCATAACGGTGCAATGGTTTAAGGGCGACTGGAGTACACCAGTTGGGACAGTTAATCCCCTAAACGTGCCTTATGATCCTAATCTGGTTGGCACGATAAATTACTATTATCGAATAACCGATGATTGCGGAAATACAAAAGAAGGTTCAATATTGGTTACTCAGGATCCGATTCTTTCGGCTGGCGATGACCGCTGGATTTGTTTTGGTGACGAAACAGTGCTGGTGTCCACCGAAGCTGTTTATTATTGGTGGTATGATGGTGAACCAGGTCAGCCAGGCACTTCACTTATCGCTGAAGGAGCTAATTTACAAAGTATTACCGTTTCTCCGGCAGTGCAAACAACTTATTACCTTGAAGTCAGGAGTAAATGTGATTTCAACCTGATTTTGAATACAACTGTAACAATTTATGTTGAGTATTTTGATGCAGAGATAGTGTCACCCGATGAACCTGACTTTGAAATCTGCCCAGGTGAAACCCTTACACTCGAAGCCAACGGACTGGGGCCATGGCTATGGAGCACCGGTGAAACAACCTCAAGCATTACTATAACCCTCGGCCAACCTGGCACCTACCAATATAGTGTAGAAGCCAATACTGTATATTGTACAGATGTTGCAACAGTGGATATCCTGGTGTATGATTTTGCCCAGATTCAAGCAACGGCCGAGTTTACCGAAGTATGCGATGGCACCTCAGTAACCCTGAGCGCCGCTGGAACAGGGAATTTCTATTGGACATCCATCCCTCAGGATCCAAGTTTGGTGGGCCAGGAAAGCCAAACAAATCCGGTCGTTTATCCTTCTGTTTATACTACCTATAATTGTCATATTATTGATTTGAATCTTTGTGAAGCAGATGATGATGTAACGGTTAATATCAGGCCCCAGCCTACCATTGATTATAACTTCAATCCTCAGGAAGTTTGCACCGGACAAAACATTGATTTTACATATCAGGGAAATGGCCCGGCCTCAGCACAATATATCTGGGGTTTTGATGGTGGCAGTTTTTCAGGCACTGGCGCCGGTCCGATTGTGGTAAGTTGGATTACAGCCGGTGATAAAACGGTTAGTCTGCAATTAATTGAACCAAATTGTATTTCAGATGTTTACACTGAAATTGTGCGGGTTGACCCATTGCCCGAACCTGATTTTTCCGCCAATGTGCTTTCAGGATGTCAGCCATTTGAAGTACAGTTCTCCGACCAGTCGACCGAAGTATTTGGCAATGCAAGCTACGAATGGAACTTTGGTGACGGGAACACTTCCGATTTGCGCAATCCATCCCATTTGTATGAAGAACCCGGATTTTACACGGTTTCGCTTACAGTAGCCAACACAGATTACTGTTTTAAGTCAAAAGTGATTACCAATTACATCGAGGTGTTCCCTAAACCTGATACACAGTTCGATGCCGAACCGCGTATTTCAACTCTGGGCGATCCGGATATCAGTTTTATAAACCTGACACCTGAAGGGAATTATTCCTTTATCTGGGATTTTAACGATGGAAACACATCTGATGAAGAAAATCCTGTGCACACTTACACAAGTGCTGGAACCTATCTCGTTGTGCTGACTGCGGAATCGGACAAGGGATGTACTGAATTTTACGAACTCGATATTGTCATATCTGAAGTAGCCCAACTTTTCATCCCAACGGCATTTACACCAAATAACGATGGATTAAACGATTGCTTTGAAATTAAAGGCACACCATTTAGCAATTATAGTCTGAACATTATAGATCGATGGGGGAAAGTGGTGTTTGTGTCAAAGAGTTTTGAAGATTGCTGGGATGGTTCGGTCGAGGGTGTTGACTTACCTGGAGGTTCCTATATTTATTACATTTTTGGCGCTGATTATCTGGGTCGTACCATTGAGTACAAAGGATCAGTTACACTGATAAGATAGGGTCTTTGCAGTTTTTTCGCTTTGAAACGGTATCTTTAGTTTTGTAACTCAGTCAGAATTCTTTTCCGGTCAGTCTTACCACTGTCGAGCGTGGGTAAATGGCTGGCAAAAACAATGCTACGCGGAAGTTCCGCATGGTTGAGGGTTTCATCTAATTTTTTCCAAAGTCTGAATAGGTCTCCTATCGGGTATTCATGCGCAATAACCAATACAATCTCACTTCCTGACTCTGCGTGCGGTTGTGAGCTAATCACAAAAGGAAAGGATATCAGCGGGGATATTTTTCGCTCTAACAAAGCCGGATGAATCTTGTGGCCTGCAGTGATAATTACATCATCGGCACGTCCGATCACCTGAAACCTGCCTTTATTATCAAACACCACTAAATCATTCGTTTGCAGCTGACCCTCACACAGCATAGGTGCATCAATCATCAGACATTCCCGATCGTCGGTCGACAACCTGATGCCTTCAAACGGAACGAACCAATCGGATCGTTCTGGTCCGTTAATCATTCGCAAGGCAATATGGCTGATGGTTTCTGTCATACCGTAGGTGTGCCAGCAGGAAGTCACAAAATCCTGTAATGTTGTTTCCAAAGTAGCATCAATACCACTGCCACCTAAAATCAGTTTTTCGATAAGGCTAATTTTGTCAGGCGATTGACGCAGTATTTTTGACACCTGCATGGGGATCATGGCAGCAAAATCAACCCTGTCAGTCAGTTCATAAATTGGATTGGCACTAACATTGGTAGTAATCAGATTAAAGCCTGCAGTCATAGCCCTTATCACCATCATTTTTCCGGCTATGAACTGTGGCGAAAGGCAGAGCAGCCCGGTGCAGCCCTGATGTAATCCGAAAAATGCATTGGTCATCCGGGCACTGTTGACCATGAACAACTTTGGGATAAGTATCGTTTTAGGCGGGCCGGTCGAACCTGAAGTGTTTTGTTCGATGTATGCATAATCATCAAACCATTGTTTCAGAAAGTCATACACCTCTTTCACCAGACCATCTTGTCCATGACCAACCAAAAAGGTGTGACCAGAACACTCCTCCTTCCCAATGAGTCTTCCGTTTAGCCGGAGTTTTCTGGGCAACATCTCATTCATGGTGTCAGGGTTGATACATCCCAGCCAGCGTTTTTGTTATGAAAAAGACCCCCATTGCTGATCAGAAGTGGGGAAACGAAGTTGTTTTTATAAAGCTGCCCAGTGCCAAGTCCTTGAGGCATAGGATTATTTTTGGTAAATACCCATTGTGCAACAGCATTGAGTCCAATGTTCGATTCGAGAGCTGATGTAGCCCACCATCCAATATTGAGTTCTTCGGCAAGCTTTATCCAGGTGTCGGCAACAGTTACTCCGCCAAGCAGACTTGGTTTGAGGATAATGTATTGAGGGCGAATCTGTTTCAGAAGGGTTCTCTGGTCGTTTACCGACATGATCCCAATGAGTTCTTCGTCAAGTGCTATTGGAATAGGACTGGTTTTACAAAGACCGGCCATTTGATCAGTTTGCCCCTGACGGATAGGTTGTTCGATGGAATGTATCGAAAAATCGGACAGATACTTTAGCTTTTCCATGGCATCTTCGGGTTTGAAAGCACCATTGGCATCGAGTCTGATTTCGATGTCTGCAGCCGTAAAGTTTGCGCGAATGTTCCTGAGTAGTTCTATTTCTTCAGCAAAATCTATCGCTCCAACCTTGATCTTGATGCAGCTGAAACCAGCTTGTATTTTCTCTTTCACCTGTTTTTCCATAAAGCTTTTCTCACCCATCCAAACCAGTCCGTTGATGGGAATGCCTTCGTGACCGCTTGTAAAGGAATTTTGGCTAAAAAGCCTGTTACCACCGGTATTGAGGTCCAGCAGGGCGGTTTCGAGGCCGAAGCGTATTGAAGGAAATAAGCCTCCGCGATTGCTATTCCAAATTGAGTGCTGTTCAATCTGGCTGCAAAGGGCACCAAGTTCAGCTTCATAGCTGCTGCGGTCGTCAGGGCTCAGTCCTGGAATCAGGCTGCACTCACCCAACCCAAATATTCCAGGTTTATGGCTATCCTCTATTACCAGAAACCAGGATTCTTTTTTGTTAAGCACGCCACGTGATGTTCCGGCAGGCATCTTGAAGATTAGGGGGTAATATATTGTGTTTGCCCTGAGCATGGGTTAGATATTCAGGCCAATGACAAGCAACGCAGTGAGCAGTAGTGTTTTCAGCGCCAGTTTTTTCAAAAATGGGTCGAGCTTCTCTGCTTTGGTAATCCGGTTGATTTTTATCAGATCGATCACAAAAAGTGGAAGCGAAAGCATAAATAGCCAGGCGAAAGGGCCTGCCTGGATGCTGATTATGAACAAAGAAAGCAATAAAAAGGGCAGGAGGACAAGGGCAGCGTGGTATTTGAGGGAAGATTTCTGACCCAAAAATACAGCCAGAGTGTTTTTCCCATTGGCTTCGTCATTGGACATGTCGCGCATATTGTTCAGATTCAAAACGCCTGCACTAAGCAATCCCAATGCTGAAGCGGGCAACAATACCAGCAGGTCGAATGAAACGGTAGCCAGATAATAGGTTCCAAGCACTCCGGTGAGTCCAAAAAACAGGAATACAAACAGGTCGCCCAAACCGATGTAACCGTAGGGGTTTTTGCCCACAGTATATTTGATGGCAGCAGCGATGGCAGCAAGACCGAGGGCAATGTATACCCAGGCAATGTCAGCCGGAATCCGGGCAATACCAAGGATTAGCCACAGCCCACTGAGAAGTGATAAAAATGACAGCAGGATAATAGCAGTTTTCATTTCTTTTCTGCTGATTTCACCTGTTTGTACTGTGCGTTTTGGCCCCAGTCTTCCTTCATTGTCGAGTCCGTGGTGCGAATCACCAAAGTCGTTGGCCATATTGGAGAGTATCTGCAGAAAGAGGGTCGTAATCGCGGCCATCACAACAGCCATCAGGTTGAAATTGCTGCTGCGTGCTGCCACAGCGCCTCCCATTGCAATACTGGCCAGAGCCAGAGGTAGGGTGCGCAGCCTGGCGGCTTTGATCCACGATTTGAGCGAAGCCATCAGGTTTCAGGGAAACTTTGGAAATTGATGAAAGTCCGGGTCGCGTTTTTCAAGGAAGGCATGTTTGCCCTCCTGCGCCTCTTCGGTCAGGTAATAGAGCAGTGTGGCATTACCGGCAAATTCTTGCAGCCCTGCCTGTCCGTCTAATTCAGCATTCAGGCCCAGCTTGATCATTCTGAGCGCCATGGGGCTCCGTTTCATCATGATTTCGCACCATTCCACTGTGGCGTCTTCGAGTTGCTCAAATGGAACCACTCTGTTTACCAATCCCATTTCAAGGGCCTCCGAAGCTGAGTAAAACTGATTAAGGAACCAGATTTCGCGGGCTTTTTTCTGCCCGACAATGCTGGCAAGGTACGAAGAACCGAAACCTGCATCGAAACTGCCTACTTTTGGACCAACTTGTCCGAAACGGGCATTATCGGAAGCAATGGTAAGGTCGCAAATCACATGCAGTACATGTCCTCCGCCCACAGCCCAGCCATTGACCATAGCCACAACCGGTTTTGGCATCGACCTGATCTTGCGTTGCACATCGAGCACATTGAGACGTGGGACACCTTGTTCGTCGATATAACCACCTTCGCCTTTCACCTGCTGGTCGCCCCCGCTGCAAAATGCTTTGTCACCGGCGCCGGTGAGCACGATAACATAAATATCCTGATTTTCGCGGCAGATATCCAGTGCCTCAGCAATTTCAAAGGTGGTTGTAGGTCGGAATGCGTTGTGTAATTCAGGCCTGTTGATAGTGATTTTGCCAATGTGATTCCAGCTTTCGAACAGGATATCCTTGTATAGTTTGATAGTTGCCCAGGGTCTGTTGGTTTGCATAGTAGCTTTGTTTTCTGTTGTATTGGTTAACAAAGTTAATTCGTTTTGGTTTCGGTAAACTCTGGTCTGATTCAAATAATCAGATCAAATCACCGCAAATATACATTATTGATACGTAAGGTAAAATGTTTTGAATGATCTCACAGATTCACTTTCTGTAACGATGGTCTGACTTTTGCCAGGTTTTATTTACCGAGTTCCTTGAAATATCGCCGCAAAGTATCTGCACTTTCACTTGCAGGGCTGCTGATCTCAAGTATGGCTGCACGCTTTGACGCACTACCCAAAAAGTGAGGAAGAATTTCTTTCAATTGCTCTGCATTGCCGGCTTCTGCATAATCAAGCCCGAATGCCAGGGCAATGTTTCGGGCTGAGGTGCGGTGGCTTGCCTCGAAATACTCCTCAAGGAGTCCCGTTTGATCGGGGCCATCGAGAAACCTGAATATGCCACCTCCACCATTGTGGATGAGAATAATTTTCAGGTTTGCCGGCAAGTGATTGTTCCACAGGGCATTCGAATCGTAGAAAAATGCCAGGTCGCCGGTAATGAGCACCGTAGGTAATCCAGAGGCTATGGAAGCACCCACAGCCGTTGATGTGCAGCCATCGATGCCGCTTGTGCCACGGTTAGCATCGAAGCGATGGAGGGTTGGGTAGTCAAACAATTGCGCATACCTTACAACGGTGCTGTTGGCCAATTGAACATCATATCCTTTGGGGAGCTGATTTACAATGCTTTCAAAAATCTTAAGGTCGCACCAGCCTGCATTGGCCAGAAAAGCTGCGTGATTTGTTTTCGCTTTTACCGAAGCCGTTTTCCATCGCGATGAAAAGTCGCTTTGTATTGTGGACAGGCTCACCATCAGCTGATTGAGAAAAACTGAAGGTTCCATCGGGATGCTGTGAGTGAGGTGTTGGTATGTGTCCAGATGCAAATCGGCCGGATCAATATGCCAGTGCTGTTTTATGGCTGACTTTCGTAAAAATGTCTTGATGCGTTTGGATACAATGGATGTGCCGAACGTCAGAAGTAGCTCAGGATTGTAATCAGGAAGTTCTACACCAGCAATGGCGCTCAGACAACGGTCGATGCAGCCGATAAAACTGCTGCTGAATACATTGGAGGTGGTTTCGCACAATATGGTTACCGACGGATCCTGGCTAAGTGTTTCAAGCTGGGACTGAATGAGGGCTGAAGGGGGCATTTGTCCCACGAGTATCATCTTTCGGGGGCTGTTGTTCCAGGTGTTGCTCAGTTGCTGTATGGTTTCTTCTGTAAGATGGTGTTGCACCGCAGCGATGGTAATATCTTTTGCAGGCACACCCATTTCGGTGTTGAATCCGTATAATGGTTCTGTAAAAGGCAGGTTGATATGCACCGGTCCGGGCACCGGGTAAATACTGGCATTGATGGCTTCGGCAACCAGACGGTCATTATACCACAAATCATCGGCGGTGTGGATGGTTTGGGGCACGACAACACTTTTGCGGATGTAATTGGCAAAAATCTGTTGTTGTTTAATGGTTTGACCGTCGCCCTGGTCGATCCATTCAGCAGGGCGGTCAGCTGTCAGAACAATCAGTGGGACACGTTGGTAGTAGGCTTCGGCTATGGCCGGGGCATAATTGAGAGCGGCTGATCCTGAGGTGCAACAGATAGCTACAGGTTTACCGCTTTGCTGGGCAATTCCAAGGGCAAAAAATGCTGCACTGCGTTCATCAACAACGGTGTAGCATGTCATTTCGGGTCTGTTGCAGAGTGTGGTGATCACGGGTGCATTGCGCGAACCGGGAGAAACCACAAGTTGGTGAACTCCGCGACAGATCAGCAAGTCAGCAAGATGAAATAAACCCTGTTTATCGTGCAACATCTTGCAAAGGTCATGAATTTAAGTGAAACTTACACAGCTTTATTTCTCAAAACATCCAACAGGGTTTTAGCCTTGTTTTCTGTTTCCTGCCATTCCTTTTCCACCACCGAAGCAGCGGTAAGGCCTCCTCCGGTATACAGCAGGGCTTTGTTGCCGATAAGTTGCATGCTACGAAGGTTCACAAACAACTTCATGTTCGAAAGGTCGTCAACCGGACCGAGAAAACCGGTGTAGTAATCTCTTTTGTGTGTTTCGGTGAGATGAATGAGTTCTTTTGCCAGTTGGGTGGGCATTCCGCAAACTGCCGGGGTAGGGTGCAGGGCCAACGCCAATTTCAGACCACTTGTGTGAGGAGGCAGATCGAAGTTAAAACTGGTCATCAGATGGGACACAGGGCCGGCAGATAGGGTTACCGGATTGTTCTCCTGAACATTCATTAACTGTTGGTTCTGTAAAGTGTTACGGATCATTTCTGTAACCAGATTCTGCTCATGCTGTTCCTTTTCAGGCCATGGTTCTGGCGCCAACTCATCAACAACATGACTACGTGTCCCGGCCAACGACATGGTTTTGCCTTTGCCATGTATGATTTCCAGTAAGGTTTCGGGACTTGCCCCCATCCATTGCAAACCTTCGCCATCGCTAATCAGGTAAATAAATGCAGATGGATACTTTTCGCATAGCTTGATAAAAGTTAGTGCCGGGTCAAAATCATCTTTTAGGGTTTCCATAACTACCCGTGATAACACCACCTTGTTGATCTTGCCTTGCTGCAATTCGCTTATTAGTTTGGTGCATTGATTTATATAGTCGATAAACGCTGTTTCATGAGGCAGGTTCACAATCGTGTTGGAATTGACTTTGGCAGAATTTAAACCTGAAAGATCGCCGGAATACTCAAGTCCAGGAAATTGAACTGCTGGCTTTATCAAAACAAAAGGACTTTCTGGTGTAAGGTCAAAAGGCGACATAACGAAGGCGGGTAAATTTTCAGAGACCTCTTTTTCCGACAAGGTTTTGATGCAGTTGCCCGCACTGGTAACAATTTCAATTGATTCGGGCAACCTCCAACTGGCAAATGGAATGTGATGTTGTAAAAAGTGAGATATAATCAGGCTTAGATGCATGAGACCACTCAGGAGTTTTTTGGAATGATGAAGTTGGTAAGGCGACAAGTAGAAACCAACTGTTTTTCGTCGTCAACGATATCGATGTTCCACACATGGGTATTTTTGCCACGGTGGATGATTGTTGCATTGGCATAAACCCAGCCGTCTTTTGCTGCTCTGACGTGGTTGGCGCTCATGTGCGATCCACGCACATCGTTTTTGTCGAGATCAACGATGAATGCTGACCCAATACTGCCAACGGTTTCGGCCAGAGCCAGGCTGCTGCCTCCATGCAATATGCCCATAGGTTGTTTGGTGCGCTCATTCACCGGCATGCGGGCAAGTACGTAGCCGTTTCTCAACTCAAGGTATTCAATGCCTAATTGTTCCATGAGGGTGTTGCGGTTCATCGCATTGAGCTCGGCCATTGTAGTGTTTGGATTGATCATCAGTTGTATGTTTTCTGGACAAAATTAAGATTATTAGCTCAACTTGAATATTTTTAGGCTGCTGGGTAGGTTGTTACGATGAATGAAAAAATGAGCCACTTAATTCCAGACTTTTTGCTCCACTGAAACTGATAACCGGTAAAACATTCCTGCAAATCATTTCAGGTTTCAAAGCAACTGAGACTATCTGAAAAACGATAATCATTTCACACCAGATGAACACTCCTGACCATGTATTCTGACTAACTTAGGTCACCTTTCGGGTATCAAGATTCCAGAAAGCATTTATTTGGATGATTCTCTGCTGGCATTAACAAAAGCGTACTTATTGCCATTTTTCTTCCATATGATTGTAATCACCTCCAGCTTGTTTCGGTCCCAGCTTGAGTCAGGTTGCAGTGAAAAGGTGTGCAAAAAGGTGTTTCCGGTAGTTGGTTCAACAGTTATTCTTTCACCGAAACTCGAGGTGTGTGCACTGGCCCGCAGCACATGAGGATGCAATACCAGGTCTGGTTTGCCATTTTGCTCGCCCGAAACTTCGTGTTCAAGCACATAGGCCCCTACATAATATTCGCCTACGGCTGCGTCACTGAAAAATTGTGTTTTGCTGACGATATTAAGGGTATTGTTTTTGTATGCGCTAAGAAAACCAGTATTCACTATGACCTGGCTATCGACGAAGGCTTCAGCTGCCGAAACACAGGAAGCTCTTGTGCCCTGATAGCTCACCCCTCCGGTAACATAAGCAGTTTTGTTCTGGCCGTTGATATAAAATGCCGGCCAACCATTAAATTGTTCAAACGATTGAGCAAAATCAGCAGCTAACTGGTTATAAAACAGTGACCTGTAACTGGCGAAGGTTGAAATTGGAATGGCCTTGTCGCCTATTAATCCGGTCAGTTCTTCATTCAGCATCCAACCCCAGCTGCCGCAGGCTGAGCACCATGTGGCTGTCAACTTGTTGAAGATGGCTGTGTTTTTCTCCTCAACATCGATGGTTGATGCATCAGGGATGATCTCTTCGTCACTCTTTTTGTTGCAGGAAACCAGCAGACAAATAGTCAAAAAATAATAAATAGTAGTTTTTTTCATTATGATCCCCATGTTTCACGGTCTAAACTTCGGTATTGAATGGCTTCGGCTAAATGTTCCGTCCTGATGGCCTCCGCCTGGTCGAGGTCGGCTATGGTACGGGCAACTTTGAGTATCCTGTCGTAGGCCCTTGCTGAGAGGCTTAAGCGTTCCATTGCATTTTTCAGCAGACTGCGTCCGGTATCGTCTATATCACAGAAAGCCTGCAACATACTGCTCGACATCTGGGCGTTACAGTGCACATCGTGCTTGCCGGCGAAACGTTTTTCCTGGATTTTACGAGCCTTTATGACCCTTTTTCTGATTTCTTCACTTCTCTCCCCTGATCGTCTGTCGGCCAGGTCTTTAAATAGAACGGGCACAACCTCAACATGCAGGTCGATCCGATCCATGAGTGGGCCAGATATTTTATTCAGATATTTCTGAACAATGCCCGGGCTGCAAACACATTCCTGATCGGGATGGTTGTAGTAGCCACACGGGCAGGGGTTCATGGCTGCTACGAGCATAAAACTTGCCGGGAAATCAACTGAAATACGAGCTCTTGAAATTGTTACCACACGGTCTTCCATCGGCTGGCGCATCACTTCGAGCACCGAGCGCTTGAACTCGGGCAATTCGTCGAGAAACAACACACCATGATGGGCAAGGGAAATTTCGCCGGGTTGCGGATAGGTTCCGCCACCCACAAGCCCTGCATCGGAGATGGTGTGGTGTGGACTGCGAAACGGACGCACCGAGACCAGTGATTTGTTTTTTCCCAGCACACCTGAAACTGAGTGTATTTTGGTTGTTTCGAGTGCTTCTTCAAGGCTCAATGGAGGTAAAATAGAGGGTAGACGCTTGGCAAGCATGGTCTTGCCCGAACCTGGCGGCCCGATCAGGATGGCATTGTGACCACCTGATGCCGCAATCTCGAGAGCTCGCTTGATGTTTTCCTGCCCTTTTACATCGGCAAAATCAAATTCGTATTGGGTATTGTGCGCCTGAAAATCAAGCTCAGGGTCGATGATGGTGCGGCTTAGCGTGTTCTCACCGTTTAAAAAACCAACAACTTCGCTGATGTTCTCGGCACCATACACTTCAATTTCGGTAACAACTGCAGCTTCTGCAGCGTTTTCCTTTGGGA
Source organism: Bacteroidales bacterium UBA6192 (assembly GCA_002422725.1). Lineage (GTDB taxonomy): Bacteria > Bacteroidota > Bacteroidia > Bacteroidales > F082 > UBA6192. Next base: position 45,891 of record DITE01000002.1, read on the forward strand.
TGACCATGCCACGGAATCCTCCTTTCATGGCTTTTATAGCAATGGGCAAGGCTCCTTTGATCGGTTTCAGACCTCCATCGAGCGACAGTTCGCCCATAATGATAAACTGTTCCAGCTTCTCGCTATCAACCTGACCCGATGCTGCCATAATACCAATGGCAATCGGAAGGTCGTATGATGAGCCTTCCTTGCGTATATCGGCTGGAGCCATATTGATCACAATTTTTTGCTTGGGGTATTTAAAACCAGTATTTCCAAGTGCTGCCTCAATGCGTTGCTGGCTCTCTTTCACAGCGCTGTCGGGCAATCCAACCAAAAAGAACTGAATACCTTTGTCGATGTTCACTTCGATGGTGATCGGAATGGCTTCGATACCAAATAGGGCACTGCCGAAGGTTTTAACAAGCATGGATGAAGTTTTGAATTTGCTTTCCTGTTGCAATAGCAGCAAATATATAGAAAATTGAGGCGCGTTGGGAAAAAAGAATGTGCTTAGTTATAATCGGTTTTGCAGAATTCTTGAAAAATGGTTTGCACTGAACCTATGGAATGGCTAAATAGCCTACAGACAGTATACTACAAATCAATTCTTTTCGTGTTTTCAACAATTGAGCGACAATTCAATCCGGATAAGTGCTTTGGTCTATTGGGAGGGAAGCGATAGAAAACAGGAATCGGGATCAATCCTACTTCTTCGGTTTATACTTCGATCCCGCCAGGATGCTCTGGCTATCGGTAATTGCTATTATTTCACTTAGGCTAAGTCCGGAGTGTTGACGGGCATATTTGCGCACGATCTGCCATCCTACCCATTCACCAAGCCGGGCAGGGGCTTTTTCAGAAAAATCCTGTGTAAAAGGCCCATCGCCAAACAGTTTCCTGAACATCAGGAAGTCGCTTGAGTACAAAACCTGCTCGCCGACAAAAAAAGCCCAAAGCTCGCCTTCGTGTTGGTTTACCCATTCGAGTTGCTCAGAAGTGTAACCAATAATCAGTTGATCATCTGTATCAGGCTGCATGGCTTCCAGAAAATAGAGTCTTTTGCCAGCCTTGATCATCTCGTCGAGTATGGTTTTGGTTTGCTGTTCGGGCTCAACATAGGCTTCGTAAACTCCACCGAAAAGATCGTTTATCAGATGACCGGGAGTCATGCGTGAAATGCGGTAAAAAGGTATGCCCAATTGCCGGTAGTAGGGAAAATCAATGCCCAGATAGCAATCTAAGGCAATAGCAGCAGCATTTTCCGAAACCATCACAGGTGCCTCAAACTGAACGCCGGAGATGTAGAGATAGATTTCGGGAATTGGAGCTTCCGGAAAATGCTTGTGGTAGCGTCTGAAAGCATCTGTCATACTGTTCCGGGGATCATTGATACCACTAAACGTTACAGTGGAAACTTTGTATAACCTACGAAGCAGGGTGTCGGTAACAAAGCTGCGGATACGGTTGATATTCGCCGAATCATCAAGGTCAGCGTCCAGAAAAGGCATGAAATCGGGTTGAATGCGTTTGAGTGTTTCCTGAAGCCTGTTGGTGTCGGCCTCGAAAAGTGCCTGGCCATAGTTCTTTACAATAATCTCTTTGGGAGGGAGGTCACTTGTGGGAAAATCAAAGTTGCTCCTGACCATGCTGTCACATGAAGCAAGAAACAGCAGGCTCATCAGAATCATCAGGAAATTTCGGTAGATCATATGCATTTGTTTAACGTCGAAGTATGGGCGACAAAAGTCGTAAAAAAAACCGAACCGCTTCAATCAGGAAACGATTCGGTGATGCTTTATTTTGAATATCAGTAGTTTACTGATTTTCAGAAAGAAAGATATAAAATTAGTTTGGTGTTTGCTACCTGCTTAAAAAATCTTCCATCCAAGCGAAACCATGAATCCGCTGGGCCGGGAGTCGAATTTGATTCCCTCTACTTCTTTGATGATTTTGTTGATTCCGGTGTAGTAATGTACATCAAGGGTAAACATCATCACATCAACACCGGCTCCGAGCTGGAATCCCCATTGTAGGT
>DITE01000005.1 GCA_002422725.1 Bacteroidales bacterium UBA6192
CAATAATCAAACCCACAATACCGCCTAAAATGGATAAGAAAACAGCTTCGAACAGAAACTGAAGCAAGATGAAATAGTTTTTTGCCCCGAGAGATTTTTGGATTCCAATCTGGCTGGTGCGCTCTTTGACCGAAACAAACATAATGTTGGCAATGCCGAAACCACCCACTAAAAGAGAAAAACCACCAATGATCCATCCAACAATGGCAATAACACCAAATAACTGATCGAACGTTTTATTGATGATATCCATTTGATTAATGGCAAAATTATCCTCAACTGTGGGCTTAAGCTTTCTCACCGAGCGCATGGCTCCTGTAAGCTCATCTTTTAATTCTTCGTTACTGATACCCGGTTTGGCCCTCACCATAATGGTCGAACCTATGTTCCGCATGTCAATCAGGTTGCGGGCGAAATTCACCGGAATGATAACTTTCTCGTCATCAGAGTTTCCAAAAATATCCTGCCCTTTTTTCTTAATCACACCAATTACATCCAGTTTCAAGCCGAATATTTTGATAGAATTTCCTAATGGTTCTTCGTTAGGAAAAAGATTATCCGCCACATCTGAACCAATGATTACCACATTCCTTCCACTTTGCGATTCGCTTGCTGTAAAATATCGTCCTTCCTGAAGGTCGAATGGCAACACTTCAGCGTAATCGTGCGACACAGCATTAATCTGGGTTTCACTGATTGTTATATTATTCCGGCTGATGTCGCGGCTCACATTCACTATAAAAGCAAAAGACTGGGCCGAGCCCACTCTTTTTTCAAGTTCCTGCATTTCGCGAATCGTAGCTTCGGGTCTTTGCCAGTATTTCCACCAGGGATAATCATTGCCACCAGCCATCCATGGCCACTTTTGAATAAATAAAATGTTATCTCCCAACGAGTTAATGTCGTCTCTGATTGCCTTTTCCAGACTATCAAAAACTGAAAACACCGAAATTATTGAAAAAATTCCGATAGTGATGCCCAATAGCGACAGTATGGTACGCACCTTGTTTACAACCAAGGCGACAAGTGCAAACCGAAAACTTTCTGAAATAAGCCTGATGATTAGTAACATGTCTATTGACCCATGATTAAATCAAATAATCTGACACTAATCTACAAAAATACGTTTAAATAAGTTGCAAATAAGCCCGATTTTTAATAATCTTGCAAAACCTATTTATCAATCTTCAATCCATTGAAAAAGATACAAAAAGCCCTGATATCGGTCTACTACAAGAACCGTTTGAACGAAATAGTTCACCTACTCGATCAACTTGGTGTTGAAATGTATTCTACAGGCGGAACATTTGATTACATCAGGCAATGTGGTGTTGGCGCCAGCACAATCGAGTCGCTGACCGGATATCCGGGTATTCTTGGGGGACGCGTTAAAACGCTTCATCCGGCTGTGTTCGGTGGTATTCTGGGTAGGCCCGAACTCGAATCGGATCTTGAAGATCTGGTAAAATATCAGATTCCGGTTTTTGACCTGGTAATTGTCGATTTGTATCCTTTTGTTGAAACGCTTAGTAAAACATCGGACGAAAACGCGATCGTTGAAAAAATTGATATTGGTGGTATTTCTTTGATCAGAGCTGCTGCAAAAAACGCTGATCGAGTGTTGGTTGTGCCGTCGGCTGATTACTATGATGAGCTAATCAGGATACTGGAAGAACATTCAGGGTATACAACAGCTGTTGACAGAAAACGCTTTGCATCCTATGCTTTTGCAGTTTCATCTGACTACGATTCGGCTATTTTCAACTGGATGAACAAGGAAGAATTACCGGTCTTCAGGAAAAGCGTCAACCTGTCGAAAAAACTCCGTTACGGCGAAAACCCACATCAGCAAGGCATATTTTACGGAAAGCTTGATGATGTTTTTCATCAGATTCATGGTAAAGAGCTTTCTTACAACAACTTACTCGATCTTGATGCCGGCTTGAGCTTGATGAACGAATTTGAAGAACCTACTTTTGCCATTCTCAAGCATAACAATGCATGTGGTATTGCGAGCCGTGAAACAATTGCTGAAGCATATCGCGACGCTTTAGCCGGTGATCCTGTTTCGGCTTTTGGAGGCGTATTGGTTTCAAACAGAACAATTGATTCTGAATGTGCCCATTTGATTAACGAATTGTTCTTCGAAATAATCATTGCACCTGATTTTAGTAAAAATGCCCTTCAAATTCTCGAATCGAGGAAAAATAGAGTAATTTTGCAACAGCGGGCGTTTAATTTTCCGTTGAAACAATTCAGGTCAATACTTTCGGGTGTGCTCGAACAAGATCGTGATTTAAAAACTGAAATTGAAATCAATTTCAATGTTGTCACCTCAGGCAAGCCTCTCGAAAGCGAAATAAAAGATCTGATTTTTGCCAACAAAATTGTTAAACACACCCGATCGAATGCTATTGTTTTGGCAAAAAACAAGCAATTGTTGGGTTCGGGCATTGGACAAACTTCACGTGTTGACTCTTTAAAACAAGCCATTACCAAGGCAAAAGAGTTTGGTTTAGATTTAAAGGGAGCCGTAATGGCTTCCGATGCATTCTTCCCAT
>DITE01000077.1 GCA_002422725.1 Bacteroidales bacterium UBA6192
GCCGATTTGAGGGCTGTTCAACAGATGCTGGGTCATGAGAGTATTACTACAACAGAAATTTACACGCATATTAACAGGGAATATCTTCGTGAAACCATTTTTAATTTTCATCCAAGAAATAAACGCTTATAACATGGAGCAATTGTTCCGGTCAGGGTTGGTGGGCAGTTAATGGGTATTCTTTCAGAATTTTTCGATCTCACCGTTGCTGTTTACAAGCACACCCCAGTTTACTGTTGAAAGCAAACCATCAACATAAAAAAAGTCAATCAATCCTTCCTCAAAAGTCAGCCGGCTTTCGCCTTCTTCCCTATCAGTTTCAAATTCTTTGAACCCATTCTTTTTCATATGTTTGATAATACTCTTCTGATCCATTTGAAAAACCGGGACGTCGAAAAGTTTGCACTCCGGATTATCAGTTTCAAAGCAAGAAATAACCGATTTTTCAACACCTTCAAAGAATATGGAAATGCCATGACTCCAATAATGAAGTATAACAGTATTCATGTTATCCTCACCATCCATTTCGTCAATTTCCTCGGCATCCCCTATCATAGCAATGGTTTCTTCTATTGTTTGGCCAAATTTCAGGTTGCCTAGACCTTTTAAAGGAACGATTTCAAAATGAGTCATGGGATTGTTGTTTAAGTTTCGAGCGATAAATATAAACTAATTATGAGGTAGATCCAAGTTAAAAATATGTAATTCACTTTTTTTTTATCTGAAGTGTTTTCTTGAATCCGACTATTTCTAGTTGATTACAACTTGGTTATCTGGTTCTGACTGTCTGAAAGGGCAATAAATTGTCAGACAAACTAAATAGTGTTTATTGTTTAAGAAAGTTATTTGAGAATTCTCTGATAAAGCATTACCCTCTACCCTATTCTTCAACAGTTCTAAAAAGGCGAACCGGGTTCTTTCGACATATGCTTAAAAACCAGTTTATCAGTGAGAGATGGAAATAGTTTATTAAGCCAGATGGTTGTTTTACCCTGATTGGTAAGCACCATACTATTCTTACGTTTCGCAATAGCAACAATCAGGTGATGAGCTACTTCTTCAGCCGACATCATATTTTTTTCATCGCGTGGCGACTCCCCCTGAGAACTGCCATCGGCAGCAAGTGCCGTACTGCGTATGTTTGAAGCCGTGAAACCCGGGCAGGCAATGAGCACATGCAAGCCTTTTCTAAGGTTTTCTATGCGTAAGGATTCCAACAAGCCCTGCATAGCGAATTTCGACGCCGAATAGCCAGTGCGACCGGGAAGTCCTTTATAACCAGCGATTGATGATATGCCTACAACCGATCCTTTTGATTTCAGCAAATAGGGTAAAGCAAATTTGGTACAATACACTGTTCCCCAAAAGTTTATATCCATAATCGTTTTGAGCACATTCAGATCAGTTTTATCGAACAATGCGCGCATTGATATGCCGGCGTTGTTAATCAGTACATCAATCCGGCCATGTTGCTGAGCGGCAAATTCAATAAATGCCCTGCAATCCTCTTCTTTTGAAACATCTGTTCGCAAGGCTACCGCCTCAACCCCTGCTGCATTCAGCTCAATCACAACTTTGTCCAGTAACTCCATGTTGCGAGCGGCCAACACAAGTTTTGCCCCTTGCTTACCAGCTTCAAGCGCGGTAGCTTTGCCAATGCCAGAACTTGCGCCTGTTATTAGTACAACTTTGTTTAACAACTTATTCATGATGAAAATATTTCGGTTTTTTTTGACGAATAACCGATCAGAAAGCATTAAACTAACTGACACAGGACTTCGTTTCAGATGTGCATATTGGCCATCCGATTGAAGGCCGAAATTACTTATTTTTGCGAAAAAACAATGCTTACAAACCGCCAACTTTTTAGCCTGCATCTGGGACTGCCTGCGGTTGTTTATAATCCGGTTGAGATTGTGAGTGCTAAAGGTATTTATCTTTATGATGATCAGGGTAATACGTATGTTGATCTTGTTTCGGGTGTTTCGGTAAGTAATCTGGGGCATCTACACCCTCGTGTTGTTAATGCCATCAAAGATCAACTTGACAGATATATGCATGTAATGGTTTATGGCAAGTTTGTCCAGTCGCCGCAGGTTAAGCTTGCTGCCAGATTAGCAGGTTTGCTTCCTGACAAGCTTCAATCGGTTTATTTTGTCAATTCGGGAAGTGAGGCCATCGAAGGTGCTATAAAACTGGCTAAAAGGGTTACCGGCAGAACGGAAATGGTGAGTTTCAAAAATGCGTATCATGGCGGGACAGCCGGTACCCTGAGTTTATTGGGCTCCGAAACCTTAAAAAATGCTTTCAGGCCGTTGTTGCCTGATACGCGGATGCTCGATTTCAATCAGTTGGACCAGTTGGAACAAATTAGCGAACGCACTGCATGTGTCATCATTGAACCAATTCAGGCTGAAGCCGGTATCATTCTGCCAAACCCCGGCTATCTTGCTGCATTACGAAAAAAGTGTGATGTAACCGGAGCTATGTTGGTGTTCGACGAAATTCAAATGGGTTTTGGACGCACTGGCCGATTGTTTGCATTTGAACATGAAGGAGTTGTTCCTGATATTTTATGCATAGCAAAAGCGATGGGAGGAGGCATGCCTATTGGAGCGTTTATATCATCGAGGGACAATATGTTGAGTTTAACACATCATCCTGAGCTGGGCCACATCACAACATTTGGGGGGCATCCGGTTAGCTGTGCTGCATCCCTGGCAGCTATTGAGGTGTTGATTGACGAGCGTCTTATCGAACAGGCTGATGAAAAAGGAAAACTATTTGCTGATTCTCTGATCAGACTGCGGCATGTGACAGCTATCAGGCAGGCTGGTCTGATGTTGGCAGTTGAACTTGAAAGCGAAGCAATTCTTGATGATATCATGAAAAAGTTTTCGGAAAACCGGATCATCGTTGACAGGTTTTTGTTTAACAGCAAAAGTTTCAGGATAGCACCCCCGCTTAATATTGAAAAAAGTGAAATTCTAAAAATTCTTGAGATATTAATTCCAATTATCGATACAACAAATATTTAATGAGATCATTATGAAATATTTCATTTTAGTCGTAATCGTACTTATTTCACTCTCCTCTCCTGCTCAGGACAGGATTACGGGCATGTCGCGATCGTCGCGATCAGAGGTAATTGCCAATCATGGAATGGCAGCTACAAGTCAGCCTTTAGCAACACAAGTAGCCATTGAAATATTAAAGAAAGGTGGTAATGCTATTGATGCTGCCATTGCGGCCAATGCAGTCCTGGGTGTTGTGGAGCCTACAGGTTGCGGTATCGGCGGCGATTTATATGCAATCATCTGGGACGTCAGCACCAAGAAACTATATGGAATAAATGGCAGCGGACGTTCACCAGTTAAATTGACACTTGACTATTTCAGAAGCAAGAATATCAGAAATATACCCTCCTACGGACCACTACCGGTCACTGTTCCAGGCTGTGTTGACGCCTGGGCCGAAATGCATGAAAAATTTGGTTTGCTACCTGTTGAGCAGATTCTGGAGCCGGCTATTGCTTACGCAAACGAAGGTTTTCCAGTGTCGGAAGTGGTTGCCTATTATTGGCAACTTAATGCCGACCGGCTTATGAAATATCCGAATTTTGTTGAGACTTTTACAAACAATGGCAATATTCCGGCGAAGGGAGAAATTTTCAGAAACCCTGCACTTGCACACACTTATAGTTTGCTTGCCCGGCAAGGGTTCAGAAGTTTTTACGACGGGGCTGTGGCTGATACAATTGCTTCATTTATTGCCTCACAAGGTGGATTTCTGACCAAGGCTGACCTGATGGCTCATCGCAGTGAATGGGTTGAACCGCTGTCAACCAATTACAGGGGATATGATGTATGGGAGCTGCCACCCAACGGACAAGGAATAGCTGTGCTACAAATGTTAAATATGATTGAACCCTATGATATTGGCTCAATGGGTTTTGGTAGTGTGGCACACCTTCACCTTTTTATTGAGTCAAAAAAACTGGCATTTGAAGACAGAGCCAAATATTATGCTGATCCCGCATTTGCGAAAGTAGATGTTAATAAGCTGATATCTAAATCATATGCGATGGAAAGGATGAAACTGTTCGACCCTGCAAAAGCATCAAACACCTACCCTGCCGGTAATATTGAGTCGGGCAATACGATTTATCTGACTGTTGCTGACAAGGAAGGGAATTTTGTGTCGTTAATACAGAGTAATTATCGGGGAATGGGCTCGGGCATGGTACCTCCTGAGCTTGGATTTATGCTTCAAAACCGGGGTGAACTTTTTGCACTCGATGAAAATCATTTGAATTTGTATGCACCCGGAAAAAGACCATTTCACACCATTATTCCCGGCTTTGTTACCAAAAACAACATACCATGGCTAAGTTTTGGTTTGATGGGAGGCGCAATGCAGCCACAAGGACACGTTCAGATACTGATGAATCTCATTGATTTTGGTATGAATCTGCAAGAGGCCGGAGATGTATCTCGCATAAATCATGAAGGATCGAGTCAGCCAACTGGTGGAAAGATGACCGACAGTGGCTGGGTTAATCTCGAAACAGGCTTTGAATATGAGGTGATTCGCGAACTGATGAAAATGGGGCATCGGATAAAGTTTGATGTTGGCGGTTATGGCGGTTATCAGGCGATAATGTGGGATGAAAAGAACAAAGTTTTTTATGGAGCTTCAGAGTTCAGAAAAGATGGTCAGGCTGCAGGATATTGAGTTAAACCATATGACTATGAGAACCTATTTGCTTATTTCTTTTATGTTGTTATTCAATGCAGGTGTGATTGCTCAACTTGCAGTAGTCAATCCGGCTGAATTTGAAAAAAACGAAGGCGTCTTGCTGGTTTGGGATTACAGCAACTCCAGAGATTCCATTACAGCCAATATTGCCAGGCATGCTCAAAAGGAAGGCAAAGTATGGATTATTTATTATCCTGGACAGGCTCCTGCTGATACGGCTCAAATCAAGGATTATTTGTTGAGCAGAGGTGTTACTGTAGAAAATCTGTTTTTTATTCCCGGATGGACCGAAACCTTATGGATTCGCGACTTTGGGCCACTGAGTGCTTATGCATCTTTTGGCAAAGGTCTAAGACGCTTTATGTACGATCCAGGCTACTCGGCTTATGGAAGACCAAAGGATGATTCGATTCCACATCAACTTGCCCGTCAATGGGAATGGCCTCCGAGAAATCTGGGACTCGAGCTGGAGGGTGGCAACCTGATTTTTGATGGGTTATGGAGAGGCTTTGGATCAAAACGTATATGGGAACAAAACCCTGGTCTGACTCCTGACGAAATCAGATTACTTTTAATGGACAGGTTTAACCTGATGGATTTTATTTTTCTTGACAACCTGAACAATAGTGGCGGAGGCATCTGGAAACATGTGGACATGTATATGAAAGTGATTGATTACGAAACAATTCTGGTTTCATCTTACCCCGATTTTTTGCCAGACTTCCCTGTAATTGAATCAATAGTCGGATTACTCGAGAATACACCAACATATTTCGGAAAGCCCTACAAGGTAATTCGCATTCCGGCACCGCCTAAAGCAAACGGTGAATGGGCAACAACCCAAAATGACGAAATGCGGACATATACCAATTCATTGATAATTAATTCGACAGTCATTGTTCCTTCCTATGACCTTCCGGACTGGGACAATCAGGCAAAAGCAATATATGAGCAAAACATGCCTGGTTATACGATTGAGATGGTTGATTCGAGGATGTTGACAATATTGGGGGGCGCTATACATTGTATTACCAAAGAGGTTCCTGCTGCCGGATTTAATCGGATAATACACGAAAAGGTAACTCAAGGCCAAGCATTTGAAAAAGATTTTGTGATTGGTTGTCTGGCTTCTTCCGACACAACTGTTTTTAGCATGTGGTTATATTATAAGATGAATGATCAGGAAACTTACACCAAGGTTCCAGTTCATCTCACCTGTCCGCTTCACTTTGGTGTGATTGAAAACCTGCAACCTGATGACACCATATCGTATTATCTTGAGCTGAATACGGAATCAGATACCATTACCTATCCGTTGACTGCTCCTGAAGGAAGTTTTACATTCTGGTTTAATCCAGTTGGATTATCAGAAGGAATAACTCAAAACAATGATTTAAAAGTGTACCCCAATCCGGCTTCAGAGTCTATTGTTATCGAAACTATTGATTGGTTGGAATCCCCTATGCAGCTGACAATAAGCAACCTTGCGGGACAAATTGTTTTTTCTGTTGTATTGAATGAAACCAAAATTGAAATTGACCCAGATCTTCCTGAAGGTGTTTATATTATAAATGTTTCGTCACAGGATCGGGCTTTTCGTTCGAAATTGGTTATAAGAAAATAGTGATTTATGGGACAGGTTTTTTTGCTGAATGAGTCTCATGTTTTCCCTGATGCCGATCTGGCATCGCCTGAGGGATTGATTGCTATTGGCGGAGATTTAAGTCCAGATCGTGTTTTAAAAGCCTATTCACAAGGCATATTTCCCTGGTACAACGATGGAGACCCTATCATGTGGTGGTCACCCGATCCGAGAATGGTGTTGTTTCCTGAACGTTTTCGTTTATCAAAAAGCCTCAGAAAACTGATTCGTTCGCACACTTTTCGTTACAGCTTTGATCGGGCATTTGGCGAGGTGATAAATTCTTGTGCTCATTCGGTTCGTAACGGACAAGAAAGCGGAACATGGATAACAAGCGACTACAAACTGGCTTTCAAGGCATTGCATCAATCTGGTCTGGCTCATTCGGTCGAAGTGTATCAGAACGAAAAACTGGTGGGTGGCTTGTATGGCCTGTCGCTTGGTAAGGTTTTTTTTGGTGAGTCAATGTTTTTTCAGGTTCCGAATGCTTCCAAAGCTGCACTGGCGTTCCTGATCGATTTTCTTTTGCAAAATAATTTCGATTTCATTGATGTTCAACAGAATACCGAACACCTTAGAAGTCTTGGAGCAGAGTTGATGCAAAGGAAGGTGTTTCTTCAAAGCCTAAATGAATCGCTTGATTGTGATAGCCTTATTGGTGTTTGGGGAAGTGGAAACGAAGTGCTTGACAGGCTTGATTTCAATCGTGCAGGTATTAGGAATAGCCTGTCTGAAAAAATGCAATCTAATAGGTCAATGTAATAACAAAGTCAAAATGAAACAATTTGAAGAAGAACAGTTTGAATTTATGAATGAGGCTATAAGGCTGGCACATGGTAATATAAAATCAGGCAAAGGTGGTCCATTTGGTGCAGTAGTTGTAAAAGATGGTAAAATTGTTGGAAGAGGGTCGAATTTGGTAACACAGAACAATGATCCAACAGCCCATGCAGAAATTGTCGCTATTCGCGATGCATGCGCGAATTTGGATAGTTTTCAGCTTAGTGATTGCGACATTTATTCAAGTTGTGAACCTTGCCCAATGTGTCTCGGAGCGATTTTTTGGGCCAGGCCCTCAAGGCTATTTTTTGCAGCCACCAGAGAGGATGCTGCACAGGCTGGTTTCGACGATTCCTATCTGTACGATCAAGTACCTTTGCCAGTTGAATTGAGGGATCTTACCACATTGACTATGCTAAGAAATGAAGCCGTTAAAGTGTTTGAAGAATGGATCGAACTTGATCAGAAAATTCTTTATTAAAGTTAATTTATGGATACCAGCAACCTATTTCAGGAAGCAGCTGAACTGATTATTCACAGCAAAAGTCTTGTAGCTTTTACAGGTGCCGGAATATCAGCTGAGAGTGGAATTCCTCCTTTCAGAGGTGATGGTGGATTATGGAACCGGTACGACCCGGTTATACTGGAACTTGGCTATTTTATTTCACGTCCTGACGAATCATGGGAGGCCATAAGAACCATCTTCTATGATTTTTCCTCAAAAGTAAAACCAAATGCGGCTCATCTTGTGTTGGCAGATTGGGAAAAATCAGAAAAGTTGAAGTCAATCATTACACAGAATATTGATAATTTGCATACCCTGGCAGGAAGCAAAGAAGTGTTTGAATTTCATGGAAATTCTGAAAGATTGATTTGTTTGGATTGTGCTTCCATTTTTACAATATCAGAAATTAAACTGGATATTCTGCCTCCTTTGTGTCCAAAATGTTTGGGACTTTTAAAGCCTGATTTTGTATTTTTTAGCGAAGGCATCCCCTCACTTACCTACCAGAAATCTGTCGAAGCGGCCTCTGCTTGCGATCTGATGCTGATTATAGGCACCTCGGGTGAAGTGTCTCCGGCTAACCAGCTTCCGCGTCTGACCAGATCACATCATGGAAAGATAATAGAGATTAATCTTAGTCCAACTTCGTATACCAATACGGTTACTGACTTGTTTATTCCCGGCAAGGCCAGTGAGATCCTGAGCATTCTTGATCAAACAATAAAAAACATAACTTAATCCAATGAAAAAACCCACGATTGTATTAATGGTATTTCTCCTGTTTGTATCTGTTAACCAGATTTTTTCGCAATTATCGGAAGATAAGTTAACATTATTGCACGAGTACTACAGTAAAGCATTGAAAGATTGGAATGTACCAGGGATGTCGATAGCTATTGTAAGCAATGATTCGATTCTGTTCATGGAAGGATATGGGTTTACAAGTATAAAATCAAATCAAGCAGTTGATGATCAAACCTTGTTTGCCCTGGCCAGCAACACCAAAGCCTTTACTGCTACTGCTCTTGCCATGTTGGAAAACCAACAGAAACTCAATTGGGATGATAAAGTTATCAGCTATCTCCCCTGGTTTAGGATGTATGATCCTTTCGTTACCAGCGAAATGAATATCCGCGACCTGCTTTCACACAGGAGTGGGTTAAAAACCTTTTCAGGAGATCTCATCTGGTATGGAAGCACTTATTCGAGAGAGGAAGTGATCCGTAAGGCTGCTTTCCTGAAACCTGCTCATGGCTTCAGAGAGCAATTTGGGTACTCCAACATTATGTATATTGCTGCTGGCGAAATTATTCCACAAATAACAGGTTACAGTTGGGACGAATTTGTTCGGAATAAAATTCTCTTTCCCCTGAATATGAATCGGTCTGTGTTAAGTGTGAATGAGTTGGAAGGCTTAACGAATGTTGCTCAGCCACATACTTATGTTAATGGCAATCCGGTAATAATTCCATGGCTCAACTGGGACAATATGGCTCCTGCCGGGTCACTGATATCGTCAGCATCGGATATGGCCAACTGGCTGATGATGAACCTTAATCAAGGGATATTCGGTCAGGATACCTTACTTAATGTAGAAAGTATTTATGAGTTGCAAAGCCCTCAAACCATTTTGCCTGTTACCCAGGCATCCATTAACAGGTTTCCATCTACACATTTCAGGGCTTATGGCCTTGGATGGAGTCTGATGGACTATATGGGATATAAAATTGTATCGCATAATGGTGGTTATGATGGTATGATTTCTCAAACGGTTCTTATTCCGGAGGCTAGAATTGGATTTGTAATCATGACCAATGCTTTATCCAGTTTGTATTATCCATTGATGTATAAAACGCTTGATGTTTTACTGGATAATCCGGTTCAGGAAGACTGGAATATTGAAATCCTTCATCTTGTTAAGAAGAGTGAAGAATATGCGCAAAACGAGAAAATGAGTATTGACTCCAACAGAGTTGCAGGTACGGTTCAATCGTTGAATACTACAGCGTATGCAGGCTATTATGGTTGCTCTGTTTATGATAGTATCCAGGTTTATCAGCACAAAGGCGAACTCATGTTAAAATTCATGAGAAGTCCGGCATTTATTGGAACTTTAAAACATTGGCATTATGATACATATGAGCTTGTTTTTAAAGAATTGCCATCACTTCCCAGAGGTTTTGTTACCTTCACAATTGACAGGAATGGAAAGCCTTCTGAGATGGAGATTTATCTCAATAACCCCGATTTTGATTTCCGCGAGTTTGATTTGAAAAGACTGGATTAACGGATAGGCCTGTTTTTCAATACGGACCAAAGATTGACAAAGATGGCAATTATAAGCGAAATTGCAGCAATGAGGAAAGTAATGATCAGACCATAATTCTCGTAGAAATATACCCCGGCTGCAGGTGCAAACAACGATCTGAAACCAGTCAGAAACAAGTGAACCGACTGATAGCTAACAGCTTCCTCAGCTGAACAAAAGTATGAAGAGCCAATATTCCACAACAAAACCATGGTAGCGGCAAAAATACCATGTGCAATGATATAGGGTATCAGGATGTAATAAAGCTTAATGCCATAAACAACAGTGTGCTGAGGAAACCATACCGTCATGCCGAGAAACACAATATAGAGTAAAATTGAACCGTAGGTTACGGCCGAAAATTTTCGTGGGTCAACTGTTCCCATCAAACTGCCTGCGAGAGGAAGCAATGCTATGGCGATCACATTGTATGCGTTACGATAGAAAGCAACACTGGAATAACTCATGTCGAGCCCTTCATAAAAATAAATTGCAATGACGGTTACTGCAATCATGAATGAAAAGCCATAAAACATAAACCCAATTTCGAAATCCCTGAAAGCTTTATTCATCCTGACAATTCTCCACATATCAAGAGCTGAGCTTTTTAATGATTCTTTCAAAGAGGTTGATGGGAGTATTTCAGCAACCGGATAGCGGATTTCCGACAGTATCCACAATGACATAATGCTCAGCAAGCCGGCAAGTGATAAAATATAGGTGAAACTGTAATTGTCAAAGTCAAGCAAAAGTCCGTAAACGAAAGTTGTTACCATCATGATGACTTTGTTTACAGTAGCAGAATAACTGTACAACTTTCCGAAATTTTTATGGAAATAATTCACTTTTAACAAATGATTAATGGTTGGATTGATCACCAGTGAACCCAGATAGTAAATAAAGAAGGAAGCCAGAAAGAGGTAATGATAGACGTCTGTGTGGGCATAAGACTGCGCCTGAACAGGAAAAAATAAAAGGCCAATAACCGGTATCCTTGTTGCTATTGCAGTAATTCTGAGTAATCTTTGCCTGTTGCGGATTCGTTTCAGCCATTCATGAATAAAAAACAAGCCAACAAAAACCACAACACTAAACTGAAACAACAAACTCATTTGATAATTAGTGCCGTGAAGACTTTTGAGAAACACAAATTCATTCAAGGCAAGTATGCCAAGAACTATTCCTTCAATTGAAGAATAAATGGTATAAAGCTTGAATGTCCGGCGCTCATCCGGAATAAAATTTGTCATTATTCTACCTTATAAAGTAACAAGGTTCTTTCAATGATACGGCTTTCACCGGATAAGTATATCCCATATTCGTATTGCTTTTTTTATCAAACTTCTTCGAAATGGAATAGGCTGTTGATTGGCTTTCATGAAAACCTGATAGCTTTCGATGGTACTATCCGGCTGATAACAATGGTTGGAATCAGCATCATAAGCAGCCAGACCAATATAGTTCCTGTGTTTATAATCACCACATTTGATAAGGTCAGGAATATAGGTACTTCTGAAAGATAATAGGATTCAGTTGGAAGCTTGATAAAACCAAATTCAGCTTGTAAAAGGCAAAACCCAATCCCGACTATGTTTCCAATGATGAGTCCGCGCAGAAGGATATCCATTGAATGTATCAGGAAGATTTTTTTTATCAACAGATTATTTGCCCCCATCGCCTTCAAAATTCCAATAATGGAAGTTCGTTCAAGGATAATGATCAATAGTGTACTGATCATGGTCATTCCTGCCACCATCACCATCAGAACAATAATCACAATCACATTCATGTCCTGAAGGTCGAGCCAGTCGAATATGTGTGGATAATTTTGGCGCACAGTGTATGCAGCAAGGTCAACTGGCAACTTTCTGTCGATATCATCAGCTACCCGATTCAGATCATTCAAGTCGCTAAGATTAACCTCTATTGCGCCCACCTGATTGTTTGACCACAGATTCAGACGCTGTACCTGATGAATATCGCCAAAGATATGCATCTGATCAAATTCGGTCAGGCCTGTTTCATAAATACCTACAATTGAAAATTTTCTTCCCCTGGGTTGATTTTTCTCGCTGCCTATAAACCAAACCCTGAGGTCATCACCAGTCCGTAGAAATAGTTTTTTAGCGAGATTTGATGATATAAGCACTTCATCGGAACGTCCTGTATCACTTAGCAACAACTTGCGGCCATCTTGTATCTTCGCCTGCAGATAGTTCCAATCGAAATCAGTTCCAACGCCCTTCAGAACAATCCCTTGTATATGATCATCCGTCTTGATTATCCCAGCCTTTGACGCGGTGCCCTGAATATGTCTGACTTCTTTCACTGAGCGGATACCGGATAAAAGTGTACTATCAAAGGTGATTGGATTCACTTCATAACTTGAGTTATTGTCGAGTGATTCAATCTGAATGTGCGAAATAAATCCAATAACCTTATCCCTAATCTGATACTTAAATCCGACAACGATTGATATAGCCGCAATCATAACTGCCAGACCGATTGCCACGCTCAGAATAGAAATGTTGAGCACAACCCCTGATATGCCGGTTTTTGAATGCTGAAAAAATCTCCGGGCAATGAAAGCCTCTAAATTCATTGAAATATATTATCTTGGCAAAATTAATGAATAAGCTCATACCATGAACCGAATACCCTTACTACTGTTACTAATACTGTTCTCATCAGTTACCACTTTCGGTGTTAAACCTTTGCTGGTTGAATCAAATGTTGTGAAACCAGGTGCTGCCAGGTTCGACCAATACATTCAAAAACTACAATGTAAAAAGGTTGGTGTTGTGGCAAACCATTCCAGTATGGTAGGTAATTCCCATTTGATTGATACACTGCTTTCTGTTGGTATTGACATCAAACGAATATTTAGCCCTGAGCATGGTTTCAGGGGTGACGCGGATGCCGGAGCCGAAGTAAACAGCGGCATCGATCCCAAAACGATGATTCCGGTAGTGTCGCTTTATGGAAAGAAAAAGAAACCCCAACCCTTTGATCTACGCGAAATTGACATTATAATCTTTGATCTTCAGGATGTTGGGGTAAGGTTTTATACCTATATTTCAACATTGACCTATATGATGGAAGCCTGTGCCGAAAATAACATTCCCTTAATAGTTCTCGACCGGCCAAATCCAAATGGTTTTTATATCGACGGGCCAGTGCTTAAAAAGGGATTTGAATCATTTGTAGGTTTGCATCCGGTACCTGTTGTTTATGCATTGACAATTGGCGAGTATGGCTTGATGGTTAATGGGGAAGGATGGTTAAAAGATAGTCTGTATTGCAGTTATTCAGTTGTGCCGTTGGAGGGTTATGAACGCCATATGATATGTAAATTGCCCATAAAACCATCGCCAAATCTGCCAGACTGGAAATCCGTGTACCTCTACCCTTCTCTTTGTTTTTTTGAGGGAACAATAATGAGTGTCGGGCGTGGTACAGATTTGCCTTTTCAGATTTTCGGACATCCTGATTTTTATATTGGCTCATTTGTATTTGAGCCCAGAAGTATACCCGGGGCAAGTTTAAATCCTCCTTACTCGGGTAATGTTTGTTACGGACAGTTGGTCAGCGGCTATGCGGACAACTATGAAAATAATCCTGCACAAATAAACCTGAATTGGTTACTGGAATCATATAAAATACTGTCAACAAAGCACCGCTTCTTCAACAATTACTTTAATACTCTGGCGGGAAATGATGAATTAAAGAATCAGATAGAAAAGGGTCTATCTGCCAATCAAATCCGAAAAAACTGGGAAAACGACATAAATGCCTATAAAACCATCAGAGGCAAATATCTGATCTATCCTGACAATATCAAATAGTTTTACCGGGGTAAACTTTAAGTGCTTCTTCCAACACTTTCATTGAGCTGATCAGATCAGGTACTTTCAGTACATAACTTATTCTAACTTCATCTTTTCCGCTTCCCGGACTTGAATAAAAACCGCTTGCAGGAGCCAGCATAACAGTTTGTTTTTCAAAGTCAAATGACTCTAAAAGCCATTGACAAAACCGGTCTGAGTCGTCGATCGGGAGCCTTGCAACAACATAGAATGCTCCTTTAGGTGTTGGGCAGAAAGCGCCTTTCAGTGAATTGATTGCCTTCACGACCACATTTCTTCTGCTTAAGTATTCCTGCAGCACCTCTGTGAAATAAGAATCGGGGGTTTCAATAGCGGCCTCGGCAGCTATTTGTCCGAAACTGGGAGGGCTAAGCCTTGCTTGTGCAAATTTCAGGGCAGTGCGCATTACCTCCTTATTCTTTGAAATCATACACCCTACGCGAACCCCGCAGGCACTATAGCGTTTTGAAACGGAATCAATTAGAATAACATTGTTCTCAATGTCCCGCAAATGCATGCATGAATGATGCGTATGTCCATCATAACAAAACTCACGGTACACTTCATCTGCAATCAGGTAGAGGTCATATTTAATAACCAGTTGTCTCAGTGTTTCCAGCTCCTCCTCAGAATAAAGATATCCTGTAGGGTTATTCGGGTTGCAAACCAGTATGGCCTTTGTTCTGGGAGTGATTGACTTCTCGAAATCAGCAATTGGAGGTAAGGCAAATCCCGATTCAATCGATGAAACTATTGGCGTTACCTTGATTCCGGCATTGACTGCAAACCCATTGTAATTGGCATAAAAAGGCTCAGGAACAATAACTTCATCGCCCGGGTCCATAATAGTTTGGAAAGCAAATAATAGTGCTTCTGAAGCACCTGCCCCGATAATAATGTCCTCGGCGGTGATATGAATATTGTGTTTTTTGTAGTATTCAGCCAGCTTTTTTCTGTATGAAGGATTCCCTGCAGAATGACTGTACTCAACAACTTTACCGGAAAAATTTCTTACAGCATTTAGTGCAACTTCGGGTGTTGGGATATCGGGTTGACCAATATTTAAATGATACACCTTTATGCCGCGCTGCTTCGCTGCATCAGCATATGGAACCAGTTTCCTTATAGGAGACTCAGGCATTTGTCTGCCCTTTTGAGAAATACTTGGCATTTGCGTTTTGTTTTCGGTTTTTACGTAAGAAAAAAACCGGCTTTTCAGCCGGAAATAATCTGAAATTTCAAAAAGATCACATGCTTTTATTTACTGGTGCAGATGATGCATCTACATCCTTCTGGAGTAGGGTTTCAGCGGGTTTGGCAACTACATTGCCTTTGATGCGAAGAATTACACTGCTGTTTTTCTTGGCATTTGATAAGATAGTGACGGACTTATTGATTAATCCCGGTCTTGCTGTATTGTAAGTAACAGTAATTTTTTCCTTTTCCCCTGGAAGTATCGGCTGGCGAGGCCAGGTTGGTACAGTACAACCACAGGAAGACCTTGGCTGTGATAAGATTAAAGGCTCATTTCCTGTATTGGTGAATTCAAAAGTTGAACTACCGTCGCTATTGACAGGTATTTCACCATAATCATGCACATCTTTCTTGAAACTAATCTCGGGTCCATTAACTTTTTCACTGCTGTCCTGTGTCTGTGCGCACAGAATAAAAGATGTAAAAACAAAAACGGATAAGATTACGACAAACTTTTTCATAGGTCAAACATTTAAGTTCTTTTAATACATTGAAGAAATAATATGCTACAAAATTAATCATTCTTCTTATGAGGGGGGCAAATTCATGTGAATAAATTCACAAAAAATGATAAATAGCTTGTTGTTGCCATCAGCTAAACCTTCAAAAAAGCCTTGCACCAATGAAAAAATAAATTAATTTTGCACCCTCAAAATCAAGGCGAGGTAGCTCAGATGGTTAGAGCGTCGGATTCATAACCCGGAGGTCCCGAGTTCAACTCTCGGTCTCGCTACAAAAACCCCTCATGAAATCTATTTCAATGAGGGGTTTTACTTTAACTTCCAATTCTATTTTTTAGGTTAAGTTTTGAATAAACAGGATGCTTTTTAAATGTTTTTTCAAAAAAAATAAGAGCCTCAAGGTATTCAACACGAATTGCTTTTACCTTGTCTCTCATCACCTGAAGTAATATTTCAGTGCTTCATGGCCGGGAAATCACCTATTTTTGTGATCGAACAAACAAATCCACAATGCTAAAAAAGAGTTTGCTTTCCATTCAAATCATCGTTTTCCTGAGCGGGCATCTCATGGCTCAATATAATCCTGATGCCGGCAGAATAGTGTCGTATACTGAAAGTGCCGTTTTAACAGCAACTTCTGGCGAGAAACTGACTGCAGTAATCGACAATGATTCAAGAACATTTTGGGAATCAGGCGCTCCATTGCCTGAGGGATACATTAGCCGTCCGGAATTGAATGCATTACACCAAGAAAACACCCATGTCGTTGGAGGAGCGTTTGATGGGAATTTGAACACTTCACAAAATTTTTCAAAGATTGACGCATCTGGTTTATATACATGGCATTATAAGTTCAAAAAGCCGGTGTCGCCAAGTCTGCTATCAATAAAATGTCAGGTTAAGTCACCCCTCATTATTTTGTTGACTGACGGATTGAACAAACACAATATGGGTACTTACACTGTTGATGAAAACTATAGATTGAAAACAATCCGGAGCGAAAAAAGTGAGTTGTTTACCGGTATCACTTTACAATGTGCTGAGCCGTTTGATGTTTTTGAACTTGCAGCACTTGCCGGGCTACCGTTTGAGGCTGTGATGTTCGATTTCGGAAAAATGGTTCCTGTTGGTCAGGTATACTCCAGACATATGAGCTCAGAAAACGTGATTCAGTCAGCAATTGAAATATCATCAGATAATAAAAAGTGGAGGAAAATTGCTGATCTTCAGCCTCAGGCAGTTCCCTTTTTGCCAGTGATATTTGATCAGGAATATCAAACCCGATATTTGAGGCTGGTTCATTATCTGAAACCTATTGATTATGCAAAAGCAGCCATTTGGGAGTTGAAGGTTTATGATCGTCATGGGCCTTACGGGCCTCCAAAACCCTTTATGAGTCAAAAAGAAACAATTTCTGAACGGCTGGGCATTAACGGTATCTGGGGATGGGGCTACAACACTTACAGTGATAATCTCCCCGCTGGAAGTGGGCCATATCTTTATAATAAGGTTGCCCGAAAAGCGCGAAATTATCACGAATTGTTATGGGACATAAAAAGTCCGGCAGAGCAGGTTGATTACCAATCAATGGCTGCAGGTAACGGAACTCAGGTCAACTGGTGGCTCAATTGGAACAGGGAATACGCCACTTGGCAAAACGCCGGTTTTGAAGTGACGGCAAGCATCATGTTTCAGCAAAAAACGGTTCCATCTTCTGTATGGATCAATCCTTTTCAAAATGCCTATCAATATGGTTTGAATTTCGGTCGTCATTTTGGCAAAAATGCAGGAAATGGATTAGTCAGACTTGTTGAGGCTGGTAACGAGCCCTGGGACTATGAGCCGGGATTTTATCCGGTTTTATTGCATGGAATGGCAAAAGGTATAAAGGACGGAAATCCATCTATGCTTGTCATTCCAGCAGCGTTTCAGGCAACATTCAGGCAATTCGAAGGCCATGAGGAAAATCATTATGCCGGCGCGAATATCACAGCCGAATCACTACCCTACCTTGATGGCTTGAATGCTCATTTCTATTCGCACGCATTTGACACCACGGGTAATCGAATCACCGTAAATCCCGAAGATCCCCGCTCAGGATTACATGGGATAAGGAATATGATCAGGTTTCGGGATGTGAATCTGCCGGGTAAATCATTGTATATTACAGAATATGGCTTCGATAGCGAAGGTGGAAGCGAAGAATGTCGGTTTTCGGAATGCGTAACCGAAGAACAACAGGCTGCCTGGGGAATAAGAGCAGCCCTGCTGCTGATGCGTCATGGTGCCGATGAAGTATACTGGTATTTTTTCGCCAATGAATACACAGCACCATTTTTACATACCAGGGCTGGGTTGACAGGATCGATTAATGTTGGTTTTAATAAAAAACATTCATTCCATGCTTTCTCAAAACTCATGCAAATTTTAGGTAACACAAGGATGGAAAGGGTTTTGATAGAAAGTGAACAGGCATATGCCTATTATTTTACCGATAACAACAACCAATCCTATGCCGTTGTGTGGTTGCCCAATAATGATCATCCAGGTGTACAGAAGCAAATGATGCTCTCCCTACCCGATTCTCCGAAAGAATTTTGCTATCTGGATGGAAATCCTGCATTGGAATGGATAACACTTTCTGATCAGTCTAAAAAGCAAGTCTTTAATCTCAAAGGCTATCCCATGGTGATCAGGTTCTAATGCCTTGAACCCTTACTCTCAGTCGTACTAACCTTGTTAGCACATTTAAGCTGATTTAGATCACAGATTTTCAGCCTGTTCATTTCAATTCTTCAATAAATGACAAATAGTTGTTTTGATTAGTAACTAATTAACTAACTTCGTGACTTAATTAAAACCAAGATCATTTCAGGTATGAAAAAACTAATTTTACCTTTATTGATAACCTTGCTCATTGGTTGTCAAACACATAAATCGGATAAAAGTGATGCCAATCAAACAGCTCAGGAACTCATAGGACCAAAGAGTTTAAGCCTTGAGAGTGACCGTATGACGCCGGAAGTATTGTGGTCGATGGGGCGAATTGGGGAGGTGAGTATATCACCTGATAAACAAAATCTTGTTTTTGGCATCACCTATTACGATCTGGAACAGAA
Source organism: Bacteroidales bacterium UBA6192 (assembly GCA_002422725.1). Taxonomy (GTDB): domain Bacteria; phylum Bacteroidota; class Bacteroidia; order Bacteroidales; family F082; genus UBA6192. Next base: position 18,694 of record DITE01000077.1, read on the forward strand.
TAAAGGAAATGCTGAATTGTATGTGATGAGCAGCAAAGGAGAATCATTTAACAGAATTACACATACTCCGGGCGGAGAGTATAATCCAAGATGGAGGCCAGACGGGAAAAAGATCGGATTTTTATCCGCTGAGGGTGGAAGTATGCAGCTCTGGGAGATGAATCCTGATGGTAGTGACCGCAAGCAGGTTAGTAAAATTGATGGTGGAATGAATGGATTTGAATATTCACCTGACCAGAAAAAACTTGTGTACATTGCTGATGTGAAGGTTGGTGAAACAGTCAAAGATATTTACCCCGATCTTCCAAAAACCAGTGGCAGAATTATGAACGATCTGATGTACAGACATTGGGATCATTGGGTTGATACATATAGTCACGTATTTGTCGCAGATTATTCAGAAAAGGGTATAAATAACAGTATTGATATCATGCAAAATGAAGCATGGGAATCACCATTAAGTCCCATGGGTGGAATGGAACAAATCTGCTGGAGTCCTGACAGCAAATCACTTGTTTACACTTCGCGAAAAAAAACAGGCAAGCAATACAGTTTGTCAACGAATTCTGACTTGTATAAATATAGTATTGATGAAAAAACAACTTCAAATCTTACTTCAGGGATGATGGGTTATGATCAGAATCCTGTTTTTTCTCCTGATGGACGTTTTTTGGCATGGGAAAGCATGGAACGTGATGGGTATGAAGCTGATAAAGTGAGACTATTTATAATGGATATGACTACATTCGAAAAGAAGAATTATTCTGAAAGTTTTGACCAGGATGCGCATGGTCTTATCTGGTCCGATGATAGTCAATCTGTATATTTCGTTAGCAACTGGCATGCGTTGGATCAGATTTACCAGCTAAGTCCAGAGTCAGGCACCATCAAAAAACTTACAGAAGGCACCCACAGCTACACCTCAGTTATTTATGCCGGTGATCATCTTATTGGAACCCGAATGTCAATGTCCTCCCCTGTTGAGCTATTTTCTATTGATACTGCCAGTGGAACCCAAAAACAAATTTCTTTTGTGAACAGACCAATACTTGATCAATTGGCCATGGGAAGGGTTGAAGAAAGGTGGATCACCACATCTGATAACAAACAAATGCTTACCTGGGTTATTTATCCACCACACTTCGACCCCAATAAAAGATATCCCGCTCTGTTATATTGTCAAGGTGGCCCACAAAGTACAGTTAGTCAGTTTTGGTCGTATCGATGGAACTTTCAGATGATGGCTGCCAATGATTACATTATCGTTGCCCCAAACCGCAGAGGATTGCAGGGGTTTGGAAAAGAATGGAATGAGCAGATAAGTGGAGATTATGGAGGGCAGAACATGAAAGATTATTTAGCAGCCATTGATGCTTTATCCAGGGAATCATATGTTGATGCGCACCGGTTGGGGGCTGTTGGTGCGAGTTATGGTGGTTTTTCGGTGTATTGGCTGGCCGGGAATCATGAAAACCGTTTTAAAGCATTCATTGCACATGATGGCATGTTTAATCTTGAGTCACAATATCTTGAAACAGAGGAAATGTGGTTTGTTAACTGGGATCTGGGAGGTCCTTTCTGGGACACCAACAACAAAACAGCGCAATGGTCTTTTGCCAATTCTCCTCACAAGTTTGTTCAAAACTGGAACACCCCTATTTTGGTTATACACAGTGAACTTGATTACCGTATTGTGGCTTCACAGGGTATGCAGGCTTTCAATGCTGCCATTTTAAAAGGTGTTCCCGCAGAGTACTTGTATTTTCCGGATGAAAATCATTGGGTGCTTAAACCACAAAATGGTGTATTGTGGCAAAGAACATTCTTTAGGTGGCTCGATAAATGGCTGAAATAGAATTGTTTTCCATCTTTTTAATCTAGCTGTTATTGCATTCTGATGTATTGATTGCCTTATCAGGTTGGTGTATTTGAGTCAATAGTAAATTTTATTGTTGGATTTACGCATAAATTTATGCTAATCCGGCGATTTGGCCGTTAGCAGAAAAGAAAACTCAATTTTGATGAAACCCATTTATGAAGCCAATCTACTGGCACTTTTCAACAATGCTTTTAATCAGATTTCTTTTAGAAATCGGGCATTAAGACTGTTCGGAACACTATTCTTACTGAGCACAATGTCATTCACAACATCAGCTGAAATAATGGACTCGACTAATATAGTTGAAAAGGACTCCGTCAGGTTTTGGAAAAACTCAGGTAAAATAACCCTTGGATTTAATCAAAATACCTACAATAACTGGGCTGTTGGAGGCGAGAATTCCATTTCAGGGAAAAGCCTGATCGATTATAAGCTTAGGTTTGAAAAGAAGAAATTTTCTTTTGAGCATAATCTTAAACTTGCATATGGCCTGATTGGGTATGATTTTAGTCGCATTGAAAAAACAGATGACCGTCTTGAAGCAAGCCTTTCATTTTCTCAAAAAGCATATCAGAAGTGGACTTACACTTCCCTGCTCACATTTAAATCGCAATTTACTGATAGCTATAAGTTTCCAAATGATTCGGTGATTGTATCTTCATTTTTTGCGCCTGCCTACCTCAATGCTTCTTTGGGGTTTAACTACCGACCAACTGAAAAATTTGAAATGTTTATTAGCCCGGCTTCAGGGAAATTAACGATGGTAACGAACCAATCTTTAGCCGATAAGGGGGCTTTCGGTGTGCGTAAGGCTGTTCTTGACAGCACTGGTTTACGCATTCAGGAAGGGGCAAACCTGCTATGTGAGTTTGGTATTAATCTATTAACAAAGTTTGCCAGCAATATCACTGATAATGTTGATATTAACTCTACGCTTAACCTGTATAATAACTACCTGGATGAAGAATTGTCGAACCGTTGGAATATTGATGTTGATTGGGAAACAAGTGTAAATTTTACCATCAATAAATACCTTCAGACAAATGTGTTTATTCATTTCAAATATGATCACAATATCAATATACAGCAGTTTGAAGCAGTTAATGGACAGAAAGTATTGACAGGTGAAGGCCCACGGCTACAATTTAAGGAGTCATTAGGCATTGGTATACTGTATATTATATAACAGATAATCAAAACAATGACTTATGAAATTCTTTTTTTTTACATACGGTGCCGATCAGCATTTTTTTTGCGTAAATTGCAGCAACTTTATACTCACTAACGATTAATTCAGAAAATCATGAAAATTACAATTGTAGGTACAGGCTATGTAGGTCTGGTTACCGGTACTTGTTTTGCCGAAGTTGGCATAGATGTTCATTGTGTTGACATTGATAAAAAAAAGGTTGAAAATCTGAATAATGGAATAATCCCCATTTATGAGCCAGGATTGGAAGAAATGGTTCAACGTAATGTTGAAAAAAAGAGGTTATTCTTTACAACTGAACTTGGCCCTACTCTGAAGGATTGTCAGGTAGTATTCAGTGCTGTTGGTACCCCGCCCGATGATGACGGAAGTGCTGATTTAAAGTATGTGTTGGATGTTGCCCGTGAAGTTGGCAGAAACATGGAACAATACATGCTTATTGTTACCAAGAGTACAGTTCCGGTAGGCACAGCCGAAAAAGTCAGAAAAGCCATTAAGGGTGAACTGGACAAACGTGGCGTTGATATACCTTTCGATGTTGCCTCCAATCCTGAATTTCTCAAGGAAGGTGCAGCAGTTGACGATTTTCTGAAACCCGATCGGATTGTTGTTGGAGTTGATTCACAACGTGCGGAAGACCTTATGAAAAAACTCTATAAACCATTCACTATGAATGGCCATCCGGTAATTTTCATGGATATTGTTTCTGCCGAGATGACAAAATATGCTGCAAACTCGATGCTAGCCACCAAGATAAGCTTCATTAACGATATTGCCAATTTATGCGAAATTGTTGGTGCTGATATTAATATGGTTCGCAAAGGAATAGGTTCTGACCGACGAATTGGACCTTATTTCATTTATCCTGGAACAGGTTATGGTGGTTCCTGTTTTCCAAAAGACGTCAAAGCTTTGATCAACACAGCAAAATCATACAAATATGATCTTAGGGTACTTATTGCAGTCGAAGAAGTTAACGAAGATCAAAAATCAATCCTGTTTAACAAGATGAATCGCTATTATGATGGCAATTTCAAGGACAAGACAATTGCGATCTGGGGTCTTTCATTCAAACCCAATACCGACGACATGCGGGAAGCACCGTCAAGGGTAATTATCGCAAAACTACTTGAGGCAGGCGCGAAAGTGAAAGTATATGACCCGGTAGCTATGGAAGAAGGACATCGTGTTTTCAGCGATAGAATTGAGTTCGCCAAAGACCAGTACGATGCTTTGATTGATGCTGACGCCTTGGTTATTGTCACCGAATGGTCTGAGTTTAAATTCCCGAATTTCAGGGTAATTAAAAAACTCCTCAAAAATCCGGCAATTTTCGATGGCAGAAATATCTACGATGCCAAAGAAATGGCTCTGGAAGGATTCGATTACTTCTGCATTGGCATAAAAACTAAATAGTCTTAAACCAATCATGATAGCTTGGCTTGAAGAAATAAGCCGAGCTATCATTTTATACCATATTACCATGAAAAGAATACTTGTCACCGGAGGCGCCGGGTTTTTAGGGTCGCATTTATGCGAACGCTTACTGAATGACGGAAACGATGTTATTTGTCTGGATAATTATTTTACCGGACAAAAAAAGAATGTTGTTCATTTGCTCGATAACCCCTATTTCGAGCTTGTTCGGCATGATGTAACAACGCCCTATTTCGTTGAAGTGGACGAGATTTACAACCTGGCTTGTCCTGCATCACCAATACATTACCAGTTTAACCCGATTAAAACAGTTAAAACTTCGGTAATGGGAGCCATCAATATGCTTGGACTTGCAAAGAGAATAAAGGCTAAGGTGCTTCAGGCTTCGACAAGTGAGGTGTATGGTGATCCTGAACAACACCCACAGACAGAAAGTTACTGGGGCCATGTTAATCCGATTGGTCCGCGCGCATGCTATGATGAAGGGAAACGCTGTGCAGAAACTTTGTTTGTTAATTACCACAAGCAGAACAATGTCCGGATTAAAATTATCCGGATATTCAATACCTATGGTCCGCGAATGCATCCCAACGATGGCCGGGTAGTTTCAAATTTTATTGTTCAGGCATTGAAGGGGCAGGATATTACGATTTACGGCGATGGAAAACAAACACGAAGTTTTCAGTATGTCGACGATCTGATCGAAGGCATGACCCGCCTTATGAACTCCCCCGACAGTTTTACAGGCCCTGTCAATATTGGTAATCCAGGTGAATTCACAATGCTTGAATTAGCCGAAAAAGTGATCAAACTTACCAATGCCAAGTCCAAAATTGTTTTTCAACCCTTGCCTGCCGATGACCCAATGCAACGTAAACCAGATATTTCGCTGGCAAAGAAAGAGCTGGGATGGGAACCTAAAATCGGATTGGATGAAGGACTTGTGAAAACCATTGATTTTTTTCGCTCAATTGTCTAACGAATGACCAATATTTTAGTTACCGGTAGCAACGGACAACTGGGTTCTGAGTTGAGAAAGTTCTTTCAAGTCTCATCAGAATATACCTGGTTTTTTACCGATGTTGATCAGCTTGACATTACTGATCGATCAGCTGTAAACAATTACTTCAAAGAGAATAGCATAAACGTATGTGTTAACTGCGCTGCATATACAGCCGTTGATAAGGCTGAAGACGAGCCGGAAAAAGCAAAACTTTTAAATGCATTTGCAGTCGGATTACTTGCCGATGCTTGTTACTCGTCAGATGCCCTGCTTATTCACATTTCGACAGATTATGTTTTCAACGGCAGGCATTATAAACCTTATGATGAAGACGATCAGCCAGACCCTGTTTCAGCTTATGGGAAAAGTAAAGCCGAAGGAGAAAAAGTGTTGTTTCAGCACAAAGCCCGCTCAGTTATAATCCGCACTTCCTGGCTATATTCCAGTGTTGGCAATAACTTTGTCAAAACCATGCTCAGACTGGGGAGGGAGCGTTCCGAAATTAAAGTGGTTTCTGATCAGATTGGCACACCAACCTGGGCTGCAGATCTTGCCGAAGCCATAGTGTTTTTTATTCATAATCATCATAAACAGCAATCAGTTAAGATTTATCACTATAGCAACGAAGGCGTAATCAGCTGGTACGATTTTGCCATTGCGATCATGCATATCGAAGGACTGCAGTGCAAGGTAATACCCATTGAGTCAAAAGATTATCCAGTGAAGACAGAGAGGCCATTTTACAGTGTGCTGAATAAATCCAGAATAAAAATGGATACAGGAATAACGATCCCCTACTGGCTTGAAAGTCTGAAAAGCTGTCTTCGTGAACTGAAGGAATCAACCAAATAAAAAACCTAATCAGTAAAAAACTCTAACCTAAATATCTACGCAGATGAACCCCGCAATTGACCCTCAAATATTAGCAACTGCATCGAAATGGACCAAAGCTCCATATGACGAAGAAACCATCAGACAGGTAAATTTTTTAATCGAAAACGATCAGCAGGAACTTATCGAAAGTTTTTATCGAAACCTGGAGTTTGGCACCGGAGGTCTTCGTGGTATTATGGGCGTCGGGACAAACCGAATGAATAAGTATACTGTTGCTATGGCAACACAGGGCTTAGCTAATTACCTGAAAATTATGTTTCCTGGCAAAAGCGATTTGGCAATGGCTATTGCCTACGATTGCCGGAACAATAGTCCCTATTTTGCCGAAATCACTGCACAGGTAATGAGTGCTAACGGAGTAAAAGTGTATTTGTTTGAGGGATTAAGGCCAACTCCGGAGCTTTCATTTGCTATCAGGCACTTTGGCTGTCAGACAGGGGTTGTCATCACTGCATCGCACAACCCAAAGGAATACAACGGATATAAAGCCTATTGGAGTGATGGCGGTCAGTTGATAGCGCCTCACGACAAAAATGTGATCGCAGAAGTGGAAAAAATTCTCGATCCGGATATGGTCCGTTTCGATTACAATCCAGATTTGATTGTAAAATTGGGTGATGATTTTGATGAAATATACCTCGGCCGAATCAAGGAATTGAGCTTATCACCTGACATTATTCAACGTCAAAAGGATTTTCCAATTGTTTTTACACCTATCCATGGAACCGCAGTAAGGCTTGTTCCGCAAGCACTTAAGTCATTTGGCTTTGAAAATGTATTTGGGGTTGATGCGCAAAATATAGTGGATGGCAACTTCCCAACAGTTCATTCTCCTAACCCTGAAGAATCTGCTGCCTTGTCAATGGCTATTGAAAAAGCATATTCCGTAAACGCCCAATTGGTTATGGCTACCGACCCTGATGCTGACCGGGTTGGTATTGCTGTAAGGGATCATAAGAATCAGTTTGTACTGCTTAACGGCAACCAGGCAGCCAGCCTCCTGATTTTTTATCTCCTCACTAAGTGGAAGGAAACAGGTAAACTTTCTGGAAAAGAGTTTATTGTTAAGACAATTGTTACGTCAGAACTGCTTTTTGATATGGCTGACAAATATGGTGTGGCAAAGTTTGATGTGCTGACGGGCTTCAAATTTATTGCCGATATCATCAGACAATACGAAGGTAAAATGACTTTTATCGGTGGCGGTGAAGAGAGTTATGGTTATCTGGTTGGCGACTTTGTGCGCGATAAGGATGCAATCAGCGCCTGTGCCATGTTGGCTGAAACTGCAGCCTGGGCTGCTGATCAGGGGAAAAGCATGTATGAGTTATTGAAAGACTTGTATGTGGAGTTTGGTTTTTATAAAGAAAAACTTTTGTCTGTTACAAAAAAAGGTAAAGCTGGTACGGAAGAAATTAAAGCGCTCATGTACCGATTTAGAAACAACCCACCATCGGAAGTTGGTGGATCAAAACTAAGCATGATAAAGGATTATCAAGCTGGCATCTGCCGGTCATTGGTTGATAACACCACATCGACAATTGATCTGCCAAAATCGGATGTTTTGCAGTTTTATACAGAGGATGGGAGTAAAATCAGCATCAGACCATCAGGCACCGAACCCAAGATTAAATTTTACTTTGGAATCAAAGGGAAACTCAATCGGCGTGAAGACTATGATGAGGTAAATGAACTGCTTGAGAAAAGGATTGAAAATATAATGAAGTCACTTGATATTTGAGTTGAATAAATTGATTTTCATATTCAACCATTTGTATCGTACTTTTTTTTTCAGTTTCTTAATAGACAAATACCTTTTTTGTAATTCTAAGATACATTTACCTTAGTATTCGTAATGATGCTGAGAATTCATGCAATGATATTGAGAATGACATCAGGCTGCAGATTCTTTCTGAGATTTCCCATGGCTTTTATTCCTGGTCATATTTGTAAAAAGATTATACCAACTTTTTTCTCAGTTGTTTTTTTTTACTTTCTAACTGTAAGTTCAGTTTTTTCCCAACAATTTCATGAAGATTCACTCACAGTGAAATTGGGTGCTCAAATATTAATTAATGATAGTTTATGGATAGCCGATCGTGATACTGTTATCATGATTAATGAAGGTGATAATATAATTACCAGAGAGGAAGAAGAAGTTGCTTTTTTTGTAAAACTTAGAAAACTTGCCAATAAGAATCTTTTGGCTCAGGAGCTTTACAACCTGACTTTTGTACCTGCCAAGCCTCAAATTTCCTCCAAAATAGACCTGGCTGATAATCAAGCCCGGTTTCTGCCCTATTCCGGTATGATCATTAGAGATATCCGGATCAAAAAACTTGATATTATCGGCCAGACTGTTTACGATACAACCGTTAGCAGCACTTCGCAAATCAACAAAGTGATCAACGCAATTCACATAAAAACCCGGGATAAAATATTGGTAAACAATATTTTTGTTGTTTCTGGTGATACTGTAAATCCATGGCTGCTAGCTGATAATGAGAAACATTTGCGTTCGATGTCGTATATCGAGAATGCTGTAATATACCTTAAGTTAGTTGATGACAGATATGTTGATTTAGTGTATGTTGTGAAAGATAATATTCCTTATGGCTTGCTTCCGGTTTATCAAAGTGCTGAAAGGCAAAGTATTAAAATCTGGAATGGAAATTTTATGGGATATGGCCGACAGTTGGGTTTAGGTGTTGCAAATGACCTGAACCGCCATCCAACTCTTTATATCTCTGAAGCAGATCTGAGTGTGAGAAATATCCAAAATTCTTTTGTAGATAACCGTATATTTTATAACCGCTCATCAAGTGAAGAGTCATATGGGTTCAAAACACAGCGTGATCTTCTACCCGGTGTGACAAATCTGGCAGGCGGAATTTCGGCTCAATTCCGGCGATACCAACTACCAGTTTACTTCAATGACGATCAAGGCAATACATTATGGTCATCTTACACCGAAGCCAAAACCTGGCTGGGGTATCAGTTTCAGGTCAAACAGTCTTCAGATCACTCAAAACGACCTGTTTATTTAACCCCTGCTATTGGATATAACCGCATTAACTATCATATGAGGCCTTATGTCAGTTTGGATTCGAACAGGTTTTTGAGCAATAACAGCGCAATTTTTGGGAGCTTAACGCTTACTTCGCAAAACTATGTTCAAACTGCCTTTTTGTTTGATCAGGGAATTGAAAAGGACTTGCCTTATGGTTACAGTTTAACCTGGGTTTCAGGTTACACTTTCAATGAGTTTTACGAATTGCCATATTTAGGAATTGATTATCGGTCAGCCCTCTCATTTCAAAAAGCAGGATATTTCAGCACCCAATTTGCCATTGGGGCTCATATGAATAATAAGCAAGCTGAACAGGGTGTTTTCAAAATCAATCTGAGATATGCCAGTCCTGTTATTCGATTGTTTTCCTATCCACTTAGGTTAATTGCTTCTGCCCAGCACACTCAGGCTATTCAACGTTCGGGTGGAGATAGCCTGGTGCTAAAAAACAGTGAAGGAGTACCAGGATTAAGAACAGATATCCTCAAAGGCACCATCAAAACTTCCGGAATGGTTCAGGCTGTGGTGTATCTGCCAGGAAAATGGATAGGATTTAGTTTTACACCATATTGCTTTTTCAATACAGGGCTGATTGGTATAGATGATAAAAAATATTTTAAGAACCGCCCTATCAATGGCTTTGGATTGGGATTAAGAATGCGAAACGAGTATCTAATTTTTAATTCCATTCAAATCAGATTGGTGTATTATCCTTACACGCCATCCAACATCCCAAACTGGTCATTTGATCTAAACGACACCGATAATCTGAGCGATTTTCAGTTTTCGAACTGGATTCCTGACTATATTGAGTTTAAATAATTGATATAATGGTGTGTGTGTTTCCGGCGAAACTAAACTTGTCGCCACTTTTTAAAGTATGCATTACTTTATAAATTGGCACTTGTGTTGAAATTACGGCCACTTTTTTTCCTTCAAAATCAATCAACCCGATGCCAATTGAAATAAAAAAAAGCATTCTATCGGTTTCAACCAAGGCACCAAAATCTACCTTCGACAGGCTTGTTTCGCCAATTATGTTCAAGGCCTTTAAATTTTGCAACACCTGCCCGGCTTGCTTTTCAAATAATTGTCCTTTACGCAATTGTTGGTTTCTGAAACCATCGTAACGATCCTTGGGTGGGCCATAAGCATTGGCCTCAGCCTGTGATTCATTCATCGAAGTCAGTATCACCTGATATGAATCCTGCTGGAGTTGAATACAATGATGCATCAGTTTCTTTTTGTAATCGACATTCAGCATCATTTGACTATTTTTGCCAATGAAACCATTTATTTGGGTTATGACGCAAATTTACAGAAATTTAACTCGTATCATATGGATAAACCCGATGATCTGACCTTATCTCGCAATGTTCTTGAAACAGTCGCTATTGCAAGCGAATTTTGTCTGCTGGCTGAAGATTCCGGCAAAGTTAATAAAGACGATATGGCAAGATCTTTAGGAAGTTTTATTCCATTACTTTATCTCAGAGGCACTTTGCTCCCTGATATCGTTCCGGAATACCCTGAAGCCAATGAGAGGTTTGTTGCAGAAGAGCAGTGGGAAAATATTTTTACACTTTTCAGGGAAAAGTTTGGACAAGACGACAGATTCAGATATCTGGACTCACCTGACACAAGTGCTTCTGAAACAGAAATTGGCAGTATATCTGAATGTATAGCGGATATTTATCAGGATTTAAAAGACTTTGTCCTGCTGTATAAAAGAAATCAGATTGCAGCACGTGAAAACGCTATTCACAGCGTCCGTTTACTCTTCAAAGAGCATTGGGGATTGCTGCTTCTGCGGCTCATGCCCGTTTTTCATGAGATTAACTATAACCAAAAGACCCCTGAGACAGAACATTATTCATTGTAATCTCCTTATTATACCTATATTTAGGTATAGATGATTATAGTGCTTATCCTTTACTTTGTGCATTAATCCATAGTACTGTTATTGCTAAAATGAAACCCTACAATGACTTTAGCTCAACTAAAAGAAGGTGAAAAAGCCATTATTATAAAAGTGAAAGGAAGGGGTGCGTTTCGTAAACGCATCATGGAAATGGGCTTTGTAGTTGGCAAACAGGTGATTGTGGTTAGAAACGCACCTTTACTTGATCCCATTGATTACAATATAATGGGCTATGAGGTCTCGCTTAGGCGAAGTGATGCAGAGCTCATCGAAGTGACAAACGGTTCTGACCTGCAACTTATTAGTGGATCACCCTATTACGGTGTGCATCAGTTGGAACAGTCATTGCGGCTCAGACCTCTTCCACGGTCAAGGACAATAAGCGTTGCACTGGTAGGCAACCCCAATTGCGGCAAAACTACCCTCTTTAATGTAGCTTCAGGTTCAACCGAAAGAACCGCAAATTATGGCGGTGTAACCGTTGAGTCCAAGTCAGCCAAATTCAGATACAACGATTACACATTTAATATTGTAGATCTTCCAGGCACCTATTCCATCACACACTACACTCCTGAGGAGTTGTTTGTGAGAAACCACATTTTTACTGAAGTGCCTGACATTATTGTGAATGTTATCGATAGTTCGAATATTGAGAGAAACCTGTATTTGACAACGCAACTTATTGACATGGACGTCAGAGTTGTCATTGCTTTAAATATGTTTGATGAACTAACCGAAAAAGGAGATAAACTCGATTATGAAAATCTCGGAAAATTGCTTGGAATACCCATTGTTCCAACAGTAAGTTCAAAAAATAAAGGTGTTTATGAGCTTTTCGACCGGATTATTCAGGTTTATGAAGAAAATGATCCATCAATCCGACATGTTCATGTCAATTATGGAACGGATATTGAGAATGCCATAAAAAAAATTCAGGATGTATTAAATATTGATGGCAATCAAGTTGTTACCAACATTATATCACCTCGCTATCTCGCCATCAAATTGCTCGAAGGCGATAGCGAAGAGTCGGACAGAATTTCTCAATGCGTGAACAAGTTGAAGATTCTGGAAACTGTTCAACTCGAATCGAAGAAGATTGAAAACGTGTTTAATGATACCATTGAGACCATCATAACCGATGCAAAGTATGGGTTTATTGAGGGAGCACTGAAAGAGACATTTCAACAGGCTGTTGAAGTGAAAGCAACACGTAGTAGAATAATTGATAAGGTATTGACAAACAGAATATTAAGCTATCCTATTTTTGTTTTTCTCATGTGGATAGTTTTTCAGGCCACATTTCTGGTTGGTGATTATCCGATGCAATGGATTGATATGTTTATCAGCTGGTTGGGAGATTCTGTTCGCAGTCTTTTACCCGACAGCATTATCCGCGATCTGTTAGTTGATGGTATTATAGGCGGCGTGGGTGGGGTAATTATCTTTCTTCCAAACATTTTAATCCTGTTTTTCTTCCTGTCGCTCATGGAGACAACCGGGTATATGGCAAGGGTGGCATTTATCGTAGACAAGCTTATGCACAAAGTGGGTTTACACGGACGATCATTTATTCCCTTGCTGATGGGTTTCGGGTGCAATGTACCGGCCGTTATGGCAACCCGGACAATCGAGAACCGATCGGACCGGCTCGTGACCATGATGATTATTCCATTTATGTCGTGCAGCGCCAGATATCCTGTTTATATTCTTATAATCAGTGCTTTCTTTGCTGATTTCAGGGGGACTCTCCTATTCCTGATATATCTTATCGGAATCATATTGGCAGCCCTACTCGCCTGGTTGTTTCGCAAAACACTGTTTAAAATTGAGGAGATGCCGTTCGTAATGGAGCTCCCTCCATACAGAATCCCAACAACAAAAGCAATATTGAGGCACACCTGGTTCAAAGGAGCGCAATACCTGAAAAAAATGGGATCGCTTATTTTGATCGCCTCTGCAATTATATGGGCTTTAGGGTATTTCCCTTTAAATCCGGACATCGAAAAAAATGCAGAGCTCAAAATAAATGAAATTTCCATACAACGTGATTTAATCTTATCGCAACTCCCTGCAGATGATAGTGTTGGTTTGGCAAAAACAGTTCAATCTTTTGAAGAGCAAATTGCAGCCATTGAGCTGAGAAGTATGAACAGAAGGCTTGAGCAATCATTTATTGGCAGAATTGGCCATTTTCTCTTACCTGTTGTGGAACCTCTCGGGTTTGACTGGAAAATGGGCGTGAGTCTGCTTGCTGGCTCAGCAGCGAAAGAAATTGTTATTTCTACTATGGGGGTTTTACATCAATCTGGCACTGAAAATGAACCTACTCAAAACCTGATTAGTAAGTTGCGTAACCAACGTTATGAAGAAGGCCCAAAAGCAGATCAACATGTGATGAATCCGCTGGTTGCATTCTCCTTCATGATATTTGTATTGATATATTTTCCTTGTATTGCCGTTTTTGCCGCAATCAAAAAAGAATCCGGTCAATGGCGGTGGGCAACATTTACAGCTGTTTACACAACTGTTTTGGCTTGGTTAGCATCTTTTGCAGTTTTTCAGATCGGAAGTATGTTGGGATTCTGAGTTTTTGAATGGTTTTCTTCGAAAGAACTGAATTTTAAACAACACAGATATTGCATATTAGCCTTTCCCCATGAAAAAACTTGAGCAATGACAGGTTTTTCTGTATATTCTTTACTACCTTTGCTTTGAACAACAAACAATTCAAGTATGAGAATTTTGGTAGCTGAAGATAATCCACTTAACCAAAAAATTATTAGTACGTTCTTAGGTCGTAATAATCATGATGTTATAATGGCAAAAGATGGTTTGGAAGCGGTTGAACTTTTTCAGCAGTATGAATTTGATTGCATACTGATGGATTTGCATATGCCAAATATGGATGGTTTTCAAGCAACTGAAGCTATACGAAGCATTCAAAAGGGAATGAAAATTCCAATTATTGCAGTTACTGCAAGTTCACCACTCGAAGATAAAAGTAATTGTATTGGTGCAGGCATGAACGACTTTATTCAAAAACCTGTGCAATACATTGATATTGAGTTTATTTTACAAAGAGTTGAATCAGGCTACTATACAATAAATTAAGAAGACATGAAAGTCATTGACAAATCATCATTTCTGGATACTTTCCAGTATTTTGACAAAGAAATAGTTGTTGAAATCATCGATATTTTCTTACAGGAATATCCGGGAAGATTGGTAAACATCAAAAAAGATATTGAGTCAGGTGATTTCGATGCACTTAAATTCGATGCACATAGCCTCAAAGGTGTTGTTTCAAACTTTGTAGCCAAGGCTCCTCAGGATTATGCCAAAGAACTTGAAATGAAAGGAACTATTAAGGATTCAACAGATTTACTTGATACTTTTCAGAAACTTGAGATTTCCATTTATGATCTGGTCGATGATTTAAACGAACTTCGGTCTGCTTTCGTTATTTAACTGCCAATCTTTTAGCGCAATGCCACGTCAATGCGGTTGAGTGCCTCAATCGCGAGCGGATAATTCTCTTTTTTTCTGACTACTTCGCGGTATATTTCTGTAGCTTCCCTTAGTCGGCCCATTTCTTCCAGTGTGCGTCCTTTATTGTATAAGGCATCTATATAAGAAGGATCAACTTGCAATACCCTTTCAAAATAATCCAGTGCAATGTTCAGCTTTTCCAGGTTTACCAGATTGATATACCCTAAATTGTATAATGCATATTTGTTATCGGGCGATATGGTCAGAATTGTGTCGTAATGTGCAATGGCCTTGTCAAATTCTTCCATCTCCTGATAGTATAAGCCCGTCTGGTATCTGGCCCTTAAAACGTCTGGAAATCTATTCACTGTTGTCAGCAGAAAATCTTCGGCAAGAGGATTTCTTAACGAAGTATACACTTCTCCTATCTGCAATAATGCATTGAGGTGATTTTCGTCCTGATCAATGGACAGCAGAAAGTTCTTTAAGGCTGATGCTGTATCGTTCCTGTCGTAAAATATCATGCCTCTGACGTAATACGCATCAGGGTTAAAATTGCTGATATCAAGTGCTTTATCAGTGAAGCTTCTGGCGAGGTTATGATTACCAAGCAGAAGGCTTAATTCAGCAAGTTTAACATAAGCCCTTGCATCGTCAGGAGCAATTTCGCTTGCCTTCATTAAACTTGCACTACACTGATCAATTTGCTCCATGGCAAAATAAATATCGGCAAGTACAAGATAAAGTGATGGATTATTTGGGTTTATTTCCAAGCCCCGGTTGATATCTTTGAATGCCAGGTCGATCTTGTTTACTTTAAGGTAAAGCGCGGCCCTTTGGCTCAGCAGTTCGGTATTCATGCTGTCGGAACTTAATGAATGGGTGAGCATCTCCAGGGGGTTAGCCGGAACCACATCCATTTTTTCCGAGGATTGTTTAACAGAATTGGAACACGAAAAAATGCCTGTCAGCAAAAGCAACAAATAGAAATATTTCATATCGCAGGAATTCAGATTTACAACATCACATTCAACATGAAGTTGCATTCAAATGAGGGAACCAATGGCTCACACTAACGACTCGCGGATTTTTGCTTCAATTTCATCACTTAGGTCCGGGTTATCAATTAAGAGGTTCTTCACTGCATCCCTACCCTGACCAAGTTTGGTTTCACCATAACTGAACCAGCTTCCGCTTTTCTTAATAATATTGAGTTCAACGCCAAGATCAATGATTTCGCCTGTGTGCGAAATCCCTTCACCATAAATAATGTCGAATTCAGCTTTTTTGAATGGTGGGGCAACCTTGTTCTTAACAACTTTAACCTTCACCCTGTTACCGGTAATATTTTCACCTTCTTTTAACTGATTAACCTTACGGATATCAAGCCTCACCGAAGAGTAAAACTTTAGCGCATTTCCACCGGTTGTTGTTTCCGGGTTTCCAAACATGACTCCAATTTTGTCGCGCAACTGATTGATAAATACACAAATAGATCCGGTTCGACTAATGCTTGCGGTTAGTTTACGCAGTGCCTGTGACATTAGCCTTGCCTGAAGACCCATTTTGGAATCACCCATTTCGCCTTCAATCTCACTCTTTGGTGTTAAAGCTGCCACTGAGTCAATCACAACAACATCGATTGCTGCAGAGCGTATCAGATGATCGGCAATTTCCAAGGCTTGCTCGCCATTATCAGGTTGTGATACCAACAGATTCTGAATGTCAACTCCCAGTTTTTGGGCATAAAACCTGTCGAAAGCATGTTCTGCATCGATAAATGCGGCAATTCCTCCTTTTTTCTGGGCTTCGGCAATCACATGCAAGGCAAGTGTTGTTTTGCCCGAACTTTCGGGACCATAAATCTCAACCACTCTTCCTTTAGGCAAACCGCCGATGCCAAGCGCAATATCAAGCCCTATTGAACCTGTAGAAATGAATTCAAGTTTTTCGATGGCCGCATCGCCAAGCTTCATTATGGCCCCTTTGCCATAAGTCTTCTCAAGATTTCCTAAGGTTGCTTCAAGCGCTTTAAGTTTCTCGGCGCGCATTTTGTCGGCGTTTTCCTTTGCTTTATCTGTTGTCATAGATGTTATTGGTATAAGTTTAAAATCTGATTTGCATGATCATCTGTTTTCACCTTCTCTATTACTTCCTCAATGAAACCATTTTCATCAATAATGAAAGTTGTTCTCATTAATCCTTCGTATTCTTTCCCATACATTTTTTTCGCTCCCCACACTCCGAACAATTTCACTATTTTAAGCTCCGGATCAGCAAGAAGGGAAAATGGCAAAGCAAATTTATCTGCGAATTTCTTGTGCGATTTTATGTCGTCGGGGCTAACTCCTAACACAACAAATCCATTGTTAAGCATGGCATCGTGCTGATCTCTCAAACTACAGGCTTCTTTAGTGCAACCAGGGGTATCGTCCTTAGGATAAAAATAAAGGACTATCTTTTTCCCTCTGAAGCTGGAAAGTGTAATTTTATTCTCAAACTGGTCAATTGCAGTAAAATCAGGTGCTTTGGTTCCTTTTGTAAGCATTGTGGTTGAAGTTTGTTTCTACAAAAATAGTGTTTTTTATATACATTTCTTATTGAAAAAAAAAGTGTTCCCGGGTTTCCGCCAAAGCTGTCAGGCTGGGTTCTTGTTCCTTGTTCCTTGTTCCGTGTTTCTTGTTTCTGGTTGCGGGTTCCGCTGTTGGCTTTTGGCTATTGGACAACCTCAGCTTTCTAAAAGCCAATAGCCAACAGCCAACTGTTCACCGTTCACTTTTCACTACTCTTAAAGTTTCTACTTCCTTACCTTCTTCAACCAAACTAATGATATAGGCTCCGGCGGGGAGGTCTTCGCCAGCGCTGCCGCGGCCATTCCAGTGCAGGGTGGTGTAGGCCAGGCGGTTGTCGGCCTGATCGAGCAGGCGGGCTACTTCGCGGCCCAGGAGGTTGTGCACTGTGATGCGCACCTGAATCCCTGTTTTAGGCGTTACCGTGAGGCTAAGTTCATGGGTAAAGGGGTTGGGCGCGGCCACAAGGCGGGCAGGGGTTTTGGCTTGTAGCCTGCTTTCGCCTATGGTTACCGGGTTGAACTCATATGCACCCATATCCACACTGCCGCCCCACATACGCGGGTTGCCGGCCAGGTCGGTGGCAGGAAGGGTGATGCCCTCTGGCAGATCAAGGGTGCCGGCATCAATGCATGGCGACAAGCCAGACAGGGAATAAGGGAAATCGCCATAACCGGTGAAGAGGGGGTCGGTGTTGATGTTGGAGGTGTCGTAGTACAGTATGCCTGCGCCGGGATCGTAGAAGCTGTTGGTGCCGCCCAGTACTAAGGAGTTGTGGATGTTGACCGTGGGCTTGTTGCCTTCCGGGGCAAAGAAGCCGAACTCGGTGGGCTGGTTCTGGTAAAAGATGGAGTTGTAGATGTTGACGTTTGACAGACCCTGTATGTTGAAGGAGGCACCCCACTGAGAGTTGACCGCACGGTTGTTTGCAAAGGTGCAGTTGATGATGTTGGCATTCACCTTATCGAGCACGATGGCTCCGCGGGTTACATAACCCTGGTTGGTGCTGTCGGTGTTGTCGGCGACAAGGCTGTTGATCAGGGAAATGTTCTTTGACTCCTCATTTTCAGGCATATAACTATATAGTCTGATTGGATTGAAATAATAGCCAAAATAATAAAGGGGGGGATGTGTATTTGTTACCTTGATATGGCTCACTTTACTGGATCTCTTTATAGATTCGTAATCACCCACACTGACCCATAAGGGGATCCCATGAATGTTTTCAAACTCGCAATTTGAAATGCTTAAGTTCTCATTCATATCAGCCTGAATTCCCCCAATATTGAAGTCATAGCTACTAATAATCTTTAAACTATCCAATAAAATAGTTCCATAATTGTAATTAATATTCACTCTACCATCAAAACCGCCACCTAGAATTGAACTTCCATTTACCAGACTCATGTTCTTTATACTAAAAGGGCCAAAAACTCTTATTCCTGAAATGATTTTAGAATTTAACTCAGCATCAATAATAGTTTCTGTAGCACTTTTACCCACTATACTTACCGAGTCTTTCAGTCCCAGGGGCAACCTTTCCTGGTTGGCGGATTGGGCATACAGGCCTTCGGAAAGGCGGATAGTCTGGGGCTGCCCGGGAGCAGGCTTGGCCTTTACCAGAGCAAGCCAGATGTTCTTTACAGGCTCCTCGGGCGACAGGCCACTGTTGGCATTGTCGCCCTGTGGGCTGACATACAATGTTTCCGCGCTTTGTTCCACCATATGGTTCCACCCGTCAAAAGTAAAAGTGTTTCCCGATGAATCCGGCTCGGCATAAATATGGTAGCGGTCGGGTTGGGCCACCATAAAGGTATCCATGTACACATGAAAAGGGTGGACACTGTTAACCTTATGAATCTCCGTCCCTGAAAAGCCATAATTATTATACATGCTGCAGCGGTTGATCGAATCTAATACTATTAAGGATGACCCAATAGTTATACCGCCCCCTTCACCGTAGGAGTAATTGTTCCTGATAATGGTATTTGATAAAGACAATTCAGAGTTTATCACAGTGATACCAGCACCACCTTTAGTTCCAATGTTTTCCTGTATGATACAGTCCACTATTTCACCTAAAGTGTATTTCAGGAAAAATCCACCACCATAAGTCATGAAACCATTTTTAATGGCAAACCCAGTAATAGTAAAATCGGTATATAACCCAACTTTACCTTCAATATAAATACATAGATCGACCCCCCCTCCATCAATGACAGTCTGGTTTCGGTAAGCGATATCGCCCGTTGTGAGCGTAAGACTTCCCAGGGTCAGGCTCTTTTCTTTGAAGTCAAGGTTCTCGTAGTACACCCCCGGCCACACCAGCACTGTGTCGCCGTTGGCCGCCGCATCAATAGCCTCCTGTATGGCCATGAACATGCCCGTGCCGTCCTGTTTTACCGTCAGGATCTGTGCCGAAAGGGAAAGGGGTAACACGAAAAGCAACAGCAATATAATGAAAGACTTTGCAGGTTTACTCAGTTGAGCGTTTATATGGTATTTTGTTTGCATCAGCTTACCTGAGGATAAGTTTGTGTTGCGCCTGCCGTTGGCCTGCTGTTGCCTTCAGCAGGTAAAGCCCGGCGGGCAGAGCCTGTGGCCTTGTGAGGCTGATTTGCTGGTTGCCTTTAGTCAGATAACTGTTATGCAGTTCATAAAGCTGCCGGCCCATGAGGTCGAGCAGTACGATCTGGCAATGGTTTTCGTCGGGCATATTGATCAACAGCTGTATCTCGTCCCCGGCGGGGTTAGGGAACGCACTTATTTCAAGGTGCTGTGTAAGTTCCTGTGGCAGGTCATCAGCTTGTCTCATAAAGGAGACCACATAGTACTCTCGCCTTTCGTGGGGGTTGATCCTCCTTTTGGCAAACCTGCCGGTGCGGTTGTCCATGAGCGAATAGGCCGGCCTGTGCCTGTCTTCGGACAGGGATTTCATGGGGCTGTGCTGTTCGAAATAGAGTGAATCGCCTGTCAGGCCGTCCATATAGGCGTTGAGGACCACCACAGTGTCGCCGGGCTGCACCACGCTGGCCCCAACGCAGGTGTCGTTAATGAAAGCACCGATTTCGGTGATGCCTGAGGTGGTGTCGAGGGCAATCACAATGGGAGTATAATCGGCTTTTAGCGTATAGGAATAATACACAGGTCCGGGGTCAGGAGCCACATAGGGTGGCTGCCCGTTGATGTTCCACCGAAAATTGTTAATGTTGCTACTGGCGCGCAGCACCACCATATCACCGTATTTAACTCTGGTAGACCCGGGCGAACAATGCCAGCGAGGGCCGGGTGCAGGAAGCGGCTGCGGATCCCATCCCCCTAAAGGAGACCATTCGGTGAACACGCAACTCCATTCCTGATGTTTGATTCCATAAATAGCAGGCCTGTCCCCCTGAGCGAAAGCACCGAGGGCATCAAAGATATCCTGCTCTTCATACAACCAGTAGCCTGTCCAGTTCTCGCGCCTGAGCGTTGGGTTCGCGGGGTCTGTGGAAGCATAAAGGTACTTCTCGTGGATGGGGCTTTCTAAGGCGCCTGCCAGATGGAGGAAAACCCTGTTTTGATCGGTATAAAAATCAAGTTTGTAGCCTCGGTCTTGTATTGTTGATTCTATTTCAGGCTGAAGCGGGATCCAGTCGGTTTGTGGCTCGTTCCAATTTGCTTTAACCAATAGATTTTCAGATGTTCCTGGCAGGTTGTTATAAAACAGGTGAGTTTTATAAACATCAAAGTCTTCGGGTTGAATGTTTCCTTCTCCATTGAGCACAGGATGGGTGTTCAGTGCCATATCTAATGTTGCGTAGTTTTGTCCTGTTACAAGGCGGAGTCGGGGGAAGGAGATCCAGTTGATTATATTGGGCTGTAGTGGTATTGCTTCGTGGGGGGTATAACCCACAGTTGAAATGTTACAATGCCCTCCGTGTGCAACTAAGATGCGGTTGGTATAAGGGTCGGGATACAGGTCGGCCTTCTTGAAATATACTTCAGATTCCATTGTTAAATATGGAAAATTAACCGGTGTAATATTGCTTGTAGCCAGATCGGGGTTAATCTTGTAGAGCCGTGCCGGTGTGTTGGCTTCTTTGGTGTGGTCGCCTTTGTAATAAACATACAAATGGCGGTCGAAGCGGTTATACATCATCCCTGCAGCATGGCCAGCCTGTACGAAAATAGGTACAGTTCCAACAACAGGGGTATTTGTCTCCCATCCCGTTACTTCATACACAGCGATTTGTCTGCTGCTTTTTACTTTTGGCACAATATCTTTATTGGGTTCATCCATTAGCACATATAGCTTTGATCGTTCGGCATCGTATTCCATAAATCTGATTGTAGGAGAAAACTCGGTCGATTGAACTATATTTACTGTAGTATCATATGATAAACCAGTAGTATTGAAAACCCTAAAACTTTTATCACCATCCCTGATAACCAACTTATCGTAATCCCCTTCAAAAGCAGGTTGTGCCGGAATAAATACCATATCTTTCGGGTAGTCTCCATTATAAGTTACAACTGTATCAATAATACCGTTTAACACCTTAAAAATGGATATAAAAGCGATTGACTGTATAGCAGCGCTATCACCTTCCGCTCCAGTTGCCGTGATTGTGGTAAAGCCGTCAGTACTGTACCTTTCCGTAGTGTAGGGTTCTGATTGTTTTTGTCCATAACCCAGCACAATGTAATCATGCCCGGTGGTTAGGTTATGCTCAAAATATGCACTAATGTATTGATTTTTTTTTGCAGAAGCGGGAATTTGAAAAAATATCGAATCTGCATTGATTAAAGTGTAGTCGACCGCGTTAAAAGAGCTCACGAAGGCCTGTTGTGTGGTGGTTGAATGTGCATTGCATAACACATAAAGATAGCCCGATGGCGAAATAAACAAATCGCTACAGTTGAAGGCATTTGGGATTTCGATTTCAGCTTTCAGATTGTTATCTTTGTTCAATACCAGAACTTTACCGAATTCGTTCTTCCTGATGTTATTTTCTGAAATCAGCATGTCGCCAGTGAAAGGGTTATACACCATATCACCAATAGGTTTATCCACAAGGTGACCTAAACCTACTGATTCTTCGGGGTTGTCCATATTTGCAGCATACAGGCCCGGGTTCTCTGTCAAAAGGTTATGAAATAAGTAGTAGGTCCTATTCATGGGGTTTGCCCTGATATGGAAAACAGGCTTTCCGAATACGATTTCAGTAGTTTTTTGTAAGGCTCCATTGTAAACATCAATTCCGTTTTTCAGGGTATTCAACACAAAATATTTATTATCAGCCTTTATTGCCCCCATAAAAAAAGCTGCCCTTGAAATAGAAACCCTCTGTTGTACATATGGTTCTGTGGGAGAATTCTTTTTCACCTGAACCAATTCGTCTTTCTTGCATAAGAAAATCTCATTGCCAATCTTGCTGAAATACAATGGATAGTTCATATTGTCCAAACTATCACCAAATATACCTCCATCATTTTCAATAAAATATGGGGCGTCTGTGCCAAATGAATACACATACAGGTCATTCCCATACCCATCCCTGTTCAACTGGTTAACATACATATCTTTTGTTCCATCAATATCATAAGGTGCAAATGTCATCAACATCGAATTGGCTGTGTTGTCATAGCAGGCATCTGTGATCCTTTTCGATGGCGCTGGAAAACTTGATGTATCCACCGGGTTGTTTACAGGAAACCAGGTTACACGAACCTGCTCGGTTATTGCAGGTTCAACTGTGTCAGATCCAGCATTAGAAAATGGCAAACGGTAAGGAAAAGCAGCAATGTGCTGGCTGTAGTTGAAGGTAAATGAAAGCAATTTACTGAATTTTCCGTTCAGTGTTGCTACAGAATCCAGAACAGATTTGGTCCAATTGCTTCCGCTTTTTGTGTATTCATAAGTATTTATCTTTCCTTTTCGTGCCAGAAACACCTTGAAAATGCTGCTATTACCTTGAGTATGCTCAAAGTCAAAAATGGTCTCAGTATAGTTTTGGGCACTATTTACATAAATACTATCAATTAATTCCCAATTGTTAAAACCACTGAGGTCGAAGATAGCAAAATAATTTGCCCTTATATGAAAGTTCCCTATTGCGTTGTCCGGGCTTTTTACGCCACACAACCAAAACAAACGTTGGTTTATTGAATCATATTTCAGGCTGTTCGACCCATCCATGATGCGGTTGTTCAATTCTGTCGGTTTGAGGATAAAAGGCTCTATCTGCTGTCCGCTGACCAGTTGCTGTGCCGTTACCTTATAGATGTTTAGCAAGGGGTCCACTACATACAACAAATCCAAATAATTGTCATACACCATATAGTTCATTGTGCCAGGCCATAATTCCCTGTCAAAAACCAAGGGTGAAAAACGTCCATAGTACTCATTTACGTGAAATGGGAGATTGTTGATCCGAGTAAGATCTGATGCCTTGTGAACGGTTAACCCCTCAATGGAATAAGACACAATGTAAGGGGTGTTATCATATGTAATGCTTATTATTTGCTGAATGAAGTTTCCTGGCACCCCCGGGAAAGGATAATTAACAGGGTTTTGGCTATGTACCATTAACATCAGGAATAAAAGAAACATGACAAGATAAGCCCTGGAAAAACAGCAGTGAGGTGCAAAGTTGCCAATGTTTAAAAAGTTAAGTTTGGTTTTCATACTTCAGAGGTTTAAAATGTTGCTAAATGATTTATTTAGTTGAAAATACTTCATGATACAAATTTCAAAACTACTAAATTAAAGGGAAAAGGAGATTATAAGAATTTCCTTGTTTTTGGCCATAAAAATAAAACAATCGAAAAGAAAAGTCAAAAAAAACTTTATTAATGAGTAATTTAGAATGGTTCTATGCTGGATTCTGAACCTGTCTCGTCGGTGAGGAACGAACTGACAAGATTGAGGGTTGCGGTTGATGGGATGTGATGGTAGTTTCGACTCTCAACTTTCAGTTAGGTGAATCATACTTACAGATTCATCTATTAATCAGTTATTTCAGTGGTTGATCGAAGTCGACGGTGGTTGAGCGAAGTCGAAACCACCGGTAAAAACCCTTCAAACACCTTTTGTGAGCGACAGTTGAAACATTCAAACCTCCCAACTATCAAACTTACTATCCTCTTAACTTTCATGCCTTCAATCACTCTGTCTTCCAGACAGGTAAAAATCACAAATTTGTTGCAATCCACAATCACCACACAAAGGGTTTCTGGATTTACAAACATATCTTCCATGGAGTATCAGCCAATGATGTGCTTTTGGAATTAACTCTGGCGGAATAAACTTAACAAGTTGCTGCTCTGCCTGCAAGGGGTTTTTGGCATTGGTAGTTAATCCTATTCGCGCCGACACCCTGAAAACATGGGTATCAACCGCCATTGCTGGTTGATTAAAAACTACTGAGGCAATCACATTGGCTGTTTTACGGCCCACACCTGGTAGCATCTGAAGGTCGTCAATTGATTCCGGAACAATGCCACCAAAACGACTGATGAGGAGTTGAGCCATTCCTATCAGATTTTTCGCCTTGTTATTTGGGTATGAACAGCTTTTAATTTTCTGATAAACAGCTTCCTGTGTAGCATTCGAAAGAACTTCGGGCGTAGGGAAACTCATAAAGAAATCAGAAGTTATCTGGTTTACCCTTTTATCGGTGCACTGAGCCGACAAGATCACTGCCACCAACAATTCATAGGGTGAGTTATACACAAGCTCTGTTTCAGCAATCTGCATATTCTCACTAAAATAGTTGATCAAAAACTCAAATTTTTCGTTTTTTTTCATAGCCTCATTCAATGCTTAAAACCAATCCGTCCCAGGCTGAAACTGTATCCATGAACTTGCTTACTGCTTCCAGTCGCAGCTGTTCGATATTTTGATAGCGTGACGAGAAATGCCCGATTACAAGTCGCTTTGCTCCGGCCAAACATGCTACCTCTGCTGCCTGCCATGTAGTGCTGTGGAATGTAGCTTTTGCTTCCCGGGCATGTATCGCAGAAAACGTTGCTTCGTGATACAACACATTTACACTCCGGATTGCTGAAGCCAATTCAGGATAAAAAGCAGTATCACTGCAATATGCATAGGATCGTGCTGCAGGCTGGGGAAAAGTAAGCAGCTTATTCAATATGATTTCACCATCCTTAGTAATCACATCTTCCCCTTTCTGAACCGAATGAATTTCAGAATGCGTAAGCCCGTATTGTTCTATAGACTCCTTCCTTATTTTGTAATGCACTATTTTTTCCCGGATAAGAAATCCCCAGGCTGGAATACGGTGTTTCATAGCAAAACACTCGGTACTGAAACCAGTTTCATCGATTATTACTTGAGGAAAGTCCTCTGTTAACGTAATAAATATCAACGGAAACCGAAGTGTCGTATCGGCGTGCTTTAATTGCAATTGAATGATCTCGTATAAGCCGGGTGGTCCGGCAACTCTAAGCGGATTTGTTCGTCCGTTTAGGTGCATCGCTGTAATCAGACCGATTAGCCCATGATAATGATCCCCATGTAAATGGCTGATGAGAATATAGTTCAATTTCATTGGGCTTAAATTGAATCGGTTGAGCTGCATGAGGGTTCCCTCAGCACAATCAATCAGAATATGAAAATCATCAATTTTCACCAACTGACTGCTTGGATTGCGCGATGGGGTTGGAACAGCTGAGCCAGTCCCCAAAAAAGTGATGGTAAATGGTTTCATCGGAATAAGTCAAAATTAATAAAAAAGCCTGAACTTTCCTGAAATAATTAAAAAAAAAGCCGTCGGATGAGGACGGCTTTTGAGATGTCAGGTGCAAAATTATTTTTTCTTCTTTGCAGCTTTTTCTTCTTTTTCGAGGTCTTCTTTCAAACCAGCCAACACATCAAGATCACCAAGCGTTGTGCGCTCAAGATTTTCATTGATCTGTTTAACAGTGCGTTTGGCAGTTTTGGCTTCGCCACGAGGACCTTCAGGTTCGGCCTGACGGCTGCTTGTCTGTGCAAGGTCTTCATGGATTCTCGAATGGCTCAGGATAATTTTCTTGTTCTCTTTCGAAAACTCAATGACCTTGAACTCGAGGGTTTCTTCAATCTTGGCTTGTGCACCATCTTCCTTTTTCAGATGTCTGTTGGGTGCAAAACCTTCAACACCATAAGGCATTGAAACGATCATCCCCTTGTCGGAAGTACTGATTATTGTCCCCTGATGAATTGACCCTACCGTGAAAATGTCTTCAAACACATCCCAGGGGTTTTCTTCAAGTTGCTTGTGACCAAGACTTAATCTGCGGTTTTCTTCGTCAACATCCAGAACTACTACTTCAATGTTTTCTCCTACTTTGGTAAATTCGGCCGGATGCTTGATTTTTTTCGACCATGAAAGGTCCGAAATGTGAATCAAACCATCGACACCTTCTTCCATTTCAACAAAAATTCCAAAATTAGTGAAGTTTCTAACTGTTGCGGAATGTTTAGATTGAACAGGATATTTGGTTTTGATATTATCCCATGGATCAGGAATAAGCTGTTTCATGCCCAGTGACATCTTACGTTCGTCACGGTCGAGGGTGAGGATAACAGCTTCAACTTCATTTCCAACGGTAAGGAAATCCTGTGCGGTGCGCAAATGTTGCGACCATGACATTTCTGATACATGAATAAGTCCTTCAACTCCGGGAGCAATTTCGATAAAGGCGCCATAGTCGGCAATAACCACTACCCTGCCTTTCACCGTGTCGCCAACCTTCAGGTTTTCATCCAGAGCATCCCATGGGTGAGGCGTTAGTTGTTTCAATCCGAGAGCGATACGTTTTTTGTTGTCATCAAAGTCAAGAATAACAACTTTGATCTTCTGATCAAGCTCAACAATCTCTTCCGGATGATTAATACGTCCCCAGGAAAGGTCTGTGATATGAATAAGTCCATCAACACCACCCAGGTCGATAAACACACCATAGGAAGTAATATTTTTGACAGTACCTTCGAGTACCTGACCTTTTTCAAGTTTTCCGATGATCTCTATCTTTTGTTGTTCGAGTTCATCTTCGATAAGTGCTTTATGCGAAACTACAACGTTTTTGTATTCCTGATTGATTTTAACAACCTTGAATTCCATTGTTTTGTCCACATATACATCATAATCACGAATAGGTTTCACATCAATCTGTGAGCCTGGAAGGAAAGCCTCGATGCCAAATACATCAACAATAAGACCCCCTTTGGTACGGCATTTCACATAACCATTAATGATTTCTTCTTTTTCGAAAGCCACGTTGATTCTGTCCCATGAACGCAGGATACGGGCTTTTTTGTGCGACAACATCAGCTGTCCGCTCTGGCCTTCCTGATTTTCAACATATACTTCTACTTTGTCGCCAATTTTCAGATCCTGATTGTAACGGAATTCTGAAACAGGGATAACGCCATCGGACTTAAATCCAATGTTTACAACAATTTCACGATTGTTTTTGCCAACAACAACACCATCGATTACCTCATGATCGCCAATTGAACTGAGTGTTTTGTCATACAATTGCTCCAATTTTCCACGCTCATCTGTTGAGTAAAACTCGTGTTTCTTTCCAATTGCATCCCAATCAAAATCAGCTGGTTCCGGCTTGATTTTTTCTTTGAATCGAGGTTTCGATAATTGAACAACTGGCTCGGACTCGGTTTCCAAAACAACGGGTTCAGATTCGGTTTCCAAAGCAATAGGTTGGGCTATTTCAGCCACTTCTTCTTCAGCAATGTGTTCCACAACGGTTGTAACTTCTTCCGTTACATTCCCGGTTGATTCCACAACAACGGCATCAGCCTGCTCATCAACTTTGGTAGATTCAACTGGTGTTTCAACCGGTTGTTCTTCGTTGATGATGTTTTCATTTTCTGTCATTTAAATACATTTTTTGTACCCGTCGTACTTATCCGAATAATTTCTGACAGGGAAGGTTAAACATGTTACTTATTCTAAGACGCTGGTATTATTTGATTTAACCAACTTCGGTATGTCCTGAAAACAAGGCTGCAAAATTAGGAAAATTCCTGAAAATAAAAAAATATAAGAAGAATAAATTTCCTTCCCGTAGAATTGTTAATTTTGCCGACCTCCTGACTAAACAAAATCCAACAAATATCGGTATGGCACTTAACTGTGGAATAATTGGTCTCACAAATATTGGAAAAACGACTATATTTAACTGTATGTCAAACACCAAAGCTGAGGCAACGGCCTTTGCTTTTAGTGCTACCAAATCGAATATCGGCATGGTAGAGGTCCCTGACCCGCGCTTGAATGAGATCGATAAGCTTATTAAATCTGCTAAAGTTGTTCCGGCAACCGTCGAAATTGTGGATGTTCCAGGATTGGCCAAAGGTGCGAGCCAGGGCGAAGGGGTTGGTAATAAGTTTCTGGCCGATATCCAGCAGATGGATGCTCTGATTCACGTCCTCCGCTGTTTCGATGATCCGGAGCTACCCCATATTGAAGGCTCTGTAGATCCGGTGCGGGATATGGAAATTGTTGATCTGGAGCTTCAGGTCAGAGACCTTGATCTGGTTACACGAAAAATACAACGCGTTGAGAAGCTCTTGAAATTAGGCGATAAAGAAGCGAAAAAAGCCATGGATGTTCTAATCACCTATCGTGATCACCTCGAAAATTTTGGTAACGCAAGGACAGCAGCTGTGGAAGAGAATGATAAAAAGTTTATTCAAGAGCTTCAGTTGTTAACCGCAAAACCAGTGATTTTTGTCTGCAATGTAAACGACGAATCAGCTAACACCGGCAATAAATACACTCAGGCAGTGTTTAAGGCTCTCGAGAATCAGGATACAGAAGTTTTAATCATAGCTGGCAAACTTGAAGCTGAAATTTCTGAACTGGAGGAGGCATCTGACAGGGAAATTTTTCTGTCCGATGCCGGCTTAAACGAACCCGGTGTGAATAAACTGATCAGAACAGCCTATAAATTGTTAAATCTTCAATCGTTTTTTACGGCAGGGCCAAAAGAAGTGAGGGCGTGGACAATCAAATGTGGCATGACTGCACCTCAGGCTTCAGGTGTAATTCACTCTGACCTTGAACGAGGCTTTATTCGTGCAGAAGTTATGAAATACGATGATTTTATACACTACAAGTCGGAACAGGGTGTGAAAGATGCCGGCAAATTTCGTGTCGAAGGCAAGAATTACATTATTGAAGACGGAGACATACTGCATATCCGCTTTAATGTGTAATCATTTCTTCCTGATAGATCTTATCAACTCATCATCATCTCCTACCAGCCTGTCAATGCGGTTGTCAATAATCGTTTTGTTTAATTCTGTTGCATAATACTTTCTCAATGCATCAATGGCTACTGAGTTTAACTTGAAATTCCAATGCAATGAGGCCTCAATCAGGTTATCACAAATCGCCTCATCAAATTGGTTGAGTGATAATAATGCTTGAATGGCATTGATGCGGGTTGTAAAATCAAAACTTAATCCGGCATAATCTGTCAATTCAGTTAAAAATTCCTTATGCCCGACTGCAATGGCCATTCTGAGCCAGCTTATGCGGATATTCATCCCCGGGAATCCTGTTTCGTTGCGGGTAATTTCCAACCATTCATCTGTCCTTTCAGGATAAAGCGAACTTAATTTTTCGATTGCAATGCGTATGTTTGAATATGATTCATCTCTAAGCAACAAATTAATAAGATCTTCCGGAATCTCATGCCACAGCTGTAAACCGGAAATGGCCTCTCGTCGGACAAGGGGATCTTTATCAGCAAGAGCACGAATTATCAGTTGATTGTTCGACTGAAAATTGTCTGCTGACAATTGTCTGACAATTTCAGCTTTTGTCAAATGAAAACTTTCCTTAGCAAAACAACTGATCAACACCTCTCTTTTTTGAACGATTGGAAATGGCTGCATTGCAACCAGCGCATCATATCTGTCAGTGAGGTGTTCTGCTTTAGATAATTGTGCAGAAAGTTCCTGAATAGTTCTTGGAAAATCAACCGTTTTCAGAATTCTTGCTCCCGGATCAAACAACACAAAATCAATACTTTTCTGGCCTTCCCATTGAATTGGTAACGTCATATTGGCTGAATCAATCAGGAACTTTTTTGAAATCATGCTGCCATCAGCAAACCACACTTCAATTTGAACCGGTACTTTAAATACAGGACGTAAGTTATTAATATCTTGAAGCTGTTGCGCGTTAATGGCGATCCCAAATGGTTCTTTTGTGTAGCTCAACCCAAAATGAGGCTCTCCCCCCCTTTCAACCCATTGATCAAAGAACCAATCCATGCTTCTGCCTGTAGATTCGTGTATGTCGCGTATCAGATCGGGTGTCCAGACCTCCTGATAAGGATGACTCTTAAGATAAAAGTTTATTGCTTTTTTGAAATCATGTTCACCCAGTTCGTCGTGTAACATGTCCAGCACCAACGAGCCTTTGGGGTACCAGCGATCGACACCACCACGGCTGTGTGCAAGTGGGTAGTTATCTTTCGATGAAGCCTCAATTACTCTTTTGTGTTCTTTTAGCCGTTCCCATTCATAATAGTCATTCCCAAAAACCTGCTTTTCGAACAATTTGGCGTAATATGTCGCAAAGCTCTCTGTAAGCCACACATCTTTGTGCCTGAGATGAGAAATGTAGTTACCAAACCATTGATGAACAAGTTCATGTATGTTTACATTTATATAGTTCCGTTCCCAGAAAGCCCTCGAATCTATATGCATAAAGTCACCGAAAATGGTGGATGTGGTGGTTTCCATTCCTCCAAATAAATAATCAGTTACCGGAGCCTGCCGGTATATCTCATATGGATAAGGAAAATCGAATTCGTTTTCACAAAAGGCAATCATGTCATGCATGTATCGATAAGTAGGCTCTACGGAAGTCTTCCGGTCAGGATAATACCACAATTCGACCGGGAGACCTTTAGCAGTTGAGGTTGATTCCCAGTCATAATCGCCAATAATCAGAGCTGTCGAGAAAAAAGGATGGTTTCTGTACATCTTATAATGCCAGGTTGCAGTCCCATCATTGTTGAACTGAACTGATTCGCGCACACCATTTGAAAAAACTTTGTAATGTGCATCAAAAGTGATGTGAAAGTCGGTTGTGAGCCGGTCGTCTGCATAAGGAAGCCAGTAATAGGGTCTGTGTGCCCAAATCTGTTTACGTTTCCGGTTTGTGGTATCGTCCCAGCCGATAAAATACAATTCCGAATCGGGAAATACTTCGTAGTCGATGCGTAACGCATGTGAAGCACCTTTTTTTGTGTTAACCGGAAGATTTACGATCAGGTCCTTATCTATCAAACTATACCTTACCGGAATTCTATCGATTGTAACTTGTTGAATCGAAAAGTCTTTGGCAAGAAGAACCACCGAGTCCACATCACTTCGAATCTGCCTGAATAAAAAACGGGCTGAAGCAAGCACTTTTTTTTCGAGTGGATCGATCCGGAGTTTAACTGTCAGATGTTCAAAGTCAACAAGTTTTTCAGGCAAAAAGCGGTAATCATCTTCTAAATAGACCAGCTTATCCTCTGTTTGGGCATTTACAGTTAAAGTGGCATAACACAGAAATAATAATACGAGACTGTATAGAAAATTGTGTCGCATGATTTTTTTTCGCAAATATGCAGAAAACCTTAGAAAGCAACGAACACTTCTTAATACTTAATTACTCTGTTTACTTCAATAGGGATTGTCAGCTAATTAGTTGGCCTAACCTGGCGAGTTTGTTAACAGGCAAATAATGGTTTTGCACAATGCGAATCATTTCAACTGACTTCTTCAACACTTCAGCGGATTCCACCTTATCACTATTCAGCATTAGCATCAAAATAATGAATCCGGGATCATGAAAATATAGAAACCCAAATCTCTTGCAAGTCAGAAAAACGGACGTGAATTGAAATGAAACCAGTTTGTCATATCAAGAAATTTTAAAAAGCTTATTATCAATTATATAGATTGTTCAGCTGAATAAATATGCAAAAAAAAACACCAAATGCAGGCATAATAGCTAATTTTACCGCCCGAATGAAGTACCTAATTAATCAGGTGTTCATATTCTTTTTAAGTTACAATTGTTAGTTAATATGAATGATATCAAGACGATAATATCCGGAACAGGGAGTTATATACCAGAAAATATTGTTAAAAACTCCGATTTTCTCAAACAGGTCTTCTTCGAGAAAGACCATACTGTCATTGATAGTCCGGGTGAAGAAGTGGTGAGGAAGTTCAAGGATATAACCGGCATTTATGAACGCAGATGGGTGAGTAGTGAACAACACAATTCTGTTATTGGCCATCTTGCTGCAGAAATTGCCATTGCGAATGCGGGAATCGACAAAGAAAGTATCGATCAGATCATTGTGGCGCATAATTTTGGAGATGTAGTAAGCAATTCGATTCAAACGGACATTGTTCCAAGTATTGCTGCAAGAATCAAACACAAACTCGGAATTAAAAACGTTAGCTGCATCCCATATGATTTGATTTTTGGATGTCCGGGATGGATACAAGGTGTTATTCAGGCTGATGCCTTTATTCGCTCAGGGCTTGCCAACAGGTGCCTTGTTATTGGCACTGAAACCCTTTCCAGGGTTGTGGATGTATATGACCGCGACACCATGATTTTCTCGGATGGTGCAGGCGCAGCTATTGTTGAAAGATCAAACAATGCCGATTCATCGGGTATTTTGTCTTCTTCTTTTATGTCGCACACCGCCGAAGAGGTTGATTATCTTTACGTTGGAAAGTCAAATTCACCCAATGCTGATTCAAATATTAAGTATATCAAAATGCTTGGCAGGAAAATATACGAATATTCATTGAATCATGTTCCTGCTGCAATGAAGATTGCATTAGACAGATCGGGTATCGAGATTGATCAGGTTAAGAAAATAATTATTCATCAGGCAAATGAAAAAATGGATGAAGCTATAGTGCAGCGTTTTTTCCGGCTTTATAGCAAGAAAATAGATTTGAGCACCGTGATGCCAATGAATATACAGGAACTTGGAAATAGCTCTGTTGCAACGGTACCAACGCTTTATGATATGATACTGCGTGGCAGAATTCCTGAACACAGGATCGATAAAGGCGACATCTTGTTGTTCGCATCTGTTGGAGCAGGTATGAACATCAACGCCTTTGTTTACCGGCAGTAAGTGTCTGATTTATTACTCCATAGCTAATTTCCCGTAAATTTTGCTTCCGGAGGTAGACATTGGTCATTTGCATGTAACTTTCTTTTCACCTAAGCATCAATTTCATGGAAAAACCTAATGTAATCGTAATTGGGGCAAGTCCGAAACCCGATCGGTTCTCAAATGTGGCTGTCCGCAAGCTTAAACGATTCGGGTTTAATGTTATCGCTATTGGCAGGAAAAAGGGTAACATTGAAGGAATTAGTATTGCTGATACCATACAGGATGTTCAGGAGGTTTATGCAGTAACCCTATATATCAGACCCCAATTACAACTTGACTACCTGCCCTATCTGAAAAAAGTAAAGCCTCTCAAAGTAATTTTCAATCCCGGAACAGAAAATCCTGTAATTCAGGAAATTCTGAATAAGGAAGGAATTGAAACCATCGAAGACTGCACACTGATTATGTTGGAGTCAGGAACGTTTTAGCACAATATTCTGGCCAGAAAGAGGTTATTAATGATTCGCTAAGGCTTGGTATTTAATATTGAAGAATGAAATCCATGGTGAAAAACACGATATAAGAATTAAAGACTATTAGTCATTTTTATGGTTAAGTTAAAAAAATCGGTAATTTTGCACAAATAGCAGATTGGAGATCAAGAATTCATGAGAATTATCAATATTATCAGATCAGTTAATTACTACTTAATGAATCTTATTCTGGCTTTCACTATTCTTTCAACTTTTTTCGCGACACAGTCATTGTATAGCCAGCCCGAATGCGTCATCACAGCAGATTTGCCACTTCCTGCTTGTCAAGGTTCACTCGTTAAGTTATCGGTTGACGAAGTTGAGGGATACACCTATTTTTGGGAACCAGATGGTCAGATTACTTCATCTATTGATGTTGTAGCCCTCGCAAATGCTACATTTCGCGTAAGGGTTGTTGATGCCCTGAATCAGGAAGAATGTCTCAGCGCCCCGTTTACACTCGAAGTTCGTCCTTTGTTTGATGTAACCTTAGAACAAATGCAACTTACCTGCACTAACGGAGATAATGACAATGGGAATACAGCTATGGTGCAGGCAAAAGCTACCGGAGATTCTGATTATTTCAATTATTTCTGGGATATCAGTCCCATACAGATTGCCCCGGGCGACTCGTCACTTGCCATCGGATTGAAATCGCACCTTTGGTACTTCATCGAAACAAGGGATCAGTTTGGTTGCACACGCACAGATTCTATTTTTACCGCTGCTTATCCTAATCCAAGTGCGGAAATTCTTTCCGTTCCGGATACAGCCTATATTCAGAACCCGTTTATTGAATTTTCATTTGAGAATCTGACCCTTGATTCGATTGAAATAACCAATCATTTCTGGAATTTTGGCGACGACACTGAAACATCTGACTTGTTAACTCCCAGACATTTATATCGTGAAGAAGGGACATACAATGTCTTATTGACGGTTTTCAACTTGCAGGGATGCGACACCATTTTCACCAAAGAGGTCAAAGTACTCCCTGTGAAGCTTCAGATTCCAAACATTCTCACACCTAATGGGGATGGCACCAATGATGTTTTTGAAATTACTGAAGCACCCCCTGGAGAAGAAGAAGTTGATAATAGATTGAAGCAGCTTTATGAAGATGGTCGAAAACCCCTATCCGTATATTACAGAAGCACCAAGCTTATGATTTTTAGCCGTCAGGGTCGCATTGTTTACGAATCAGATGATTACCAGAATGATTGGGACGGAGGTGGCTTGTCCGATGGCGTTTACTTCTATGTGTTGCAATGTGTAGGCTGGAAGAGTAATGAAGTTTATAAGGGCTCTGTTACCATTATTAGCGGACGAAACAATTAGTTGTGAGGTATTGTCCCCCGAAACTTTTAAAGTTTTATCATGGTTGTAAGGAATAGCAGATTGTTTTTTTATACTTTTGTCCTGCATTTCTTTCTCTTGCATTGTTGAATAAATTTATGAGTAAAATGTTTGGCACCAGGATTTCTATTTTCGTAGTATGTGTTCTGTTATTCACTTCATGTGATAACGAATCAAAGAAACTACCAGCAGATCTGGTCAATAATCCAAAATCTGCATCGGGAACCATGGAAAATGGAATTGCCGCAATTGAATTTGCCAAAACAGAATATGACTTTGGACGTCTGGTCCAAGGCGAAAAGGTTAGCTATATTTACAAATTCACCAATACCGGTAAATCTGATTTGATTTTAAGCAAGGTGAGTGCCAGCTG
Organism: Bacteroidales bacterium UBA6192; assembly: GCA_002422725.1. Lineage (GTDB taxonomy): Bacteria > Bacteroidota > Bacteroidia > Bacteroidales > F082 > UBA6192. The sequence goes on from DITE01000077.1 coordinate 54,596, forward strand.
CGGCTGCACAGCAAGCAAGTATACCAAAGAACCTATTAAGCCAGGCAAAGAAGGAAAAGTTGAGGTAACTTTTGACTCAAACGGACAAAAAGGGATGGTCAACAAAACCGTTACGGTTATCTCAAACACACAACCACAAGCAACAACCCTTAGGTTGAAAGCTCAGGTAATCACTCCAGCAAACTAATTAAATGTAATATAATGAACATAGTAGCCAGTATTTTATTGTTTGGACCTCAGACAGAAGGTCAGGAATCAAATCCAATCATGTCATTTCTGCCCCTGATCCTGATCATGGTGGTATTTTACTTCTTTTTCATCCGCCCTCAGATGAAGAAAGCAAAAGATCAACGTAAATATCGTGAAGCATTAAAAAAGGGTGATAAAATAATCACTATTGGCGGCATTCATGGTAAAATTGTTGATGTTAAGGATGCAACATTCATGATTGAAGTTGAAGGTGGTGTTAAACTTGAGATCGAGAAAAGTGCTGTCGTGATGGATAGTTCACAAATTGGTCTGACCAAATAATGTATTCAAGCAGGGAGTAATTCCGGAGCAAGCATGCAGCTACCGGCAAATTCAACAGCAAAACATCTGCATAGAACAAGCGAGAAAAGAAGAATTCGTCTTGGTATATACGCGATCTGTGTTGCGTTTTCTGCCTTATTTTGGTTTTTGATCAAAATGAGTCAGGACTACACAATTAATGTTCGGGTCCCTATCAGTTTTACAGATATCCCTACAGAAAAAACTATTGGTGACCGGGCAGAAAAAGATATTGAAATAACTGTAACCTCCAATGGCTTTTTGTTGTTTCGTTTTGTATACTTCAAACAGCTATCGCCGTTGGAGATTTCTCTAAAAACCACCCCATACAGAAAAATAAATCAAACTGATTTTTTTATCAGTTCAGGCAATGCAAAGGCACTGGTAGCAGATTATATGGGACTGAGTGAGAGCAGCTTTATGATAGAAGAAAACCAACTCCAGTTCAGGCTGGATAATCTTTTATCAAAAGAAGTGAAAGTGATACCCATAACGAACCTCTCTTTCCGACAACAATACGGTATCTACGGTTCAATCAGGGTTGACCCTTCTAAAATTAAAATTTACGCAGCGAAAGAAATTATTGATACCATACAGGCTGTTTATACTTCAGTGATTACGGCCTCGGATGTGCACAAAGAAATGACCTTCACTGCTGAAATCGATTATGCTGAACGATTCTACAAACCCGATATCGAATCAGTAGAAGTAACCGTTCCGGTTGAACAGTTCACAGAATCCTCCCTGCTTGTTAAAATTGATGTTCCTGGCAAGAAGGACAACCTGATCAAGTTGTTTCCCGACAAGGCAGAGGTTTTCTATATTGTTCCATTAAAAGACTTTATGAAAATTCAACCAGATTTATTTTCTGTTGTCCTGGATACTACTGGTTTATACAGCAAAAGTGCCTTTCTCGATATAGTTTTAATAAAACAACCCGAACAGGTAAGGGTAACCCGTATTCATCCATCTCAGGTTGAATATATTCTGGTGGACTGATGTTAAAAGTTGGAATTACCGGAAACATTGGCAGTGGGAAAACACTTGTAGGTTCAGTCTTCAAACTCCTTAAAATACCTGTATTTAACGCTGATCTGGAAGCAAAAGCACTATACCGGGAAGAAGATATCCGTAAAAAAGTCATTCAATTTTTTGGGTCTGCAGCTTACCTTGACAACGGATATCCTGACACGGCTTTCCTGGCTGAGAAGATATTTCATTCGCCTGAATCATTGACATTTATACAAAATTTATTACATCCTAAAGTAAGATTTCGCTTTGAAAGCTGGTGTGAAAAATATCAAAACCAGATCTATGTTCTGTATGAAGCTGCAATACTGTTTGAGACAGGAAAAAACAAGGATCTGGATAAAATCATTTATGTGGCCGCTCCAGAATCATTGAGAATAAGCAGGCTGATGATGCGTGACAATGCAACGTTAAAGGATATACGATTGAGAATGAATAAGCAGTGGTCAGATGAAGTTAAAATACCTTTGTCAGATTACATTATTCAGAACAACGAAATAGAAATGCTCATCCCTCAGATTATTAAAACACATAAGGAATTAATTCAGATTGTTTAAGTTATTTTTGATGTAATATATTGATCTTTAATTATTAAGAAGCAGTTAATTTCTATTTAGAATAATTCTATGTAATACTTGTTTTACTTCCCGTTCCAAAATTGGAACAATAAATTGGTGTTGAAAACATTGTCAATTCGACAGCGATCTAAAGTAAATCACTGTAAATCAATTATAAATTAAAATATTCTATTTTGTTAAAATGCAATTTTTTGTACTGAGTGCAATTTTGCATCAGAAAAAACAAGTATTTTCTCATTATGGGAATTTATCGTCCTAAAATGGGAATTCAAACATTAATTTATTCTTTTACTTTCCTTATATATTATTGGTTTTGAGAGCTAAATGGTTAAGTGAAAAACTGGAATATTATTTGTGGACAAGGACTTTTGTTAAATATGCTTTGTCATACTGCCTAATTGTTCAATTTTATGCATAGAAGTCTCTACGGTACACTTTTAATTGGTTTCACTCTGCAATTGCTTATGTTTGCAATGCCACATAAGCTTAGTGCCCATAACAGTTCAATTGAATATACCCTAGATGTTCAACCAGATTCGCTTTCATTTCTTCCTCCAAATTTTTCAATTGGATTGGACATTGAGAGACTAAAGTTTTTGGACACAAAATCTACCGCAGCAGACCAGACCTATTATTTTCCTGATACAGTTGTTGTTTTATCAACTGACTTTCAGCCCAAACGGTATATTTTCACCTATAACTCTACTGGGTATCAGCTTTCCCGGCTTATTCAGGAATTACAAAATTCAATTTGGACCAATAGTTCATACGATATCCGGACTTTTGACAACAACGGCAACATATTGACCAATCAGGTCATGTCATGGATAAATGGGTCATGGAGCAATGAAACAAAATTGACATTTACTTACACCAGCAATAACCTGGTTTTGACATCACTTTCGGAACAATGGTTAAATAGCCAATGGGTAGGAACTACGAGGGAAACTTTTACTTATGATGTGTTTGGAAATAATGTTGCACATCTAACTGAGAAAAATATTTCAGGTTCGTGGCAGAATAATAGTTATTCGATTTTTACATATGATGCCTTTAACAACAGAATTAACGGGATAAGACAAGTATGGAACATAAACACCTGGACCAACCAGCAACATTACATTTATGCATACAATCAAAACCAGGGTATGATATATAGCCGGATCGAAAACTGGATTGAAAATGATTGGGTGAATCTGTTCGAAGAAGATTACACATACAATGGATCAGGCTATGTTGTTGGGTACACAGGGCGAATCTGGGTTGAGAATAACTGGGAAAACTACGAAAAGTACACTTATGAATACAACAATCTGGATTATCTGATCAATGCTACTGGCGAAATCTGGACGGGAAGTGGTTGGGAGTATGCAGAGAGAGGGCAATACGATCACAATGCATTTGGAGGGCGTCAGAATTCACTTATTCAAAAATGGTTTTCTAATGACTGGACAAACATTTCCCTACTAGTGAATGCTTACGATAATAATGGGAATACCCTGACGTCTGACTTCTATGCTTGGGATGGTGAAACATGGGTTCAAAACTCCAGCGGCTTGCTTGAAATGTTTTATTCAAACAGCCTGTTTAGCATGTTTTATGTCGGATATCGTGCAGAAGCAAGCTATACATCCATTGAAGTTGGTCAAAAGGAATTCTTACCACCCGTCAATCATGCTAAATGCTATCCAAATCCAATTGTTGACAAGTCCATACTTACATTTAATCTTTCAGCAGATGATCTGGTTAGAATAGACATTATAACTTCATCTGGTATGCTTGTGAGTTCCATTGCAAATCGTTTGACTAAAGGTCATCATCAAATTGAGCTAAATTTAAGTGAATCCCCATCGGGAGTTTATATTATTAACATTGAGTCAAGTACTTTAAATCAAGTAATTAAATCCATTAAGAAATAAAAATAACAACAAAATAACTTACTAATTCAATTACACCATGAAACAATTATTACCAATTAAAAGACTAGTGGCTGTAGCGATAATCTCGCTCCTGCTGGTTTTCAACGCCAAAGCACAACCATTTGTTGAAATGATTCAACCAAATGATGCGGGAATCAGTTGGACGATCGGCCAGACTTACCTGATTTCCTGGAATACCAATTTCACCCAGCCGGTAAAATTAGAACTGGTTGATTACACTGATTTAAATAATCTGGTGACGACAACAATTATTGCATCAACGCCAAACTCAACTTTTGCCTGGAATACTACGGCATTTTCGCCTGGTACTAAGTATAAAGTAAAAGTAAGCAGCACCATCAACACCAGTTTGTTTGCTGTAAGTGACGAATATTTTTCACTAACGACTACTCCCAGCGGGCAAACTATTGAAGTTAAACAACCAAGCCTACCCGGAATTACATGGATTAAAGGAACTGCGAATTTGATCAGTTGGGTAGACAACATTCCCGGGAATGTTCTGCTTGAGCTGATCAATGACGATCTGATTGCCGCTGACAACGCTTCATATGCCGGTTATGCCGGTGGTTTATGGGGACATGGTACAAACGGCGGCTATGGTTTTGAACCATGGAATGTCGAGTACACTGGTGGAACTGATGGAGTTGTTGGCGATCCTGCTGCTATCGGTATTATTGGTATGGATAATCCCTCATTTTATCTGGCTGCATCTTTCGGGGCGCACATATACACAGACAGGCCTTTTGACTCTCCCCTTCTTGTCGGTAGCACTTTCAGCTTTGACTGGGCGGTTATAAACGATAATGGAGGTACTGCAGGTACAAAAGGCATTGAAATTTACTCAGGATACGTAAATCTTGCTTCACCAGGCACAAAAGTGATTGACATTGAATTGGGAACCGGAAACACCATTTATTTAAACGGCTCACCCATGTTTTTGAATGCGGGCGCGCACGTTATGACACTAAATTTCGAATACACATCAGCAACTAAATTACAGGTGAGTGGCATCGGTCGCGATGGTTCAGAGGTTTTTGATCAAGAAATCATCATTGCTGGAGCACCTGATGCAATACGCTTTGGCGTGGCAAATATGCTTGACATGGATCCTTCACGTCGTTTGTATTTCAATAATTTTAAGATCACAACACCCGATAAAGTGATCGCCACCAATGTTGAAGGTTCTACCTACCCTTGGACAATTGGAATGGATATACCTGCAGGCAACAAATTTAAAATCAGGGTTAGCAGCATGCTCGACGAAACCACCCTGGATGTAAGCGATAACTACTTCTCCATTGCCGCCACAGCAAGTGGTACTGTTGAAATGATTCAACCCAATGAAGCCGGAATCATTTGGCTCAGAGGCTCAGAATATCTTATCTCCTGGACAGATAATTTAAATGAAAACGTTAAAATTGAACTGGTAAAAGGTGGTAGTGTTGTGTCTACAATTGCCGCCAGTGTTGCCGGATCAACTTATTCATGGAGCATTCCTATCGGGACAACTCTTGGCACCGATTATAAAATTAAGGTAACAAGTACTGCTAATGCTTCATACTCCGATATCAGTGCCAACAACTTTGAAATCGCCGATTATCTGCCTGGTGGCGGAATAACTGTCATTCAACCCAGTGTTGCAGGAATCAGTTGGTTAAGAGGCTCAACCTATTTGATATCATGGGAGGATAACATTACTGAACCTGTTAATATCGAGCTTGTTAACTATAGCAATGCTGTAGTGACGCCCATTGCTTCTAACGTAGTTGGATCTACCTATGCATGGTCTATCCCTGCACCCACACCACTTGGAACTCAATATAAAGTAAGAATCAAAAGCACAGTTTTCCCCCTTACAGTACTTGATGAAAGCAATTTCAATTTTGCCATTGTTGCTACTCCCGGTGGAACTATCGATGTGCTTCAGCCGGATGTCAGTGGCATTACCTGGCTTAGAGGACAATCTTATCTCATTTCGTGGATAGATAATATTCCTGAAACGGTTAATGTTGACTTGTACAAAGGTGGTTTCTTCTATGCTTCAATCGGGAGCAATGTAGAAGGGTCAACCATGATTTGGGAAATCCCCATCGGAACCGCTCTCGGTAGTGATTATCAGGTTAGGGTATACAGCACAATTGACAACCTGATCACCAATCTTAGTCTACACAATTTCAGCATTGCCGATTACTTGCCCGGTGGCGGGATTGAAGTAATTCAGCCCAATGGTGGTGAATACTGGTTGCGTGGAAACAGCTACTTCATCTCATGGCTCGATGATATAGCTGATCCGGTAAATATTGAGGTAGAAAACCTCACAACACTTACTGTAACGCCAATAGGCACCAATGTCGTTGGGTCAACAATGGTCTGGGACATCCCTTCAGGGTTTACACTCGGAAACAATTATATTGTCAGAATTAAAAGCTCAGTTAATGCATTGGTGTATGACGAGAGCGATCTGCCCTTTGAGATTGCAGAAACACCCGGAGGTTCAATTGACGTAATTCAACCAAATGGTGGTGAACTTTGGTACCTTGGAAGTGCTTACCTCATTTCCTGGATTGATGAAGTTCCTGAACCGATGGATGTTTATCTTGTGAAGGATTCTGATGGTGGTTTTGCGCATCTTATTGCTTCCGATGTTGTTGGCTCAACTACCGTTTGGACGATTCCAAGCAATCCCCTTGTTATTGTTCCTGCATCAGACTACCGTGTCAAAGTTGTTAGTTCGCTCAACAGCCTGAATTTTGACCTGAGCGATGCTACTTTCACGATAGCTGCAATGCCCCTCAACGTGTTCCCAAACCCGGCAAGCACTTCCTTTACTGTTGAGCTTGATGCTGATGCTCAGGGCACAATTACGCTGGCACTTACTAACAGGTTTGGATTATCGGTTATCAACAGGACAATTAATGCTTCTGAATCGAACCTGATCGAAATCAATGCAGCTGAGTTGCCAAATGGTGTTTATTTCCTAAAGGTTACATCAGGTAATACAACATTAACCAGAAAAGTTCTCATTCAACATTAATCATTTTGATTAACAGGTGTAATTGAAAAAGCCGGCTTCTTTTTGAAGCCGGTTTTTTTTTGCTTTACACATAAACCTTTTAAACGAAGATCATATTCTAAAAAAGTATCTTTGTAGCACATACCATAATACAAAGTATATGATTGAAAATATAACTCCGGGAATAGGATCAAGAGTGAAGCATTCAGAATTTGGGCCAGGCGTGGTCATACAGGTCCTCTCAGACTCCTACGAAATTACATTTTTTGACTATGGCGTTAAAACAATAATGAAATCATTCAAGGGACTTGAAATTACTGATTTCGTGAGCAGTGAAACCGACCTTGTAAGTTTTGAGAAAGTTGAAAGGGTTTTCTCGAGGTTGTTGCATAAGATAACGGATATCCAGGAAATAGTGCCAATTGGCAGCAAATGGAGAGGAGGCACTATTCTCTTGCAACCAGCCGATAAAAGTCTGAAACCGAAAGAATTTCCCGTAGAGACTTTTTTTCACAAAATTGTTATGGTTCGCGACAGAATCAGGGTTATGGAACAGCGCATCAACAGTTCCGATCTGAACGATGATGACAAGGTGAATCTGCAGCAATACATCACCAGAATTTATGGTAGCCTGACAACCTTTAATGTGTTGTTTGCTGAAAAAGATGATTATTTCATAGGCGACCAGAAATGAAAAGCCCAACCCTGTTGCTTGCTGTGCTGATCCTTTTCAATTTGATTGGATTTGGTCAGAATAGTTCAGAAAAACAGGTATTTACGGGTTACAGCATCAGACCACATTATGGATTTGTCATCATTCACTCACAAGATATTGTTGCAGTAAAGGATTCCTATCCAATAGGGCTCGAGATCGATGCCTTCAGGCTAAACATTAGTCAGCAAGCCTGGAATCAATGTCTTTGTTCTCCAAGAGCTGGTATATCAATAGGTATATGGGATTTCAATAGTCCTGATATTCTGGGATATGGGATTAATCCACTGGTCTATATTGAGCCAGCATTCAATGTCAAAAACAGGCTTCATTTCAGTTTTAGAGGCGGTGCAGGCTTGTCGCTACTCAGTAGGCCATATGATTCGGTTAAAAACCCCAACAACCTTTCATATTCAACACATATAGCCTTTTCCCTGCTTGCAGGTGTGCAGTTAAACTACCGGATCAACAACAGATTCAGCATGCAACTGGCAGCCAATTTTAACCACATTTCGAACAGTGGAATCAAAGAGCCTAACAAAGGAATAAACTATCCCTCTGCTTCCATTGGATTAACCTATTTCCCTGTTGATCCGGTCTTTCTAACATATCAATATGTAAACTGGGACTCGATACCCAGGGATAAAAACCGTTTAAGTTTCCATATATTGGCAACCAACAAACAAGTTGAATTGAAACGGTATTATCCAATCGTTGGCATGGGAATTCAGTTTTTTCATCAGATAAGCCGCATCAATGCTGTTGGTGGCGAATTAGACCTTGTCTGGCATGGCGCACTCGATCATCGGGCCCGAACAGAGGGCATGTCCGGAGACGCATTAAGTTTTGGGATAGGTGCGGGAAATGAGTTTTTGTTAGGCAAATTCTTGTTTAGTCAGGTTTTCGGACTGTATATTAAAAAGCCTGTTGGTTTAAAACAAGATGTTTATCAGCGCTATACATTGGTATATCAGGTAGGGGATCATTTCGTACCAGGGCTGGGATTGAGGGCTCACGGCCATGTTGCCGACTTTCTGGATGTCAGATTAGGATGGCGATTTTGAATGAGAACGAAATAGCGCAAAATGTATCCTGCTTTGCAACCAGGGCTAACGGTTTTTCAGAAATTCAGCAGTGGTTGTAAAGTATGACCAAAGAAACCTCCGCGAATCATCATCGATATCAATCTGATCAAGTGCATTTTTCATGCGGCTAAGCCAATGTTGTTTGGCATCTTCCGTAATTGGAAACATCATGTGTCGCATTCGCAACTTTGGATGCCCGCGCCTTTCACTATAAATTGCCGGTCCGCCCAGGTATTGGACCATAAACAAATACAAACGTCTTTCAGCTGCCTCAAGATCACCGGGATACATAGGTAAAAGAACCTCATCGGTCTTAACACCCTCATAAAACAATTCGATCAGTTTGCGGAGGTTCTCCTGCCCTATTCGCTCATAATAGGATATTTCCATGCACTATCTGATAAAATATTTATGCTTTATATCCTCTTTTCTTTGCAGCTTCTTCCAATCGTTTCTGAAAACCTGATTTTTTAATTGGTTTTTTCTTGTTAATCTCAATCTGAGCCCTTAATTTATCTTCATTGATTGCCAGTCGGAAAATATACATCTGACCAAAGGTGATTAGGTTAGCAAGCAAATAATAATAACTCAACCCCGAAGCATAATTATTGAACAAGCCAAGAAACATAATTGGCATGAGATACATCATGGTTTTCATGCCTGGCAACTGGGTAGTCTGTGCACCCATCATCTGATTATTCAGATAAGTGTAAATGATGGTAGAAATTGTCATTAAAAGGGTAAACAAACTCACGTGTTCACCATAAAATGGAATGTTAAAAGGCAAGGACATTACGCTGTCGTAGCTTGACAGGTCTTCTGCCCAAAGGAAAGGTTGCTGTCGTAGTTCGATACTGGAAGGGAAAAACCTAAACATAGCAATCAGGATGGGCATTTGCAGTAACATGGGAACACAGCCTGACATGGGGTTAGCCCCCGCCCGCTTGTAGAGTTGCATCACAGCCTGCTGTTTTTTCATGGCATCTTCAGACTTGGGAAACTTAGCTGAAATTTCATCAATCTCAGGTTTCAATACCCGCATTTTAGCTGAAGAATGATACGTTTTATATGCAATGGGGAATAGTAAAAGTTTAAGCAAGAGTGTAAGTACCAAAATTACAATTCCATAATTCCAGCCATAGCTACCGAGAAAACCAAAAACCGGAATAACAATGTATATATTGATCCAGGCCAGCAGAAAGAACCCCCAGCCTAATGGTATTTGTCTTTCCAGATCCAGATCATATTGGCGCAACTCTTTAAAATTGTTTGGTCCAATATAAAGAGATAATGGAATTGTCTGGGAAGATTGCAGTGTAAAAGGCAATCCAATGCTTGAGCTTACTGACTTAAGATATCGCGGATTGTTTACATCCGTTTTTGTTATTGTTTTTAGCTCAGCATTATCGAAATGTTCCTTGGCAATCAATGCGATACTAAAAAATCGTTGTTTAAACGAAATCCATTTCAGCCTTGTTTTAATTGATTCTTCATCGTCTTTTGTTTCGGAAAGGTAATCAACCTCATCTTTCAAATATTTAAAATAGATTGTCGAGCCGTTCCATTGGTCAACACTTTTTTCCTGACGCAACTGATCTACTGCAAAATCAAGGTTCAGAAAGCTGGTGTTGAATGCAATGATTTTATCCATTCCTTCCAGGTTCAGGTTAAAATCAATCATGTATTGGTCTTTTCTGAGCACATATTCAAACTCGATATAACGCGACTCGTCAAAAGCCCCGTCGGCCATATCAGCAAAAAGCCTCATCGAAAAAACCAGACTGTCACGATCAGAAAAATCAGGTTGCTGGTTGGTAAAAGGCTCTCCGTTCAGATAAGGCTTAAAATAAAAATCACCCGTACTGACAGTTCTGTTTTGTACAAAAAATGAAAGGTTAAACAAAGCTGTATTCGGATCAAACATGATCAGTGGCAGGGAGTCGAATGTTTGAAAATTCTTTAAAACAGCCTCGTGAATGAATCCTCCTTTGGCGCCAAATTTGAGCTCAATAAGATCATTTTCAATCGTGTAAGTTGTATCTGTACCGATAGTAGATCCAGCAAAAACGCCAAAGCGTTTACGCAATTCATTCATATCCGTATCAGAAGTATCAACTAAATCAACAACTTCTTCAGCAGGTTCTGCCAAGGCATTGTTTACAGGCAATGTTGCAATTCTCAGCGAATCGATCAATCGTTGCTGCTGTCTGACGAAGTTTACAGAATCAATTTTCCGTTGTCTATCGGCCAATTCTTCTTTTGAAGGTGTCATCCAGATTGAATAGCCAACTAAAATGGCTGCAATAAGAATGAATCCAATAATTGTATCTCTGTTCATTTAAATGGGAATAATCAAGATGAAATGCAAAAATAGCACAATCCGTCGTATTGGAAGAGAAAAACTGAGCAGGAGTTAATCTTGTCCGAATGCGTGATTCAGCACAGCATGAATAAAGCCTGAGAATAAAGGATGTGGATTGGCTACAGTGCTTTTGTATTCAGGATGAAACTGAACACCAATGAACCATGGATGGTTATCAAGTTCAACTATTTCTACAAGGTCTTCCGCCGGGTAAATACCCACAGGCTTTAATCCGTTTTGAGTAAAAATCTCCCTGTAAATATTGTTGAACTCGAATCTGTGTCTGTGTCTTTCTGACACATTTTTTTCACCATACAATTTGAATACTTTTGAGTTGGTGTCAATTTGACAAGGGTATGCACCCAGCCTCATCGTCCCTCCCAGATCATTCACCGACCGTTGACTCTTCATCAGGTCAATTACCGGAAAACCTGACTCAGGATTCATTTCGGTGGAGTGGGCATCTTTCATCCCCAGAACATTCCGAGCAAATTCGATTACAGCGCACTGCATACCAAGGCAGATTCCAAAGAATGGAACCTTGTTTACCCGTGCATATTCAATGGCGAGTATTTTTCCTTCAATTCCCCTTGACCCAAACCCTGGCGCTACAATGATACCACTCACACCTTCCAGGTTTTCGATCAGGTTGGACCTGTTAAGGTTTTCGCTATGAACATGCTTTACTTTAACTGAGCATTCATTTACAACACCAGCATGAATTAATGATTCATGAATGGACTTGTAGGCATCCTTAAGCTCAACATATTTTCCAACGAGGGCAATCGTAACAGCAGCTTTTGGATTCTTCAGTTTTAAAAGAAAATTTAACCAGTTACTGATATCAATTTTTTCGGGACAAGGAGTGTTGGTTTTGTTCAACACTTCTACATCCAGTTTTTCCTGAAGCATCAGCACAGGAACATCATAGATAGAATCTGCATCGATACTTTCGATCACAGAATTGGATCCGACATTGCAAAACTGCGCAATTTTATTCTTTATAGCCGCATTCAGATGATGCTCTGTCCGGCAAACGATTATGTCGGGTTGAACACCCTGTTCTAGCATTGTTTTTACTGAATGTTGGGTCGGTTTTGTTTTTAACTCACCTGCTGCTGAAAGATATGGCACGAGCGTAAGGTGGATTACAGCACAATTTTTGCCCAATTCCCACCGCATTTGCCTGATGGCTTCAATAAAAGGAAAGGATTCGATGTCGCCAACGGTGCCACCAATCTCGGTAATTACAAAATCGAACTTGCCGGTTTGCCCAAGAAGCCTGATGCATCTTTTTATTTCGTCGGTGATGTGCGGAATAACCTGAACTGTTGTTCCAAGATACTCGCCACGCCTTTCCATGTTGATTACATGCTGATAAATCCGTCCGGTGGTAACATTGTTTGCCTGAGAGGTTGGTGTGTTGGAAAATCGCTCATAATGTCCCAAATCCAGATCGGTTTCAGCTCCGTCCTCAGTAACATAGCATTCACCATGTTCATAGGGGTTTAGGGTTCCCGGATCAACATTTATATACGGATCGAGTTTCTGAATGGTAACTGAAAAGCCCCTCCCCTGCAAAAGCTTGGCCAGCGATGCTGAGATGATTCCTTTTCCGAGTGATGATGTAACACCTCCGGTTACAAAGATGTATTTTGCTTCTTGCATAGAAAAGTTTCTAATTCAGCAGACAAATGTAAAACTAATATCAACCCGAAAAGGGACGAAATATCCTTTTGCCAAAAAAATCACACAAAATGCAAATGAGTCAGCAAAATGCAAGCCGGGGACGAATAGAAACAGCCGGTTAATAGTACCGATAACTCTTTACTTTCCCAATATGACGGGCAAGTCTGATTACCTGACTTGTATACCCAAATTCGTTGTCGTACCATAAATACACTATGGCTGTTTTGCCATCATCGGATACTTTTGTCGCCGGACTATCATAAATACATGCACATGAGTCGCCAATTCCATCAGACGAAACGAATTCGGTTGAGTTGCTGTACCTGATTTGCTCGATGAGTGTTCCTTTTAGGGAAGCATCCAGAAACATCTGGTTGATATCATCAACTGTTGTTGGGCGGTTTAGTTCCAGCGTGAGGATGGCTAATGACACATTAGGCACCGGTACACGTACTGCATTGGAAGTCAGTTTCCCTTTCAATGAAGGAATTGCTTTGGCTGCTGCTGAACCTGCGCCCGTTTCTGTGATCACCATATTCAGTGGAGCAGACCTTCCCCTGCGTGTTTTTTTATGGTAATTATCCAGAAGATTCTGGTCATTTGTGTAGGCATGTATGGTTTCGATATGTCCTTTAATAATGCCAACATTTTTTTCAAGTACTTCAAGACCGGGCACGATTGCATTTGTTGTGCAGGAAGCAGCAGAGAAGATTGTTTCAACATCCAGATCAAACATATTCTGGTTTACTCCATACACAATGTTGGGTATATCAGCTTTCCCCGGTGCAGTAAGCAGCACCTTTGCAACCCCTTTGGAACGGAGATGTCGTGATAAGTTTTCACGGTCTCTGAAAACACCTGTATTATCAATTACAAGCGCATCATTTATTCCTTCCTTAACATAATCAACATCTTCCGGATTATTGGCAGCAATAAACCTAATGATCTGACCATTTACAATCATTGATTTGTTGGCGAGGTCTTCGTTGGCTACGCCATTAAAATTGCCATGAACAGAATCCTTTCTGAAAAGGGATATCCTTTTTCGGATATCTTCATCTGAATTGGTTCGTGTAACAATTGCCCTAAGGCGCAGATGAGAGCCATTGCCTGCAAACTGAGTCAGTTCGCGCGCCAAAAGCCTGCCAATGCGCCCAAATCCATACAGGACAACATCCTGAGTTTTCGTGCTTCTTGGAGGTGCTTTTACAAATGCTTTCAGCTTATCCAGAACAAATTCCTTTACAGACCCATAATGCTGTTTCTCGTCGGTCCATTCCGAATTAAGCCGGCCGATGTCAATTCGGGCCGGGGCAATCTCAAGTTCCAGAATAGCTTTCGCAATCATGAGTGAATCCTGGACTCTAACTGGCTTTTTAAGTATTGTTTCGGCCCTGATATGCTTGTTCAGGATTTTCCCGGAACCGCGGTTAACTAAAACAGACCTTAACAAAATGAGTTCAATTGATTTGTCGTACCATAGGCACCCTATCACCCCAATGAGTTCGGTGGCAGCTTTTTCGTTGTCGATCCAGGATTTTAGTGAAGAATTGAATTGTTCCATATGTATTTTGTTAATAAAGTGGCATGATTTATCATATAATCAATTATCTGAATACTATAATGTTAACAGTCATTTTATAACAGGATGTACTGATTGTGGCAAAGATATAAAAAACAATGCAATCGTTTTCGGAAAAAAAATGAGGATAGTAAAAGGGTAAATCCAGTGAAATCGCAAGCCTAACTCTTTTTTACAAACTCTCAGAACAGGGTTTGCCAACATCAGGGCGTACCGGGCACTTTGTCTATGCTTACATGCAACAAAGGGGGTGAACATGATAAAAAAATGCCGGATAGCCTTTTTACAGGTTAATCGGCATATTATTCAAAAAATCTCAGAAAGGCATTAAACGGAGATTAGTGTAATTCTTATTGCCCCAGATAAGCTTTTAGCAAGCGGCTTCTCGCGGTGTGTTTTAATCTTCGGATCGCTTTTTCTTTAATCTGCCTCACCCTTTCGCGCGTCAGGTCAAATATGGCTCCAATTTCATCCAGTGTTAAACTATGGTTCATTCCAATACCGTAATACATATTGATGATTTGCCTTTCTTTTTCAGAAAGACTGGAGAGCGAGCGCTGTATTTCTTTGCCTAACGACTCATTCATGAGTTCTTCATCAGCTTCAGGTACATCCTCGGGGATATAGGAATCAAGAAACATGATATCGTCATCAACCTTAAGTGGTGCATCCATGGAGATATAACGGGTGTTAATCTTCAATGCAGCATCAATTTTCTGCTCAGACACATCGAGGTTCTCAGCAAGTTCGTCAGATGATGGTGGTCTTTGCAATAACTGTTCCAGTTTGGATGCGGCTTTCTTGATTTTATTCAATGAACCAACCTGATTCAGCGGCAATCTGATAACCCTCGATTGCTCTGCAAGAGCTTGCAGAATTGACTGTCTGATCCACCAAACGGCATAGGAAATAAACTTAAATCCACGGGTTTCATCAAATCGTTTGGCAGCCTTAATCAAACCAAGATTGCCTTCATTAATTAAATCGGGAAGACTGAGACCCTGATTCTGGTATTGTTTTGCTACCGAAACAACAAATCTAAGGTTAGCATTTACCAGCCTTTCGAGGGCTTTTTGATCGCCAGTCTTAATTTTCCGGGCCAGCTCAACCTCTTCATCGGCAGTAATCATTAATTCTTTACCTATGTCCTGCAAATACTTATCAAGTGAAGCGGTTTCACGGTTGGTAATTGACTTCGATATCTTTAATTGTCTCATAGCTAAGTTTGTTAACAAACCAAACAGGTTTTTTGTTCAATCAAATGCTAAAGTTCATTAGATTGGCACTATGCACCAGCATATTTCAAGTCTGTTATAGATTAAACAATGTTCAAACGTATTTTATTTAAAATTATTCTAAATTAGTTTATAAACTCAAAACTGATTTTCATACCATTGGGATAAACACCCTGAATACGGGTTGTTTGTCCGTTCTGATTACCCAAAGCAGATTCAAGTTCACTCTTTGAGTTAACTTTCTGTCCATTTACCGAAGTTATAATGAACCCTTTGCTGATTCCTCCCCTTTTCATGACACCCTCATTGAGTTCAGCAATCTTGAGTCCATGCATTATTCCCAAGGTTTTTCTGTCGTTGGCTGATACCTTTTCGAGCGAAACGCCAAGTGTTTCGTTTACGAAACGTTCTTCTCTTTTAACCAGTTCGGTTGTTCCTGTTTGATTCTTAAGCGTTACATCAAATGATTTTAATCGATTTTTGGAAAAAACTTCCACCTTCACTTTATCGCCAGGTCTGTGTTGTCCGATAACTTCAAGCAATTGCGACAGACTATTCACTTCGCTTTCGTTCACCTTCCTGATTACATCACCCGACCGCAGACCAGCCTCCTGAGCACCACCATTATCGGTAACATTTGCTATGTAAACCCCTTTGATTAAGTCCTGTCCGGTTTCCTCAGCCAGTTCTTTTGTCATTTCACGGATTTCAACTCCAAGATATGCGCGTTGCGGTTCACCAAAACGAATTATATCATCGGCTACTTTACGCACAATATTCGAAGGAATTGCAAAAGAATACCCTTCATAAACACCAGTGTGCGAAGCAATAGCGGCATTGATTCCAATTAACTCACCGATCGTATTAACCAAAGCACCACCACTATTTCCCCGGTTGATTACCGCATCGGTCTGAATAAATGACTCGATTGATGAACCGCTTCCAAGGATATTGATATTTCGTGCTTTTGCACTAATAATACCTGCTGTGACAGTGGATGTTAAATTAAACGGATTCCCAACAGCCAGCACCCACTCCCCAACTTTTGTTTTATCTGAATCGCCAAACACAAGAAATGCAAGGTCTTTTGCTTCAACTTTTATCAATGCAAGGTCTGTAGTTGGATCATTCCCAACAAGAGTAGCCTTTAATTGCCTGCGATCGTTGAATGTAACTTCAATTTTTTCGGCACCTTCAACAACGTGATTATTGGTTACAATATAACCATCGTCGGAAAGCACAACGCCCGAACCAAATCCAACTAAGGTGTTACTTCTGCCAGGCCCTTGAGGTCCGCCATAAAGATATTCTCTAAGTGAACCAAAAAAATCATCGTATGATGATGACCTGCGCGTCATCTCTGTTCTGATGTGCACCACCGCATTGACAGTTTTGTCGGCAGCATCAACAAAATCAACATCTTGCGGAACTGATGCAAATGCTGTCTGATACACAGGTGCATTCACCTGCGGCTGCACATTCATTCTTGCCTCACTGGAATTATCACCCGTATTATCCGAATTGTTGCCTAAAGAAAACAACATTGAAACAATCAAAACGATTGCTCCGCCAGCTAAACCGTATCCAATGTTCTTCAAATTTTCTTTCATACCAATTAAGAATTTAATTTCGTTACTATTTTTGTACTCAATGAAACGACTTTAAACCATAAAAGTTTTTGTTTTCAATGTTAAATGATGTTAATCAAATGTGTTCATTAATGAATTAAACTTTTACATTTGACAACAAAAACCGAACCATCTGAATAAGGATTAAGAAGAATTAACAAATTCATTAAAAAGATAACAAAGATGTCAGACAAGCATCAGGAATTTTATAAATATCATGGCACAGGCAATGATTTTATTATTATCAATAATCAACAGAATATTTTTGTTCCAGGTCAGCAATTAATAAAGAAACTTTGTGACAGGCATTTTGGCATAGGCTCTGATGGGCTCATCTTGATCAGTGCATCGGACAGGGCCGACTTTCGTATGGAATACTATAATGCTGATGGCCTCGAAAGCAGTTTTTGTGGCAACGGAGGCAGATGTGCCGCTGCCTTTGCCTTTAGTCACGGGCTGGCCGAGAGCCTGATGCTCATCGATGCAGTTGATGGATTGCACCCGGCTGAAGTGCTTTCTGACAACAGTCCGGTATATCAGGTCAAACTGAATATGAATCAGGTTCGCAATTGGGACAAATTTGGCGATGACCTGATAATTAACACAGGCTCTCCTCATTATGTAAAACAAATCACAAACTTAGATTCATTTGATGTGATTACGGAAGGAAAAAAAATCAGACACGACCAATCGATTACCACCGATGGCATAAACGTCAATTTTTTCGAAATGGTTAACGGGATACCGAACATCAGAACTTTTGAGAGAGGTGTTGAAGATGAAACCCTTTCTTGTGGTACAGGTGTTACTGCCTCAGCTATTGCAGCATCTTTGTGGTTTGGTGGGAGTAATTTCCATATCCAAACCATCGGAGGAATGCTAACTGTAAGCTTTGACCGGCATGGCGATTCCTTTGAAAACATCACTCTTGAAGGACCTGCAGAGTTTGTTTTCAAAGGACAAATTCTTGTGCCGTGATTTGTTTAAATCAAAATCTAAACAGGAATTTTATTTCATATTAAATCATTAGCTGAAAGAGTAAAGAAAAATTGCTTTCAGGGGGATAGGTCTTATTTCAAAAATCTGTATTTTAGTACGCTGTTTAAAATGTCAGAATTGCCCATGTCGAAAATAATCATAAAACTTAGAGCACCTGAGCCTTCAGATGCCAATTTACTTTATCATTGGGAAAACGACATTTCGTTGTGGATGACCAGCGACACAGTTTCTCCGGTTTCTTTGTTTCAAATTGAACAACTTATCTTATCTTCTTCAGATATTTATGCCAACAGACAACAACGGTTTATGATCGATTGTATGATAAATGAACGTGCAACAACGGTCGGTACTGTTGACCTGTTCGATTTCGACCCCAGGCATCTGAGGGCTGCTGTGGGCATTATGACAGACAAAGACCATCGTAATCAGGGTATTGCTTCCAAAGCACTTGAGGAATTGGCCAAATATGCTTTTGAAATATTAAATCTTAAACAACTCTATTGCTACATCAACAGCAACAATATCATAAGTATTCAACTTTTCGAAAAGTCTGGGTATATAAAGACCGGGGTAAGAAAAGCATGGATCAAAGAAAAGCATGGATGGGTTGATCAATTTCATTTTCAATTGATTCCATAATTTGATTATATATGGGCATGAGTAATTACCACAGTAAATACGCAAAAAGGAGTAATCGGACCAAGAGTAAATTTCGAAGAATCATTATGGTCTTTCTGACTTTATTGGTTATAGTTTCCCTTGTGATAGCTTATATGCTTTATCAGGTCATTTTTAAATCAAATGTTTGGACTCCTGACGGGAAAGATATCGAGATATTTATCCCTACCGGTTCTGACTATGAGGGCGTTAAAAAGATTCTATACGAGCGTGGCTTAATTATTCACCGGAGAAACTTCGAATGGCTTGCAAAAGAAAAAAAATACCCCCAGCTGATCAAGCCAGGTAAGTATACGATCAGTCACGGGCTTAGCAACGATCAGTTAATTAATTTGTTGCGATCGGGAAACCAAACCCCTGT
>DITE01000016.1 GCA_002422725.1 Bacteroidales bacterium UBA6192
CTGGTGATATCGTCGATATCATGATTGATGCCCGTGCAGCACGTGATTTTGGCGGACCCAATGTTGTGAAAACCCTTGAGGATCATAATCTGAGCATTGATGATCCATCCAAAACATTTTTTACTTTCGACACCAACCCAACCGGAAGTGATCAGAAATACGCTGTTAATCAGCAGATAGTCAGGATTTATGCCAGAAAACACGGTCTGAAGATTTATGATATTGACAAAGGAATTGGAACCCATCTGATGATGTCGGAAGGGCTGGCATGGCCCGGATCAACTGCAGTAACAACCGACTCGCATGCCAACATTCTTGGTGCTATAGGTGCATTCGGACAAGGCATGGGCGATCAGGATATAACGGCCGCATTCCACCGTGGATCCGTTTGGTTCAAAGTTCCGCCATCGGTAAAAATTAACCTCATCGGTCAACGCCCACCGCGCATAAGTGCCAAAGACATTGTTCTGAATCTGCTAAACCGGTTTGGCGCGAACGAACTGCTGGGCTACTCCGTTGAATTTTATGGTGAAGAAGTCGATCGATTAACCCTCGATGAAAGGATTACCATAGCTTCCATGGGAACCGAAATGGGGGTTATCATCCTGCTGTTTCCGCCCAATGATGAAGTCATGCAGTATTGTGAAGAGCGAACAGGCAGGCAGCTTCTCAGAATTTTGGCCGATGCTGACGCTACATACGATCAGGTTTTTGATATCGATATCAGTAAATTTGTGCCTATGGTTAGCCGTCCGGGCAAACCACATGATGCTGTTGACATCAAAGAAACCTCCAAAATAAAAATTGACTCAGCTTTTATCGGTAGTTGCACAAATGGTCGGATTGAAGACCTGCGTATTACCGGCAAAATACTGAAAGGCAGAAAAGTAGCTCCCGGAGTGGTGTTGAAAATTGTACCATCGACCGATGAAATCTGGCAACAATGTATGGATGAAGGACTGTTGCGCATCTTTAAAGATGCCGGAGCCCTGGTTTCCAATGCAGGATGTGCGGGTTGCGCTGCCGGCCAGGTTGGTCAGAATGGCCCGGGTGAAATAACAATCAGTACAGGCAACCGCAATTTTCCAGGCAAGCAGGGCAAAGGAAGTGTCTACCTGGCATCGCCGGCTATTGTGGCAGCATCGGCAGTTGCAGGCTATATCACCACAGAAGATGCCATACCGAAAAATCCAGCACTATTTGAAACCGGTTCAACGGTAAAAGCAGCTAAGATAGTGGAGCAATCCCACAACACTACTGAAAAGCCAATTATCATTGAAGGAAAAGCATGGTTTATACAGGAAGATAATGTGGACACCGACATGATTTTCCATAACCGCTATCTGGCTATAACCGAATTGAAGGAGATGGGACAGTACACCTTTGATAATCTCGCTGGATATGAAGACTTCAGCAAAAAAGCTGAACCGGGCGATATTGTGGTAGTTCAGAAGAATTTCGGAAGTGGCAGCTCAAGGCAACAGGCTGTAGATTGTTTTATATCTCTTGGAATTCAGGCTGTTATTGCAGAATCCTTTGGAGCTATTTACGAGCGTAACGCCATTAATGCCGCCTTCCCCATCATGACCTATACCAAACTCGATGGACTAAAACTGGAAGAAGGAGATACCATCAGGGTTAATTTTGAAACCGGTCTTATCGAGAACCTCAGCAAAAACACACGCATCAACGCCAACCGTTTTGCTGATGTGCAACTTGAGATATATCAGCAAGGTGGATTGTTTTAGTTGATTGCCGGAAATAAAGTTTGACTTACTAATCGCCCTGTAATTTGTGTTTCATGCCGTTAAAAAAAATCATGAGACTGAAATCCATGAGGTGTATTCACTTTGGTGAAAATTCATTTACGATAGAAAATCATTTTGCCGGTTATCATTTTATCATGAAATGTGATCAGCACACTCAAGAATAACATGCTCATTTGGCAAAAGAATCCTTGAAGACTACTTTGCCATGACCTGTCCTCCCAGGTTGACAACCTAATGAATTCGCTTTTTGAGAAAATGGAATTTATAACCTGAACCAGGCTGCGTCGAGGCTTGCCGCGCGTTTTTTACAGGAATCCCTCTTTTTGATAATGGTGAGGTCATCGCCTTTGAGCGTGAACAAATATTGCCCGGGATCGATGCCACAGTCCTTATCCGACTCATCATTGATCACCGTAAAAGCACCCTTCGATACTTTTATACTTCCTTTCATTGGCTTACGGGAATCAATCGACGGAAAATCGATGGCATAAGTTTCTCCTGAAATAGTCAGCATGGCACCGTTAATTGTGCTTACCCAGGTACCCACAATTCCTGTCACGGAAGGTTTGTCGGTTTTCTTCAGGCTATCAGTAACAAGCTTCTTCTGATCAGGTTTGATGTTGGTAACGGAACCCTCGACGAGATTAACTTTGTCAGGCAACAAGGTTGTATCGTTTGCTTCCAATGTTGGAACTATCTCGCTGAATGCAGGTGCTTTATGTCTTTGCATTTTGACAATCAGATAGCTCACTGCCAATGAAATGATCAGCAATGCTGCGAAAAACAAAAGCAAACGCAGTCCCAGACCCATTTTGCTTCTATTTCTGCTGCTGCCTCCTGTTTTTCTTGCCGGCTTTTTCTTTGCTGTCATTTGGTTGAAGTTTTAACTCCACATGTCTATCTCATGTCAACTACCTCAGCATTTGGAAAATCTGAAGGTCTGAAGGTAAACATCTTGTCGTCAGTTTTCACATCCGGGACAAGTTTATCAATGGTATAAATGAAGGTATTGTTGTTTTCAAACATGCTGAAATTGGCAATCTGCATTTTCCGTTCATCAATGCCAATGTGTATCTTGGTGAACTTCTTCCCAGTTAAAGGTTTCAGTTCAATGGTTTTGAGTCCTCTGGCTGCATTCTGTTTATCGTTGACATAGACAGCCTTATAATCGTTGTAGTAAGCCGTGAGTATTTTGCTTGGCGTCATAGCGTCCTCGCCCAGATCAGCATCGCTTACCATCACTTCTTCACTTTCTGCCAGATAAGTCCACACTGTTTTGCCATCGCTGATCACCGTTTGACCGGCAACAATCAATTTGTAAGCATCGTTTCTGATAATTACCAAGCCTTCTTTGAGTTCATCAATTCCGGCACCTTCATTCAGCATCCTGTAACTAAAAAATACTTCGATTGATTTATAAGAATTCGTCTTATCGATAACCTCTTTTAGCAATTCATCTGCTTTTTTTTGTGCGGTTGACATGACAGAAGACAGTAGTAAAACATTTATGATCAGTAATTTGATGAGTATTTTCATATTTATCTGTAATTATTTACTGTAGATATCCTTCAAAAACTGTTCCAAAGCCATTTCATTGGCCACT
This sequence comes from Bacteroidales bacterium UBA6192, assembly GCA_002422725.1. Taxonomy (GTDB): domain Bacteria; phylum Bacteroidota; class Bacteroidia; order Bacteroidales; family F082; genus UBA6192. Next base: position 3,373 of record DITE01000016.1, read on the forward strand.
TTTACTTCTCTGGCCTTGCTTCCTTCAAAAGGTCCGACTATTCCGGCGGCTTCCAACTGATCAATTATTCTACCGGCCCGGTTGTAACCCAGTTTAAGTTTCCGTTGGAGCAAGGATGTTGATCCCTGCTGGTTCTGAACAATAATTCTTGCAGCATCTTCAAACAACTCATCACGATCGGCCGGGTTGAAATTATCGTCCGGAAAATCTTGTTCTTCAGCATATTCAGGCAGGTGAAAAGCGTCGGGGTAACCCCTTTGTGAACCAATGTAATCAGTAAGTCTTTCAACCTCAGGCGTGTCGATAAAAGCGCATTGGAGACGAATCAGGTCGTTGCCAGTTGAAAACAACATATCGCCTCTGCCAACCAGTTGGTCGGCTCCACCCGTATCAAGAATTGTGCGTGAATCGATACGCGAGATAACCCTGAAAGCAATACGGGCTGGAAAGTTCGCTTTAATGGTTCCTGTAATGATATTAACCGATGGGCGTTGGGTGGCAATAATAAGGTGTATACCAACAGCGCGAGCCAATTGAGCCAGACGTGTAATGGGCCCTTCAATTTCCTTTCCGGCTGTCATAATCAGGTCGGCAAACTCATCCACCACAAGTACAATATAAGGCAGAAAACGGTGCCCATCGTTTGGGTTTAGCCTGCGCGATTTAAACTTAGTGTTGTACTCTTTGATGTTGCGAACCTGTGCATCCTTGAGCAACTCATAGCGGTAATTCATCTCAATGGTAAGCGAGTTGAGGGTACGTACCACTTTGCGGGTATCGGTGATGATGGCCTCTTCCGAATCGGGCAGCTTGGCCAGATAGTGTCGTTCGATCCGGCTGAAAAGACTGAGTTCAACTTTTTTTGGATCGACCATAACGAATTTAAGCTCCGATGGATGCTTACAATAAAGCAGAGAGGTGATGATAGCGTTGAGTCCCACCGACTTGCCCTGACCAGTTGCGCCAGCCATCAGGATATGGGGCATTTTAGCCAGATCGGCCACAAAACTTTCATTGGCAATGGTCTTTCCAAGGGCAAAAGGCAACTCGTAATTGTTTGATATAAACTTTTCCGAGCCGATTATGGAGCGCATCGAGACAATTTCAGGCTTTTTATTGGGCACCTCAATGCCCACAGTGCCTTTGCCGGGAATTGGCGCTATAATGCGTATTCCCAATGCTGAAAGACTTAGTGCAATGTCATCTTCGAGTCCTTTGATACGCGAAATACGAACCCCTGGTGCGGGAATAATTTCATACAATGTGACGGTAGGCCCAATTGTGGCCTTTATTTTTTCAATCCCAATGGCATAATTCCCAAGGGTTTCAACAATGCGATTTTTGTTGGCTTCCAATTCATCGCGGTCTACTGTTATGGTTCCGTCGCCGTAGGCATTCAGCAAATCCAGTGGCGGGTATTTATAATCAGGCAAATCGAGTGTAGGATCAAACTCCGTGTCGAGTCCCTGATGAGCAATTGTCCCCTTGCTTTTGACCTTTTCAGATTGAACAGGTTCGACACTCAGCTCAACACCCGAGTCAGACATTGCAACTTCAGGCACTTCATCCTCAATATTTTCCGGTTCCACCACCTCGTCTTCAACAATATGTCTGAAATTACCCGTGCCGGTCTCAGGTTTTTCAAATTCAACCTCCTCATGATCTTTAACTGCATACTCCACAACATTATACTTATCCTCCTGCATTCCAACAGGTGGTTTTGGAGCAGGTGGTGATTCTTTGTCAGGCTTCGTTCTTTCGGGAAGCCTGAACGACATATTAAACATAATAATCAGGTAGGCAAGCATAGTGAATACCAGGAGGATTATCAATCCCACATTCCCGATTACGCTCTGTAGATAATGCGTCACAAAATATCCAACAACACCCCCCAGTATATTCATGGGATCGGCTGGAAAAATAAAAGACAAGGTTACCGGCAACCACAACAGGGAGAAGATCGATAGCTGCCAGATTTTCCATCCTCCAATTACCTTGTAGCCCGAAAGCAGTTTTATTCCGAAAATAAGCATCAGAAAAGCAATGAAATAAGCACCAATTCCAAAACCCTCCTTAACCAAAATCTGGGATAAATAAGCCCCCAAATTGCCGGTGTGGTTGCTGATTGCCATATCCGTGTCGAGAAAAACCCTCGACAAAGGCGCTGTCGACAGAATATCATCGGTTATGAAGTTGAACCAATGGTATAAAAAAGAAGAAAAGGCCAGTATCAAATAAACGGAAAGAAAAAACAAACTGATGCCAATGAGTTTAATAGCTCTTTCGTCGCGATACCACGGAATGCTGGTTTTCTTTGGCTCAACCTTCTTCCTTACAGGCTTTGCAGACTCCGTAATAACCGGATCCTCAGGTTTGAAAGTATTCGTTTTGAACTTATTCTCGGGACGCGACATGAAGATGATGACCTTGTATAACCTGCAAAAGTAACAAATTAATATAGCTACAAAATAGTCTGGTGAAAAAAGAGGATATACAGCAATACAGAAGTGTCAGGCATATTAAAAAAGGTCACCAAATAAAGTCGATACCAACAATGAATGAACGGCTGCACTTGCAAAACACGGAGCGACTAACCAAATCCAATCTATTCAATGTCAACTAAGAGCATTTTCAATCACTTGCCCCGCCTGGAATGAAACAGAAGTAGCTAAAACCCCTTCAAACCAACCTGACATGCCAAAAAAAGACATGCTGATGCTTATGGCAATTCGATCTCAATGGCAATAGATATCCAGCTTTCATTCCCGGCCTTATCCGTACAATAAACCAGAAAATGATAATCACCTGTATGGATGGCTACTCCATCGATCATGGAAGGAATAACAATTTCATGGTGATTCACTTGTATGTTTCTTTGTCCGGGTTCAAAATCCCAGCTTTTCTGAAAAGACCATTCGCCCTCATCATCTGTGCTTTTGTGATCGTGCCCGTCTTCATTCGGGTGAATATCAATTTTGTATGATTTAAGCTCCATATTATCAAGGAAATAAGCTTCAAAATGCAAGTCATCACCGGCAAAAAGCACCTGCCCATCGAAAGGTTCATCAATCAATATTTCAGGTTTTTGCGTGTCACCATCATTTTTACTACAGGATGAGAAGACTACAATAAACATCAATATGATGTATGTCAAAAAATTGTATTTCATAATAAAGGATATTAAGATTTGTAAATAATAAAATAATTTCCATCAGGAATGTGGATAGGATAAAATGTGCCTCAGCCCTCCTGAATGGTTAAACCAATACGTGCAACAAGCGGAATTCGCAACCAGAAAGTCAATGATTCCTGATGCAGTGCGTCCGGTTGAATTCAATATAATGGAGGACCACGCAAAAAGCGCTGTGATGGAAGTAATGATTGGTAGGGCTTCAGCTGACTAATCAATACCACTTTTTGGATAAACAGGACAAATACAAACAGCGTCAGGATGTTGGTTGGTTTTACAACAAAGAGGGAATAATCACATTCGGCACAGGTATTGTCAGGTGTAAGCACAACCGATTCCCTACTTACCAGTACATCAAAACAAGAATGGACGAAAAGTCTGTGCAGATCCTGTTTCACTCCTGGTATGAGGAATAAAACCAGAAATGCAATGGCAGAAATGATTCGTTTATGTGTGCGTTGCCTATTCACTCCTTAATCGATTGGTTAAAGGAATAGTAAGCAATAGTTGAACATTCCTGCCTGCTTCGGGCAAGCCAATCTGCCTGTAAAAACTCAAGTGGTTCCAATAACGGGTATTGAACAGATTTTGAACTTGAAAATCAACTCCAAGGGGAAAGTACTTTGTGAGGATCTTTGTCGACAGATTCAAATTAACCAGCTGATAAGAAGGTGTTTCCATTTCGTTACGTGCATGTTGGTTTTGTGCTGCAACGATTTTCGTTTCCAACCCGGCTTTCGTTTGGTGCAAGAACTTCCAATAGGCAGGGAAACTGTACTCCAGGCTTAACAATCCCGATAAGGGAGGGATAAAAGGCAAGGGATAGGTTCCATCTGAAGCCATCACATATTCAACAGAAACATGCAAGTCGATGTTATTATATGGTTTATAGTGAATGGACAATTCGCTTCCGAACCGATATGCTTCAGACTGAACATAAGTGTAAATTTGCCCTGCGTCGGCCTCCTCCACTTCTTCTCCTCCGGGCAACAGGTAACTGCCTGACGGGTTTAGATAAATGAAATTCGGGAAATAGCCTGCAAAAGGACTAAACTCGATTGAGAATCTTTTTCGAGTCATACTAAGCCCAATATCAAACTGATAAGCTGATTCCGAACGAATGGTCGTGTCGCCAAGTTCATACCGGAACGAGCCGTGATGAATTCCATTGCTGCTCAACTCGGCAGCACCGGGCATTCTGAAGCTTTTTGCCAGATTGGCTTTGATATGAAAACCCCTGTCAAGAGGCATTCCCAGTCCGACAGCCCAGCTGATATCATGGTAAACACCTCTGAAATCGGGTGATTTTGTACGACCGGTATAGGGTGAACTATAGGGCTCAATATCGATAATTCCCAAATCATAACGCAATCCGGTCTGCAGCAGAATCTGTCGGGCAAATGTCCAAGTGGAAGTAAGAAACAAACCAGTCATATATCGCTGAAATTCGGGTAAAAGAAACATATAACCAGCCTTGCGGTTATCCTGCATTTGGGCATTGACTCCAATAGTCCATGTACTACGCTCTGAATCGAGCGAACGAACAGCATTCAAGGTCAAAGTGTGTAATTTCCACTCCAGTTCGAGTTCTGGGTTCACAGTGGGTGGCTGCTGTGAAGGATAGTGGGTATGAAAAGCAGACCATTCCTGACGGTGGTTTTGCTGCATGGAAACATCAAGCTGATAATGGCCTTTCTGTCTTTTAATAAACACATTGCCAGACAATTTAAAATGATTCACCTGCTGATATGGCAGGTCAATGTTCCGGTTATCGCCGTCACTCTTCAGGTTATTGATATTTGGAATTCCGTGCGATCCCGGGAAAAAACCGGCTTTAGCAAATACATTACTAGTAGTGAATGAAATCTTGCCCCAGGGTTTCAAAGTGCCCGCCATCACATAAAAATTTTTCTCTGTACCGGCAGTGTTTTTCAATGTTTTATTGTAAATCGGCAAGTTGTACCGATTGTAAACAAACTTAGTGGCCGGAACCTGATAATCCCCAAAATCGGTCCAGGTTAGCCTTGCATAGGCAAAAAAATCGTCCTTACGCATCCTTGACATGATGGAGCCCCCCAATGAATTATTCACCGATCTGAAGGCTGTTTTCAGGTTGGTTTCAATAGTGTTCGGACTGGCAAGAGACGGAGCTTTAATGTGGATTACCCCCCCAAGGGCATCCGACCCGTATTGAAGTGATGCCGGGCCTTTTATGATTTCAATCTGTTCAGCAACATACTGGTCAATCTCGAGGCCATGGTCAGCACCCCATTGCTGACCTTCCATCTTTGTGTTGTTTTCGGAAACAACCACCCGGTTGAACCCAAGCCCGCGAATGACAGGTTTCGACAAGCCCTGCCCCACTTCCATGGAATGAATACCTGGCAATGCATCAAGCGATTTCATCAGACTATTACCCAAATTGCGATCGATAAAGCTTGCATGGGCATGCACTACAGCCTGCGTTGTTGCTTGATTTAAAGAATTGTGCTGATGACCTTCCACGACAATTTCCTGCAAGGATAAATGGTCAGGTTCCATCACAATGTCAATGGTCTGTGATTCTCCTGTAGTGATTACTTTGTACTGATGAATGCACTTATAACCCAGATAACTCACATGAAGCCGGTAAGTTCCCGCTTTCACCCGATCAAATAAAAACGAACCACTGGAATCGGTAACTACTGTTTGCTTTGCTTCCTGCAGAAAAACATGTGCTCCCGGTAAAGCCCGGTTTGCATCAGTTCGCACTTTGCCCCGCAGGATTCCTGTTGTTTGCCCCTGGACCGCGAAAGCCAAAATAAAGATGAAGTAAGTAAGAATCAGTTTTTGCATCTGTCGCAGGTTCCATTCACAACAATGTCGAATGCTTTCACATCAAATCCCTCAGGTATGCTGCTCTGGTCAACCGCCAGACTACCCAGACATACCACCTGATCGCAATGCTGGCAATGAAAATGGGCATGATTTCTGATTGCATTTCCTTTGCTCTTTTGATCTTTGGTAAGGGCATATTTGATGTCGGTTGGCGTAACCATTACCCGATGAATAATGTTCATCTCAAGAAATGTGCGAAGCGTGCGAAAAACAGTAGCTCTGTCGAACTCAACCGTAAATTGCTGCCTGATTTCGTCTTCGGACAAAGCAAGCGATGCCTGGTCAAGAATTCTCAGAATTTCTGCCCTGCAAGGAGTTTTCGCGAGACTATATTCGTTTAGAATTGTTTTTATTTGCATAATTTTGCATTTGCAATGATGTTGCAAAGATAATGCAAATTCATTAAAAAGTCCCTTTTTCAGGGACTTTTTAAACAATGATTCAATAAATTTCTAAAATAGGGTGAAATATAGGCTTAATCTTCTGATATAGTGACTGATAAAATCTTATCGCCTTGTTTGATCAGATCAACAACATCAACGTTTTCGATAACTTTGCCAAAAACGGTATGGTTGCGGTCGAGATGCGAAGTATTCTGCCTGCTGTGACAGATAAAAAACTGAGAGCCACCGGTGTTCCTTCCGGCATGGGCCATAGAAATGACTCCCCTGTCGTGATATTGTTTATCACCTTTCAGTTCGCATGGAATGGTATACCCGGGACCTCCGGTACCATCACCCTTGGGACAACCGCCCTGGATGACGAAATTCGGGATAACACGATGAAAACTAAGACCATCGTAATATCCTGATTTTGATAATTTAACAAAGTTTGCAACAGTGCCCGGAGCGTCATCTTCGAACAACTCAAGAACCATGCTGCCTTTTGAAGTTTCAATTGTGGCTTTTTTCATAATATAATATAGATTTATTTAACTATTCGCATTGATTTTCCTAACCTTATCTTACCACCAAACAAGCTTTTGTTTGGATCGAGTGACAACCAGACAAACACAGCCTTCCCGACAATATGGTCGTTAGGAACGAAACCCCAAACCCTTGAATCTGCTGAGTTGTGGCGGTTATCTCCCATCATCCAGAAATAATCCATCTTGAAGGTGTACTGAGTGGTTTCTTGTCCATTAATAAATATTTTTCCATTTGCAACAGCCAGCTCATTTTCTTCATATGCATGGATAATGCGGCTATACAATGGCAGGTTTTCAATAGTTAAATCGATGGTTTGCCCTGCTTTAGGAATGGCTAAAGGCCCGAAATTATCCATATTCCATGAATAACTGGGCGTGTTTGGAAACACCTCTGTATTGGTTGCCTCAACAGGCTCTATCATTCGGGTCACAGCCTTGACGTTGGATAGTTTTCTCAGTTCACCGGCAACCTGTTCGCTGATCCAGAAAACAAACTCATCAGGCATACTATTCCGCTTTCCTTCAGTAATATCAAGCTTATCAAGTATTCGCTGATTGATCCCGGAGCCATCGGTTTTTACCAGATACTTGTATTGAACAATGCCCGGATTCTCACTTTTCTTTCCATTCACATAAAGGTCAGACTGAATTACCTGAATCGTGTCGCCGGGCAGTCCAACGCAGCGCTTGATATAGTTCTCACGCTTGTCAACCGGACGTGCAATGATGTTGCCAAAATTACGGGTGTCATTCCACACCCTTTCACGTCCATACTCCCTGATCAGGGAATAATAACTCACATTACTCTGAAACCTGTCGCTCAAAGTGTCGCCTGCAGGATAATTAAACACTACAGCATCATAGCGTTCAACCTTGTCGAGACCAGCAAAACGATAGTAGGGAAGTTTTATCCATTCAACGTAGGATTTGGCGGTCTGGCTCCAGGGAAGTGTATGGTGAACAAAGGGGAATGCAAGGGGTGTGTTGGGAACTTTTGGCCCATAACTGATTTTGCTAACAAACAGAAAATCACCAACAAGCAATGATTTCTCCATAGATGAAGTGGGTATGGTATACGCTTCGATAAGGAAAGTGCGGATGATTGTGGCAGCAACAACTGCAAACACAATAGCATCGAGCCATTCACGCACCGGGCCTTTTTTAACCCTGGGTGTTACGAGCGGGTCACTATAGATAAATTGCTTGCGTGAACCGACATAAGGAAGGTAAACCACGGGTAAGATAACAGCAACGAATTGCTCCCATAGGCTTTCCCTGCCGAAACATTTCACCAGTTCAACCAGCATCAACATATAAACGAATACGTTAATGAATGGAATCAATATGAAAATGTACCACCAGACAGGTTTGCGGATTATCTGCAGCAGTACATAAAGATTGAAAAAAGGTATGACGGCATAAAAGCCTTTACTTCCGGCCTTTTCAAATAATTGCCATGCAAAAATGGTTGGAATGGTAAGCAGAATGGGTATAAAAATGATCAGTTCGAGCATATCAAATATTTTTGGCTAAATTACAAATTGATGTGTTTGTTTGCAGTTAATTATTGTTAACGACCCAATATCAGTTCAATGGCAATGAATACCTGAGCTTTATATCAGAAGGAGCCAGCCCGATAACAACCCCGCCGCCCCGTGCCATACTTTCAAACTCATTCAGACAAATATTCAGGGTATCGGTTACAATAGCGCGACATGGGTCATTGTCCAGCAAGGTCATTTTGAGATCGAGTTGTGGGGGAAACGACTGCTTAACAAGCTGGTTATAATACACATTACTCTTTATATCGCCACAACCACCTCCGTAGGAAAAAACCACTTGCAGGTAATTATCTATCACGCTCAGGCTTTCAATATGAAAGGGGTCGCTTCGAAGGGAATCGTAAGGCAGGCTGGTAAGCTCGGGGCTAAGGCAGAAGGGAATCACACCCGCTTTATCCAATGTTAAAGCCGGGCGAAGCATAGAGGTTCCGCATGATACCGCTGATACGCTAAACAGCGCTGTTAAAATTAGCACACACAGGTTTTTCATATCCTAATTTGTTGATAAATTATTGCATAATGAGAAGGAAACAAAAACAAATTTATGACCATTTACCGCTTTTAAAATACCTGACAGATTTAAAAAGAACAAAGGCAGCAACACCTTCATCAATATTCCCGATGAAAGGAATATTGTCAGGAATCAGCTCGAACAATCCGGCTGTTGGGTTGAGCAGGTAGACAACTGACAACAATGTTAAAATCAGAGCCAAAATTTTCCGGGACATAGTCGAATTCTATTCAACAAAAATAAAGTTTCCGGCAAAGCAAAGCATAACGATCACAAAGGTTTCAATCTGATTGATAGTCAAAGATAAAATTTTGACTATCAACACACATTTCATTTATTTAAAAGCCGATATACCTGTCGCATCCATTCCGGTAATCAACAGATGCACATCGTGTGTACCCTCATAGGTAATAACCGATTCGAGGTTCATCATATGGCGCATCATAGGGAAATCATTGGTGATTCCCATAGCACCCAGCACCTGACGCATATTCCGGGCAATGTCGAGGGCAATTTCAACATTATTCCGTTTGGCCATCGAAATTTGAGCAGCATTTGATTTACCTTCGTTTCGCAAGGTTCCTAGCCGCCAGGCAAGTAACTGTGCTTTGGTAATTTCGGTGAGTGCCTCGGCCAGTTTTTTCTGTTGCAGCTGAAATCCTGCTATTGGTTTGCCAAACTGCTCCCGTTCGAGCGCATAGTTCAATGCCGAATCGTAGCAATCCATGGCTGCACCGATAACACCCCAGGCAATGCCATATCTGGCTGAATTAAGGCAACTTAAGGGTCCTTTGAGCCCCTGAACATTTGGCAGCAGGTTTTCCTTTGGCACTTTTACATTGTCGAAAACAAGCTCACCGGTAACTGACGCCCTAAGTGACCACTTACCATGTGTTTCCGGAGCCGTAAAACCATCCATACCTTTTTCCACTATCACGCCACGCACCACTCCCTGCTCATCCTTTGCCCAAACAACAGCCATATCAGCAATGCTTGAATTGGTAATCCACATTTTGGCACCATGAAGCAGGTAATGGTCTCCCATATCCCTGATGCGTGTAATCATACCGCCAGGGTCGGAACCGTGATTGGGTTCTGTAAGACCAAAACAACCAACCATTTGGCCTGTTGCAAGCAAGGGCAGATATTTTCTTTTCTGCTCCTCACTCCCGAAAGTATAAACCGGAAACATCACGAGCGATGATTGCACGGATGCCATTGAGCGAATGCCCGAGTCGCCACGCTCAAGTTCCTGCATGATTAGTCCATAGGAAATATAATCGAGCCCTGCACCACCATATTCAACCGGAATAAATGGCCCGAAAACACCCATTTTGCCCATTTCTTCAACAAGATGGGCAGGAAATTTTGCATTCTCAAAATACGCTTCAATCACTGGCTTAACCCTACGGTTTACCCAATCCCTGATAGAAGCCCTTACAATAAGATGCTCTTCGTTGTACAATTCGTCAACCAGGTAATGGTCCGGCGCTGTAAACTTTACATTTGATGACATATATCCTTCTTTTATGTAATGAGATATTTCTGATGACCTATACTATCGAATCTTCAAGAAATACCCTACTCTTTCTGTATCTATTGACTCGCCAAAATCTGTCAGTTGGCAGATATTATAAATTAAGTCTGTGTAACGTCAAAAATACGACAAAACAGATAATAGTCTTACTTCGACAATAATTAATAATACCATTTTTGGAAAATGGAAGCCTGAAATTGAAAGCAGACATCATGCTTGTTAAATGCCTTAACCCTAACAAACCCATTTGACAAGAAATCGTAAAATTTGAAAGGGCACGAAAAGATGATGAAATTGACTATTGCTGATACTATGTTATTCTTTTGCCTGTTTGACCGAATTCAGTGCATTGTACTTTTCCTGGCGAAGTTTCCAACGCTCCCGGGCATATTGCTGCATATCGACTATCGTATCTTTCTCGTCAACAATTTCGAATCCGAGCAAGGTTTCAATAATATCCTCCATGGTCACAATCCCATCCATTCCACCATATTCATCCACCACAAGGGCGATATGGTCCTTGCGCTCCAGCAGGGTTTCCCAAACTCCCAACAAGGGTTTTGATCCATGGATTACCGAAATGTTTCGTCTGATATCTTTCAGTTTCAGGTTTGAACTTTCCTCTGCCAGTTTCTCAAAAACAGTCTGACGGAAAATATATCCAGTAATATTTTCTTCATTCAACGAAAAAACCGGTATTCGGGAAAACCGCAAATAATCCTTATCCTTTAAAAAATCTTCAAGCCTCATATTTTCATCAGCGATTGACACTACAACCCTGGGGGTCATCACTTCTGACACTTTAACTGTTTTCAGCCGAAAGAGATTCTGAATTATTTTATTTTCCTTTTCACCGAAAACACCTTCATCGGTTCCCATGCTAACCAGAGCCGATAACTCTTCACGACTGGTGGTGTAGCCTGAATGACTGTTTGAAAACAATCTTGATATCCAGGAAGACGCCAAAACCAGGGGATAAGTAATCACTATCATTATTCGAATGATTCTGCCTGACACAATTGCCAACCGTCTCCAATACTGTGCACCAATGGTTTTGGGAATAATTTCGGTAAAAACAAGGATCAGGATAGTTAAAATGGCAGAAACCAATCCAAAATAGGCTTCACCGAAGACCTCAACTGCCTGAGCACCAACACCTGCGGCACCAACAGTGTGAGCAACCGTGTTCAAAGAAAGAATAGCCGACAATGGGCGATCAACATTTTCCTTAAGTTTGATCATGGTTTCAGCACCCTTAACTCCATCCGAAACCTTCACTTTAAGAAATGATAAGGGAGTTGAAAGCAGAACGGCTTCCATTATGGAGCAAACAAAGGATACAAAAAGAGCGATGAATAAATAAACGAGTAAAAGAGTCATAATCAATTTACAAAAAGAAATGCTAAATTATGCATAAAATTTGAATTTGATTGTTAGAGAGAGTTAATTAGCTGATAAACTGTTAATCAGGTTTTAGTCATGGTTAGAAATTCAATTATACCAAAGCTTTCCACAAGACGTTCAGGCTGTTTCAAAGCAAGCCTAATCAGATGAAGTCGTTAACCACTTTTCAGTATTGCATAAAAATGAAGATGTTTAAATTCCCGAAAAATTTATTTAATTTTGCCTGACAATCTTATAGTTAGTGTTATTAAATTAACAATTAGCTCAAATAAAATAACATATTGAACAGCATGAGTAATATCTTCGATTTCGACATGATAAGAGGCTTATATGCCCGGATCCCGCAACGTATTGAATCTGCCCGAAGCGTATTAGGCAGGCCACTCACCCTAACCGAAAAAATACTTTACACCCATCATCCGGACACCTTACCCGCAGAACCCTACAAACGTGGTGAATCATATGTTGATTTCGGGCCCGACAGGGTTGCCATGCAGGATGCCACCGCCCAGATGGCTCTGCTTCAGTTTATGCAGGCCGGAAAACCCAAAGTAGCTGTTCCCTCAACAGTGCATTGCGACCATCTCATACTCGCAAAAGCAGGTGCGGTGGAAGATTTACGGGTTGCCAACGAAACGAGCAAAGAAGTTTTTGATTTTCTCGCATCGGTTTCAAATAAATATGGTATCGGTTTCTGGAAACCCGGTGCAGGGATTATCCATCAGGTAGTGCTTGAAAACTATGCATTCCCTGGTGGAATGATGATAGGTACCGACTCGCACACAGTAAACGCCGGTGGGCTTGGCATGGTTGCAATTGGTGTTGGCGGCGCCGACGCTGTAGATGTAATGGCCGGAATGCCCTGGGAACTTAAATTCCCGAAAATCATCGGGGTGAAACTTAGCGGAAAACTCAGTGGGTGGACTTCGGCCAAGGATGTTATCCTGAAAGTTGCCGGCATATTGACCGTTAAAGGCGGAACAGGTGCAATTGTTGAATATTTTGGTGATGGTGCCGAGAGCATCTCCTGCACCGGCAAAGGCACAATATGCAATATGGGTGCAGAAATTGGAGCCACTACCTCCATTTTTGGATACGACAAAAAGATGGAAGACTATTTGCGTGGCACGGGTCGCGAAGCAGTTGCTGATGAAGCAAACAAGATAAAGGAACACCTGACAGCCGATGCTGAGGTTTATGCGCATCCCGAAAAATATTTCGACCAACTGATCGAAATCAATCTGTCGGAACTCGAACCTTACATAAATGGGCCATTCACTCCCGATCTGGCTACACCTGTTTCGAAATTTGCTGAAGCAGCTCGCATGAACAACTGGCCCGAAAAACTGGAAGTTGGCCTGATTGGTTCATGCACCAATTCCTCGTATGAAGACATTTCCAGGGCTGCTTCGGTGGCTCAGCAGGCTATCGATAAAAAGCTCATAGTTCATGCTGAATACACCGTGACACCTGGTTCTGAAATGGTTCGATATACTGTTGAACGCGATGGCTTTCTCGACATCTTTTCCCAAATTGGCGGGGTTGTTCTGGCCAATGCCTGTGGCCCCTGCATTGGCCAATGGTCGCGACATAATGCAGAGAAAGGCGAACGCAACTCCATCATGACCTCCTTTAACCGTAACTTTGCCAAACGCAACGATGGCAACCCGAACACCCATGGATTTGTGGCTTCACCCGAAATTGTAACGGCTTTTGCCATTGCTGGAACGCTCAATTTCAATCCGCTTACGGACTACCTTGTCAACAAGGATGGTGTGAAAGTGAAACTGGACGAACCAATGGGAATTGAGCTACCCATCAAGGGTTTTGATGTTGAAGACAACGGGTTTCAAGCCCCGGCCGAAGACGGATCTGCCATCCGGGTTCTTGTCGATCCAGAATCATCGCGGCTGCAACTTCTTGAACCTTTTAAACCTTGGGATCGAAACAATATAAAAGGACTTTACCTGCTTATAAAAGCTAAAGGCAAATGCACTACCGACCACATCTCGATGGCAGGCCCTTGGTTGCGCTTTAGAGGGCATCTCGAAAACATTTCACAAAATCTGCTTATTGGTGCTGTGAATTATTTTGGCGAAAAAACCAATGCTGTAAGAAACCAGATTACAAAGGCTATTGATACCGTTCCTGATGCAGCAAAATCATACCGCGATGCGGGCTTTGGCTCTATCATTGTTGGAGATGAGAATTATGGCGAAGGCTCATCGCGCGAGCATGCAGCCATGGAACCCAGATTCCTTGGAGTTAAAGCCGTTCTGGTTAAATCATTTGCACGCATTCACGAAACCAACCTGAAAAAACAGGGTATGCTTGCCATCACTTTTGCTGTCAAAACAGATTACGATAAAATTCGTGAAGACGACCGCATCGATATCCTTGGATTAGACACCTTTGAGGCCGGAAAACAACTAACAGTCAGACTTAATCATTCAGACTTTACCATGGATGAATTCACGGCTAACCACACCTATAACCAAAATCAGATTGAATGGTTTATTGCTGGCAGCGCACTAAATCTGATTAAAGAGAAAGGATTATAGACAATTCTTATATTTTTTGCCAGCGATACTGCGCAACCGGAACCTGTTTTTGCTTGAAACGACTTACCAATTCTAACCTTAACATAGTTCTGTCAAGTGTAACCCATCTTCACTAAAATGTTTGATCCAAATCAACCAGTTCAGTATTAAATGTCCTATTCTAAAGCCTTAGTTGAGTGCAGACATTGTATCCATTGGAAAAAGCAAATCCACAAATGAACACATTCACTAATACTTTTATGTTAGCAATAATGTTCCTACATTTGTGAGCTATAAACATGCATCATGCATACAATACACATGCCTGATCCTGTATTTTCATATTTCATGTTTAGAAATGATATGATTTTCAGTGCTTTTAATGTCTGCATGGAAAGACCTTATAAAATGAGTATCCCTATCAAACCATATTAATAACTTAAACTTACATCAACATGAAAAAATTAATTCTCTTGATGGTAGTCTTTATTGGATTATCAGCAGTGATGCCGGCAATGGCACAAAAATCGGACAAGCAAATTAACAAGGAACTTAAGTCGAAAACCGCCAAACGTGCACGGGACGAAGCCAAAGCATTTAAAAAACAAGGCTACTATGTTGCACAGGGTGGTCTTCCGATGGACATTCAGCTTGAAAATGCCTGGAAAAAACAGCTTCAGGAAGACGAAGAAGGTTATCCGAAATATATCATCGCAACCGGCAATTCGGTATCGGAATCGCAAACAGCTGCCAAACTGCAAGCTACAGAAACAGCCAAACTGGAGCTGGCAGGCACCATAACTACCCAGGTGATTGCCATCATCGAAAACAATATTGCCACACAACAGCTCAGCGATGAAGAAGCTGCCGCTGTGACCAAGACAGTGGGCGCATCAAAAAATATTATCGCACAGGAACTTGGCCGGGTAGTGACATTGTTCGAAATGTATCGTAAAATTAATGGCAACATCGAAGCCAGTGTTCGGTTGGCTTATGATAGCAAAACAGCCAAAGACGCAGCTAAAAAGGTAATCAGGAAAAAACTTGAAGAAGAAGCCGAACTCGTTCAGGATAAACTGGACAAATTATTGAATTTCTAACCTCTGCCCTGAATACAGCATATGAGAAAAAAAATCACCAGCAAACAGCCTGGTGGTTTTTTTGTGCCTGCATTCGTTGGAAACGGCTAACTGATTACCTTTGTTCGCAGTCACCCAATACAAACCATATATGCCCATACGCACTGATAGTTTTAACCAACCGAGATTATCTGTATGACAGAAAAAATGAAAGTAGCGCTTGTCGAAACAGGTAAATCGCATGATGAATGCCTATATGCCCAGTTAAAAATTCTAAAATCGGTAGATGGAATCAGTGTTGTGCTCATTTGCAATGAACGTCTCAGAAAAAATGTGGAAATCTTCGATCTGGTGGATGAATTCATCTATTTGACTGTCAGAGAGAACTTTTGTCAATGGGCTGACATGTTCCGGCTCAGACGCAAACTCATACATGGGGGGTTCGATCTTGTTGTAATCAATACCGCACAGGGCAGCATGGTGAAAAAACTCTTGCTGTTGCCTTATCCAAGACATATGAAGATGCTGGGTATACTGCATAATATCCAGAAAATCAATGAGGGTAGTGTTAGTCAGCAACTGATAACCCGACGCCTGGACGGCTATTATCTTCTGAGCGATTATCTGCTTCAGTATCTGGACTCCTGCAAAATTGGAAAAACCCCGGTTGAGACTTTTTACCCCATCTTCTACCCTGCCTTCAAGCCTGCTGACGTGAAGAAAGATCCGGAGGAAATTTGGATTTGCATACCCGGACAGGTGGAGCGCAAACGCAGGGATTACGATACCCTGCTTGAAGTTTTAAAGTGTAAAAAGGTGAATGAAAATATCCGGTTTATCTTTCTGGGGCCATGCGAACATTCTCATGGTGATGGACAATACATCAAAGAGAAAATTGCTGAAGCTGGCTTGCAAAATCAGTGTTTATTGTGGGATGGTTTTGTTGACAATGATGTTTTTCATCGGGTTATCAGTGAATCCGACTACATCATGACGCTTATTCATCCAAATCATGTTTCATGGTCGCTTTACGAAGGCCAGATAACGGGAGCTTATAATCTGGCTATCGGCTACCGAAAACCCATGCTGCTTGAAAATGACTTTATGTCCTATGAAGATTTCAAGGACAATGCTGTTTTCTACAGCATCGGAAAACTATCGGAAACGATCAACAGCCTGAAGAAGCCGATGAATGACCAATACTACACCGATGAAAAATGGTCGTTCGGTTATCAGCAACAGAAATACATGTCGTTAATCAACTGCGTAATGGGTAGTTGAATTCAACACATGGAAATAAATGCGAATGAATTACAAATCTCACTACTTTTACGCAACAGTTAAAAACCAATTTTTATGAGAAATATCATACTTTTCATGGCATTTTCCATTGCATCATTCCTTGCACAGGGGCAGGATACATTCTCTATCGTTGCCATTGATACCATTACGGGCGAAATTGGCAGCGCGGGAGCAAGCTGTATCGACGACAACTCAATTGCCGGTGGAGCCATCATTATCAGCGATGTTCTGCCTGGTCGTGGAGCTATTCACACCCAATCCTACTGGCTGTCATCCAATCAGTTGAATGCCCGTGAGCGGATGCTGCTCGGCGATTCGCCTCAGGAGATTATTGACTGGCTGGAGGCCAACGACGCACAAAACCTTCCCGGCAGGCGACAATATGGAATAGTAGATACTGATATTGATGGAAATCCACGTTCGGCAGCCTACACAGGTGTAAATTGTCTCAACTGGAAAGGACATATCACAGGATTGAATTACAGCATTCAGGGTAATATTTTGCTCGGTCAACAAATTGTTGACAACATTGAGGCTGGCTTTCTGGGAACCGAAGGCACTCTGGCCGACAAACTGATGGCTGCATTGCAAGGTGCCAATATTGCCGGAGCCGACACCCGTTGCCTGAACGAGGGCGTTTCGTCGCTATCAGCCTTTATCCGTGTGGCACAGACTGGTAATAATCCTGACAGCCTTTATCTGGATCTGAATGTGCCTGAAACACCTTTTGGCGTTGAACCTATTGATGTGTTGCAGGAAATGTATGATGAATGGAAACAATGGGTTGGTGTCCGCAACCAACATGAGTTGAAAAACTGGTATCTCGTTCAATACCAGGACGAATACATTATGATGAATAAACAGGGTTTGCATGGGACAACAAGCTTAAAGCTTTTTTCAGTTCAGGGAAATCTCCTTGTTAGTGAACATTTTACTTCTCCCTCGCACCGGATTCAGATGAGTCAGTTTCCGGCAGGAGTGTATATTCTGATCATATCCGATAATCAACACAAAAGTCAAACATTTAAACTGTTAAAATAGCATTTTAGGCCAACTGCCTAAACTGTTTTTACTTGCCTGATCTGGTTAAAACAAATAACAACAACCCAAATGAGAAAAACCTTTTACACGATTATTTTCTTGAGCAGTATTGTGCTATCCACCTCGTTGTTAACGTCGTGTGGCTGCATCACCGGTAATGGCCCTGTGGTGAAAAGTGAACGTGAAATCAGAAGTGCCAATCACCTGATTATTGAAGTTGACGGCGATATTATTATCCATCAATCCGATACTGCAAGCCTGTTTGTTACAACACAGTCCAATATTCAGAAACACATCAGGATTAGTAAAAGAGGAGATAAAATCACTGTCAAAGCATCAAGATGCTTTACCCAGGCACCTCCACTTACAATCGAAATCGGATTACCCAATTTTGAATCACTCACAGTGAATTCGTCAGCAAAAGTGCAATCAAAAGGCAAAAAAATTGATGCTGAGTCGTTTAATATTGTTTCCAATAAGGATGCCATCATAAACCTGAATATATCAACGGTTGATATGCACGTAACAGCCGGGGGCAGAACGAAACTATTCATGAATGGGTTTTCACGGAATATTGTTGTAGACCTGAAAGAAAACTCACAGTTGCTCGCCATTGGTTTTCCAGTCGTAGAAGCCTCCTGTAAACTGTTTGCTAACAGCTATTTAAAACTGCAGGTTCAAAAAAAACTTGTAGCAAATGTTGAAACACAGGCTACGCTTGAATATATTGCGAAACAGGGACTGGAAACCAACATTACCGGAGCCGGCAAGGTTAAACAGCTCGATTAGCACTCTTTGAATAATAAAGCATAAGATTTGTCGTTAGCCTAACATTATTCAACCTCAATTCATGAAGCATATCCAACAGCTCAGGCTTTACACACCTTTAATCCTCGTTTTTGTTGCCTCATTACTGATCAATAATGTTTGGTCGCAAACAGGAGGCAGAGGCGTCTATGGTTTTGCCGACGCTCCGGTTTCGGCACGTATTGCAGCACTTGGCGGTGTTGCAGTGCCCTTTGACGACGATGACATCAGCCTTGCATTATTCAATCCGGCACTAATCACCGCACAGATGCACAACCAGCTAAGCCTGTCGTATGTAGATTATTTTGCGGATATAAACTTTGGTTCAGTACAATATGGCAGAAGTTTTAACAATATTGGAAATTTCGTCGCAGGGTTGCAGTATTATAATTATGGTGACTTTGACTATGCTGATGAAGGAGGAGTGCGCCAGGGCCAGTTTTCTGCTGCCGACTATGTATTTGTTCTGGGCTGGGGCAGACAGCTCGACTCCAACTTTTCGATAGGTGCAAATGCCAAGTTTATCGGTTCAGATTATGAATCGTACAGTTCTTATGGCATTGCCGTGGATGTTGCCGGTACCTACCTGTCAAAAACAGGCTGGCTGCTTTCGCTTACCGCACGGAATATTGGCCGTGAATTGAAATCCTATCTTCCATCTGACCCCTCCGGCATGCCTTTCTCCATGCAGTTTGGCATTTCGAAACGGCTTGAGCATGTGCCTTTCCGACTAATGCTTGTGTATGACCATATCGAACGTTGGGACCTCACCTACGACAGCCAACTCAATGATACGGGTATTGACCCAATCACCGGCGAAAAGAAAGAAGATAGTGGTTTTGAACAATTTGGTGACCAGTTGATGCGACACTTTATCGTGGGCGGAGAATTCTATATCGGAAAAAACCTGAGTCTGCGCGGCAGCTACAACTACGGCAGAAGAAAAGAAATGATCATTCCCGACAAACTTGGCACTGTTGGTTTCAGCTGGGGTCTTGGTATCCGCATCAGCAAATTTAACATCAACTACAGCAGATCGGCTTATCACGTTATTGGCTCACCCAATTACCTGACAATTACAACCAATCTGGGCAGCTTCGGTAAGAATTAAAAAATTAGTCGCTACCACTGAGCAAAATTTGCTCCCTTCCCTGAATCTTCTTCCGGAAATTGTTTAGTATTGCATCAAAATCAATTTTATGCCTAAATTTCTTTTGTTAATAGCCTTGTGGCTGCTTTCGACCCTTGTAAACGCCTCGTCCCTTCAACCCCTGATTAAACAATTTATTGACAATAAGCCAGTTGGTTCAAGATATGAAATCGAAAATGAATATTTGTTTTCCAGTAAGGTTTTACCCCGTTTTTACACCGATCGCGATTTCCAGGCTGCCTGGATTGAACAACAGACACTTGGAAAAAACGGACTCGATCTTCTAAATTATATCCGAAACATCGACTCACACGGGCTCAGACCCGAGGATTATCACCTTGCCCTGATTGAGAAATTTGTTCATAAACTTCTGTCTTTCAAACAGGTGAGTGAAAATGATCTGGTTAGTCTGGATATGCTGCTTACTGATGCTTTTATGTTGCTTGGTTCGCAGTTGTATTTCGGAAAGGTGGATCCCGACAAAGAAGGTGCTGACTGGAAAATTCAACGCAAAGAACCTGAGTTAAAACTTGACATGAAACTGTCAGATGCGATAAGTGCCAAGTCACTTCCTCAGCACCTCGACAGCCTGTCGCCAAGAAACGCAGCCTACTGGAAATTAAAAGAACTGCTGGCTTATTACAACAAACTTGAGCAGTATCCATGGCCTAATATCAAATCGGCGAAGTCGGTTAAACCTTACGACACAGCCAAAATTATACCGGAAGTCCGTAAACGGCTAATGCAGTTTGGCTATCAACTTACCGACAGTCTGTCGGATGTGTATGATGATCAACTGATTGCAAGGATAAAACAATTTCAAAAGGAACGTGGGCTGCAAGCTGACGGAGCCATTGGCAAAGGTACCCTGGAAGCTCTGAATAGAAAACCAGCTCAGCTTTCGGATGATATCAGGGTGAATATGGAACGACTCAGGTGGTTACCAATGCGAACCCCTGACCGTTTTATTCTGGTGAACATAGCCAATTTTGAACTGGATATGATCAGCATGCGCGACACCATTATCAGCCTGAAAGCCATTGTGGGCAAAGAATACAGAAAAACTCCGGTCTTTAACCGCAAAATGACCTATCTGGTTTTCAGTCCTACCTGGACAGTGCCGCCGACAATACTGCGCAATGATGTGATACCTGAAATATTGAAGGGCCCGGAATACCTGCAGAATAAAAACATGACACTTCTGCGCCACGACGGAACTGAGGTGGCCTATAGCGATATTGACTGGTCGAAAGTGACAAAGAAAAATTTCCCATATATGGTCAGGCAGAATCCCGGCCCCGAAAATGCCCTTGGTCGTGTGAAGTTTATGTTCCCAAACGAGTTTAATGTGTATATTCACGACACCCCTACAAGAGGACTTTTTGCCAAAGAAGAAAGGGCACTAAGTTCGGGTTGTGTCAGGGTGGAACGACCGTTTGATCTTGCCGTAAAGCTTTTGGCCGATATGCCCGAATGGACTGACGAGCGCATCAGCAAAGCGATGAACAGGGACACAGAACTCAGGGTAAATCTGAAAACTCCTATCGATGTTGTGCTCATTTACCTTACTGCCTGGACCGATGGCAACAACCGTTTTCACAACAGAAAAGATATCTACAAACGCGATAAAATGGTGTTGAATGCACTGAATCAAAAGCCTACACGCCGGCAGGTGCGCTAAACATGATCCGTTTTTCAGGATTTACTGTTTCTGTTGATGACTTTCTCAACCAATCCTGCTGATGAATAAAATTTGTCAGGAGCATGAATATACAGGCAGGAACCTCCTTTGATGGTTTGAATCACTTCGAGTTTAATCGTTTCAGGAATAGCCGGGCAACCATGACTCCTTCCCAATTGTCCATAGCGTTTGATAAACTCGTCTGAAACATAATCCGCACCATGAATAACGATTGACCGGTCGCGTGCCTTGTCGTTTACTCCTTCTTCGAGACCATCAAGAAACAATGACATACCATGTTTCCCGGTGTAAGTGTCACCTGTGGCATAAAATCCCGGGCTACTGGCAAATGAACCCGGTTTGTTCGAGAATGATTCAGCTGACAGTTTACCCGAATTTCGCCCATGTGCAACCAAACAATGAACCAGCACTTTCACTTCGTTGAGATCGATAACCCACATTCTTTTTTTGTCGGAGGTTAGCGTAAAATCGATGATGGTAATCAGCCCGGTTTTTTTTATCAGTTGCTTGCTGAGCAACAATGCGTAGCCCGAAATGGCTGATTCAAACACTGCACGCGCGGGCATATTGGTTTCCGTTTCACACTTTGACAGAATCCTTTCCATTTCAAATTGCTGAAAATCATTAGATATTCCTTCAGAACCACGTTCAGGACGCAAGGCTGTGAAAGGAATCAATAAGGCGAACAGGATAAATATTTTCCGCAGATGCATACTTCAAAGATACTGATTACCTAATAAAGCATACGGTTTATATTGTGAATTATTGTCATCATGTTGCAATAATATTGGCCATCAGATTATTCTGATGGGTCAGCCAAAGAGAAATTTTGGGATACTTTTGATTAAACCATTCACAACCCACTGATTATAAGCACCTGACTCAGTCGGAACTAGCTGCCCTCTCACCGGTAAATTCTTTTTACCTTTGCCGTCACAACTTAAGCTCAAAGCATGTTTCTTCAGCGATTAACCTTGTCCAACTTTAAAAATTACGTTGAAGCCGAAATGCAGTTTTCGGAAAAAATCAATTGTTTCATTGGCGAAAATGGAGCCGGCAAAACCAATATACTGGATGCCATTTACTACCTTTCGTTTTGCAAGAGTTATTTCAATGCCATCGACCAGCAGAATATCCGGCACGACGAAAGTTTTTTCAGTGTGCATGGTTTTTATGAAACCAACGGATCAGCCTCGGATCAGGTGAGCTGTATTCAGAAACGAAATCAGAAAAAAGTATTCAGGCTAAACCAGAAAGACTATGACCGATTGGCCGACCATATCGGGAAAATTCCCCTGGTAATGATTTCACCATACGACCGCGATCTGATCAACGAAGGGAGCGAGATACGACGTAAATTTATTGACGGGGTAATTTCGCAATTCGATCCGGTATATCTCAACGGCCTGATCACTTACAACAAGGCTCTGGTGCAGCGGAACACACTGCTGAAACAGTTTGCCGAACGCAATTATTTCGACCACGATTTGTTGAAGGTTTACGACAAGCAACTCTTGCATTCGGCCGATACCATTTACAACAAAAGGCTGTCATTCCTGAGCGACTTCATTCCCATTTTCAACAATTACTATAGCTTTGTGTCGGGAGGCAAGGAAACAGTTGATATTATTTACGATTCGGGCTTGCATCAGCAAAGCCTGCAAACCCTGCTGGATGAGGCTTTACCGAGAGACCGGCAGGCACGTTTCACCACGGTGGGCTTGCATAAGGATGATCTGGATTTCAGGATACAAACACACCCTTTGAAGAAATTTGGTTCGCAGGGTCAGCAAAAATCCTTTGTGATAGCCATCAAGCTGGCCCAGTTTGACTACACACGGCAGGTGATGGGTTACAAGCCTGTGTTGCTGTTCGATGATATTTTCGACAAGCTTGACGATCATCGGGTGGGACAACTCATCAGACTTGTTGGCAACGACAGTTTTGGTCAGGTTTTCATCACCGACACCCAGCAAGAGCGCATCGAACGGCTTTTTGCAGGAAGTAATATTGACCACCGGATTTTCTCTGTTGTTTCGGGACAGGTTCATCAATTTCAAGCCTAAGCTAGTTCGGGTATGTTTACCTTGACTTATTTTTACTTATTCCTGTTTTTGAAATATTGAGCACAACCAGGATGTTGAGTCCTGCAGCTTAACTGGCATAACAGTTTCAAAATCAATCAATTTCTATTTGAAGAATATATTTTCATTTTCAGTGAAGAAAAAACATCGATTATTCCCGTTCAATTGATATATTTGACGATTCTTTGATCACCCTGAAAGTGTTATTTTCATTGGGTTTTTTCTTCATGAATTGATTTCCATTGTATTATAAAACATTACGTATTATTCATTTATTAAACCAAATTAAATCATTATTTATGAAAAAATCATTTTACTTCATCATGTTGGCATCTGTTATGGCTTTAACCTTTGGCTGTAAGAAGGACGATGCAGATTCTGCTAAAGCAAGTTTCTCAGCAAAAGTTGAGGGAACAGTCTGGGCAGCAGCAAACATCACTGCTATGTATCAAACCGGCAGTAACGCCACTTCAATTACAACTTTTGGCACCATGCCTTCAGAACAAATCACTTTACATTTTATAGGTTCAGAAACAGGAACCTATACATTTGGAGATCTAAATCTGGCTTCAGCTGTAATTGGGGGTAATACTTTTACTACAATGTTTAGCGACAATCCTACCGGTGCAATTGTTATTACAAAGTATGATATGACAAACAAAAAAATTTCCGGGACATTTACCTTTTCAGGAGACAATATGGACGGCGATGTTTTCGAAGTTACCGAAGGCAAGTTTGAGAATGTTGACCTTGTAGTAATGTAGTGCTTACTACTTGATTGTTAAGTATGTAATTGAGAAAATCACAATCAAGCTGAAGAGGCTGTCTCAAAAGTTAATTATTTGCTTCAAAACCGGAGAAATCACAAGTCACTAAAGTTATTTATTGGAAATCAATTTTTCGCGCTCTTTAGTCACCTTCTTTGGTCATTGAGGTTAATTTATTCTGACTTTTGAGTTAGCCTCTTTTTTTATTGCAGCTTATTGAAAACTATTGAATTGTTTTATTAAAAAATTGAGCACAACCCATTAATCATCAAAAATACTTCTTTCATGTTGTTTAGTAACTATCCGAAATTAATTGAACAATCAGCCCCATCTCATGAACTCTTTTCAAATAGCCGGGAATCATGCAGGCAACGACAGTTTTGGCCAGGTTTTCATTACCGACACCCAGCAAGAGCGTATCGAGCGGCTTTTTGCAGGAAGCCATATTGACCACCGAAATTTCTGTGCTGTTTCGGGACAGGTTCATCAATTTCAAGCCTAAGTTTTCAGGCATCCCCTCACCAGACGTTTTAATCACGACTTATTATTACAGCCTTTGCTCTATGTGCTTTCTTTGAAAGACTGCGCGCCATACATCAAAGAAAAATATTGAAACAGAGTATCGAGGACAGTTTCTTAGATAGTATCTTTGAAATATTATCAGTAATAGTTCCCAATGCTATCCACTTGTTAACCAACATAATTAAGAAATAAACGACATGGAAAGATTAGTAACATCAAATTTGAAACTTGGAATTATTGCAGGTGGTCAACTTGGAAAAATGCTTATCCAGGAAGCCAGCAAATGGGACATCATAACCTATGTTTTGGATCATGATGAAGATTGTCCTGCAGGAAGCATTGCTTCACATTATATAAAAGGCAGCAATGTAGATTTTGATTCGGTGTACCAATTCGGGAAAATGGTTGATGTATTGACCTTTGAAATTGAGAATGTTAATATCGAGGCCCTTAAAAAGCTTAAATCAGAAGGGCAAAGAGTCGTACCCGACCCTGAAATATTGGAATTAATACAGGACAAAGGATTGCAGAAAGAGTTTTACAAAAAAAATGGAATTCCAACTTCCAACTTTAGAATATTTGAATCAGAAAATGCCATCCTGAATGCAATTGATAAAGAAGAAATTAGTTTTCCTTTTGTACAAAAACTCAGAAGAGGTGGTTATGACGGTCGTGGAGTTGCAGTTATCGACGGCAAAAACGGTCTGATAAAATTACTTATGGGGGCATCTGTTATTGAGGATAAAGTTGACATTGAAAAGGAAATATCAGTAATTGTAGCACGAAACAAAAAGGGCGAAATAAAATGCTATCCTGTTGTCGAGATGCTTTTTGACCCCCATGCAAATCTTGTGGATAAATTGATCTGCCCCTCGTCGATAACAGTTGAACAATCTGAAAAAGCGGTCAATCTTGCCAGCGAAATTATCGAACTGCTGCATATGGAAGGCCTCCTTGCTGTGGAGTTCTTTATCGATAACAAAGGTGAAGTAATTGTAAACGAAGTGGCTCCTCGACCCCACAACAGCGGTCATCATACGATTGAAAGCATAATAACATCACAATTTGAGCAACATCTGCGTGCAATATTAAACCTGCCTTTGGGAAGCACAAAACTCAAACTTCCATCGGTAATGATAAATATTTTAGGAGCAGATGGCTACGAAGGTCGTGCAATTTATGAAGGATTAACGGAGAGCATGGCAATTGACGGTGTAAAGATTCACTTATACGGAAAGAAAATAACAAAACCCTATCGAAAAATGGGACATGTTACTGTTCTGTCAACATCGTTGGAGTGTGCGTTAAAAAAGGCAGAAACCGTAAAGCAACTCATAAAAGTAAAATCATGGAAGGAAAATCATCAAACACTTTAACAATCCAAAATGTTAATTGTTTAGCCTCCTTAAAGACCGTCAATTGCAATAAGGGTATGAACAACTTCATAGAAAAATTTGTATTCGTTTTGAGTTTGATATTTCTTTTTAGTTTTCACGGATTTTCCCAATCGAAATATGAAAAAGAATTTCGAATTAAGGCAAAAGATGTACCCTCAGGCGCACTTTCTTTTGTTGACTCATTGGGTTTCAAATCCAAAGTAAAATGGTATAAAGAAATCGGATTAAACCATATCAGCATTGAGGCCAAATCAAGATTTCTAAAAGAAAGACATAGCATCGAGTTTAGCGATAACGGAATATTTCAGGATGTTGAAATAGAAGTAAATCCCAGCAAGATCCCTTTTAACACGTATTCGAAAATGAAAGGAGTTTTATCCCAAAGACACGAAAAGTATAAAATTGAGAAAGTTCAGATACAATATACCGGGGATAGAAATTTAGTTTTGAGGTTTTTAACAGGAAACAGGAGTAAGGTTGAAGGTATTGAAATAAACTATGAAGTTGTCATTTCGACTAAGATGGATGGGGATTTTCTTATGCTCGAATACCTGTTCTCAGAAACAGGCGAATATGTGCAAAGCAATCAAATCATGTCGAAAAGAGAAGATACTATTGATTACTAAACATGAAAAAGTTCCTGATTATATTCATTCTTTCGGCAATGACGGCCATTAGTAATGCGCAAAGCAGCTATCAGTACGGAATTATTCCATCAATCAATTTAATTAAGAAATTTCCCAGGAACTGGTCGGCAAATTTTAAGGTTGAGTCAAGGCAATCCCTTTATAACCATGAGCTGAAATATGAATATTTACTCACTGATGGGTCCCTGGTTGTAACAAAACGGATTGCATCAAATATTACAGTTGGTGGTGGATACTTGATAAGGGCCGAAGATGATGAATTGAAAAACAGAGCGATACAACAGATTAGTTTTGGCAAAAAGTATCCTGGTTTTCGAATGGCACATAGGGTAATGACTGACCAAACTTTTGAAAAAAATAACAAGGCTGAATTTCGCCTCAGGTATCGGATATCGTCAGAGATACCGTTGGAGGGACAGTCACTTGATGTAAAGGAGTTTTACCTCAAAATCAATAATGAATACCTAAATTCATGGGAAGGAGATGATTACGATATGGAAATCAGATGGGTAGCTCTTCTGGGATATTCTGTTTCTCCAGTAAATGATTTGGAAATTGGCCTCGACTATAGGTTGGATTCATTTATTGAAGGAAATTCAAGAAACAGAATCTGGCTAAGTATAAACATTTTTCATTCGTTAGGAAAAGAATAATAAAATTGACTGAATAACCGTTTTCATATTTAATTTTAAACCACCCGAATTATGGTAAAAATCGTTAGAATCATCCTCATGGCTGTTGTGACTACAGGCATTTTCAACTCCTGTGGTGATGTGAACAGAAAGTTTGATGAAAAGATTGACAACTTGATGAAAAAAGCTGAATCGTTAGATTCTTTGATAAACAAAGAGGTCGATAAAGTGCTGGTACTTGATTCGCTTATAAACACAGGAAGTGAAAAGGCAAAAAAACTGGATTCCCTTATTGATAAATCAACATCAAGATTGGACTCGTTGGTAAAAGAAAAAATTAATCCAAAAAAATAAAGTTTAACCATATAATCTTTTTAAAATGAAATGTCCAAATTGTAATGTAAATCTGGTTATGACCGAACGAAGTGGAATTGAAATAGATTACTGTCCTGATTGCAGAGGTATTTGGCTTGATCGTGGCGAGCTTGATAAAATCATCGAACGGTCCTCGCAAAGTGCAAAGAATTATCCGGATGAAAATATTCACGGAAAACATTATCATCCCAAGGAAGGCGATTATCGCTACAAAAAGCGAAAAGGGCTGTTGGGAGAAATTTTTGATTTTTAAACTTTTGTAGGTTTAAGGTTGAACATAAATTATAGAAAGGAGTATCATGGACAGAATAATTGTAAGCATAGTAATGGGGTCTGACTCTGATTTACCCGTGATGCAACAGGCAGCCGAAATGCTTGATTTATTTGACGTGGGTTACGAAATTGATATCGTTTCGGCCCACCGGACGCCCGAAAAATTATTTGAATTTGCTTCAAATGCACATAAGCGCGGAATTGTTGTCATCATTGCCGGGGCAGGTGGGGCTGCCCACTTGCCGGGCATGGTGGCAGCCATTTCGCCTCTGCCTGTAATTGGCGTGCCAATAAAGTCGGGCAATTCCATTGATGGTTGGGATTCTATTCTTTCTATTTTGCAAATGCCTGGCGGAGTGCCTGTTGCAACAGTAGCATTAAACGGAGCAAAAAACGCAGGAATTCTTGCAGCCCAAATTGTTTCAGTAATGAACAATTCAGTACAGAGCAAGATTTTACAATATAAACAAGAGCTTAAAGAACAAGTAATTACCAAGTCGAAAAACTTGAACACATAGAATGATTTTTTTTAAAGGCAGGAAAGCGGTTATAGCTACCAAGCATAAAAAGGAAGAAGTGATTGCCCCAATTCTGGAAAAGAAGTTGGGGTTAATTTGTGTTACTCCGAATGAATTGGATACTGACCTCTTAGGTACTTTTTCAGGCGAAGTTGAAAGATCAGGCGACCCCATTACAACTTTGCGTAAAAAGTGCCAAATGGCAATAAAAAAAACCGGAATAAGTGTAGCAATAGCCAATGAGGGTTCTTTTGGCTCTCATCCAGCCATTTATTTTGCCCCTGTAGATGAAGAACTTGTTATGCTTTTGGATGACGAAAACGGCATTGAAATAATTGAAAGAGAGTTAAGTTTCGAAACGAATTTCGATGGAACAGATATAAAATCTGTTGATGAACTTGATGAGTTTGCGCATAAAATTGGGTTTCCTTCACATGGAATTATTCTAAAAAAGGCTAAAGACAACTTTAAAGGCATTATAAAAGAAAGTCAGTCAATTGAAGAATTGATTGAAAATTACCACAAAATAAAAAGTGTTGATTGTTCAGCCTATGCCGAAACAGATATGCGGGCAATTTACAACCCAACCCGGATGAAAGTTATTGCAAGGGCAACCGAAAAGTTGGTATCCAAGATAAACACTTTATGCCCTAATTGCAGTATCCCTGGTTTTAGCGTAGTAGATGGCCAAAAGGGATTACCCTGCGAAATGTGCGGTTTACCAACAAGGTCAGCACTTAAACATATTTATCGTTGTTATCAATGCAATTTTCAAATGGAAAAAGAATTTCCGTTTGAAAAACGGGTTGAAGACCCACAATACTGTGATTTTTGTAATCCTTAAAATTGACATGAATGGGGGGATTTTTAAAAGTATTGGCATCATTCAATATTTTGGGGTGTCCATATTTGCCATGTGGGAATAGGTTTAAGCATATTTTTTGCTCTTTTGTTTTCAATCAGCATTAATAATTTCATGATATATATTCATGTTAGCTAATATTTCGCATTTAATTCTTGCCTTGCTCATAGGTATCGGATTTGGTAGAAATTTAATTCTATTTGCCAAGAAACCAATTAAGCCATCTGGTGTAAAAAGCCATAGAATTATTTACCCATACATTCTTATAATTTATGTAATTTCAGGCATCGCAGTTCCTGTTAACGGTGAATTTTTAAACGATTTACAGGTTCATTTTTCTGTGCAAAAAATCTGTCAAGTTTCGCTTGCCTTGCTGGGAGTTCACAATTTTCGGATCGATTTATTACAACTATGTAAAGATGAATATTTTAAGTGAAATAGAAATAGCGGCTAAGTTTATTCAAGAAGGGAAATTGGTTGCATTCCCAACCGAAACAGTTTATGGACTAGGCGCAGATGCTTTAAACCCTTTGGCTGTTGCAAAGATATTTACGCTAAAGGAACGCCCGTCTTTCGACCCCCTGATTATTCATATTGCTGATATTAATCAATTGGAAGAACTTGTTTTAAGCACCGATGAAAGAATTTATAAACTAGCTGAAAAATTTTGGCCGGGCCCCTTAACTATGGTGTTGCCCAAAAGGAGCATTGTTCCCGGCATTGTTACCTCGGGATTGCCAACATTAGGTGTTAGAATGCCTAGAAATGAAATTGCATTAGAATTGATACGTAAATCCTGTTGTCCGATTGCTGCGCCAAGTGCAAATAAATTCGGGCGTATTAGTCCTACTACTGCGGCTCATGTAAAAAAACAACTGCCAAACGTAGATTATATTCTTGATGGAGGCAAAACTACCGTTGGGATCGAATCCACCATAGTAAAACTTACAGATTATGGTTTTCAAATACTTCGCAATGGAGTTATTACACAAGAGGAGTTAGAAACTATTATTCCGTTTGACAATAATTCAATAATTGAAAAATCATTAGCCCCCGGAATGCTTGAATCGCATTACAGTCCTAAGAAAATATTTTTGATTGCTAAAAATGCCGCCTTGAAAATTGATAAATCCAAAGCGGGTCTTATTTCATTTTCAGGAGAATTTGAAAATGGTTATTGCAAAATAATAAGAGTTTCCGAAAGAAAGGATTTGAATGATTATGCTGTAAATATGTTTGAAGCAATGCATTCTTTTGAAGATGATAACGATATTGAAATAATAATAGCAGAACCAGTGTGTGAAAAAGGAATTGGAAGGGCAATAATGGACAGGCTTAGAAAAGCAGAATTTAATTGGCGGCAAGATCATCTTCAAATTTAACTCAATTTGACATGGCTAAAGCCCTCATTGTTGCGCAGCGATCTGATCTGACGAATCTGATTAATCGGCATCTATTCACACTACCAAACCTTGTGAGTTGCTTTCAATGTGTATTTGAGCGATCTTAGAAATAGTAAGGCAACAGTTTGTCGCATGTTTCCACTGATTGGGCTGAAGGTCACGAAAACGCAGCATTTCATATCTTTGCATCCGAATCAATTATTGGATGATTATGATTTTGCTAAATATTTTTGAAATTACTCTACCTTTAACAAATCCAGTATTAAAGTTTCTTGTAATACTAATTGTAATTTTAGCAGCCCCGATTCTATTAAATAAACTTAAAATCCCTCATATTCTTGGACTTATCACAGCAGCAAATTCAATCAATGCACATCAACAAACAATCCTGGCTTACTTCAAAAACCGCAGCACAAATGCACTGGCCGAAAACTTCAATGCTAAAATCAAAGCCTTCAGATCAGTCTTTAGAGGTATAAATGATATTGCTTTTTATATCTATCGTGTATCTCTAATATTTGCTTAAACTATGTTTTATGCCCCACCGGGTTTATCTGATGAGCCATGATTTGTCAGCAATCAACTCACGTTTGAAGTTCTTGATAAATAAAGACCCCCTGCGGTGATAAACTTTGTTGAATGATTGCGTGTAACAACTGAATAAATTGGCAAATTGCATTGATAAATAACGGTTGATGGCGGTGGCGTCGATTGTTAAAGCTTTTCCAAAGTTTCGAACTTTGGACAAGCTTTCGTCCTCGTCCACCGCCCCCAACACAAGCTTTTCAATTACTTCACGCTCCCTTATACGCACAATAAAATGAAAATGATTAGGCATCAGGCAATAAGCATAC
This sequence comes from Bacteroidales bacterium UBA6192, assembly GCA_002422725.1. Taxonomy (GTDB): domain Bacteria; phylum Bacteroidota; class Bacteroidia; order Bacteroidales; family F082; genus UBA6192. The sequence goes on from DITE01000016.1 coordinate 35,337, forward strand.
GTTTCAGCAACGGGTGAAATATACAAAGCATACTTTTCCAAAAAGTAATGGAAATTAGCCTCATGTAGAAATAGATTTTCGAAGCCATTGCCGTGGTTGAAGATGTGGTAGCTGGTATTTGGCTGAATAAGTTGCATATTCAATATCCAGGTTGAATAATACTTAACAATGGAATTCAGCATGTGAAATTACTGCAACACTTTATTATTTGCAAGTAGTGCTGATGCGTTAAAATTTAGAAATCAAAAAATTCATATTGTTCTTTGGCATTTTGTTTTTATTGATTCACAATAAGCCTTGAACAACTGAGCTAAGACAAACTTAACAGAGTTTTCAGTTCTATGCTAAATAGCGCAAAACCATATCTCAATTCAAATCAAATAAATCAAAAACGCATATATTATATTTAATATCAAATGATTACGAAGGATATTAAAAAGTTAACGCATCACTAGTAATTTGCAAGCATAACTTTTTTTATAATTATTCGGCTTTATGCCTTTTGCAATCATCGTAATATTAAGCACCATCTTCGATCAATCTTCTGCAACTGGGGATTAGGATAAATCTCACCGAAGATAATCAAGCAAAAAAATGCTGCAATTTCCTTACCTTTGATGAAAATTTCAGGGCATGACCGACGAATCCATAGTGTCATTCAACAGGGCGTCCATTTTTCAAAAACGCAACCTGGTGCTTTCGAATGTTAATCTGACCATTCGCGAAGGCGAATTCGTTTACCTTATCGGCAAAACAGGCAGTGGCAAATCAAGCCTGCTCAAAACAATGTATGCCGAACTACCATTGCTGGAAGGCGAAGGCCATGTGGCCGGTTATGACCTGCGTGCGCTCAAAACAGCAGATGTCCCCTTTCTGCGCCGCAAATTAGGTATTGTTTTTCAGGATTTTCAGCTTCTCGAAGACCGCTCAGTCGAAGATAACCTGTCATTTGTGCTGAAAGCTACCGGATGGAAAGACAAGCAAAATATCAAAGACCGCATCGGCGAAGTGCTCGATGAGGTTGGACTGTTTACCAAAGGTTACAAAATGCCTCATCAACTTTCGGGTGGCGAACAACAACGGGTTGCTATTGCGCGGGCACTGCTCAACAAACCCGGAATTATCCTGGCCGATGAACCTACCGGTAACCTCGATCCCGAAACTTCCAACGGTATCATGAAACTCCTGATGAACATCAGCGAAGCCGGACAGGCAGTGCTTATGGCGACACATAATTACAACCTGATCCACAAATTTCCGTCGCGCATTATCAAGTGTGAGGAAGGAAGCATCATTTCATCCGGAAATCTGTTAAGCTAAAAGTACTGGAAGAATTAAAGTAATTTGTTAACCATAAGCTTCTTCATGCCCTTTAAAACTGTAATTCACTTTGTCATTTTGTCTCTTATACAGATTTAAGAGATTGCTATAGCTCACATGAGGAATTTACTACTCCCACACCCCATATCGGTTTAGCCCGGAAATCTCAACGGAAAAAATATAAGAATCGGCATGCCGGCTTTAGCAATCCTCACCAAGCATAATTTGTGGTACTAGCAAACCAATTGAATCAGTTTGTCAACATTGTGGCCATTGTGGTAAAGCTCTGACAACTTATTACGGCGAAACTCAATCTCAGTTTTACTGAACGATTTTTTGAAAAGCGCTTTAATCATCTGCTTCATCGCAAGGGGCTCATTCGCAATCACACACAATTCGTCGAGCGCGCTTCCACTGAGCATCTGGTCGTTTACCAGGCAAAATCTTCCATTATACAAAGTATTGAGCAGCTTCAGTTTAAGTCCCGTAGCCTGAAACGTAACCGAAACATTGATGTGAGCGTTACTAATCAGGTTAAACAACATTTCATCGTCAGGATTCGATATAAGCTCAACATTGGGCAGGGGTGCAAGGAGTTTTATCAGGTGAGCAGGTGGATTGAGTCCTGCAATCTTGAAAGGGGTTTTCAGATCGTTAAACACATGATTAATCAGATACTTTACGGCATTGAAATTCTCAGCCACCGAAAGATTTCCATGATACAAAACATACTTGCCCTTTCCCTGCCTGATCATTACTTCTTTATGGGGATGGAAAGCAGGAACAAAATGAACGTTTTTAAACCGCGATGCGAAATAACGTTCATCATTCTTTGATATGGCAATCACACAGGAAGCCTTGTCGAGTATGGGTTCAAATCGCCTTAACTTGCCTGCCTCGTTGTAGAAATAGTATTTCTTAAAAATGGCCGTTTCAGCTTTCGCCAGATGAAGATAGTACTCATGCTCAACATTATGGGTTCTGACAGATACTTTGCGGCCTTCCATACGCAAATCGTCCAGAAGCTGACAGGTGTGCAGCCCTTCGAGCAAAACCGGGTAGCTGTCCTGAAGCAGGTTGTCCATCAAAGTGTCTGAACTTCTCGAACTTACGATATAGGGTGATTGCCTGAAAAGATGACGCTTTGATATATCACGTTTGTAATAATCAACACTGTGGCACAGCTTCTCCAGCTCGGCAGAAGGTTTCCGGCCATACTCAAAACAATGCAGATGAACCTTTACATCTTTAGCGTTCAGTGCTTTAATCTTGTAAAACACATCGATCACGCCACCATAGTTGGCTGGCCATGGAATGTCGAATGAAACGATGTGTAAATGTTGGTCAACAATATGGTTCATAGAGCTTCAGCAAATTCTTTTCTTCATTTTCCCAACATAGCTCAGCGGCTGCAAATTTACAGTTTTCCCTCCATTTTTCCATCTGTACTGTATTTTGCAAGCTCTCTCTGATTCGTTCCGATAAATAGTCAGGCTGATGATTTTCGGCAAAGCATCCTACCTGATAACGATCCACTATCCGTTTGATCTCGGGCAAAGGAGTCGCCATCACAGGGGTGCCTGCCTGTATGTAGTCGAACAGTTTATTGGGAAGACTAAATCTATAATTGATGTTAGTGTCTTTATCAAGTGTAAAGCCAAGGTCAGCCACAGCCGTGTATTCCATCATCTGTTCGTAAGGCATACGTGGCAGAAACCTTACCCTATCTGTCAATCCTTGCTGTTCAACCTTCGATTTTAAAACCGGAAGCACATCGCCCCCACCGATAATCAGCAGAAGCATCTCCGGAAGCCCCGTCATGGCATCAACAAGCTCTTCGGCCCCGCGATGCATATTGATTCCCGATCCCTGCATAAGCAGTATTTTGCGGTCAACAGGCAATCCCAGTTCGGCTCTGCTTCGTGGAGACACAGGCTCCCATCGGGAAGGTATGTTTCTGATGACATGCGCTTTGATCCCATATTTGTTCTCAAATAACATTTCAATGGATTCGTTCACCGTAATGATCCACGTCAACCGTTTGAGAACAAATTTCTCTATGATCTTCCAGATACGCTGAATATGAGGCCGGTTGACCAATTCGGGTGTTTCGGTGAAATATTCGTGGCTATCATAAATCATCGGCACATTCCGGATTTTAGAAACCAGGTAGTTGGGCAGTAATGTGTCCAGATCGTTAGAAAGAAGTAGCTTAGATGGTTGAAAAAGCAGAAACAGAAATAAACGGATATTGTATTCCATGTAAAACATGGGTCCTCTTTCAAATAGCAGCCGCATTCTGATACATCTGTAAGTTCGCGAAGGCATTGCGATACTGTTATGCAGGCGGCGTCCAATAAGCACAACGTCAAAACCACATTTACCGAGGCTCAGGCACGATTTGTGAACGCGCTGATCTGTAGCCAGGTCGTTTATTACTGACACGAATGCAAGCTTTCGATCCATGTGTGATGCGTTGTGTTATGCAGGCAATCCTATAACTGATTTTCGCTATTGAATATTATAATCTGTCCTGATATAATGCGATTTTTAGGAATAAATGAAAATAAATGAATAAAAGTGATTGTTTTAATTCAAAGCATCTTAATTTAGCACCCGATTAGGAAAGCTGCTTAAAAGGATTTAATGATTGAGATTGAACGTAATGTTTATCTGAAGGAGCATAATTCCTTCGGACTTGATGTGTTTGCTGCGAATTATGTCTGTATACGCAATCAGCATGATTTGAATGAGTTACTTGAATCAGATGTATTTGGCGATTCAAAAAAACTTGTTCTCGGCGAAGGAAGCAATGTGCTTTTTATCAACGACTATTTCGAAGGTCTCGTTATTCACATTGCCACCAAAGGGATACGAATTGCCGAGAACGGTCACGACCGTGTTATCGTGGAAGTTGCTGCAGGAGAAAACTGGTCAGCATTTGTCGATCAGATGGTTAGCCAAGGATACGGAGGGGTCGAAAACCTTTCGTTGATTCCAGGAAGCGTTGGCGCAGCACCAGTTCAAAATATAGGCGCTTACGGTGTTGAACTTAAAGATAGCTTTGTATCCCTGAAAGTATTTGACCTGGAAACGGGTAAAATAGATTCATTAGGCCCTCAGGATTGTGAGTTTGGTTACCGGACAAGTGTGTTTAAAACTACCCCCCTGAAAGAAAGATATATTATCTTATCAGTCAAATTCAGGCTATCGAAGCGCCCTAAACTCAAACTCGATTATGGCGCGGTGCGACAACAGCTCGAAATCTCCGGGATCAGCAATCCAGGTATTGGTGATGTAAGCGCGGCTATCAAGCAGATAAGACAAAGCAAACTGCCCGATCCGAAGGTATTGGGCAATGCCGGAAGCTTCTTCAAAAACCCTGTTGTTCATTCACTTGTTTATGCTCAACTTAAAAAAGAACACCCAAACCTGGTGGCCAATCCCGACGAAAACGGCATGTATAAAATTGCTGCAGGATGGTTGATCGAACAGACTGGTTGCAAGGGCAAAAGGGTTGACCACGTTGGGATGCACGAAAACCAGGCGTTGGTGTTGGTAAATTATGGCGGAGCCTCGGGATCTGAATTGTTTCATCATGCCATGAAAGTGCAGTATGCTGTGAAAGAAAAGTTTGGGCTGCAGCTCGATCTTGAGGTTAATATTATTTCCTGATTACATAGTTAAAATTTGTACCATTTTATAAATAAATTGTACATTCGCTGAGAGCAAATCAATCCGTTAAACTGATGCCTAAGCAGTTGGGAATCTATTTTCGTTTTGTAAGAATAAATCTGGAGGCTTTCATCTGGCTGATGGCATTGTTACTGCTCGCTTTTATGGATCCCAACAACACCCAGTCAAGTTTATGCCTTATTCATCATATTGGCATTGATCAATGTCCGGGATGTGGATTAGGCCACTCCATTTCTGCTGCATTCCACGGACAAATCGCCGAATCATTCAATCGTCACCCTCTTGGAATGGCAGCCACTGTTTTGCTGATCATCAGGATTATCACTGTTTTCTATCAGTCGTTTAAATATCAATCACCAAAAAACCATCCGTATGGCAAAAATTTATGAAATTATGCCCGACATACAGGGCGAAGAAATGTTGTTCCTGCAAAACCTAACCCAGGAATACAGCGAAGAAAAACTGCGCAACTTTTCCAATATTTACAGGGCAAGGCGCAAAGACCCTCAGCTTGTACTATTGCTCACCGTGTTGGGATTTCTTGGGTTCGCCGGTGTTCACCGTATTATACTCAATCAAATTGGTATGGGTATATTGTACTTTTTTACTGCCGGGCTTTGCCTGATTGGCACCATTGTCGATCTGGTGAACTATCAAAGTATGGCATTTGGATTCAATCGCGTTGTGGCAACCGAAATACATGCCATGATAGCTGGAAACAAATAGTGTTTACTGTTGTATTATCAAATAATGACTCATTCTGAGGCCATTAGAATTTACGTGAATCAGGTAATACCCTGATTTGAGATTATCAACGGGTATTTGAATGCTACCAGACTGATTGGGTGAAATGCTTAGCAATTGTCGCCCCCAAATGTCTGTAATAACAAGGCTTTGAATACGTTCGCCTGAACTTAATTTAACATTAATGGGATCATTCCTGCATGCAGGGTTTGGGTAAACGAGCAGTTTTTCATCGGCAATCTGCTCAGCCAGGTGTATAAAAATTCCATTACCCCTCACCACAATAGAATTGCCAATATATTCAGTGGCTGTCCGGTTTCCGAGATAAACGACATCTTCATAAAGCCCTTCATTCAGGGGGTTGAAGGCTATTTCCACCTCGACTTCAGAAAAAGCCGGGATTGTAAAGGGAATTGAACTGATGATACTGAAAGCCGGTTCATTCATCACAACATCATTGATGATTACTGGTTGTGAATGTTGATTTCTCAACACAAAAGTTGAAGTCAACTGACCAGTTTCTATATCAACTTCTCCAAATTCAATAGTATCTTTCAAAATATCAAATACATTGTGTTTCCAATCGGACTTAAATACCCGGTAACTAATCAAACTTGAGTCGATGCAAATAATTTCAAAGGCTTTGCTTCCATCAGGATGATATTCGGTGAGAACATGATTGGTTGGATTGGTAGCCCAGCCCAAAACTACATTGTCATTAGGCAAGACCTGCATATGACCCATAGCCCAGGCATAGACATAAGGATCATTCTCATACGTTTGTAAAAGTGTTGCTGTCATATTCTGTTCATCCAGTTCAAACATCAGTCCTCTGGAATACTCAGGTTCGAGACGGAAACCATTATCAAACATGGTATAAATATTGCTGCCCTGATAGGTAATGGAGTGTTGTGCTGAAAACCATCTGTCGTCGCCAACCAGTTCAAACATATTCTGTTTACCACCCCAGCGCCAGATTATATTCCCTGTTTGGGGATCAATTTTCGTAATTTCATGCATTTTCCGGCTGGAAATAACCACGTTACCAAAATCGTCAAAGGTAATGGCATTGCCATGAACGTAATCGATGTGGGTGGCAGTCAGGTCAACCCATGAAGTATCGCAATCCGTAATCTCCATATGATCCCAGCTCCTCCACTGGAACAAAACCTTGCCTTGTGCGTCGCAATGCTGCACCACCAAACCAACCACGGTTGCATTTGGATTACCTCCTTCAACAATCTGACTCATGTCAACAGGTTGAGAATCATAGATCAGAAGCCAGTAATCACCGTTTTCATTGACAATAAGCTCATGTGCATCAGCTATATAACCATTACCAGGCTCATATAATCTGCGAAATTGATAACTGCTATCCAATTCGGTCCATTTTGTCGTTAAAAAATCAAAATAGGTAAGATATCCGTTTGCCTGTAGTTTTAAATCATTGCCCCGGTTACTATGCCTTCTGTAAAATACCGGAACACCATGCCGGTCAAGGATCATCATGTAGAAAGTATAGGCAGGGTTCTGGGTTAAGCTGAAAAGAAAATAATTTCCATCCGCCGGATTATTGTCGACAGTAACCTCAAAGGGAGGAAAATCGACCGGAAGCGAAAACAAAGACTTAAAGTTTTGGGTGTCAATATCAGTAGCCTGTGATTCTGCAACATATGCCCCTTCCTGCTTAAAATCCCAATCCATATGGTCTTGAAAATTTCGTATTGGATCACTTTTGCTTATTACAAAATCAAAATCGAAACCTGGCACATTTGTGCCATCCTGATGTTTAAAGCCTTGATGAATGGTAACTCTAATTCTTTCGCCGGCCAGAAATCCTGAAAACCTTGAAAGATGACTGTTTTCTGGTCTGCAGCCAATTTAATCTTGCCAAAAACTCTGCCGCTTAAACTGCCGTTTATATGAATCAAATCATCCTTCAAACTGCCTGCATCAATCAACTTTCCGGTGCGGAATGCAATACTTTGCCGGGTTGTGTTTTTGTCTGATCCCGGAATAGGCGACAAATACTGATAAGGTTGCGATGACAGTTTAATTAAACTCAAGGAGAATAAAACTATCATTGCAAGTTTAGATACATTTTGTAAAGAGCGATTCATGTCAAAGATTTTATTCATCAAAAAGGAGTATTGATGAGGTGATTATAAGACTTTGACAAAGTAAAATTGACAATTATTCCCGCCTGATTAGATCAACAAGGCAGTTGCGAACTATCACATTGATTTTAAAATCAATCTATTTATTCTTCGGGCAAGAAATGGCCCTGAGTAAATGAATCCTGTGTAAACCTGAACCAGGTCAGCGCCTGCTTCGAGCTTTGCAAGGGCGTCTTCAGCCGACATTATACCTCCAACACCGATAATTGGAAATGCCTTGCCCGATTTTTGTGCCAGGTAACGAATCACCTCGGTAGATCGTTCACGGATCGGCAAACCACTCAACCCGCCATTGCCTGCACGGTTTGCCAGTTCCTGATCATGCCTGACGGAATCCCTGGTGATGGTAGTGTTGGTGGCAACAACACCATCTATGCCTGTGAGACGCACAATTTCGATCACTTCATCAAGTTGCTTCTCATTCAGGTCGGGCGACACCTTAAGCAATACAGGCTTGCGTTGCGGTTTGCTGTTGTTGATCCGTTGCACACTGTTGAGGATATTCAAAAGTGCTTCCTGATCCTGTAGCTCCTTCAGATCACTAATGTTCGGGCAACTCACATTGACCACAAAATAATCAACATAGTCGAACAAGCCATTGAAATTTGCGATATAGTCATTCACAGCAAGGCTGTTTGGGGTCAAAGTATTTTTACCAATATTGCCTCCAATGATGGCTCTGGTTTTTCTTTTCATCAGATTGCCAACAGCCGCTTCGAGGCCACGGTTGTTAAATCCCATTCTGTTGATGAGTCCATAGTCATTCGGAAGCCGGAACAATCTGGGCTTAGGGTTTCCGGGCTGACTTTTTGGCGTCACCGTGCCAATCTCAATATGGCCAAATCCAAAGTTTACCAGTTCGTTGTATACCTCAGCATTTTTATCGAATCCGGCGGCAATGCCAACAGGATTTTTAAACGTTAATCCAAAAAGCTGACGTTCGAGCTTTTTATTATTCACCGTAGCCATTTTACTGACCAACAAACCCAGACCGGGCAGGCGAAATAAAACTTTCAGCATCGCTACAACCAGATGATGCACCTTTTCGGGCGGCAGCAGAAACAGCAGGGGCCGGATGAAAGTTTTATACATTTTTGTATAACGTTCTATGCTTCAGCTTCGCCAACAGCTTCATCCGTTTCACTGGAAATTACTTCTGGTTCTTCACTAAAGTCGAGTAGCTCCTTTTCCATGAGCAGAACATACCACACAAAAACCTTCCTGATGTCGGAGGCATACACGGCATCTGCATCATAATCGGGCACGAAACCGGCAAAGATGGTTTTGAGTTCGTCATTGCTTGCTTTTTTTGGATCGAAACCTATTTCGCCTCCCACTTTATCATGAATTGCCCGGAAGATTTCCTTCAAAGGGCGATCACCATTCTGTGTGTACATGCTGATTTCCTGGAGCGAACTCATCCTGTCATGGGAGAATGCCGGAAAACGTTTTCCGTCAATAAGTGACTCTACAACAACACTTTGCTTTCCTTGTCCGGTGACTTTATACAAACCCGGTTTTCCTGAAAGCGATACAATCTTCGTTAAGTCCATGCTTTAAATTTTTGCAAAAATATGGATTTTTGAGGATTATTAATAACCAACAGGGTAATTCGACCTTCCCCGGAAGCACGAATAAGTTTACGCTGAGTAAAAACGAAACTTCCGGCGAATAAGAAAGTCTTTTGAACGACCTCTTTACTGCGGTCATCATCCCGCATTTTGTTTTCAGAATTAAACTGATTTTGATTATGAGAAACTCTGTAAATCAAACAATCTTTTGTACACTCCGCCTTTTGAAAGCAAGGCATCATGCTTTCCCCTTTCAACAATTTCGCCTTTAACGACAACAATAATTTCATCGGCATGCTGAATCGTCGACAGGCGGTGTGCAATCACCACCGAAGTTCTGTTGCTCATAATTTTGACCAGTGCATCCTGTACAAGTCGTTCCGACTCGGTATCCAACGAAGATGTTGCCTCGTCGAGGATCAATATAGGTGGATTATTGAGCACGGCTCTGGCAATACTTAAACGCTGCCGCTGTCCACCGCTTAATTTCGAACCACGATCGCCAATGAAAGTATCATACCCATTTTCGAGCTGCATGATAAACTCATGGGCATTTGCAATCCTGGCGGCTTCCATCACCTCATCGAGGTTTACTTTAACATCGCCAAAAGCAATATTGTTGTAAACAGTATCATTGAACAAGATACTCTCCTGTGTAACAATTCCCATGAGGCCACGCAGGCTGTCAATCTTAAAATCCCTTATATCAACACCATCAATCGTTATTGAGCCGCTAACAACATCATAGAAACGTGGCAGCAAATCAACCATAGTCGATTTACCTCCGCCCGACTCACCAACCAGAGCAATAAGCTTGCCTTTACCAATTTTCAGGTTGATATTTTTCAATACTTCATCGCGTTCGTAGCGGAAAGATACATCATGGTACTCGATGCCTGTATTGAAATCCTGAATGGGCTTTGCATCGGGCTTTTCAATGATAACTTCTTCGGCATCAAGAACCTCAAAAATACGTTCAGCCGAAGCAATTCCTTTTTGAATATTAAAAAACCCCTGTGCAAATGTTTTAGCGGGAGGGATAATCTGAGAAAAGATGATGATATAGGCAATAAAATCAGCAGCTTTAATGGTAGGAGAATCTGAAAGTACCAGTCTGCCGCCAAACCAAAGCACAAGAATGATCACCGCTGATGATAAAAACTCACTGAGTGGTGAACTGAGGTCACGACGACGGTAAATGCTGACCATCATTTTGGAATAGAGGCCATTTTGTGCCTGGAACTTTTGATCGGAATAATAAATGGCATTGAAAGCCTTGATGATCCTCAGTCCGGAGATTGACTCCTCGATGGTCGACATCATTCCCGAAAAACGTGCTTGCCCAATGCGAGAGGATTTGCGCAGACTTTTCCCTATCCGACCAATGATAATTCCTGTTAGCGGTAGGATGATCAATACGAAGAGGGTCAGTGTAGGGCTCATACTCAACATAAAGGCAAAATAAGCCAGTATGGTGACCGGATCGCGCACAATCATCTCAATATAATTCATAATTGAATACTCAACCTCCTGCACATCAGATGTCATACGTGTGATAATATCGCCTTTCCGCTGTTGGTTGTAAAACGACAAGGGCAGGATGAGAATCTTTGAAAACAAATCATTGCGAATATCTTTAACCGAGCCAATCCGTACTTTTGCCATATAAAACATGGCCATAAACCGGGCAAGGTTTCTGAAGAAGAATGCGCAGATGATGACAACACAGATAAAAGCAAGTGCCTGAAGCTGACCTTTCTCAATAATAATCATGCTGATCAGGTAATTAAGATTCGCCAGGAGTGAATCGACATTTAGAGCCAGATCAGGCTTTGTTGTCACCAGTGAATCGGTCCCGAAAAGCAACTCAAGAAATGGAACCAGCAAGGCAAAGGTGAAAAGTGAAAAAACAATGGTCAGCAGGTTAAAAAGCACATTTAGGAGCGCATAGCCCCAATAAGGTTTGATATAACGAAGCAGGCGGTAGAACTTACTCATGCGTTGGTCGGTTTAACAGGTCGAGACCGGTGTAATTATGTGGGCTAATGCGTCTTAATTCCTCTTTAATATGAAGTGGCACTTCGAGATTATCAATAAATTCGTAAATTGACTGTCTGGTAATTTTTGTATTGGTGCGGGTCAGACCTTTGAGCATTTCATAAGCCCCTTCAATTTGCTCACGACGGAGGATTGTTTGAATGGCTTCGGCAACAACAGCCCAGTTATCATCGAGGTCATGGTTAATTTTTTCGGCATTCAGGAGTAACTTCGAAAGACCTTTGCGGATTGATTTCAGGGCAATGAGGGTATGCGCCAGGGGCACTCCGGTGTTTCGGGTCACTGTACTGTCGGTCAGATCGCGTTGTAAACGGCTGATAGGCAATTTGGCGCTAAGGTGCTCCAGAATGGCATTGGCCATTCCAAGATTACCTTCAGCATTTTCAAAATCAATTGGATTTACCTTGTGAGGCATGGCCGATGAGCCTATTTCACCTTTCTTAATCTGTTGCCTGAAATAATCCATCGAGATATACATCCACATATCGCGGCAAAAATCAATCAAAATGGTGTTGATTCTTTTCATCCCGTCGAACCAGGCTGCAAGGTAGTCATAGTGCTCAATCTGTGTGGTTGTGTTCTGGCGGTGAAGGTTGAACCGAGTTGTTACAAACTCGTTGGCAAACAACTTCCAGTCAACTTCGGGGTAAGCCACCACATGGGCGTTCATGTTGCCTGTGGCACCGCCAAACTTGGCTGAGAATGGAATACTTTTAAGCAATTCAATCTGGTTTGAAAGGCGCTCTGCAAAAACAAAAATCTCTTTCCCAAGACGTGTGGGACTGGCAGGCTGGCCATGGGTGCGGGCCAGCATGGGAACATCATTCCACTGATGGGCGAGTGAAACAAGGTCAGCCTGCAGATCGTTAATCAGGGGCATAATCACCAGGTTGTTTGCCTCGCGAATGGACAATGGCAATGCAACATTGTTGATGTCCTGCGAGGTTAGCCCAAAATGCAGAAACTCAATGACTTCACCAAGCCCGAGAGTAGCAAATTTTTCTTTCAGAAAATATTCAACAGCCTTAACGTCATGATTTGTAGTGAATTCAATTTGTTTAACCTCTGTTGCATCCTGAAAGGTGAACTCTTCATAAAAAGCCCTCAGATCATCAAAACAACTCTTTTCAACTACCCGAAGCTGAGGCAAAGGCAATTCACAGAGTGCAATGAAATATTCCACCTCAATCATTACCCGGTAGCGGATCAGGGCAAATTCGGAAAAAAAATCATCCAGTTCATTTGTCTTATCACGGTAGCGCCCATCGATAGGCGACACAGCAGTTAAAGCTGAAAGATCCATAGTGTGAGATTTGAAGTCCAAAAATACGAATTATCGGGCTTCATTGAAAAGATTATTACCATTACTCTGATTCAGGTCAAAGACACTGCCTACTAACAGGAGTTTATCAAAAAGGCGCGTTAAGGCTGAATCATTTCGGGTTTCACAATCAATATGGATTTCTTTCGCGACAAAGCAGTAAAAAACCCAAGTCCTCCCTCTTTCACATTTGATATCACATTGGCCGGTGGTCCGCTAAACAAAGGATTAGCAGGTCCTGATTCGGTTTGCAGTTGAAGGAAGAAATTATAGTATTCTTCGTTAATGGCCGATAAAACAAGTGTAATCGTGTCGCCCACAGCAACTTCATCTTTACGCAATATAGTAACTGTGAGGCCGTTGGTATTGTTTCCGTTAAAAAACCTGTCGTCCGTTACCTGCGCCCTTGATGCGGTGTCGCTGATCATCAAATCGTTGCGCATGATATCTATTTTATAAAAGTCTTTTGTGGGCGGGTCATAGGCATACATCTTAACAAACCAGATTTCGAAGGCATCCTGATACTCCAATGCAATGGAATCAATTTGCAGGAATGTTTCTGCCATCTGGCTTTCAGCTATATAGAAATCACTTTCGCCCACTTTTTCGTCCAGGTTGATCTCCAGTTTATATGAATTTCCGGGAATCCCAAAATAGTTGTCCGGTGTCAGGTAGATCCCACTGCCCGAAGGATTTTCCTGAAGAAGGATTTTATCGGTGCCACTATCCAGGTAAACGCTTGCCCCGGTAACAGATGGTGGCTGTTCAGCGTAAAAAAAGTTTGTCGAAGTCGTTAGCCTGATAGCGTGCGCCATGGTATCGGTGGTAATCTGGCCGTCGACCACAATGCGTCTTTCACTCTCATCCAGATCGATTTCAATCCGCTCGGTGCATGACGTCGCGAAAACTGTGACCCCGGCTATGTATACCAACTTCAATAATGTATTTAATCTCATGATTTTCAGAATTTAAAATTGTAAGTAATAGAGGGGACTATACCAAACAGATAAGTCATTTCAGCATAAGTAACATCCGGATTATCCTGTTCGCTCACAAAGTTGATCACCCATGGGTTTTTGTGGTTGTAGGCATTGTAAGCTGAAAAATTCCATTCACCTTTCCATTTGCGGCCAGGCTTTTCTTTCCCGTGATAGGTCACCGAGAGATCGAGACGGTGGTAGTCGGGCATCCGATATGAATTTCTGTCAGAATACACCGGCACAATTGTGTTTCCGATTTTGAAGCGGCCGGTAGGGAAAGTAACCGCTGATCCGGTAGCGTACACCCAATTGGCACCTATACTGAACCGCTTGCTCAATGCATAATTGAGCACTACAGAGATATCATGCGGACGATCGTATGTTGCCGGGTATTTTTTACCATTATTGATTTCAGGTATTTCCCGAAAGGCTCTTGACCAGGTATAGCTAATCCAACCGTTCAGCCTTCCCTCATTCCGTCTAACCAATACTTCCAGCCCATATGAATGGGCATCGCCAAATCTGAACTCACCTTCAATGTATTGATTCAGTAGTAATTCAGCATGATTTTTGAAGTCGATGGCATTGTGATTCAGTTTATAAAAACCTTCAGTAGAAACTTCCAACATATACTTAGGAATATTTCTAAAGTACCCTAACGAAAACTGGTCTCCAAGCTGCGGCTTAACATTGGGACTACTCGGGAACCAAATATCGAGAGGTGTTCCGGCAGTGGAATTCTGTGCAAGGTGCACATATTGAACATTCCGTGTATAGGCTGCTTTGATAGAGGACAACTCGTTGAGGCTGAACGAAACACTCAGTCTTGGTTCGATAGCTGTGTAAGTGTTGTAAATTTTGCCTTTTTCGTAAATTGTTGAATCCACCTTTTCGTGCTTGTCGTCAAACTTGAAAACTGTCGATTTTCCAACATTGTTCATCATACTGAATCTTACCCCATACTTCAACATGAGACGGCTTCCTATTTTTTGGTCATTGCTAATGTAAATACCTGATTCAAGTGCCTGATTGTGAGGCATCTCGATGGTATTGAAGATTGTTTCACTTCCAACTCCCTTTGCTTTCCCCGGCATGAAAACGTGCCATGTTCCTATAAATCCGTATCTTACGGTATGGTTGGCTCCTGCAAACCAGGTAAAGTCCGATTTAATACTCATGTCTTTCATGACAGCAGTCCAATCGAAAGCATTTGGCTGGCCGGAGGGTACCCCAAGATTATAATTGAAACGGCTGTATATCAACGAAAAATTAGAAAACATCCTGCTGTTAAACAGATGATTCCAACGTGCAGTGAAGGTTTGATTTCCCCAACCAATTCCGAAAAACTCACCCCCAAACCGGTCTTTACCAACATATCCACTCAGAAAAATTCGGTTTTTGTCATCAAGGGTATAGTTGGCTTTCCCGTTTAAATCATAAAAATATAAGGTATTGTCTCTTATTGCTTCATCTTTCGATAATGCCAAAAAGACATCCGCATAGGTGCGACGTCCGGCAAGCATAAATGACGATTTGTCCTGCTGAAGAGGCCCTTCAATCATCAAGCGGCTTGAGATCGTTCCGATACCACCCTGTCCTGATAATTTCCGTGAATTGCCCTCGTTCATCCTGACATCAACCACCGATGAAAGCCTTCCTCCATATGCAGCTGGGATATCACCTTTGTACAGTTCAACTCCTTTTACTGCGTCATTGTTGAATACCGAGAAAAATCCCATGAGGTGTGAAGGATTATAAACAAGGGCTTCATCAAGCATGATAAGGTTTTGATCGGGGCTACCTCCCCTTACGCTGAATCCGGATCCACCTTCGGCCGTTGCCTGCACTCCGGGCAATAATTGTATTGCTTTGATCAGGTCAACTTCTCCCATCAGGGCAGGTATCTGCCTGATGCTCTTAATCTCAAGCTTGTTAACACTCATCTGCGCTTTGGCAATCTGCTCGGCTGCCCCTTCCCCTCTGACAACGACTTCTTTCAGGATCATTTCTGAAGGCACCAGTTCAATATTGATAACTGTGTCAGCCATGATGCGAAGGTTGAAAAACTGCTTCTCATAACCTACATAGGAATATGTGATATGATAGTCTCCCTTTCCAAAACGCAAGGAATAAAACCCATATGTATTGGTGATAGTACCTCCGGACAATGCCTCAACATAAACAGTGGCACCAATGAGCATCTCACCCGATGCAGCATCACGCACATGACCGCTTAATGTGATATACCGGCGATCGGCATTTTCATCTTCTATTGCCGTGGCCCAAACCGGATGCATGAGTATAGCAATCAGCAAAAGCTGTTTAAGTTTTTTGATAAGCATAACAAAGTATAGTGTTGAAATTAAAACAATCCTGTGACTGATAAGTTTTACCAAAACCAACCAAAGAGAAAACTAATCGTTGCCTCTGGTTTTGAGAAGTCTTTTGCTTTATAGAGATTTCTTTTTTCTACAAAAACATTGTCGGCGCTATAGAAATCATAGGTTCTGTTTACACCGGTAACAAAGCGATAGCCAACGCCAACATTAATCTTAAGCCAACGCGCAAGGTTTGCTTCTACTTCTACCTGCGGAGTAACCACAAATACCCGGTCTTCAAATAAATAAAGATGCTTCTCATTAAATTCCTCCTGGATCAGGCTAATCTCGCCCCATCCAAACTTGCTGCTCACACTCAGGTGAACTGCCTGATGGGGCTTCAAAATGGCTCCCGCCCAAAAACCGCCATGACCAAAATTAATTGTATTGTCGCTATAATCTGTCCACTTACTATTTGCAGGATCATACATCTTCAAATCAGGATGATGGTAGGTTGCCAGTCCGGTACCATAACCACCAAAAAAAACGTTATTGACCAAAACTGCGCCGCCCCCACCAACAGAAACGGCAAACTCATCCTTACCGATGGAAGAGAATTCAAGTATAGGACCACCAAAACCACTGATATTAAGAGGTTTTTGACTATCAAACAGGGTGCGGAATTCAACTTTCTCGGATTCCTGCCCGTTCAGTTTGGCAGTGAATAAGGTAACGACCAAACATACAACAAATGCTAATGACGATAATGATGTTTTCATATAGATTAAATTTTTAGATGGTTTATTTTTCTTGACCTTAACGACAGTCAAACTGAAATTAGGTTGCAGCAGTGAGAAAATAAATGACAATTTTACTGTTTTATTTACGGAACAGTATTTGATCATACACCCAAAACATACAAATGAACGCCGACGAACGACGTATGCTTAAAAGTTTTATCCTTCCTGCCATACTGGTTGCGATAATGTGGTTGGTGAAAACTGCTGAAGTTGTTTTTTCATTCAGGGCTTCGTTTCTCGGAATCAAACCACTGAGCATTGAAGGCTTACCCGGTATTGCCCTTTCACCATTCATTCATGGCGACTGGAACCATTTAATGGCCAACACTATACCTGTGTTGGTACTGGTTGCTGCATTGGTCTATTTTTACAAGTCTATTGCTTATAAAGCACTTATCTACACCACATTGATTACCGGATTCTGGGTTTGGGTGGGTGCCCGTGAGGCCACACACATAGGGGCAAGTGGCATGATTTATGGCCTTGCATCTTTTCTGATGCTTAGCGGATTTCTGAGACGCGAATCAAGGTTAATGGCCTTATCGCTGATAGTGGTCTTTTTGTATGGAAGCTTCATTTGGGGCATTTTCCCGGAATTGTTCCCGGAAAAAAACATATCCTGGGAGTCACACCTCAGCGGTTTATTAACAGGCATCATACTTGGTTTCTACTTTAAGGACGAAGGGCCTCAACGTCCGAAATATTCCTGGGAAGCAGATGATGATAAAACAGCTGAGATTGACGAACCTAATGCAGAAAGCCAGGAAAATGAATACTGGAATACGCCAGAGCCCGACCAGAAGGATCTTACNNTTCTGAGTTTTGCACTATTTAAGGGTTTAATGATAAAGTTATTGCAGCCCGATTCGATGGCTTTAGACCTGTCATCGTCAAAAGCATAATCAGTTTGGGCAATGACAATGAGTACTTTCTGCATTGCAGCACCCAATACAATTATAAAATTTTCTGAAAAGCTTTGCTTAACCTTTTCTATCTGATATACCTTTTCACCGAAAAAGCACAATCGCCGAGAGAGGGTGAATCCGTGAAGCCGAAACCAAATTGTGACATTTTTTCCGATTTCTTCGCTAGTCTGATCACAAATGCAGGTTCAACAATGACCATCATTCCCATCTCGCTTCCGGGAGGCGTGCACATTCGCGATGGCGCTTTATACCAGGCATCCTGCCAGCTAACTCCCTGTTTTACAAGTTCATTCAGCACAGCCAATTCATCAATCCCATTCACCATGGACGCATCATCAAACTTAAATTGGTAATAAGCACCTTGCTGAAACACAAACTCTGTAGTCAGGTGATCTTCAAAAACATCTGAGGAAATTACTTTTGCATCGCGTTTAGTTGCTGAGCACGAACTCAACAGGAAGCCAAGCAGAACAAGATAATAGTTAGCCTTCATGATCTATGGTTGTTTGGTTAGATGACAAATATACCTTTTTTATCAGCCTGCAAACCAAGGTTCAATCTGTTTTTGATGATTCTCAATTGTTATATGTGAACCATTGAATTGAAGATCAAATATCTGACGCAATTCTGCAATGATTGACAATGAATCGGCATCAGCTAAAATGTAGCATAAGGTCTTAACCGGCTAATTGAGGCAGTATTCTCAGGCGTTAAAGCTGAAAAGTTTTCCCAGGAAGCAAAATGACCGTGTTTTTCTCTATGGTTTACAATGAATTTGGTCATTTCCATATCGATATATGGGTGGCTCAAGAGTTGTTTGAAAGTGTCGCGGTTAAGATTACGTTTGACAATATGTGAGGAATCGACATCAATATGTGGTTTCATCTCTTCAAAAATACTGCTGTCAATGCCCTTCACTTCAAGCAGTTGGTCAACATTTACAAAGCCACCCAATCGCTGCCTGTATTGGATGATCCGGTGTGCAAACCAGGGGCCAATGCCGGGCAAGGCAATTAAGGAAATTGAGTCAACAGTATTCAACTCAACTATGCCTGAGAATGTCAGTTTGGGTGAATATGTATTAGTCTTTGATAAAGAATCCGTAATCCGGTTTGTATGTTTAGGTTTTGAAGTTTCAATCTGGATATACGGCTCCAGCATCTTATATTCTGTTTCAGAAATGGTATAGATTTTCGCCAGATCTTCCTTTCTAAAGAATTTTCCACCCTTCTTTTCATAATTCTTAATGGCTTTGATCTGATGCTCGGACAGACCCAGCTTTCGCCAGGATTCTTCCGGCAGTTTGTTAGGATCAAAAGGAAATGGTTTGAAAGTAGCTGACAAGTAGGCTTTGTCCGGATCATGATCACCAAAAACATCATAATCCTGCTTTGGAGATTCTGCGCGGCGGGTTTGATTTATTTCCTTTATCAGGGAATCGAAAGTTGTAAAATCTGTTTCAGCAACACTGACAAAATAACGAGGGAAAAGGCTGACTGCAAACAAGGCCAAAATCAATACACTCAAAACCAGAACAGCTGATCTTTCACGTTTGCTAAAACCAAAATAATCCTTGACTTCCGCAAAAAAATTCTTCAAAGCCTGTTTTGTTTGTAATTGTTTCGGTTTGTTACATATCACTTCCTCCAAAAAGCCCAAAAAGTCCTATACCATTCAGAAACACTAATGCAATAGCGACAGGGGCAATAAACCTGATGATAAAGTAAAAAATCCAGCGGGTATTCAGCATATGCTTACCATCGTTGGTAATCTCATCGAAAAGTTGTTGGCGATTCATAAACCAACCGGCAAAAATCACTATCAACAGTCCACCCAGCGGCAACATTATATTGGCAGATGTAAACTCAAGAATATCAAATAGGTTTCTGTTTCCCAGATGAATTTCTGGCATGGGCCCCTGACTCAGGGTGCATAATGCACCCAAAACAGATATTGCCAGTGCAGAAATTATCGTTGCCTGTTTACGGCTAAAATTCAACTCCTCCGACACATAGGCAACAACAACTTCAAGAACGGAAATTGTTGATGTGAGGGCAGCAATTACCAACAGAATGAAGAAAATCAGTGCAAAGAAATATCCTCCCGTAATCTGCTGAAATATCATTGGTAAAGTAATGAAAACCAAGCCTGGACCAGCTTCCGGTTCAATGCCGAATGCAAACACGGCCGGAAAAATGGCAACACCGGCGAGAATAGCCACTAAAGTATCAGTAAGCGTTACCGAAAGTGAAATTGTTGCCAGATTTTCCTTTTTCCGGATATACGAACCATACGTGATCAAGGCCCCCATGCCAATACTCAGGGAGAAAAAAGCCTGCCCCAATGCTTGCAAAATGACATTTCCATTGATCTTTGCAAAGTCGGGCTTAAACAAAAAAACCAGACCTGCCCCAGCCCCGGGCAAGGTCACCGACCTGATTCCCAACACAATGATAATCAACAACAAAGCCGGCATAAGCATTTTTGTATATTTTTCAATGCCGTTTTTAATGCCTTTATAGACAATAAATGCCGTAAAGAACATGAAGATAAACTGCCAGAGCAGGGGCAGCCCCCCGCTTGTTCGAAACTGTTCGAACATAACATTTAACTCTTCCTTGTTCTGACCTGCAAAACCATTTCCGATCGAAAGAAACAGATACTCAAGTGTCCACCCTGAAACAGTTGTGTAAAATGACAGGATAAAGAATGCAGCAGCAATGCCTAATATCCCGATAAAATGCCAGGAAGTGCGCGGGGCAAGGTGTTTAAAGGCGCCAAGTGCATTTCGCTGCGATCTGCGACCAACTGCAAATTCAGAAAGCATGAGGGGAACACCAATAATCAGGATAAACAAAACATAGACAAGTAAAAACGCACCACCACCATTCTCTCCGGCAACATAAGGAAATCGCCAGATATTGCCTAAACCAACTGCTGATCCTGCTGCTGCTGCAATAACTCCGAGTTGACTTCCAAATCCATCCCTGTTAGATACATCCATATTTTGCGTCTTAATTCGTTCTACAAAATCAAATTTTCCCAGAAATGAACGGTTATGCAAAATCTTCAGGCAGCAAACCCTTTTTCTTCCATTGTTCAATCGGAAGTTCAAGTTCTTTGATTAATCCGGTTTTAAGATCAAGTACCCAACCGTGTATCTGAAAAGTTGCCTGACATTTTAAAAGTGCGTGTTGGACAATGTTGGTTTTGAATAGATTCTCTACCTGCTGTATCACGTTAAGCTCTGATAATTTATCTAGTCGTTCATCAAGATCAGCAATCGAACTGAGTTCCTGGTTATAGTCAAGAACCAAATCCCTGATCGGATTTGTCCAGTTTCCAACCAGTCCTTTTACCTTGCCATGATATGCAGCTGCAATTCCACCACAACGGTAGTGCCCGCAAACAATAATATGTTTAACCTTCAGCACATTCACAGCATATTCGAGCACCGAAAGAAAGTTAATGTCAGTGAGCGATACCTGATTCGCGATGTTGCGGTGAACAAACAATTCGCCTGGCTCGGTTGAAGTGTAAGTATCCAGTGGCATCCGGCTGTCCGAACATCCAATGTAGAGGAAAGGTGGGTTTTGTGAATGGCTTAGTTTTTCGAAATACTCAGGCTCCAGAGTTTGCTTTTGATGAGCCCAAATTTTATTGTTTTCTATCAGGTCTTTATAAATTTTTGCCATATTTATATATATTTTTATCAGGATTACTCATAACGGAGCGATTCAATCGGGTCGAGTCGTGCAGCTTTGTTTGCCGGTAAAATACCTGAAACCAAGGCCACAACAAAACACAAAATAACGGCGACAATAATCCAAACCCAGGGCACAATAAACCTGGAACCCACAAAAAAGCTGAGCACATTACCAGCAGCTATTCCGGCAATAATTCCTACAAAACCACCCAATTGGGCTATGACAATAGCTTCGACAAGAAACTGGTTTCGGATGGTGAGGCTTGTTGCCCCCATAGCCTTCCTGATGCCTATTTCACGTGTTCGTTCGGTTACCGAAACCAACATGATATTCATCAAACCAATGGCAGCCCCAAAAAGTGTAATCAGCCCAATAACTGTAGCACCAAAACTAATCTGTCCTGTCAGGCTTATGAGCATATTGGCAACATTGTCACTTTTCGTAATCGAAAAAGTATTGTCATTACCGGCTTTATCACCCCTGACAACCCTGAAAACACCCGTAGCTTCGCCAATGGCAGCATCCATTTCTTCAGTTGTATTGGTTCTCACGCTAATGGTGTAGTTCATATTTGGTCTGGAAAAATACTGTCTAACATTACTTATAGGCATCATGCAATGTCGGTCGCCACTGAAACCCATACTCGAGCCCTTTTCTTTCAGCACACCTATTACCCTGTACTTCCCGGGGCCAACATGAATAATCTTACCTATGGGATCCTCATTGTTTTTAAACAAATCCTTTGAAATCGTGCTTCCGATTACAACAACGTGAGAACCATAAATAATATCGTTGACACTAAAGTTACGTCCCATTTCAATATCGTAACCTGCATTGTACAGATAGTTTTCATCCACACCAATTACCTGTATATTGGGGTTTGTTTTCTGCAATTCATACTTAATCGTAGCAATGCCTGTGCCCCAGGTGTATACACTTGTTGATGCCGGAAAAATAAATAACTCCCTGAATCGCTGAGCGTCCTGGTAACTAATATTTTTGTATGCTTCGGCATTAGACCGTCTTCCTCCCATATGCACCATCATTTCCCTATTCCGAATGGTGAAGGTGTTTGATCCCATCATGGTAAAGTTTTCAATAAGGTAATACTTAATGGAATCGATGGCCGTGAGAATGCCAACCAGAGCCATTATCCCAAATGCAATAATGGCAATAGTGAGCAGTGTTCTTAACCACTGGCTTCTGATCGAGTTAATTGAAATCCTTATGTTTTCAGTAACCAGTGCTTTCATACACTACTCTGATTTTTTTCCGTAAGCCAGATCACCGGCATCACCCAATCCAGGCACAATATAAGCCATAGCGGTGAGTTCATCATCGATGCCACCAACCCAAATAGTCAGATCAAGTAACGACAAATGTCGTTTCAGATATTCAATCCCCTCAACACTTGCCAAAGCCGAAACAACATGAACTTTTCGGGGTTGACCGCCAATAGCAATAAGTTCCTTCAATGCCTTCACCAACGAAGCACCTGTTGCCAGCATGGGATCTGAAAGGATCAAGGTTTTGCTTGTTAAGTCCGGGCTCGACAGGTATTCAATTCTGATATCAAAATTCTCGTTTTTGCTGTATTTCCTGTAGGCTGAAATAAATGCATTATCTGCTCTATCAAAATAATTCAGCATTCCCTGATGCATCGGAAGCCCTGCCCTGAGAATCGTTGCCAGCACAGGCTGCTCAGCGAGCAGATGTATTTCGGCCACTCCAAGTGGTGTTGTTATTTCGGCAGGCAGGTACTCAAGCTCCTTGCTAATTTCGTAAGCAAAAATCTCTCCCAGCCGTTCCAGATTTCTCCTGAAACGCATTCTGTCGCCCTGAATGTCAACATTACGTAATTCAGCAATAAACTGATTAAAAATCGAATTAGCTTCCCCTAAGTTTTTTACCATGACCAAGGATGTTATTGAAGAACAAAAATAATGAATCGGAAGAACAAAACCACATTTTGTTTTGATTAAAGCTTCTTTTTCCTTCTTCGGAGCAATTTTAGTCCGATGCGTGGAATAAGCGGCAGTCGATTGATCACAATTCCGGGATAGGTTGTCTGCTTGCTGCCAAAACCTTTATAATATTGTGCAAGCCCATCATGGTCAGAACCCTCAAAGTCAAGAACCATATGACCCGGTGAGTATTCTTTTATCACCGAGTCGATGATAAAGGTGAGTCCGTGCAGTTCTTTGCCCTCAGGACTTGTGCCTGAAAACAAGAATACCAGTTTGCCATGACTTTTAACGAATATTGCTCCTGAACAAAGTTCATTGTGAGAAGTATAGGCACCATAAACCACACCTTGACTATGATAAACTGACTGATAAACAAGCTTTAATAAACGATTGTATTCCTGCTCATTCCAATGACTGATGGTGCGTCCTCTGTTCATCCTGAACAAACGGATTACCTCATCGGGTTTTATGTGCTTAGCAAGCGTCAATCCTGCATCCTGCGCTTTGCGAAGATTTCGTCTTGTGTTGCTGTTATACTTGCGTTGAAGCCTGTCGTAAGTATTGATCAGGTCGAGTTCGTGATTCAGATGATTAGTAACTTTAAACCTCTGATCATCAACCTTATTATGCGAATTGAGCCGTATCTCCACAAACGAAACTTTCGACGGAATGGCATCAAGAAAATCCTTCACAATACTCGGGTTAAGAATCGATCGGGAGAAAACGCCCAGTTGCTGTGTAAAGAATGGTTGAAACATGTAATGAATCCCAAACTTTTTGTTTATTGTCAATGGAAAAACACGCTCATAGTCTTCTTCAACCAGGGCTTCCCATCCGGCATGAACAATATCCAGATACCATGACCAGCCATAAACCTGCCCATTGAAGGACTCCTTTATGCACTTGTCCCACTTGTTTTTATCAATCTCCTTATGCTTTAAATATCTGATCATGATGCAGTTTTAAGGGAGCGCGGTTTCAACAAGTTTCTTATACATTCCAAGCCATCCTTTCCAACGCTTCTGATCACTAAGCGATTCATTATGCCACAAACTGACAAAAGTTCCATTCACTGCCTTTACTTCCTGTATGATTTCAGCAGCAAGACAGAGCCCCTCTTCGGGGCTTGTTGTCAAATAATCGCGTAAAGTACCGTCCATCAGCTGAAAAGGATGCACACGCATTGGTGTCGGCATGTCATTATCGAGATCATAAAACTGAAAACTATCAGCAATTCCAGCCCTGAAACCAGGTTGTGATGCATACCCCATGGTAAAATCATCGGTAATGTCCAGATCAATCAGGTTGTGATAGGTTGCGGGAAGGTTCATCCTTAAAAAATGCTGCCGGCTTATGGTTACAGGACGGTTCAATACTGCAGAAAGTCGGTTGATTTCCAAGCGCAAACGTTGCTTATTCATGAAAGAATTATACGAAGGATGAATGCCAACCTCGGCATAATCGCCCAGTTTAAGGATGAGTTTCTTAAAATCACTACTTCTTACAGAAATATTTTTATCATTCAGCGCATAGTCAGCAAAAAGGATGAAATAAGCAGGTCGAAGCTTGTAAGTCTCCTGAAGCTGCAATTGAAACTCAAAAGTGTCAAAAGGATCGGGCTGCTTGCCAAGCAGGACCGAGGTGCGGGTCCTGATTTCGTCCCAGTCGCTCTTGAGAATATCCTTCAGATAAGCACCTGAGCTGCGGTAAAATCCCTTATGTCGGTATGCCCAGGCTGCATCAATGTCGTAAGTGGGTTTAAACTGATATACCTTTTTCTTTACGGCAAGACCGTTGAACCTGCCTTGCAGAGCTTCAGCTATAAAAATACACCAATAATTGATTAGCGGTTTTCGCAGACTCGATGTGGCATGCAACACGCTTGAGGTTGCCTCAAATCGGCCATGCTGGTCGCGCACAAAAGGCAGATATTCTTCGTATCGGCTTACAAGGTAAAACGACGCTGCAAAAGGATCAAAAGGCAATGCTGAGTCATGCTGATAAACCGGAAAAAACGCAGTAATCCCTTGATGTTGAAATGGTCTTAACTCCTGGCTTACAATTTCCCTTTCGAACAGTAGGGAGGATGCCTTAAAAAACATTTGCTCTGGCACACTTTGGTTGCCGTAGACAAATTTTGGACCCGTGAATTGCTCAAATTGACTCAATTGCGTAGTAAACTCAACGGAAAATCCCAGTTGTTCTGTCAAAACGAGTTCCATCGCATATCTCAAGCGGTTGGTCACTCGTGCAACAAAAATTAGAAGTGGCGTCATAGAGGCCCAAAATTAATGAATTTCATTACATAAGCTACATGCCGTGTAAAGGAAAATCCCTGTCTCTCTTTTCCACCTCTGCTTTTCTATCAGACCAATCTACTTTTCGATGATTACCAGAACTTTTGACAACATTCAATTATCGAATCATTTGAAGATCGGGCAACCGCCAAACCGCAACTTAATAATATGCCATATTCCAGCTGATTTTTTAACCTAAGCATTACCCATTCAGGGAAAATTAGTGTACTTTTGGGTTCGAATTAGTAATCGACGTTTTATGGAAAACTTTATTGTTTCGGCCAGAAAGTACCGCCCCGCTACCTTTGATTTGGTTGTTGGCCAGAACCCGATTACATCCACCCTTAAAAACGCTATCAGAAACAATATTCTGGCTCAGGCATTTTTGTTCTGCGGACCGAGGGGTGTTGGAAAAACTACCTGTGCCCGGATTTTGGCAAAAACAATCAACTGCCTCAACCCAACCGCTGATATTGAAGCTTGCGACACCTGCGAATCGTGTGTTTCATTCAACCGGTCAGCATCGTTTAATATCCATGAGCTGGATGCAGCCAGTAATAATTCGGTCGATGATATCAGGAATCTGGTTGATCAGGTCCGCATCCCTCCTCAGATAGGGAAGTATAAAATTTACATTATCGATGAGGTTCACATGCTCTCGCAAGCAGCTTTTAATGCATTTTTAAAAACACTGGAAGAACCGCCCGCCTACGCCAAGTTTATTCTGGCCACAACTGAGAAACACAAAATTATTCCAACAATTTTGTCGCGCTGCCAGATTTTTGATTTTAAACGAATCACTGTCGATGATATCGCACACCATCTGGCATTTGTCGCAAAAAAAGAGGAAGTTGAAGCTGACCCTGAAGCACTTAATATTATTTCACAGAAAGCTGACGGAGCTTTGCGTGATGCATTATCCATCTTTGACCAGATGGTCAGCTTTGCTGGTAAAAATATTACATATCAGGACGTTATCAACAACCTGAATGTTCTTGACTATGAGTACTATTTCAGGATTGTTGAAGCAATGCTTTCAGGTGATATTTCGAACACCCTGTTGATTTTGAATGAAATTATCGACAATGGATTCGATGGACAGCATTTCATCATGGGGCTTGGAAGCCACTTACGTAACCTATTGGTTTGCAAAGACCCGGTGACCATCAAGCTCATGGATGTAAGCGAAAATCTCAGAACACGCTATGGAGTTCAGTCGGCCCAATGCCCGGTTGATTTTCTGCTTAAATCGCTTGAAATTAATAATCAATGTGATATTCAATACAAAAACAGCAATAACAAAAGGCTGCATCTTGAAATATCTTTGCTTCAGATCAGCAATCTTAGTGCACAGAAACCGGTTCAGCCCCAAAGCTTCCAGTCACCCGCTGTTCCAAAACCAACAGTAGCTGCTGCGCCTGAACACCGCGTTACGACACCTCCCCCTTCATCCCAAAAAACTTCCTATCAAGCTGTTACAGAGGAACCAAAAACCCTGGTAAGAGAAATCGCTCCTCCGGTTAAGAAAAGCCATACAATTTCAATCAATGATTCAAAGAGTCAGCTGATGGCAAAATCTGCAGAAAATGCAGAAGCAGTAATTGAAACCCCTTTCTCCCAGCAGCAACTCAACGATGCGTGGAAATCATTTATAGAGTCGTATAAGGATACATCACCAAGTTTTTCGGTTGCATTAGCCCGCTATGAGCCTGAGCTTCAGGAAAATTTTCTGATCCGAATCAAACTCGACAACACCATAGTTTCCGAAGACAAACTCAATATGGGAGCTTTGTTGGAATACCTCAGAAAAAGCTTACAAAACACACGAATACTCATCAAGCCTGAAGTAGCTGAAAAACAGAGAGAGGTGGAAGCCTATACTGATAGGGAAAAATTTGAGAAAATGGCAAGCCAGCGTCCTATTCTCCGGCATTTGAAAAACGAACTTAATCTGGAAGCTGAGTTCTAGCATGTCCAATAGCTGACTTATTTTTCACTTCGATTCGCTGGTTATTCCTTAAAAAGTAAATCCCCCCTATTGTTGTTGCTGATTATTTATTAATTGCCTGGATATATTTATTATTCGATCGCATCTAATCGGCTTATACTATTGTAAATTTGTTGTTGCAATACAACATCCTTCTTTAATATTCCGACCATCAAAAATACCATTAGGTAAAACAACCCGTTCAACCAATGAAAGAGAGGCCGTATGCATGGATAGTCCAGCTGCGGCCTCTTGCTATCCGCGTGCAGGATGATTTTTTTTTGAAAACTAAAATTGCGTAAGTCTAATGCCTTATTTTTGCATTGAACCAATATTGTCAATACAATTTAACCTTCAAACAAATACATGATTATGAAACTTACAAAACGATTAACAAGCCTGTTGGCAGCTGTATTGTTTCTGTTGTCAGGCTTGCTGGCACAGAATATTGACCTGAAACAGACGCTTCCTGTTGACCCCGACGTAAAAATCGGTCAGCTCGACAACGGACTTGTTTACTACATAAGGTATAACAAGATGCCCGAGAACCGTGTGGATATGCGTCTGGTTGTAAATGCCGGTTCAATTCTTGAAAACACTGACCAACAAGGACTTGCTCATTTTGTTGAACACATGTGTTTTAACGGAACGAAGCGATTCAGCAAAAGTGCGTTAGTAAATTTTCTTGAAAAGTCGGGAGTGCGTTTTGGTGCCGATCTGAACGCTTATACCAGTTTCGATGAAACAGTGTATATGTTACAATTGCCCACTGACCGTCAGGGGCTGATCGATTCTGCATTTATGGTACTCGAAGACTGGGCACATGCAGTGAGTCATGAAGATGAAGAAATTGACAAAGAAAGGGGTGTTATTCGCGAAGAATGGCGACTTGGCCTTGGCGCTGACGATCGCATGCGCAAAAAGTATTTTCCGGTTATTTTCAAAGACTCACGCTACGCTGAACGACTACCTATCGGAACCCTCGGGGTGATTGATACAGCCTCATATGAAACTTTAAGAAAATTCTATCACGACTGGTATCGCCCCAATCTTCAGGCAGTTATCGTTATTGGTGATGTAGATGTAAAAATGGCTGAACAAAAGATCATTGATCACTTCGCACACATTAAGAACCCGACAAACTTACCGGAAAGGGTTAAATATGGTGTGGCAAAAAACAAGGAGCCTCTGGTGGCCATTGCCACAGACAAGGAAGCAACCGGCAATATGCTGATGATGTTTTACAAACACGATAAAAAACCAACCCTTACGATTGAAGACCACAAACGAAACCTGATGCACAGCCTGTATAACAGCATGATGAGTGGCCGTTTAACAGAATTAAATCAAAACCCTGAATCACCATTTATTTTTGCGACGACCTATTATGGTGGATTTATGGGCCGTT
This sequence comes from Bacteroidales bacterium UBA6192, assembly GCA_002422725.1. GTDB lineage: Bacteria > Bacteroidota > Bacteroidia > Bacteroidales > F082 > UBA6192. Next base: position 64,614 of record DITE01000016.1, read on the forward strand.
CGATGGATGCCTATGTGTCCAGTGCCAGGGTGAAAGAAAACCAGATTGAAAAAGCCCTTGCAACACTGGTAATGGAAAATGAAAAAGTTCGTCGGTTTGGTTTTACAGATACAGAATTGGCTAGACAAAAAACGCAACTCCTTACAAGACTGGAGAAACAGAAAAAAGAGAAAGACAAAACAAATTCCTCTTCTTTTATGAGGGAATACACCAGTCATTTTCTCGACAATCAGCCAATTCCTGGTATTGATAATGAACTTGAGCTGGCTCAAAATTTGCTGCCACTCATCAGTCTGAGTGAGTTGAATACGCTGGCAGGTCAATGGATTACAGATGAGAACATGGTGATTGTTGTTACAGCTCCTGAAAAAGAAGGTGTTATCGTGCCTGATGAAGAAACCATACTGCAAACAATTGCCGATGCCAAGAAAGCTGATGTTTCAGCATACGTGGATATTGTTAGCGAAGAACCTTTACTTAAAGCCATCCTGAAAGGCAGTAAAATCACTACGGAAAACACTATCGAAAAACATGGAATAACTGAACTAAAATTAGCAAATGGTGTCAAGATTGTCTTAAAACCAACTGATTTTAAGAATGATGAAATACTCATGACTGCTTTTGGCTCAGGAGGCTCATCCTTGTTTTCCGATGAGGATGCTTTTGCAGCAACCAACATAGCCAGGGCAATACAGCTGAGCGGGATAGGAAAATTCAGCAATACAGAGCTTAGCAAATACCTTACCGGACAAACCGTTAATGTTCAACCCTATGTTGAAGATCTTCGTCAGGGATTGCGCGGAAATGCCAGTCCAAAAGACTTTGAGACCATGCTTCAGCTTATCTATCTCCATTTCGACGGAGCCCGTCACGATCATCAAGCCTTTAATGCAATGAAATCGCAACTGATCAATCAGTATAAATTTATGCGGTCGAATCCTCAGGCAGTTTTTGTGGAAAAACTTCAGAAACTGGCAACCCAAAACAGCCCACGTACCGTTGTAATCCCTGAAGAAGAGCAAATTAACCAGTTGGATGCCGAAAAGATATACGCTATGTATAATCAGTTATTCAGCACAGCACGCGATTTCACTTTCATCTTTATTGGCAACTTTGAGGCTGAAAAGATCAAGCCATTGCTGGAGAAATACTTAGGGAGTCTTCCTGCAGAAAAACCCGCCTTGCAATGGCAAAATGTAAAACCTGCATTTCCTGATGGGATTGTTGATGAATCGGTAAGGAAAGGAAGCGACTATAAGAGTATGGTTGCCATCATGATGGAAAATGAATTTGAATGGAACAACCAAAATCGCACCGAATTGGCTCTGCTAATCAAGGCATTCTCGATCAAACTTCGCGAAAACATGCGCGAGGATCAGGGTGGGGTGTATGGTGTTGGCGCAAGGCAAAACAACACGCAGTTTCCCGAACCCACTTACTCTGTCATGATCAACTGGGGAACAAATCCCGGTATGGTGGATACCTTATCCAAATCGGTTTTTCATGAAATGCGTATGTTGATGGAAAAGGGTCCGACTGATGAAGACATGATCAAAATCAGGGAAACAACCATAAGAGAGCGGGAAACAAATGATAAACAGAATAATTTCTGGAATTCATCAATCGACTTCGCCATGTTTAATCAGCAGAATATCTTGACACTGGACGAATTTCGCGACCTGATCAACTCCATCACTGCGGAAGATCTTAAAAATGCTGCAAACAGATATTTTACGCCTGACCATTATCTACGCGTTGTTTTGTTGCCTGAAGAATAGCGTATTAAAAAGGGATCGCCTGCCCTGCAGTAAAGCTATTTTTGCTGCAGGTGCAATCTTTCAAGCGATGAGCAGGCGGTTCAATGGCTGCGAATGGCTGAAATATATATTTTTACCGCCTAAAACAACAAACTATGAAATACATATCCCAGCTTATACTTTGGCTGATGGGTTGGAAAATCACTGGCAGTATTCCTCCTGATATTAAAAAATGTGTGATATTGGCAGCGCCGCACACCAGTAACTGGGATTTTATTGTTGGACGTCTGGCCTATTTTACCCTGGGCGTTCCGGTTAAATTTCTCATCAAAAAGGAACTTTTCGTTAAACCATTTGGAGGGATACTGATTAAAATGGGAGGTATTCCGGTTGACCGCGGCAGGCGTAACAATCTGGTGGACGATGTGGCTGCTCTGTTTGCAGATCACCAGGTGCTGAATGTTGTGATAACCCCCGAAGGAACACGCAAAAAAGTTGATAACTGGAAGAGGGGCTTTTATTTTATCGCACTCAAAGCCAATGTACCCATGGTGCTTGGTTTTGTCGATTACAAAACAAAAACGACCGGTTTCGATGGGGTTATTTATCCCAGTGGCAACTTTGATAAGGACTTTGTCCTGATCGAAGCGTTCTATAGGACAAAGACAGCCAGGCATCCCTTGATGTTCAACCTGAGTCCGGAAAACCAGAAATAATTATAGCGATTATTTTGCATACGTCCCAAACAGCTTATTCAGCTGCATATGGAACTTATGTATGCCTTTTGGATTGGTGTACATAAATACACAACGGCCCATGACAATGTTAGCCCCTGAATCCCGGGCGATTTTTTCTGTTTCCTGACCCTCTGACATTTGCTGCACCCAAATCTGGGAAATCCCTCTTTTAAGCGACTGATTGATCAAATCGTCGGTTTGATGCTTTGGGGTGATCAGGCAGATCGCCTGTACTTCAACAGGCAACTCATTTATTGACCGATAACATCTTACTCCTTCTATCGACTCAGCTTCACGATGCACCGGATAAAGATGATAGTTCATGCCTTTCAACTGCATGAAAACCTGATGGCCAAACTTTTTTGAACTACGCGACACCCCAACAATAGCCATATGGCGCTGTGCAAGGAGCTGATTGATTTGATTCTGGTTTGCTTTCATGATCTATTCGTTTTGTTTTACTTAAACAACCTCTGCCACCACAAAAGTACTTCCTCCCACGAAAACCACATCATTAAAACCGGCATTATTTTTTGCAGAAATATACGCATTCCAGACCGAAGGGTATACCTCGCCCCTCAAACCCATTGCAAAGGCTTTATCAGCAAGCAGTTGAGCATCCAACCCTCGTGGGATTTCCGGTTTGCAAAAATAATATATGGCTTGCCGTGGCAAGCATTGCAACATCTCATCAATGCTTTTATCGTTAACCATGCCCAGAATAAAATGTAAAGAATCATACCTTAACTCTCTCAATTGGTTAACAACCTGCTTTATGCCATCAATATTGTGACCGGCATCGGCAATGCACAACGGATGAGGCTGCAGCACCTGCCACCTTCCTCTGAGCCCTGTGAGCCGGATTACATTTGAAAGTCCTTCACGTATATCCTCATTCGTTATAGAGAACTCTTTGCTTAAATAATCCAATGCACAAACGGTGGTAATCAGGTTTTTGCTCTGATAACGACCCAATAGTGGCAGTTTAAGTTCCTCAATGAACAAGTGACTATCTTTCCAAACATCAAAATATTGATAATCGTCATCTGACTTACTTAACAAACTGGCATCAAACTGTTTGTCGGCAAAAATAATTTCGGATTGATGCTGGCTGGCAATTTGTTCAAAAACAGTTTTGGTTTCAGGTTGCGTTTCTCCAATGACAACAGGGGTTCCATTTTTGATAATTCCGGCTTTCTCAGCAGCAATTGCTTCGAGTGTGTTCCCCAGAAACTGCATATGATCAAATCCGATATTGGTGATGATGCTTAGCTCTGGAGTTACCAGATTGGTTGAATCAAGCCGGCCACCCATACCCGTTTCAATGATGGCTATATCAACCTGGTGTTTTCTGAAATAATAGAAAGCCAGCCCGACAGTCATCTCAAAAAATGACAATTCAATAGCATCAAAATCAGCCTTATACTTTTCAATAAATGAAACCACTTCATCTTCAGAAATCATTTCACCATTCATTTTGATTCGTTCCCTGAAGTCCTTTAAATGGGGCGAAGTATACAGTCCTGTTTTGTACCCGGCCTCCTGAAATACTGCTGCCAGCATATGCGAAACCGAGCCTTTTCCATTTGTGCCGGCAATATGCACCGTTTTAAACTGTTGTTGTGGTTGTTCAAGCAATTCAAGTAAACGAATGGTGTTGCTGAGGTCTGCTTTATAAGCCGAAGCTCCAACACGCTGATACATTGGAAGTTTATCAAACATCCATCGAATAGTTTCCTGATAATTCATGCGGCAAATGTAGCGAATTTGGCCTTTATGAATGATGGCCTATCGGTTTAGACTCTTGGGTGATTAAGTCACAAAACAGATTGCAATTTCGGTTCACTTCAGCTCCAAAAAAGTTGCAGTAAAAGTTGGATCTTCAGCTGAAATCCGCATGAAAACTACCCAAAGACTTTGTCATTTGTAGCAGCAGTATGCAAGCACCAGATCAATTATCGCCTGACAATAAAAGTATAGGTAATTGTTCCTTTCTGCAATTCGGGTGCGGCTGGATCCTCACTGAAAGTGGAATTCAGTGCAGCCTTTACAGCTACATTTCTCAGATTAGGGTCTACAATGGTTGTCCCCCTTGTACTGATCTGAGCCCTTTTCACTACTCCGTTTGGGTCAACCCAGATATCCACTACAATATCACCCTGCTCCTGAAAGTCACTTGTTGGTCGTTCAAGATATTTGGAACCTCTTCCGCCTAGACTAAATGCCGGGCCGTCGCCTTTCCCTCCCTGACCATCATACCGTTTAACATCTTTCAATCCATCAGGTTTGCCCTGATCACCTGGATCGCCCGTAATGCCTTCTGAACCTCCATCGGTTTTGCTCGTTCCTGTTCCTTTGAATAAGGCACGTTGGTTCACCTCAGGTTCTTTTGGTTTTTCTTCTGTTTTCTCGGGTTGTATCACCGGTTCTTTGACAACTTCTTTAACCGGCGTTTCCTTTTTAGGTTCGGGCTTCTTCTCTTTGGGTTTTTCCTTTACTGGATCGGGTAAAGCCGGAGCTTCTTCAATATCCTGAGTAATGACCTCCTGCTTAACTTCTTCTGCAGCTTGCTCAATTTGCTGGGGTGCAGGCGCAGCTTGCTGCATTTGTGCAGGGACATCGGGCTGCACATTTCCCATTCCCTTCTCACTATCACCCAGATTCACCTCAACACCTTCTTCTCCGGGCAAGGGCAAAGGGGTTCGCAATGCCAGAAAAAATAATGACAGTATCAGGATCATATGAAAGATGATCGTGCCAATTATACCATTTCTTTTGTCCTTGTCAAGGCTCATAACCGGTTATTTTGGGGTTGTAGCTAAGATAACCTTATGCTTTGAATTTGTGCTGTTGTTTATATCATTCACTGCGTCAATCACATTCACAACATATTGCACAGGTACTGTTTTATCAGCCCTGAGAACTATTGAAGCTTCATTTTGTCCGGAAATCAAATTTCTGATCCTACTTTCCAACTGGGATTCATCAACCTGAGTCTCTTCAACGAAATATTTGTAGGATTCATTGATATACACGGTTACCGATTGTTTGGCCATGGTTTTGCTACTGCTCGATGGCAATAAAAGCTTTATGGCGTTCGGTGCAACAAGCGTGGAAGTGAGCATGAAAAAAATCAGCAGCAAAAATACCAAATCCGACATGGAAGCCATGCTAAACTCTACACTGCGTTTATTTCTTGTTTGTATCGCCATTGTATAAATATTTAAATCAATTACCGTGCTGGTTCATGCAAAACATCCATAAACTCGGTGGATTTAGCCTCTAACAGATAAACCACTTTGTCGATGCGTGAAACCAGAATGTTATAAAATATGAAGGCCAGAATACCCACGATCAAACCTCCAACGGTGGTGATCATGGCCTGATAAATTCCAGACGACAGCAAAGCAATGTCAATATTATTACCTGCCATCGACATGTCATAGAAAGCTTTGATCATTCCAATTACTGTACCAAGGAAACCAAGCATAGGCGATGCACCAGCAATAGTTGCCAATCCGGCAACGCCTTTCTCAAGCTTGCTGACTTCGAGTTTTCCAACATTCTCAATCGCTGCATTGATATCATTCAGTGGCTTCCCAATACGTGCCAATCCTTTCTCAATCATGCGGGCATTGGGACTGGGATTGCTGCGACACAGAGCCAAAGCTGCATCTAGCTTACCAGCATGGATGTATTCCCGGATATTGTTCATAAAATTTCTGTCGCTATTGGCAGCGCGGGAAATGACCAGATACCGTTCGATAAAAATATACACGGCTATCACCGAAAATACTGCCAGCACGATCATGATCCAGCCACCTTTCATGGCCAGTTCAATGACTGATAAACTTATTTCACCTGTGGCGCCATCTCCCTGAAGAGTCGACCCACCCAGGTCATTGGCTACCGATTGAGCAAATAACAATACATTCAACATACTCTGAAATTTTTCTTTAAAAGTACACCTTTATCTCTTTTGACCCTCATGACAATCCTTAAGTTTTTAAACATACTTGTGTTAACAATAACTTAATTCCTGCTTATTTATTTCATCCGAACCAACTAAGTAAATTACAGCAGATACACATTAATCCATAAATAACAAGATAAGCCTTATCCATTTGCCATTTTTGTTTTTCTCAGCATTATTGTTTGGATTCGCTATAGTGTTTTCGGATATAAATCAGCTGATCAGGCACCTCTCTTTTGTGAAAAAAAGCTGGATCTGCAATGGCATCTTCCTTGCTCTGACTTTCATTTTCTTTCCAATACAACTAAAGGCCGAAAAAGATTTCAGGACAGGTAAATGCGGCCATGTTCCTTGTGTTGACACGTATTCTGATTTCACTTATTGTGCATCGTCCTTCCAATTTATTTTCATTTTCCAACGAATAGGAAATGCCAACCTGCGACATCAGCCTCGCTAACTTGCAGGCTTCTTGTCATTTGTATTGATGCTCTTTATCATTCTCTGAAATAAAATTCAGATTGGAAAAATAAATCTTTTTAAAATGCATCAACAGGCGCTGATAAAATGGCTAATGGTACACACTTAATCAGGGGCTATTCTTCCTGGTTTTCCACGTAGAAATGGCCAGAATATTTTCCATCAATAAGTTTGATAACTTTCGTTATTCTATTGGCAGATTTTTACTTTGTCGTTAAAAAATGGTTCAGGGAAGGTGAATCCTACCCGCACAACTGTCGCTTGAAGCGCCGGTGACACTGCTGTACACATTTATCTCGTCCTTCCACCTGAGCATGCCCAGAAAGCCGAACACCAGCGCCTCCTTGAAATCAACAAGGTTTTTTTCAGGAACCACTACCCGGTGATGGCAGTTTGCCCTGATACGATCGGCCAAAAAATGGTTGTGCGCGCCCCCTCCAGTCAACAGCATTGAAGAAGATGTAATGCCATGAACAGCCTTGCCGATCTGAATTGCAATGTGTTCGGTAAAAGTCCGCAGCAAATCTGCCGGCACAAGGTTTGACTCTCTCAACAATGGCCATATACATTCCTCAACCCATTCACGCCCAAGAGATTTTGGGGCATCCTGTCTGTAGAAGTCGAGTTGGTTTAATTGCCGGAGCAGGTCATCACTTATTGTTCCGGATCGTGCAATTGCCCCGTTCTCATCATATGCGTAGCCCATGCGGCCTGCGATAGCATCAAGCACCTGGTTGGCAGCACACACATCGAAGGCAATCCGGTTGCCATTCGAATCGTCAAAGGAAACATTCGCAATCCCACCAATATTCAAACAAACAGGATATGCAGCAAATAATAATTTATCGCCTGCCGGTACTAATGGCGCTCCCTGACCGCCTTTGCTGACATCCTCGAATCGAAAATCATTCACCACCGGAATTCCCGTTGCACGAGCAATAGCTTGTCCGTCACCGATTTGCAGGGTAAAACTCTCCTGAGGTTTGTGAAAAACAGTATGTCCATGTGAGGCAATCAGATCAGGAGTCAATTGAAATTCCTGAATAAACTGCAGGATAAGAGTACCCAGGTATTCACCATATTCCTTATCTAATAATTTCAATGTGTTTAAATCCTGATGGAAAGCCCGGTGCAGCTTAGCTTTCCAGCTCTCAGGGTAAGGAATGCATCTGTATGCCAATCCCTCGTATGACCATACTCCTGATTTGCGAATGAATGCACAACAGGCCAAATCCACTCCATCGAGCGAAGTTCCCGACATAAGTCCGATAGTTGTAAGGCGTTCCTCCATTTAACGAAATGCTTTAAAGCTGGCAGAAAATGTTGCAGCTAACTGAAACAGCTGCAGTATTTAGTGTAATAAAGACACCCTCTCAAGCCTGATACCCCTGGAGCCTTTGATCAAAATATCATATCCTGCAATTCCAGCTTGCGATACTACCGAATTGAATTCATCAACACCAGCATACCATAGAAATCCATCTTGAGGCATTAATTTGCCAAATTCCTGACCAACAAGATACACCTCCTGAAAACCTAAATCCCTTATCAAATCTAGAATGGCCTGATGTTCCTTTTCACTTTCTTTCCCAAGTTCAAGCATGTCGCCCAGAATCAGCATCCTTTTGTCGCCATTCAATTTGGCAAAATTCTGCAATGCCAGTGTCATACTTACCGGATTGGCATTGTAGGCATCCATGATGATGCGGTTCTGTTTTTTTTGGATGAGTTGAGAACGGTTGTTGGAAGGGATATAATCCTGGATTGCCTGATTGATTCGTTCCGGTTGAATATCAAAATATCTTCCTATTGTAATGGCTGCTAATATGTTATCAAGGTTGTAGGCACCAACAAGATTCGTATGAACCTCATATGAAGAGCCAGTTTCATTCCATTCGATACTCAGAAGCGGATTGGATGAAAGCAGTTGACCATTGATTAATGAAGTTGAGGATTGCTTACCATATGTAGCCCTGATAATACCTTCAGAATGCTGCATCAGCAAGGCGTCCTGCTGATTCACAAACAATACTCCTTTGATGTTTTCAATTGCCTTGTACAATTCGGTTTTTGCCCTAACAACGCCTTCAATCCCTCCAAAACCTTCCAGATGGGCCTTGCCTATGTTTGTTATCATACCGAAACCGGGACTTGCAATAGAACAAAGTGCGGCAATCTCGCCCACATGATTGGCTCCCATTTCAATGACAGCAAACTCTGTTTCCGGAAGTATCCGGAGCAAGGTAAGCGGAACACCAATCTGATTGTTCAGGTTCCCCTGTGTTGCAATAACCTGATAAACCGACTTCAGTACAACATAAACAAGTTCCTTTGTGGTCGTCTTTCCATTGGATCCTGTGATGGCTATCACTCTGGCTTTCATCTTCCTACGATGCAACATGGCAAGTTGTTGCAAGCTTTCCAACACATCTGGCACCTTAAAAAGTCCAGGATGATCGTGAAGCGAATCGTCATCTACAACAGCCATGGATGCTCCCGATTCTATTGCTTTAACAGCAAACAGGTTACCATTAAAATTTTCGCCTTTCAATGCAAAAAAGATGCTTCCGGGAATAATTTGTCTGGAATCGGTTGAAACCGATTTACATTGAAGAAAATGCTGATAGAGATTATTCAGTTTTAAACTATCCATAGCCAACAAAGCTATAAAAAAACCTCATTTCCAGTAAAAGAAATGAGGTTTTCCGGTATAATTTTAATAAAATGCTATTTGCTGTTTCCGAGCGGGCTTCCTACTTTATTCATTGCGCACCGGAAACCAATTGATGAAGATGCTTCGTCCTCATTCAGAAATCTTCTTACACCAGGGCTGAGGAAATAAGCTCTATCGGCCCATGAACCTCCCTTATAAACCCTTGATTTGTCTGATATTAAAGTTGTTACACCATAATCATACATTTCTGTAGTTGATGAAGGGTCGTCGTTACCACTTAACCAATCACTCTGAATGGTTGACATATAGTCACCATCAGCATAGTTAACCACATTACCTTTGCGATAATTTTTGCGGTTTGCAGCTTCTTCAGGAGTAACTTCGGTATAACGCATACGTCCGAGAGAATCCTTCTGAGCAAGGAAACCATCTGAATCTTTGGCTTTGTTCACGAAAATATTGCCACGGAAAGGATTGTAGTCATGTACATCTTCGAAAGAGAGTGGACGATAAATGTCAAGCACCCACTCGGCAACGTTACCGGCCATATTGTAAAGACCATAGTCGTTAGGCCAGTATGAGCCTACCGGTGCGGGCAGGTCGGCTCCGTCATTCAGGTTTCCTGCAATACCCATATAATCGCCCGGGCCACGTTTGAAGTTGGCAACAAAACTACCATAATACTTTGTGTCGTCGGTGCGCAGACCATCACCATTCCAAGGATAAACCCTACGTTCAACAACGCGTTCATACAAGGTGTTACCAACGAGTCCGAGAGCAGCATATTCCCATTCAGCTTCTGTAGGAAGGCGATATCGTGGAACCATCAAACCATCTTCAAAGCGAACGTTGCGAACGCCTGATCCACTTGGGTCAAGATCTTCTTTACCTTCTTTGATAAGACCTTCGTATTGTCCGGCAAGATAGGCTTCGGTGTTGAAGTTGTTTTCATTCTTCTGATCCGGGTCATTATCAAGCACTCCGGCCTTAATCAACATATTTTCGTTCACCCGATCAGTACGCCAGTTGGAATAATCATTGGCCTGAAGCCAGCTGACACCCACAACCGGATAGTCGTGATAAGAAGGATGACGAAAATAAATCTCAACAAGAGGCTCATTGTAAGCCAATCTATTGCGCCAGACAAGTGTATCGGGCAATGCTTTTTGTACAACTGCAGGATAATCCTGACCAAAAACCCTGTTGAGCCAGTAGATATACTCCAGATAGGCTACATTGCTCACTTCGGTCTGATCCATGTAAAAGGATGAAACTGTCACCCTACGGGGAGGATTGTTCCAGTCATACATGAGGTCCTCATAGGTTCCCCCCATGACAAAAGTACCGCCTTCAATAGCGATAAGACCTGGAGCAGTAATTTGCTCTTTTGACTTGGCAACTTCAAAACCACCCGATTTTGGATCATTATAATTCCAACCTGTTGTTGGTGATGCCGTTTTTTTATTACACGACATTGTGAAAGCAAATGCCAAAAACAGCATCGAAACTGTAAGTAATTTGTTGATTCTGAACATTTTTATTTGCGTTTTGAAAATAATGTTTGGATTACTAATAACTAAAATGAGGGCGAATTTATTGCCCTGATGCGTCTTCTTTTTGGTTCTTTATAAATACAAAAGTCCCATGCAAAGGAGATTTCATGTGCGCCACCACTAGCCCCTCCTAATTTCGACATGGTAAAATCATAATTATATCCAAACCTGAAATTATCCCAGGTAAGCCCAACCAAAATGATTGCAGCATCTGCATTGTCAAAATTATGGCGAAACCATGTTCCAATAACAAAAGGATATTTGTTAACGTAAAGACCGAAATTCAGCTGCTGGAACTTTCCTTGCTGCTGATATAGAATATTTGGCTGCAACATAACATCACCTTGATAATAACCACCGAAGGTTCCTTCTGTTACATTAATCATGGTTCCTGCATGCGCCGTGATTTTCATTGGCATTTTGTTGTCTGAATTGTCATAGAATGACAAATCAGGTTCGGTGAGATGATCAGCATTGACTCCGACGAACAGCTTATCGAGGTATCCCATCATCAGTCCGGCACCAAAATCTACGGCGCTAACACTTGATTTGGAAGGAGGTGTTTCGCCAGTTGTCGGATTAATTGTTCCTGTTGTAGGATTAATCTGATCGGCAAAAACAAACTTTCCCCAATCAAGTTTCTCCTGATAATAGGCACCTTTAACCCCAAAACTAATCACTACAGGATCGCTCACTTTCAGATTGTAGGCATAAAAACCACCAATAGAGGTGCGGTTATATGCCCCATCGCCCTGCTGATCGTTCATAAACATGAGTCCGATACCGCTGTTTATATTGGGAAGACTCTGGTCATAACTTGCCGAATAGGTTATAAAAGCATTCGACAACGACGGCCATTGATTCCTGTAGTTGAGATTAATACGGCCGCATTCCGTTGATCCGGTGAGTGCCGGATTCAGGAACAATGGGTTCGCATAAAACTGTGAAAAGGCCGGGTCTTGCGCAAAAAGCCGGAATGTTGCTCCGAACATCATCACGCTTAGGAAAAAAAATACAATCTTTTTCGACATTGATCTGCTAGAGTTTTGGTTGCGAAATGGCGTACAATGATACAACGTTTTTCTTTACGAAATAACATTTTTTATGAAAAACTTAAATTGGCAATAATTAGTGGTGGTTTGCGTTTAGCAACTGAAAGTGTATTAAGCATTAGAGATATTGCACAAAACCTTATTCCGATATCTTTGTTTATTGAATTAGCAAGTTTACCATTGATAATTTTGTGGATTACGATAAGATTAGGTCCGTGTAATTAACCCTAAACCAAAACAATTGACAACCGGCATGAAGCATCGTTTAATCATCCTGTTAATAGTTAGCATTAGCCAACAGCTATTTGCTCAGGAACTCATTTACACGCATCAACATAAAATTCAATGGACCGAACCTGATGTTTTACATAAGGATGGGTTTGACAAAGAACTCAGAATGCACTTTGAGGGCGCCTGGTATGCAGGATCGGATCTGAATCCGCTGTTTCATTTTCAGATACCTGTATATGATGCTGATATTCAAGGAATAACCGCTTTATCTGACTTAAAAGTTGAACCGGTCCCTGCCAGCCAGGTCTACCTTATCGACAACCGGATGCTGGACACAGCTTTTACAATTACTGCATTCATTAGCCAATCCAGAGAAACACCTTTATATAATATGACTGTGAAATCAATCAGGTTAAACCCTGACACAAGGGCTTTAGAGCGTTTGGTTTCATTTGAATCGCAGATAACCCTTGAGCCCAAAGCTGTTAAAGAGGAATTTCAACAAAAAATATATGCTGACAACTCCATTCTGGCTACAGGTAACTGGCACAAATTCGGAATTACCACTTCGGGTGTTTACAAAATCAGCGCTAGTGATTTACAAGCAATGGGAATAAATCCTTCAGCAATTGATCCCCGGAACATCAGAATTTTTGGTAACGGTGGTGCCCCACTACCCGAAAAAAACGCTGAAACCCGTATCGATGACCTGGCCGAAAACCCAATCCTGGTTGTTGGTGAAGATGACGGACGATTTGATCAGGACGACTATATTCTGCTCTATGCACAGGGGCCTGTTATCTGGAAATATAACCTATTCAATGGCTTTTATTATCATCGCAACAATTATTACGACAACTACAGCTATTTTTTCATCACTACTGACTTAGGTTCGGGTTTGCGGATTCAGACCCAGCAAACCAATGGGACTTCTCAGGCAGTAATTACAGACTTTCTCGATTATGCTGTTTATGAAAAAGATTTGTTTAACCTCTCAAACACTGGCCGCACCTGGTATGGTGAATTGTTTGACGTTAACCTTAAACTCAATTTTGAGTTTGCATTTCCTAATGCTATAAAGACCAGAGAGGCGTTCATTATGAGTGAAGTTGCCTCCAGAAACTTCAATCCCGCCAAATTCATATTCACTGTTGACGGTCAGCCAGGATTAAGCCTGAACATGGAGACAACCACACAAACGGGTTATAGCTTTGCCAAAGACAAAAGGGCCGAGATTCAGTTTTTTCCTACTAACGAAAAGCCTTCCATCCAGTTGGAATACCAGCGCACTGTGTCATCATCCCGAGGCTGGCTCGATTACATTTCTGTGAATGTGTGGCGCGAACTGATTTTTTCGGGCCCACAGATGCATTTCCGCAACCCACACACGGTGTCACAAGGCAATTTAAATACCTACAAGGTTGGAGGAGCAAATCAAAATCTAAGAATATGGGATGTTACCAACCCAAACTCGGTTTTTTCGGTAACAAGCAGTCTGCAGGGAAATGTTTTGAGTTTCGATGCTACTGCCGATGAAATCCGCCAGTTTGTAGCCTTCGACGGCAGCTCATACCTGAGCGTTGAAAACATTGGGAAAGTTGAAAATCAGAACCTTCACGCAGTGAAAAACATTGATTATTTAATAATCAGTCATCCTGATTTTCTTGGCGAGGCAGAGCGTCTGGCAAATTTCCACCGCATTCAGAGTGGTCTACAGGTGTATATTACTACTCCCAATCTTATTTATAATGAGTTCTCCTCCGGAGCGCAAGATATTACGGCAATCCGCGACTTTGTCCGTATGCTTTATCTTGATAGTGATCCTGGCCGGCAGATCAGGTATTTATTGCTTTTCGGTGATGCTTCGTTTGATTACAAAAACATCCTGACAGGGAATTCGAACTTTGTTCCTACCTGGCAATCGCTTCCTTCACTGAACATCGTCAGTTCAATTGCTACCGATGATTACTATGGTTTTCTTGATGAAGGCGAAGGGGGAAACACTGCTGATTTGTTGGATATTGGCATAGGCCGCTTCCCTGTTGCTTCGTTAGAGCAAGCCCGTCACATGGTTGACAAGGTGTTACATTATTCGAGTCATTCTGACAAAGTGCGCGGCCCATGGCGCAATACCATCACTTTTGTGGCCGACGATAGCGATGGAAACCTGCATATGAATGATGCTGAATATTTATACAGGCAGATTGATTCAACTGTAAGGGCAATCAATATTGACAAAGTTTATCTTGATGCCTATCAGCAAATATCTACTCCTTCCGGTCAAAAAGCTCCGGATGTGAACGAAGCCATTAATAAAAGAATGGATAAAGGCTCTTTGATCATGAATTATTCCGGGCATGGTGGCGAAGTGGGATGGGGTCACGAGCGTTTTCTTGAAATTGCCGATATTAATAGCTGGAATAATTTCGACAAAATGCCGGTTTTTATCACAGCAACCTGTGAATTCAGCCGTTATGATGATGCACAAAGAACCTCAGCCGGTGAAATGGTAATCCTTAATCCAAAAGGCGGGGCAATTGCAATGTTCACAACGGCACGTGCAACTTATGCTTCTGCAAACAGAATCCTTAACCTTGGTATTTTTCAGAATAATATGTTTATCAAGCTAAATGGCGAATACCCAAGATTTGGCGACATTATCAGGCGTTCGAAGCTACGGGGCGATGCAAATGACAGAAAGTTTGTCTTACTCGGCGACCCCGCTCTTCAGCTTGCCCTTCCTGCCCACAAAGTAATTACTTCTCACATCAACGAAAAACCTGTTGGACTGACACCTGACACCCTTAGAGCTCTGGATATTATAACGATTAAAGGATTTATTATGGATGACCAGAACAATCCGCTGAACGACTACAATGGAATCCTTTATCCGACTGTTTACGACAAAGCCAGTACAATAACCACCAAGGGGGATGAAAATGGCTACCAGCAGACCTTCCAGCTTCGCAACAGTATCATATATAATGGTAAGACTGAAATTGTGAACGGTCAATTTGAGTTCAGTTTCATGATGCCTAAAGATATTGCTTATCAATTCGGTACAGGTCGAATAAGTTATTATGGCACTGATCTCCAAACAGATGCCTCCGGATATTATGAAGATATTATCGTGGGAGGGTTTAACCAAAATACAGTGAATGATAATAATGGTCCGCATATCAGGCTTTTCATGAACGACACCTCTTTTGTAAATGGTGGCATGACGAACGAAAACCCGATTTTGCTTGCATTGGTGGAAGACGAAAATGGCATTAATACAACAGGCACCGGTATTGGTCATGATATAGTAGCAAGTTTGAATGGCGCAACCGTTAGCACAGCCATACTGAATGATTTTTATGAGTCAGAACTGAACCGTCAGGCAAGTGGGATAATTAACTATCCATTCAGAAACCTAAACCCTGGCAAACACACGGTTCAATTGAAAGTTTGGGATGTCTTCAATAATTCATCTGAAGCCAGCATCGAATTTGAAGTAATAGGTAGTCAATCTGTTGTACTGAACAACCTGATTAACTTCCCGAATCCCTTTACCGAAAATACCAATTTTGTATTTGATCACAATCAGACCGGTCAGGAACTCGACATTCAAATCAGGATATATGATTTATCAGGCCGGCAAATCAAAATGTTAGAGGAAAGAATGGTACCTGCTGCTTACAAAAGCACGCCTGTAACCTGGGATGGGCGCACCGATACCGGACAACAAATTGCAAAAGGTTTGTATCTTTATCGCCTCAGAGTAACAAATGAAAAAGGTGTTAGTAATGAAATACATTCAAAATTGATTTACTTTACCCCATAATATATTACAAGATGAAAAGACCTTTTCATATATTTGATTTCATGTTGGTTCTGGCGTGTTCAGCCATTTTCTCTGTTTCCGGGATAAAGCAGGGCTTCAGCCAGCCAACAGGCCAAGAATACCAGCAAATCAACTGGAGGCCCGATGAGATTATTTCCACCATTGATGGTGGTGACTTACGCATTGCAGGCTTTGAAAATGCCGTTTATCAATCTGCTACCGCCACACTTCCCATGTTTGAATTCCCGGAAATTTCCTTTACAGGTTTATTCCTGCAACATATCGAAATTCAACCCATACTTGTGGATACCTTACCACAATTCAATAACCTGCCTCTGGCCGATGAGGGGTTTTTATCCTCTGAATTTCAACTATACAAAAACGAAAATTCAAACAAAACCTTGCTTCTTCCCCTGCGCAGAAATGGATCGGTGATCGAAAGACTTCAGAAATTCACCTTTACTTTTGACCTCAACCCGGAAAGCAATATTTCAAACGAAGATCCAATGCCTTTATATGCCAGTAATTCAGTGCTTAAGGATGGAGACTGGTATAAATTGGGGGTGACAAATCAAGGCATTCATAAGATTGGTTATCAAGACCTTCAGGCAATGGGGATCAACCCGGAAAGCATTAATCCACAGCATATTAAAATATATGGAAATGGAAATGGCATGCTGCCTGAGTCAAATAGCCGCGACAGAATAGATGATCTTAGAGAGAACGCTATTTATGTTTCAGGACAACAGGATGGCCGTTTCGATCAGAACGACTACATTCTTTTTTATGCGTTAGAACCTGTTGCATGGACCTTTAATATATTCACTGGCCGCTTTGAACACCAGGTCAACCTCTTTACTGACACTACTTATTATTTTCTAACCCCCGGCAACAATCCAGGATTGAGAATTCAAACAAAGCCACAGGCTGGCGGGCTTGTTACCCAGCAAGTTGACAGATTTGTTGCGCCTGCCTACCACGAAAAAGAATTTGAAAACCTGTTACTTTCAGGCAAAGATTGGTATGGCGAAACATTTACGATCCTGGAAAATGAGCATGAATTTACTTTTGAACTTCCAAACATTATTGCTTCTCAAGCTGTTTACTTTCACATGCAGTTTGTGGCCCGCTCAGTAACCGAAGATGTTGCCTACAGTGTTTATGTGAATGATTCGATGCTTGTTGATCAGGAATCAATTACCAAACTGACGGTAAACCAGTCGACCTATGCCAGAGAAAGCAACCAGACGCTTACATTTTTCCCTAACTCCTCGACACTGAAATTCAGAATAAAATTTCATGCAAATGATATCGGATCAAGAGGCTGGTTAAATTATTTGCAATTGAACGCCTGGCGAAGTCTTGATTATGATGGTGGTCAGCTTGAGTTTCGAAGCCCTCATGTGACAGGTGCAGGCAACATAACAAAGTTCAACATTAACACTAACAAACAAGGTCTGAGCATCTGGGAAATTACAAATAGACTGCAACCCATCATACAGGAGTTTTCGACGAATGGTGATGGCCTGCAGTTTATTACTGAAACTGACAGCCTGAGAACATTTATCATCGCTGATGGATTGACTTATCATCCCATTGCATCATCTGTTCAAATTCCAAATCAGGACTTGCACGGCATAGCCGAATGCGACATGTTGATCATCTGTCATCCCGAATTTTTGGCTCAGGCTGAAGAGCTATCACTGGCACATTTAGAAGATGATGGTCTGGTGAGCAAGGTGATCGATGTTCGTCAGGTGTACAATGAGTTTGGTGGTGGAACCCCCGACCCTACTGCTTTGCGCGATTTTATTCGCATGGTTTACCTCAAAAGCAGCGGCAATATGCGTTATTTGCTACTTTTTGGTGATGCTTCTTACGATTATAAAGACCGGATTGCTGAAAACACCAATTTTATTCCTACGTATCAGTCGAAAAATTCACTTACAAAGACAGGTAGTTTCGTTAGCGATGACTACTTCGGACTGCTTGATATCAATGAAGGGTTTAATATGGCCGGGAATCTTGATATCGGCATAGGGCGATTTCCAGTTACAACGCAGGAAGAAGCAGCCATCATGGTTGGTAAAACAATAGATTACCTGAGCAAAAACAGGCAAGTTACCCGAAACTGGCGCAATGAGATACTTTTTGTGGCCGATGATCAGGATAACAACCTACACCTTGATCAGGCAGAAGCTTTAAGCCGCATCGTTGATACTTCTCGTAATATATTGAATATTAAGAAAATATATATTGATAATTATCAACAAATAACTGTTCCGGGAGGTCATCGTTACCCCCAGGCAAACGCTGCCTTACTCAACACGATTGAAAAAGGGGTGCTTATTGTGAATTATACCGGGCATGGAGGTATTAACGGACTAACTGACGAGCGCGTTTTTCCTGCAACGGATGTTTCAGCGCTCAAAAACACCCATCAACTGCCCTTGTTTATCACGGCAACCTGCGAATTCAGCCGTTATGATGATCCGCATTTCGTTTCGGCCGGCGAGCGTCTTATCTTAAATCCTGATGGTGGTGGAGTTGCTTTAATGACAACAACAAGGCTGGCCTGGGCTCATTCCAATTTTGCGTTGAACAAGAAGATATATGAGGCTATGTTTAATAGCCAGGTCAATCTCTTGCCTCGTTTGGGCGATGTGATGAGAATAAGCAAGAACCCATCAAGCTCGAGTGTATTCAATTTTGTGTTGCTTGGCGACCCGGCCCTGAGATTGGTTTCGCCTGAGAAGCGTATCGAAACCACCATGATTAACTCAACCCAGGTTGGCTCTCAGCCCGATACCATTGGGGCAATGTCGGTTGTTAATATAAGTGGTAAAATTGTTCTGCCGGATGGTACCACCGATATTGATTTTAATGGAATTCTAAACCCGAAAGTGTATGATAAGAAAACAGTGTATCGCACTTTGGGCAACGACAACAACAGTATACCTGTTAACATCAGTTATTTTGATAAAGTACTGTATCAGGGTGAAGTTACGGTTAGCAATGGGCTGTTCAGTTTCAGCTTTGCCCTCCCAAAAGATATTTCATTTCACTACGGTTTTGGGAAAATCAGCTATTATGCTGTTGACACATTGAACTTTACTGACGCCTCAGGTGTTTACCACGATATTGTTATTGGAGGAACGGATGAAGAAGCCATACTGGATATGATCGGACCTGAAGTTGACCTGGTTATTGACACCTGGACATTTAAACCGGGTAATGTGGTTAGCGAAAGCCCAACCCTCATGGCGAAGGTAACCGACCCTCAGGGAATAAATTTTCTGGGCAACAACATCGGACGGGATATTACCATGACGCTCAATGAAGACCCGTCACAATCATTTATTCTCAATGCGTATTATTCACCCGATTTAGACAGTTATACCTCCGGGGTAATCAAGTTTCCGATGGACAAATTAGGGCAGGGACAACATCAGGTTAAATTGAAGGTTTGGGATCTGCACAATAATTCATCTGAATCAGAAACATGGTTTGTCGTCAACAACAATGCCCCGCTAACCCTCAGTGGTGTTGTTAACCACCCAAATCCGTTTTCTGACCAGACAGCATTCATATTTAATCACGACAAACCTGGCAAGTCATTCGATGTTATGATTGACATCTTCAGGATTGATGGCCAGAAAATTATCACCATCGAAAGGAAGGCAAATTCAATCGGTAACCAATCAGAGCAGCTAATCTGGAATGGAAAGGATTATCATGGTAATCTGGTACCTTCAGGATTGTACGTTTACCGTATGCTCGTGACTGACCCGAACGGAATTTCCACTCTTGTAAGCAACAGGCTCATCATTAGCCGTCAATGACCATATGAATAAGAACAACAACAATATATTTAAATATTAATCGTTAGTTTTGCGCACCAAATTGTTAACCTCATTCAAATTTTATGAAGTTTAAAATTCTTTTCTCAGCAGTATTGATTTTCTGCGGATTTCAGGTAAAAGCCCAGAATTATGGTAATCTGTCTGGACGAAATTCTGGTCTTAATGTGATCACTACTGCTGTTCCGTTTTTGATGATTGCACCTGATGCAAGAGCAGGTGCAATGGGCGATGCAGGGGTATCAAGCGAACCCGATGTGTACTCAATGCATTGGAATCCGGCCAAATATGCTGTGATTAAAAGTGATTTCAGTTTCGGACTCGCTTACAGTCCTTGGTTACGCAACCTTGTTCCTGACATCAACCTGGCTTATCTCTCTGCTGCCAAGCGCATTGACGATATGTCGACTGTTGCAGCTTCGCTAAGGTTTTTTACACTCGGCGATATTTTCTTTACGAACGATGGTATCACGGGAGCATATTACCGTCCAAGTGAATGGGCTTTTGATGGTACATATGCCCGTAAACTCACCGATAACCTGTCGGGAGCTGTTGCCGGAAGGTTTATTTACTCGAACCTGACCCTTGGGCAAAATGTTCAGGGAGCAGAAACAACAGCTGGTATTTCGGTTGCAGCCGATGTGGCTGTTTATTGGGAAAAAGATGTGAACTGGTTCAGCGACATCGGCTCACATTTTGCCTGGGGCATTAACATAGCCAATATTGGCAACAAAATGGGTTATAGCAAATCAAGCATCAAAAAAGATTTTATTCCGACCAATCTTAAGTTAGGACCCACCCTAACCCTCGATCTGGACGATTACAACAAGATAGCATTCTCTGTTGACATAAACAAACTCCTGGTACCCTCTCCCCCTCGTTATCTGCTTGACAGCAATGCAGTCCCTGTTACCGATCAGGCAGGCAATTACATTATTCAGGACGGTAAATCCAACGAAGTTTCAGTTGTTGCAGGCATGCTGCAATCCTTTTATGACGCCCCCGATGGTTTCAAAGAAGAAATCAGTGAATTGAGCATAAGCCTTGGCACCGAATATTGGTACAACGATGTTTTTGCCCTGAGAGGCGGTTTCTTTTACGAAGATAAAACCAAAGGAAACCGGAAGTTTTTCACACTTGGTGCAGGTCTCAAATACAATGTTTTTGGACTAGATTTTTCTTACCTGATTCCGGTTGACAGCAGAAACAATCCGCTGCAAAACACCCTCAGGTTTGCCTTGACATTTGACCTTGGTGAATACTCTGCAGGAGGAAAATAGATTGTAGAATTCTACATAACAATATTTAAAAGGCTTCCTCATCCGGGAAGCCTTTTTTTTACTAATTTAATACTTCATTTTGTTAGTAGCTATATTTTTTGAATGTGTTATAAATGCAGGTACAGATACCAGGCGAAATATGGCAGCATAGTGACAGGGATATGCACCTCAGGCAACTCCATTGGATTTGATTAGAAAAAAGCTTTCCAGACCTAAAAATTAAACCGCTTTAAAGCCAGTTCTCATATAATCCTGCCAAATCACAATCAATATCTTATCTTGCTCTATTTCCAGATAGCCATATTCATAGCAGAATTTATAGGTGTTGTTGTTTTTGGTCGTGTAGCTATGTGTGAAGAATTGAAAATCGAATCCCATCTTGTCGAGGTATTCTCTTCTGACTGTGGATTTGCCTACAGGACCGAGTTGATGTAGGATCATCCGGTTTTTGCGAAGTGTTTTGTTCACATTGGCGATAAATTGCTCGTGGACTTTTTTATTCTGATTGTTAAAAGCATTGCGGCATTGGTCGCTGCAGAATTTCTTGTCCGCTCGGCCAGCGAAAGATTCATTGCAAAGAAGACAATTTCTTTTCATAAGTACCTGTTTGATTTGCAAATATATGACATAAACGATTCGTTTTATAGTCGTTTATAAACGTTTATACTTGCTTATAATTCGGTTAAGAGGCTACAGTGCAATTAATTTTGCAAATAAAAACATGGAACAGCTACAAAATCTTCCGCAATTGTTTTTAAACCGGGTAAAGCTTGAAGGGGTGTGGTGTATAAAGTTGTTCTTCTACGATCATGAAAGTATAAAGAAGAGAATCAGCCAAAACGAGTGGATACGATACAGCATGGAGTTAGGGGCTTGGTATGCAGTGGAATACAGTAATTCGATTGCTCTTTTCAAGGATGTTTTTGAAGACGTGGCCTTTGTGAACCTTTCGAAGCTTGACTGGAAGCGGCTGGAAGTTGGCCCTAAGAATATAGGCACTTTCGGTTACATGAAAGAGCTGCAATTGCGCAAGAGGCTGGATGTGATCACTCTATTTCCGTTTCTAGTTGAAGGAAGGTCATTTATTGGATTCAAGCATCATTTTGAGCGGGAGCATTATAGAGAAGTACTCGAAAGCGGCTTTTTTGTTTACCATAAAGCGAACAGACTGTGGGAGATTGCAGCCAAAGAGCAAAAACTATTTGATGTGCTGGTATTTCTTAATAAGTGGTTTACGATCAAGCTGAATGCGGACTTAAGTATCAGTGACTTGAAGATAAAGCGACATTTAATGGAGCAGTCCTATATCAAAGACTATGATTATAAGACATGCCCCCTGGAATTTTTGGTTCATTTACAAAGCCAGAATTATAGCGACAGCACCTTAGTTACCTACCACAATATGGTGCTGCGGTTTTTAAACGCGTTTAAAGGAAAGAGTTTAGAGGATATCCACCGTTTTGGGATTAGCGAGATCAATGCATACCATGAGGTATGGGCACAGCGTTCGGCTCCCAGTCCATCGGTGATCAATCAGTCGGTGAATGCGATCAAGATGTATTACAAAGTGTTGGGTAAGAAAACATTAGACCTGGAGCAGGTGATGCGGCCGATGAGAAACAAGCAGTTGCCGGACGTGTATAGCAAGGAGGAGGTTGAGGGCATTATGGCACAGATAAGCTACCCGAAACATAAGGCATTGTTATTTTTGATTTATTCGGCGGGCCTGAGGATCAGCGAGGTGATCAATTTGCGCAAAGAAGATTTGCTGCGCGACAGGGGATTGTTGTTTGTAAGGCAAAGCAAGGGACGGAAAGACCGTTACACCAAATTGGCTGACAATGCTTTACGTTTGATTGATGCCTATCTTGAAGAGAACAACCCCAAACAGTACTTATTTGAAGGACAATATGGAGGGCGCTATTCAACAACAAGCATCAGGAATGTGTTGCACGACGCCAAGCAGAAGGCTGCGGTAACGACCAGGGGCTCGGTCCACACCCTGCGGCATTCGTTTGCTACCCATTTGCTGGAGAACGGCACAGATTTAAGGTATATTCAGGAGCTATTGGGCCACGAGAGCAGCCGGACAACGGAGATTTATACCCATGTAAGCAACTTGAATCTTTCAAAAATCACTAGTCCGGGAGATTTGATAAAAATTTAACAAGAACATGGATTTGGATGAAAAGTATTTTTAACTTTGGGCAGCTATACGCAACACCATGACAAACGCAAAGAGTGCACAATACCCTGCGCAACTGGTTGACAATTATTTACTGAATGATCTTCCAAGAGGCAAAGTGGAAATATATGCCATATGGGTGCGCTTAGCAAGAAGTTGGCGGCAACCTTAGACGACCCCTTTACAACTGACTATTCATAGACTAATGACATTAAAAGAATTAGAAAAATATTACGAAGGACTTTTAAAAGCAGACTTGAAAGTAATACCTGAAAAAATTACAACGCTTTTTGACATCGCAGGCTTTCCACATTATGAAACAGTAATGAGCAATTTTTATTCATTCTACTTAGACCCGAATGGACTTCATGGACTAAGTGACCTTTTTATTTCAGCTTTATCAGATATCATCGAACGTAAGACGAAGGGACTTTCAATAATTGCTAATTCAAAAATCTGCTATACGGAGAGAGAAGTTTACACAGATAATGGTAAATTCATTGACATAGTTGTAAGTGAGCCATCAGAATTTGACGATGAAGTTGAAAATGCAATTATTATAGAGAATAAAGTAAATGCCACAGTTTACAATGACTTAATGGAGTATTACAATTCCATAAAAGTCAACAATAATAAAATTGGTGTTGTTTTATCATTACGACCTGAGCATAACTTACCAAATCAATTTATAAGTATAACACATGATGATTTAATAAATCAGGTTGAACAATCATCAGGTTTATATTTTTTAAATGCAGACTTAAAACAAACAATTATTTTAAAGGAATTTATTCAAAACATAAAAGCCATGTCACAAACGAAAGACCTAAAAGAATATTATGAGTTCTTTTTCAAACATCAAAATAAAATCAAAGAAATAAGTAATTTATATTCAACAATTAAGAGTGACATTTTTAAGCAAGTAGATGATGTTTGTGAAAAATTAAATCTAGGATTGAAGTTACAGGGAAGGAATAATTCACAACTACGCTATTTCTTTTCTAAGTCAGCTCCAGTTTATTTTACTATTTGGCTTGATGACCTATTTAATGGTGACGGAGAAATTTACATTTTCGTTGAACTAAATGAAGAAGGCATTAAGCATATTGACAAAATCAATGGATTAAAATTCACAGACGAAGAAAAAAAGTTACTTGACGAAACGACAAAGGTTCGTAAGACTTATATTCATTATGCTACAAGAGAAATGAAGCCTTCTCCTGAAGACATAAAAGATTTTACAAACTACATGTACAATCAAATAATGCAGACACCTCTGAAAGATATTTTCATCAAAATTGAAAATCAGATTAACAATGGGAAATAGAAAGGCAGCCGCCAACAAAAGGTATATTTTATGGGGGTTTCAGAGGTTTTTGAAAGTTGGTGTTTTTTATTAACTTTGGTGTAAATTGATAGTGAAGTGCAATTAATTCCCCCACAAAACATACCTTTGACCGTTACCGCCAAGTGTAAAAAAAACGACACCGCAGACAATTTGCTACATAAAGACTAAAAAAAAAAGAAAGAGAAAAATAACTGCCGACACACAAAACAGCACATTTGCAAACCGCACAAGCCGACACACAACCTAAGTTTGCAAAAGCGCTGTTTTCTTTCCGACACACTCAAACCCACCCACCACCCTTGAAAACTCGTTGAAAAGAATTGAAATAAATAGAAAGAATAAACAAGTTAAATTGGTATTTTAGCGATTTAAATTATTGATGTATTAAATGACAGAAAAAACAGAAACAAAACAGTTTCAATATGAAATACAATCCTATCAAGAAGACTGCGTAGGCAATTTAATTAGTCTTTTTGAAAGCCTACGCCTAAAAGAAAATTTTGGCGATGTGCTAACGACACATCATAATAAAAACAAATACAAATTCCCTGTTCAAGACAACAATAACATTGATGTCATGATGGAAACGGGAACGGGAAAAACTTTTACGTTTATCAAAACCATTTTTGAACTAAACAGAAATTTTGGCTACAAAAAGTTTATCGTTCTTATTCCAACCGTTCCAATTCGTGAAGGAACTAAAACGAATTTAGAGGACACCAAAGATTATTTTAAGAGTTTTTACGCCAACGAAAAAGAAAAAGAAATTGAAACTTTTGTTTACGAAGGCGGAAACCTTTCTGCAGTAAAACAATTTATTGGCACTTCTCATCTATCAGTTTTGGTAATGACACCAAGCTCGTTTAACAGCCGTGACAATATTCTGAATCGTCCATTAGAGCAAGAAATGAACGCACCTGAATTATTTGTAAAAAATCAAGAACCGCCAAAATCGTATTTGGAATGTTTGAAACGCTTACATCCAATTGTGGTAATGGACGAACCGCACCGTTTTGAGGGAGATGCGTTTAAAACATATTTCAAAGGTTTTGACAATTACTATTTGCGATTTGGAGCAACATTTCCAAAGAAGAAAGACAGTTTACCTTTGTCAAACGTAGCGTATGTTTTAGACAGCATTTCATCTTTCCGACAAAACTTGGTAAAGAAAATTGTTGTTTACACGCAGGATGTTATTGAAAACACAGATACGCTTATTGGAATTGAAAATAAAAAAGCAATTGTTAGCACCTTAACCAACGGAATTATTGTGAGAAGAGAGTTGGGTATTGGTGCAGTTTTCAACGGTAAAACTATCAGAAAGATAAATAAAGACACCATCGTTTTAGCGGATGATACCATTGAAAAGGTTGATTATTCTTTATCGAACGAATCATTGCGAGCAATGATAAAAGAAACAATCAAAATACATTTTGAGAAAGAAAAATCTTTGTATGAGCAGGGAATAAAAGTACTCACCTTGTTTTTTATGGAAAGCGACATAAGCTTATTTCGTGGCGTAAATCCCAAAATCAAAAACATATTTGAAGAAGAATACAAAAAACAGTATAACGAAGTTTTAGTAACACTTGACAAAACAAGCGACTACTACAAATACTTGCAAAACGATTTTGACAGCGACAACACTTTGCAAGTTCACAAAGGTTATTTTTCGGGCGACAAAGGAAACGCAGACGAAAAAGTAAAATCTGGTGTTGATGAGATTTTGAGTGACAAAAAGAAATTGCTTTCGTTTGAAAGTCCTACACGTTTTATTTTTTCAATTTGGGCTTTGCAAGAAGGCTGGGACAATCCAAATGTTTTTACCATTTGCAAACTTTCAAATCAAGGAAGCGAAATTTCAAAAATGCAACAAATTGGGCGTGGGTTACGGATTAGCGTAAATCAAAATTTGCAACGAAACACGCTTAAAAATTTGAATGACGACCAGGAGGTATTTTGGAAAATAAACAATCTTGATGTGGTTGTTTCAAGCAAAGAACAAGGTTTTGTTGAAGCAATTCAAAACGAAATTTTAAGCAATTCGTTTTTGGTTTCTGAAACATTTACTGAACAAGAATTAATTAAAATTTTGAAAGAAAAAACGGACTTTGACGATGATACAGTCGTTGCCCTGGTTGATGATGTTTTGAAAGAGAAGAAAATGATTGTTCGTAAAGCAATAGTTGATGGACAAAAAATTTACGAGAAATCGCCTGATTTTTCTGCCCTTCTGAAAGAACAAAATTTGCCCGAAGAACAAGTAAAAGCAATAGAAAGTTTGTTTGCAACAGACACAAACACTTACGTTCAGAAAGCAGAAAAGAAAAAAGAGAAAAAGAAAGTTTTCATTAAAGCAGCACACCTTCAAGAGTTTCAAAATTTATGGAACGCCATAAACAAAAATGCTTTTTATGTTTTGGACACTTTAAGCGAAGAAAAAGAAAACCAACTTATCCAAAATATAAAAATAGAAATTGAAGCCGTAAACATTGAGGAAATTTTGTTGCAGACTATTCGGGCGGAACTCATCGTAAATAAAATTGGCGAGCAAGGTGCAATAACCGAAAAACTAACCGACACTGTATCTTACAAAAGCAAAGTTGATTATTTAGAGTTGGTTCGCACTTTATCAAACAACACTAAAACACCTATTTCATTTGTGATAAAGATTTTCAACGCTCTGAGCAATGATTTTAAAAACAAAATGATTTGCAACAATCCAGAACAAGCACAAAGAGAAATTACCGAAATAATTCGCAAAAACTTAGTTGCAATGCTTAAAGCAAACATTAAGTATGACGGAATTAGTGGATCTGTTTTGCCAAACGTATTTAAAACCGAAAAAGGGAAAACATATTTAGACACAGGAAGTGTTGGCAAATTTCAAAAAGACATTACAGACGATTTTTCTTTGAAAACAAAATGGGTATTTGAAGAAGTAATTGAATACGACAGCGATTTTGAATTGGAAATTGTAGAACAAGACCCTGATATGGAAAGCATTGAAATTTTCGGCAAACTTCCACGCTTAAAAATTAAAACACCATTGGGCGATTACAATCCCGACTTTTGCTATGCTATCAAAAGCACAGAGGACAACAAAATATTCCTTGTTGTGGAAGCCAAAGGCTACAAATCTTCTACAGCAATTCCCATAGATGAAAAAAGGAAAATTGACTTTGCCAAAAAATATTTTGAGGCATTAAATGAGCATTACAAAAACGAGAACATTAAAATTTCATTTAAAGAACGTATCAATAAAACGCAATTGGCGGCATTGATAAATAACGCATAAAAAATGGCAAAAGAAGAATTTTTAAACGCTGGTTATACCGTTGTTGGAGCAGATGACAACGAGAACAAATTGTTGAGTTTTTTAAAAGAGAACTACCCAAGTGTAATTCGTGATACCGAAATAAACATAGAAGAATTGAAAACCGTTTTGGGTTTGCCCATTGACGAAAAAGTAAACGGATACGGTTTAAATTTTGTGGGTAGAAACTTTGCCAGAGCTAAGTATGCTCAAAAGACAGAAAAGGAATTACGCTTCAATACCACTTTAAGCAAGGCAATTGACACGACACAAAACTTGGTTTTGAAAGGCGACAATTTGGAAAGCTTAAAAATTCTAAAAAACCATTACAGCGGTCTTATTAAATGCATTTACATTGACCCACCTTACAACACTTCCAACGATGAGTTTGTTTATCCCGACAAATTTGACAAAGAAGAAGCCGAGGTATTGGGCTTGGCGAACCTAAGTGAAAGCGATTTTGAACGAATGGATTTTAGTTTTAAAACTAAAAAAAGCCACAACGGTTGGTTGGCTTTTATATATCCACGCCTTTTGTTAGCAAGAGATTTACTAAACAAAGACGGAGTTATTTTTATTAGTATTGACGACAACGAACAAGCAAATTTAAAATTGCTTTGTGATGATATTTTTGGAGAAGAGAATTTTGTGGCGAGCATTAATATAAAAGCTAATCCTAGAGGTAGACAATCTGATAGTAATGTAGCAACACTTCACGACTACCTTTTATGTTATGGGAAAAATCAAGATTTTGTTGAGTTAAATGGAATTCCTTTGACAGAAGAGGACATAGAAGAATTTGACCAATTTGATGAAGATGGTAAAGCGTGGCGTGAACTCGGCTTACGTCAAAGAGGCTCTGCTTCTTTAAGGACAGATAGACCAGATATGTTTTTCCCAATTTATGTAAATCCACAGGATTTTTCGGTGAGTTTAGAAGAAACTGGTTCACACTCCGTACCGGTTATTCCAAAAAAATCTACTGGAGTAGAAGGTAGATGGATGTGGGGCATTGATAAGGTCAAACGGGATAATAGCAGAATTTATGCAAGGCTAATAAAAAGAAGGAATGAGTTTGATATTTTTATTAAAGATTACTTAGAAAGGAACGATGAAATCCGAACAAAGAAACCAAAATCAATTTGGATTGAAAAGGATGTAAATACAGAAGCAGGAGGAAAATTAGTAAAGTCGCTTTTTGAATCGTCCGTGTTTTCTTACCCTAAACCAATTGGACTAATAAAAAGGATAATTTCTTTAAGTACTAATTCAAATGAAACTATTCTTGATTTCTTCGCAGGTTCAGGCACAACAGGACACGCAGTAATGCAACTTAATGCAGAAGACGAAGGAAACCGTAAATTTATATTGTGCCAAATAGACGAACCTATTGACCCAGTAAAGAAAAAAGAAGCATATAACTTTTGCGTTGCAAACCATTTACCACCCGTAATTTCAAGCATTACAGTAGAACGCTTAAAACGTGCTGGTGAAAAAATTGCCATAGAAATAGAAGAAGAAAATATAAAAGCAGGAATGTTTGAAGAACACAAAAAACAAGTACCCGATATTGGTTATAAAGTATTTGACAGCGTTGAAGCACCAAAGCTAAAAGTTGATGAAAAAGGACAAATTTCAATTACTGAAAATGAAATTGATTCGTTAAGTCGCATTTATAACATGATTTTTACAGTTGGTTTAGACGAACCAACACAAGTTCCCGAAACAGTTGTAGAAAATTGCATTTACAAAATCGGCAACCATTATTACATAACAAACAGCGAAAAAATAAACAGCGATGATTATTCAAACGCAATTAAAAACGGCAAAGTATTTATTGACGGTTGGACTGCAAGTCTTAACGGGACATTACAGAATTACAAAGAAGATGTGAAAATTGTATTTTAGAATAAATGATAATGAACAAACAAGCCCACGCTTCGTAGTCAAGCACATTGGCTGGTCGCACAAAAAGCCAACGCACGTCCAAAACCAGCCAAAGAGCTTGCCTACCCAAGCGCACGTCAGACAGCAAAGATGTTGCAAATTGATAGAAAAATGACTGGAAACAAAGAACACCTGGCGGTAACAAACGCTATAGCAAATGCGGGTATGCGTGTTCGTTGAAACATTTGAAATCTTTACATACATTTGTGCTGGCTGACAGTTGAGCAACAATTTATTCCCGCACTTGCCATAGCGTCATCCGTTATGGGCAAGTTTAAGAAACGACACAACGGAATGACACAGACAAGAGAACCACCGATTTTTGACACGTCTTGACAGATATGTTAAGACCAAAGAACAATTAAATTCACAAATGTGGAGACCAGAAACCACTATATAAAACGGGGCGTAACCGAAAAGCCTTATGAGTAGGAATTCTAAAATGATTATTATGAATAAATTGACTTCTGTTTTTGTAAAAATGTTGTTCATTTTATTATTTATTTTTTTTGGATGCAAAAAAGAGAATAGTGATCAACCGAACAATAACGTTAATATTGAAATTGTTGCAAGCTCATCGACAATTTCGGTTGGAAATTCTATATCAGTTCATTTAAAAGATTTATCGCCATCAGATATATCTATGATAACATGGTCTTTTCCAGGAGCTATTAATGAAGCGTCAGAAGAATTTGAGCCTTCTGTGCGATATGATCATAGTGGCATTTATGATGTAAAAGTTGAATTAATAATAAATAATAAAACTTATACTAAGGAGAGCAAAAAGTTAATTACAGTTGGAAGTGGGCTTGAAGGAGATTGGGAAAGTGTTAATTTACCACCAATACAAAATAATTATCCATTGATTTTAAGTTTCTTTGAAGTTGAAGGAGCCCTCTTTGTAAATACAAATGATGGCTTTTTCAAAAGTAATGATATTGGTATCACATGGATCAAATGTTGGGATTATGAGCCAAATCATTATCAGGTTTTTGCAGTAAAAAAATTTAATAATAGGTTAATTGTTATAACTGATGAAACAGCTTTTTTTTCTGATAATGAAGGATTAACATGGAATAACACAAATTTAAGTTATAGTTTTCCATATGGAACTAAAAGCTGTTATCTTGTAAATGTTGGCACTAAACTTTTATTAAAAGTTAATGATTTACAATATTCCTTATGTTATTATTCAGATGATAATGGTTTAACATGGAATAATGATGACATATTATATCAAATAGTTAAAGGTACAGCCGCAAGCAATCTATTTAGCACAGGTGATGTTGCTTTTATACGGGGTTCTGATATCAACGAACAACCTAACGGTATCTTCAGATCAATTGATGGTATAAATTGGGTAAAATTGGATCAGAATTTTAGCAGTTTTAGCTCCATGACTAGAACGAATAATACATTATATTGTTTATTATCACTTGACAATTTTATTTTTAAGCTATATAAGTCGACAGACAATGGAGTTTCCTGGACTTTGGTCACCGATAAAGAGCTATATACTATATCTGCTTTTAATGGAAATTTATTTGCAGATGAACGAGGTGAATTCTCATTCCCATCATATTCAAAAGATGGAGGCTCGTCATGGATTGATATAACAGACAATTTAATTCTATATAATGATTATTGTATAACGGGTTTTAAACATGTTGGATTTGTGAATAATAACTTAATTGTTTCCGCTTTCACGTACGACTTCCAATTTAACCATTATGTTTTTTTTAAACGTGATTTAGTAAATATGAAATGAAGCCAACAATAATTGGAAATTAAATGATTAATAGAAAATTAATTGCTCTGTGAAAAAAAAGTCATTAAAACAGGTGCTAAACTAAACCATGCCCATAACAAAAGCTAAATGCAAGCGGGCAAATAATGTTGATTTGGAGCTGATTACACATAATAAGCATTATATTTTATTGAAAATTGATTGCTTCGAAATGCCCGCCTGCACTTAGCTTCGACCGTTGGCCTCCATGTCATCCGTTT
>DITE01000036.1 GCA_002422725.1 Bacteroidales bacterium UBA6192
GGCATATTACACATCAATTCTTTTTGCTTTCCGGCAACATTTTTCTGTTTCGGCTGTTATGGAGATGATCAGGATTTAACCCCATTAATCATGTCAGACTACATCCTAAAACTTATTCAACGGGGTGAAAACCAGCAGCTTGATTTCAAATTTGAAATAAGTGACAGCAAGAAAATTGCCCGTTCGCTGGTAGCTTTTGCCAACACCGATGGGGGTAAGTTGCTGGTGGGTGTTAAGGATAACGGAGCGATTGCCGGGGTGCGATCCGACGAGGAATATCACATGGTGGAAGCCGCAGCACAGCTCTATTGCAAACCCGAAGTGAAATTTACCACCAGGGAATGGAATATAGGCGGAAAAAAAGTGCTGGAAGTAAACGTTCCGCGAAGTTTAGAAGTAAAACACCAGGCACCGGACAGGAACAATGAATTCAAAATATTTGTCAGGGTGAACGATCAGAACCTGCTCGCCAGCAGTATACAGATCAGGTTGTGGAAGCGCCAGCAAAGCAAAATCCCTGTCAGGGTTTCATTAACTGATATTGAACTGGGTCTGCTGCATTACCTCGAAAAGAACGAATCAATCTCGCTCGCTGCGTTTATTAAAATGAGCGGGATCAACAAGCACAAAGCAGAAGCAATTCTGGTCAGTTTTATTCTTTTAGGAATTATTGGGATGATCGTGAGCGAAAAAGGCACTATTTTTGTATTGAAAGAACCCGATTATCAATGGCTGATCGATGAGAATGCCATGAGAAATGTAATACGCTGAAACCATACCTAATGAAAAGAAGCATAAAGCCTTATATGTCAATCCTTGTCCTGTTGTTTAGTCTGATTTGCGTTGCAGTAACGGCTCAACAGACCGATAATCAGGATTATACTACCCAAACATCTGAATCGCAAAATCCAAAGGTTAGTGTTAACCTTAGCAGCACCGTATTCACTGACTTTTCGGGCCATACCGGTTTTGCCAGCTGGATTACCCCTACATTTTCCAAGCCCATAACAAAGAAATTCAGCATGGCTTTTAGCACAAGTTTCATGCAAGGCTATAACATGCCGATATACACCTTGAATCCGGAAGATGGCGGAATCCGGATGCAAAGCAGCAACATAAGCACAACGACAGTTTCGTTATCAGGCATTTACGCTGTTAGCCCGAAACTCACCCTCATGACAAGTGGTTACAAGCAATTTCAGAACAGCCCCTTGCTGCAGGAAGCCAATCCACGGGCAATTGACTTTTCGGGCGAAGGCATCAGCATCGGATTCAATTATAAAGTTAACGACCGTTTCCAGATAAATGGGGCTATTGATTATTCAAGGGGCTATAATCCCCGCCATTACAGAAACACCTTTTATAATGATCCCTTTTCGCCTTTCATTGCCTGGTAACCCCTAACCCGTTTTATTCCCTACAATGATCATACTCCTTTCACCCTCCAAAACACTTGATTTTCAGAAGCTTTCTAATAGTTCTTATCATATAGAACCTGTTTTCAAGAAAGAAAGCCAGACAATCATTAAGGTTTTGCAGAAAAAATCCCCTGACAGTCTCATGTCATTGATGGGGATCAGCAAAAACCTGGCTATGCTCAACGCGGACCGCTACCAGCAATGGGAAACAGAAAATGATATGGTAAAACAAGCCGTATTTGCCTTTAAAGGAGATGTTTACACCGGATTGAACGCTGAAACAATGTCCAACATCGAACTGGAGTTTGCACAGCGGCATTTGCGGATACTATCAGGACTTTACGGCTGGTTACGACCACTTGATCAAATTCAGGCTCACCGGCTCGAAATGGGGACGAAATTGCCCGTTGGCAAACATGAGAACCTGTATTCCTTCTGGCAAAAGAAAGTTACTGCCCAATTGCTCACCGAACTGCATCATTTAAACAGTGATTTGATCATCAATCTGGCTTCAAACGAATACTTCCATGTAATTGGCAATAAGTTACCCGGAATTCAATTGGTGAGTCCGGTATTTAAGGAGTACAAAAACGGTGAGTACAAAATAGTCAGTTTTTTTGCCAAGAAGGCGCGTGGTCTGATGGCATCTTTTATCATCAGAAACCAGATTAAGCAACCCGAAGACCTGATTGCTTTTGACCTCGAAGGCTATCATTTCAACGTAGGACTTTCCACTCCCGCGAATCCGGTTTTTACCCGTGGATAAGCCTGTTTGTAAACATTTGGGCATGTAACCTTTTCAAACCAAAACCGTTAAAGACTGTTAATAAGTCTGTTTTGATTTTTTGTTATCAGCATGACTTTAATGTATACTTTTGCAATCCTTTTCCTCCATCCATGATGAAGAGGAATTGATAAAGCAAAATCGAGTTCTTTTCCATAATGACTGAACACATGACCAACAAAGGCAGGTGAATAAGATGCGAAAGCAATTAAATTTAACCTTACTTTAGTTGTTCTACAGCCATTTAGATTGTTCACAATTTTTTTTTGATAATTTATTTGAAAAATAATTTGGCATAATCAAAAAAAGGATTAATTTTGC
>DITE01000110.1 GCA_002422725.1 Bacteroidales bacterium UBA6192
GAATAATATTACAATTCTTCAACTTAAGCGATGGCAGCATATTATTGAGGATCGGCTTGCCATTGGCACAAATCTGGGATTGAATAAGAAATTCCTGCTGCAATTGCTCGAACTCGTTCATGAAGCGTCAATACAGCGTCAGACAGATATTTTCAACAAGGACATGGAATAACCTTACATCCAGCGACGTCGTTTAAAATACATGATCATTACCACGCTCAAAACGAACATGCCGCCAAGTAATAACCAGAAAGCGGAAGTCCAATCGTCAAGCGGAAGCTGCACATTCATTCCATAAAGGCTTGTGATGAAAGTTAGTGGAAGTATAATGGATGAAATCAATGTCAGAATTTTGATGATCTCATTTGTTTTGTTTGTCTGCATCGAATCAAAGGTTTTCGACAATCCTTCGATAAGATCTTCAAAATCTTCTGTCATATCCCACATTTTCTGGTAATAGTCGAGGATATTTCCCCAATAGTCTTCCATGTTGTCAGCAAATCCACTCACCTGACCGGTTTCAAACTTATGGAAGAGCCTTAGCTGAGGTTTGAAAATGGTATTGATTAGAATAATGTTTTTTCGGGTCACCGAAATCCGTTCAATAATTTTTACCGGCCTGTTGCTAAAGAGTTCGCGGTTAATGAGCTCAAGATCGAGGCCCACTTTACGCATCAGATAGAGTGATTCTGACATCAGTCGTTCCAGAATACGATACAACAAGGCATCAGATGTTCCAACATCAATTTCCTCATCATTTTTTTCGCGTTCTTCATATTCCATAAACATGCTGCCAACGATCCAATGCGACTTCCCAATGGTAATGACATAGTCCTCGCCCCAGAAAATTTTCACTTCCCGGGTTTTAATAAAGGTGTTCTGTTTGTCGAAATTTGGAAAATGCAGAATCATGAAGTAGTAATCATCATAGATATCAATCTTAGGTCGTTGGATCACTGATCTGCAGTCTTCGATATCAAGAGGATGAAAATGAAATTTTTCGAGCAGGTAGGTAAAATCTTGTTCGGTGGGATTGAGTAAATGGTGCCATTTCAGCCTTCCCATTTTGATGGTTTCAATCATAGGCGTTCCCTCCCTCTTTAAAGTATCAATGAAATAATGTTACATCCCTGGCAATGTTTTTGCGGTTCAAAAGTACGAATTTTTTTTGGAAACCGGAATGGGAAAACTTGGAGAAAATGTTGTATTCAGTTTCTGTCGTGTTCAACGGAAATTACCTGAGAGAACAAAAAACTCTCAGGTTGATCCGGCCAAATTCAACTCAATGGGTTTTTACTGCACAATCAGCTTTAACTGTTTCAGATCATTCCCATTCGTCAGATTCACGATATACACCCCTTTATTCCAGGAGTTCAAATCGAGTTGTATTTCTCGAGTGCCGGCAGGCACTAAATTCTGATAAACTACCTTGCCCTGCATATCAATTATGCTAAGGTTCAGTCCATTATGCAAAGAGCCGAACTGAATTACAGTTTGCAGATTAGCAGGATTAGGACTAATCTGAGCATGTAGTTTTCCAGCGTGGCCTAATTCATTAAGTGAGGTTTCTTCATCAATAACCACCAGTTGAATATCATCAAAGTAGAATCCTTCGCCGGTAACAAAGACGTCGGAAATCAGGCGGAATCTAAGCTTGATACTCTCGCCGGCATAATCGCTCAGATCTATTTCCTCTTTCACCCAATCCGAAATTCCATCATAGAGCGGTTTACCCTGATCCTGATTTTCTGAACCAGATTTGGTGTATTTACCTTCGAGCGGCACCCAGTTGGTGGTACCTTCTTTGCGCGCCTGCAACTGTACGTAATCATAACCTGACTCGATGTTCCAACGTGCCCAGAAACTGAGCTGAGCATAGGGTGTTTCACCAATTTCAATGGGGTTATTCAGGGTGATGATATTGTTTTCATTGTTGTTATAATTGCTTCCGGGCGAATCAGTTATTGAGCTGAAAGGTGAAACAAAATCCTCAGTTGTAACATTCCATTTCGGAGATGTCCATTTAGAAAGATTGCTGCATGGGTCTTCGAAAATGATGGTAGGCTGGCCAAATATTTTAGTAATGGTGTCGGTCTGCTCAAAACTGCCATTATCGAGTTTCAACACATACCTGAATGCAGTGCCTGAAAGGATTTCCGGATTCAGGATAATGCTGATGGAGTCGCTCACCACTTCAAGCATGTCGAGGCTGCCAAATGAAATCGGATCGCCTGTTTCGATAATATTTTCATCCAAAGCTTCAACACTCACAACCCATCCCTGGGTGTCAGCAAAGCCTACCCTCTGCAGATCGAAATGGGCCTTGGTAGAAGTTTCTCCAATAATATATGGAGAGGTTTCTGTTAATTTTCCATAACTGCCTGCAAGGTAGGCAGCCAAAATGTTTTGGATCATATTCTCCTGACAAAGAGGGATGATTCGTGCCTGAGCCGGCCAGAAACCATCGTTACCATCGCCACATTCGGGGGTGTAAGCAAAAATTTTGTTCTTGGTTTGGGTATCTCCATACATCCAGTCATCTGAGGCTCCATTTGTTGGATAAATGGTTGTGCTGCTCGGTCCGTAAACATAATTGTTGTCGCGGGTCATCATGGATGCATGAACATAAAAAATTTCATTATCAGGGCACAAATCCGATGTGTAGCCCCATGGATAAAGTAATAAGTCGCTATAAGAATGATAGTTAAGAGCAATTTTAAAATCATGCTGCTCGGTCAGTGTTTTAATGGCCATGGTTTCGGGCTCGCTGAAAGCTGATGGTCCGCGATAGGTAAGATCGTCCGGATTGCCTGAGGAGCCTTCGTCATCATAGCCCCAGAAATAGCCAAAATTGCGGTTTACATCTACACCATAGGAATTAAACCCATTCTCTCTTCTGTTTTTGCGCCACATGCCTCCACCATTGGGGTTGGTAGTCTGATTGTAAACATAGCCATCAGGGTTTGCAACCGGAACAAATACCATTTCGGTGTTGTCGACCAGATATTTTATTTCGTCGTTGGTATCGTAGTTTTCAAGAAGATGGAGCATGAAATAAAACATCTGCTGAACGCCAATTCCTTCGCGGGCATGAAGCAGAGAAGTATACAATACTTGCGGCTCGCCCTCCTGAATGGTTGGATTGTCGCTAATTTTAACATACCAGATTGGCCTGCCTTCATGGGATACATACATATCCGAAATGGGCTGTTTAACAGTAATCAGGTTAGGCCATTGTGCAGCCATAAAATCGAGTTTACTCAACACCTGATCATAGGTATAAAATCCACCCATTGATCCGTACTCCCAGTTTTCAGGAACCGGATAAAGATCCGAAAGATCGCGGAATGATGGTGAACTGATTTCTTTTTCGAAACGATCAAGATAAAATGCTGTCATGTCGCTGATAAGCACTTCGACATTGAAACCATTCTGGCTTAGTTTTTCAATCTCTGTCTGACTCAGTTGTACCTCAATATACTCATCTGTTTTGCTGCTGACTCCTTCGAGGCCAACACCAAGCCCGAATATCTGGCTGATTTCCTTTCCTTCAAGGTGCACCCTGACTTTTGAATATTGTTCTTGTTGAGCACTTATGGTAAGCGCGGTGAAGGCAAAAAGACAGAAAAAGATAATTTTTTTCATGATCTAAATTTTTGTTTAAAATGAAGGGCTAAAAGTAAAAAAAAACACGGTGATGCCGACCTGTACCTTTAAATTAAACTTAGAAGGCAAAAGGAGCGTTAAAAAGAAAGGTTTGCACCGGTTACCAGAATTTTATTACTCGGTTTTAAGCAAATTTAATTCAAGGCGGGTTGCCACTCCAGTGTATTGATCAGGTGCTGGATATCTGCTTTCAGAAAGTCTATTACCGGGGCCAGTGAATCATTGTTCGGCCGCACATTAAAATAGAGTGCTCCCCTGAGAAAATGGGTGGTGCTGTCAGTAACATAAAACTGCATGGGTGAGGCGGCACCCTTTCCATCGATCTCATAAACCAAACCGAATACACGTTTCGATTCATTCATAATCAAACTTTCGCGAATGGCATTTGCTTTGGGGATGTGTTTCTGTACCAATGCACGTGAATCTTCGATGAAATTATTCAAATCATTGTTTACCGCTTTGTAACTGATATGCAAACTACCGTTAAAACCGGGGAACTCAACGTTGATCCAGCTTGTTTCGCCGGGAGAATTGTAATCGGGCGTAATGTTGGCATAGGCAGGATATTCAAACGAATAGGGCAGGTTTTCGCTTAGCCGGATGTAGGTTTTTTCAGGCAGATCGATTCTGAAATATCCACGGGGCTTTGGTGAATAACTTTGATCACAGCCAATAATGAGGAGCAAAACAATTGCGCAGGAAATTTTGATAAAATTATTCATTAACCGGCTTTTTGGTGGCTTTAACTTGTTTAATTCTTCTGTTATCGGCATCGGTGATTTCGAATATGAATCCCCTGCAGCTTATTTTTCTGCCAGTTTCGGGAATGCTCCCTTCGAGTTCGAGCAACAAGCCGGCTAATGTATCTGACTCGCCCTGAACGTCTTCAAAATAATGCTCATCAATACCAGCTACTTTACAAAAATCGATCAGGTTGGTGCGGGCTTCAAAAAGAAAAGTGTTTGCATCCAGTTTCCTGTAAGTTGAAATTTCGCTGTCTTTATCGAATTCATCATTGATTTCTCCAACGATTTCTTCAATGATATCTTCCAGGGTGAGCAAGCCTGAGGTGCCTCCATATTCATCAACCACAATGGCTAAGTGAATTTTCTTTTCACGGAATTCCTGCAAGAGGTCATTGATTTTTTTTGTTTCAGGCACATAAAAAGCAGGCCTGATGAGTTGTTTCCAATCAAATGCTTCCTTGTCCAGGAAAGGAATCATGTCTTTAATATACAAAACACCCATCACCTTGTCGAGGCTATCCTCATAAACAGGAATGCGCGAAAAACCACTGTTCAATATGAGCTTGAGCAGGCTTTGAAAGTCAGATGATATGTCGATTGCCGTGATGTTGACACGCGATTTCATGATACTGGTAACTTCCTTTTCACTGAACGTCGCTATACCTTTGAGCATTTGTCTTTCATCGGATGGCGCAGAACCATCTGAAGTGATATCAATAGCAGCAGAAAGTTCGCTCATGACGAAGTCCGATGACTTTCGGGCCAGTCTGTTATCCAGAAAATGTGTTGAGTAAACCAGAATATTGCTGAGTGGCTTGAACAGGGTAACCATATTTTTCAATGGCCTGGCCATCATTCTGGTTGC
The DNA here is from genome assembly GCA_002422725.1 of Bacteroidales bacterium UBA6192. Lineage (GTDB taxonomy): Bacteria > Bacteroidota > Bacteroidia > Bacteroidales > F082 > UBA6192. The sequence goes on from DITE01000110.1 coordinate 5,278, forward strand.
TGAAAGCGGCCGCTGGTTGGCAATTACTTTTGGGATAATTTCACCAAAAAGCAATATTAAGGAAGTCACAATGACAACTTGTATTGTAAAAGCCAAAACGGGATTCTCATTCAAATTGAAAATCTGAAATGTTATAAATGTGGAGATGATCACAATAGCCACGTTAACCAGATTATTGGCAATAAGCAGGGTGGCCAGCAGGTGCTTGGCTTTTTCCCTTAATTCAAGTACAAGTTTATCGGTTTCCTGACCCGATTCGCGTAAGTTTTTTAAATCAATGGCTTTAAGAGAAAAAAAAGCTGTTTCACTTCCCGAAATCAGCGCCGAAAACACCAGCAGAATCAAAATAGCCAACAGCCCAATGAGGGAAGGCGCACTAAAGCCATGAAATACTGAATTGGTCAGGGCAGCGAGGATACCCGCATACGGGTCAGGGTCAGATGGATCCAAAGTGATATAATTTATAATTCAGGGTGCAAAAATAAACATTTTCACAATACATTTTCACGATTTTGAATTGATCCTAAGTTGAAAATCATACATTATCAGAGTTTTAGATTTTTCGAAATCTCTGTCCACTACCAAAAGACTGGGTTTGTTGTTGTTTTGTGCGATGGTTTATCCGGTTGTTTTGCTCCAAAAGCTTAGAATGGAAGGTCATCGCCTGGTATAGGTGGTTGGGAAAATGACTGGTCTTCATTCATCTGCTTAGCTTCTTGTGCATGAGGATAATCATGTTTCTGCTCATTTCCAGTATTGCTTTTCGTAAGCAGGTTCATGCGTTCGGCTATGATTTCGGTGATATATTTATTCTGGCCCTGGGCATCCTGGTATTGTCGGGTTTTGATGCGGCCTTCGATGAAAAGCAAATCACCCTTTACATAATTCCTCCTGCCTTCGGCAATGTCACTGGCCAGGTTTCCCCAGGCAACGATATTATGCCACTCGGTTTGATCCTGCCAGTTTCCGTCACGATCGCGATAACGCTCGCTTGTTGCCAGGGTAACAGCCATCTTTTTTCCACCGTTTTCAAATGAAATCACTTCGGGATCTTTTCCCAGCCTCCCGATCAGCATAACTTTGTTTAGTCCGGCCATATGTTTGATTTTTTAAAATTATAGTTTATACAGGAACACCATTGTTATCTTCCAGATACCTGTCAATCAGTCTTGGAAATGCCAGCGTATCCAGTTTTTTTTGGCTGATCAAAGATAAGTCAAAATTATGGGGAGATTCAATTTTTTTTGCAGGCTTTACAACATAAAACTTTGCAAAGATGCGCTGATGAGTCAACAAATGTTTGTAAACATGTGATTCATTCACCAAAGTGCATGGATTGCCGGTGAATAGTTTTTGCCACAAATCGAGCTGTGTCAGGGAATCAAAATCGGTGGATGTTTCGGTTTCGAAATTCACAAACTCATACAAACTTTTCCAGATATCATTTTGTCGCCTTTTGCGCACATATACATAGGTGTCGTCATCCTGTCGATTGAGGATGATCAGATAATTGAAAAACCGTTCAATCACTGCTTTCTTCTTGTCTTTTACCGGAAATTGACTGACCTGATTGTTCGACAGGGCATAACATTGGCTATTGAATGGGCAGCTGATGCAATCCGGGTTTCGTGGAGTGCAATGCAGCGCACCAAACTCCATCAATGCCTGATTATAATTTCCGGCATCAATTGATGGAACAAGTTCTGTTGCAATCTCTCTGAAAAGCATTTTGCCCTGCCGTGAAGCTATCGACTGATTGATACCGTAAATCCTTGAAAGGACCCTGTAAACATTTCCGTCAATCACCGGAACTGGAACTTGAAAAGCTATAGAAGCAATAGCTGCAGCCGTATAGTCGCCAATGCCACTTATTTTTTTGAGTTGTTCAACGCTTTGCGGGAAACGACCCCCGAAGTCATTGACAATCTCTCTGGAAGCTTTCAGCAGATTTCTTGCCCTGCTGTAGTAACCCAAACCCTGCCACATTTTCATTACTTCGTCTTCCTGAGCCTTAGCCAGTGAGGTAATATCAGGCCACTTGTCAATAAAATTCTGATAATATGTCAGCCCCTGATTTACCCGGGTTTGTTGCAAGATGACTTCAGAAAGCCAAACCCGATAAGGATCAGAGGTTTCGCGCCAGGGCAATTGACGCTTGTAAACTTGATACCATTCAAGAAGTTTATGTTGAAAATTGGTCATTATTTTTGAAAATATTTAAAAAGAGCCTTTTAGAGTGAAAAAAAACAAAAAAATATATCTCAGGTGAAAAAAAAGTATAATTTTGCCAGTCCAAATAAAAATCTAATTTCTAATCCTTTAAAATGTTAAAGATATGACAAAAGCTGAAATCGTAGCAGATGTTGCTAACAAAACTGGAGTTGAAAAAGTTGCTGTACAAGCCGTTGTTGAAGCATTCATGGAAACTGTAAAAAGTTCGATGATGAACGGTGAGAATGTTTATCTGAGAGGATTCGGCAGCTTTACTATCAAAAGAAGAGCAGAAAAAACCGGTAGGAACATTTCCAAGAACACCACCCTCATTATTCCGGCTCACAACATTCCCGCCTTCAAGCCGGCGAAGACTTTTGTTAACCAGGTGAAAAACCACGTTAAATAGTATTCAGTATTAAAATTATTATATCATGCCAAGCGGAAAGAAGAGAAAGAGACATAAAATGGCAACCCACAAGCGCAAAAAACGCTTGAGAAAAAACAGGCACAAGAAGAAATAGTTTTTCTTGCCACGTGCTTCATTGGATAACACAATGCTAATGCTTGATATTGGCATTGTGTTATTCAGTTTATGCATAATAATAAATTGTCAGCCCCGGGAGAAAGTATTCTTTTGGGAACCTAGCAAGCAAAATAACTAATACATACATAAAAAAAGTGAACAGAGAATTATTTATCGATTCTCGTGCTTCGGAGGTTGACATTGTTCTGCTGGAAGATAAAACACTTGTTGAACTTCATCAGGAAAAGACTAACAACAATTACGCTGTAGGAGATGTTTATCTGGGCAGGGTGCGTAAAATCATGCCGGGATTGAATGCAGCATTCGTTGAGGTAGGGTACGAAAAAGATGCTTTTTTACATTATCTTGATCTGGGCCCCCAGATCAGGTCGCTGATTAAATACACGAAATTGGCTATCAATGCCAATCCCGTTCAGATTAGTTCGGACAGTTTTAAGATGGAGCCCGATATTGAGAAATCAGGTAAAATTACCCAGGTGCTCACAACAGGGATGCAAATTATGGTTCAGATTGCCAAGGAACCCATCTCCACCAAAGGTCCGCGTATTTCATCAGAAATTTCATTTGCAGGCCGTTATCTGGTGCTTGTTCCATTTTCGAGCCGTATTTCGGTTTCACAGAAAATCAGAAGCAGCGAAGAGCGAAACAGGCTTAAAAGATTAATTCTAAGCATCAAACCCAACAATTTTGGCGTAATTATACGCACAGTTGCCGAAAATAAAAAGGTGGCTGAACTGGATGCCGATTTGAGAAATCTGGTTGAGAAATGGGAAAAAACAGCTATCAAGCTTCAGAATGCCAAAGCTCCCTTGAAAATTGTGAGTGAACTCGACCGGACCTCGGCCATATTGCGCGATCTGCTCAACGAATCATTCAACAACGTTCATGTGAACGACCCGGTGCTTGCCGATGAAATTAAGCATTACGTCGGTACTATTGCCCCTCAAAAAGTGGATATAGTTAAGCTTTACAAAGGCAAACAACCCATTTTTGAGAATTTTGGCATCGACAAGCAAATAAAAAGTCTTTTCGGAAAAACCATTACAGTCAAAAGTGGTGTTTATCTTATTATAGAACATACCGAAGCCATGCACGTGATCGACGTCAATAGTGGTCATCGTGTAAACAAAGAGAATAGTCAGGAAGAAAACGCGTTAGCCGTTAATCTGGAAGCTGCCGGTGAAATAGCCCGACAGCTGCGACTCAGGGACATGGGCGGAATTATTGTAGTCGATTTTATCGACATGCACGACAGCAAAAACCGCCGTGAACTTTATCAGAAACTAAAAGATGAAATGTCGCGCGACCATGCCAAACACACCATTTTGCCCCCCAGCAAATTTGGGCTGGTGCAAATCACCAGGCAGCGCGTCAGGCCCGAAATGGCCGTTGAAATACTGGAACGTTGCCCGGTCTGTGATGGTACCGGAAAAATCAGACCCAGCATCATCTTTGTTGATGAAATAGAAAACAACCTCAAATACCTCCTTCAGGATCAGAACGAAAAATCGCTTACGGTGGCCGTGCATCCCTATGTGCATGCGTATTTAACCAAAGGCCTTATTTCCAGAAATATCAAATGGATGTGGAAGTATAAAAAGAGGATACGCATTAACCCCATGACCAATTACCATCAGCTTGAATACAGGTTTTTCAATGATAAGAATGATGAAATCAAAATCTGAAGCCTGCACAATGAAGTAAGTTGAGGGTAATGTGTGCCAAATAATCCCGGATTGCTTGAAAACCAGTCCGGGAATTTTTAATCTGATTGTTCTCGTTATATCTAATCATTGCTACATTGTCAAAATAACTAAATTTGTCTCATGGAAATTGTTTTGAGCGGAATACGACCAACAGGAAATCTGCATCTGGGAAATTACTTCGGGGCAGTGCGAAACTTTGTAAAGATGCAATCAGAAGCAAATTGTTTCTTTTTCATCGCTGACTATCATTCCCTAACCACCCATCCCAAACCCGATGACCTTCATGCACGCGTGAAGCAGGTTTTGGTTGAGTACCTTGCAGCAGGTCTCGACCCTGAAAAATCGACCCTTTATGTGCAAAGCGACCTGCCCGAAACAGCAGAACTTTATTTGTTTTTGAATATGAACGCCTATATGGGCGAGCTGGAAAGGGTGACTACATTTAAGGAAAAAGCACGAAAGCAACCCGATAATGTGAACGCGGGTCTCTTAACATACCCAAGCCTAATGGCAGCTGATATCATTATTCATAAAGCCAACAAGGTGCCTGTTGGAAAAGATCAGGAACAACATCTGGAGATGACACGGACTTTTGCCCGAAGGTTTAACAGAATGTATCACGAAGATTATTTCCCTATACCACAGGCTTTTAATTTTGGGGATGAATTGATTAAAGTACCAGGCCTGGATGGAAGCGGCAAGATGGGAAAATCTGAAGGTGAAGGGAATGCCATCTTTCTATCAGACGATCCTAAAACCATCAGGAAGAAAGTGATGAGGGCTGTTACGGATAGTGGTCCGACCGAACCCTATCAACCAAAACCTGATGCCATTGAAAACTTGTTCTCTCTGCTGAAAATCATGTCAACCCCCGACACAGTTGCCTATTTTAATGATCAATACAACAATTGTTCAATCCGCTATGGCGACTTGAAAAAACATATCGCTGAGGAAGTTATTCAATTTACCGAGCCAATCAGAACCCGTATCGAAGAGCTTAGTCATGACGACAAAGCCATTAGCCGGGCTGCCCGCATTGGTGCTGAAAAAGCCCGTGAAAGTGCCCGGAAAACTATCCAGGAAGTTCGTGAAATTATTGGGTTCAAATCCTTTTAAAATAACTAAGTATGGCTGAAAATTACAAAATCTGGCTTAACAAAGCTGTTACAGTTTTGATGCGTTTTGGTGTTATCCTGTATGTCTTTTCCGTTTTGTTTCCCTATATCGAGGACACAGGTTTTGAAACAACTGTGTGGTCATGGACGCTCAGATGGTTTTTGATTATTGTACAGGCCGCTGCAACCTTGGGTTTGCTGATGCTCAGGCGAAGTGATTTTCTGGTGTACGGCTTTTTTATTGTTTTTCTTGCCAGTATCTTCAACCTGTTCAATACTGCCATAGGGCCAGATCCAATTCCGGAGATTTTCAGTCATTTTCTGGCAGCAACGGTTTCTGTGTACTTTATGACCCGCGACATGCGGCTGGAGATCTCAACCGGTCATAAAAAACACCGGAATCACAGCCAACATCATCATTAAGGCATGGGTAACGGGATAGATACAGCGCCAAAAATCGAGCGGGGGGTATTGGTTGGCCTGGTAACCAGAGACCAAAGCCGTGAAAAAGTTGACGAATACCTTGATGAGTTATCGTTTCTGCTCGAAACTGCCGGAGGTATACCCGTAAAGCGATTCGTGCAGGCACTTCCTAATCCGGATTCACGCACCTATGTCGGAAGCGGAAAACTGGAAGAAATTGCACAGTATGTTCAGGCTGAACAGATTGATTTGGTTATCTTTGATGATGAGTTAGGCGGTTCACAGATCAGGAATATCGAAGAAGTGATGGGTTGCCGAGTACTCGACAGAACCAATCTTATTCTCGATATTTTTGCAAAACGTGCCCAAACTTTTCATGCCAAAACTCAGGTTGAACTGGCACAATATCAATACCTCCTGCCACGGCTTACGCGTTTGTGGACACACCTTGAACGCCAAAGGGGAGGTATTGGACTCAGGGGCCCCGGCGAAACAGAAATTGAAACAGACCGGCGTATCATCAGAGATAAAATTAGTCTGTTAAAGGAGCGGTTAAAGGAAATTGATACCCAACAGGCAATCCAGCGCAAAAACCGGGGAAAAATGGTCAGAGTGGCCCTTGTCGGATACACCAATGTTGGTAAATCGACAATCATGAACCTGATCAGTAAGTCGGATGTTTTTGCCGAAGACAAACTATTTGCAACACTCGATACCACCGTAAGAAAAGTTGTTATTGACAACCTCCCGTTTTTGCTATCCGATACCGTCGGGTTTATCAGAAAACTACCCCATAATCTGATCAAATCGTTCAAATCGACTTTGGATGAATTACGCGAATCCGACATCCTGCTTCATGTGGTGGATATTTCACACAAAGATTTCGAAGATCAGATCAAAACGGTTCAGCAGACTCTTGCCGAGATTGGCGTGAGTGATAAAAAAACAATCATGGTTTTCAACAAAATTGATGCCTATACTGAACCCGATACCCATGAGGAGGCGATGCTTTATAAAGGGGAAGTTAAGCCAGGAATTGAACAGTTTAAGCAGAGCTGGATGGCAAATGTATCGGCAAACTCCATATTTATTTCGGCCTTGGAAAAAACAAACTATCACGAATTCAGAGAATTGCTTTACAATGAAATTCGTGATATGCATGCATTGAAATATCCTTACGATAACTTTCTGTATTGACATCCTGCCTATATTTGCCCGCGTAAATCAAGCAGTATGAAAAAAATTCACCTTGTTGGCTTATCGGTATTAACAGGATTGCTGCTCAGTGCAGCATGGCCTGCCCGTGGGTTTGTCCCCTTGATCTTTGTTGCCTTTGTCCCGTTGTTTTTTGTTCAACAAGCAATAGGTGACAATCCGGTGAAAAAAGGAAGATCCTCCATGTTCTGGCTCGCATTTCTTGGTTTTTTTATCTGGAACTCGCTCACAACATGGTGGATATGGAACTCAACAGCCGTCGGGGCAATAGCAGCACTTGGATTGAATTCGCTTTTTATGGCAACAGTTTTCTGGCTTTTTCATATTACCCGCATCAAACTTTATGATAATCGAAAAGGCTGGATGATACTGGTTTTTTATTGGATGGCATGGGAGTTCTTTCATCTTGGTTGGGACTTGAGCTGGCCATGGCTTAACCTGGGCAATGTTTTCGCTTCAACACACACCTGGATACAATGGTATGAGTTTACCGGAGTTCCCGGAGGGACACTGTGGATTTTGATTTCAAACATCATGGTGTTCCATATCATTCGGTTGCTCAATGAATGGAGCGTGAATACGAAACGCATCGGTATGATGGTTTCAGCTTTGATCCTAATCTGGTTTGTGCCTGTTATTGCTTCAAAAATGATTTACAACCGGGTTGTTGAAGTAGGTGAAATAGCTGAGATAATCGTCGTTCAGCCAAATTTTGATCCCTACTCAGAGCAATACGAATTGCCTCCATCCGAAATAATTGCCCGTAATCTTGAACTGGCAATGAGCGTAAATCAGCGAAAAGCCGATTTTATTGTGAGTCCTGAGTCGGCAATTCAGGAAAACATCTGGAACGACAAGCAGGAAGAGTCTCCAAGTATTCAGCAATTAAAAGGGTTTATCAATCAGTTTCCTGATTTGGCTGTCATAATTGGCGCAAGCACCTTCAGCATGGTACCTGCCGGGATGGAAGAGCATCATGCTGCACGAAAATTCAGTGGATATGATGCGTATTATTTTGCCTACAACACCGCATTGTATATCGATTCGAGTGCTGGAATCCAGTCCTATAACAAATCAAAACTTACACCAGGCGTCGAAATGATGCCTTCATGGTCGATTCTAAAGCCATTAAAAAAATATGCCATCGATTTAGGTGGAACCATAGGTACGCTGAAGGTCGACGATGAACGCAGGGTTTTCAATCATCAGTCCGGCAAATACAACATTGCACCGATTATCTGTTACGAATCGGTGTACGGTGAATTTGTTACCCGATTTGTTAAGAATGGAGCCAATCTGATATTCGTTATTACAAATGATGGATGGTGGGGCAACACGCCTGGTCACAGACAACATTTTCTTTTTTCGGTTCTTCGGGCAATTGAAACCCGCAGAAGTGTGGCTCGTTCGGCCAATACGGGAATATCAGCATTTATCGATCAGCGGGGAGATGTTTATCAGGCTACTCCTTACTGGGAACCAGCCGTGATTCGTCAATCGCTGACAACCAACGAAAAGATAACATTTTATGTGGCCTATGGTGACTATCTTAGCCGGATTGCAATCTTTGCCTCTGCCATATTTTTTCTTTATGGCTTTGTCAGAGCCTGGTTAATGAGAGGCAAGTCCGCTGCCTGAAATCTTATCGATTAACAACATGACATGACACTGTGGGAAACTGATGAAAACTTCAGCCTTTATTTTGGGCCTTTTCAAGGAATAACAGATGTTTATTTCCGCCGTTTATTCATGCAATATTTTGGTGGAGTGGATAAGGTTTTTACCCCATTTTTCGCCGGGGTGGATAAAGATAACCGCAAAAGCCTGAAGACAGCCGAAATTGACCCACAACTCAACAATACATTCATTACTATTCCACAGCTCTTGTCTAAAAACGCGGATGAACTGCTCAGGTTTGCCAGCCATTGCAAGCAGACAGGGTATCGTGAAATCAACTGGAATCTTGGATGTCCTTCACCCCAGGTTGCCGACAAAAAACGTGGTTCAGGTTTATTACCCTATCCGGAGGAAATTGATCGGATACTTAACAGCTACTTTGAGGTTAATCCCTTAAACCTGAGTGTTAAATGCAGGTTTGGACTGGAACATGTCAATGAGTTTGACTCACTACTGAAGGTTTTTAACCGCTACCCGATTAGTGAACTGATCGTACATGCCCGTGTTGGCCGCCAACGTTATCTTGGCTCAGCCCTGGCCGAAGAGTTTAAGAGGTATATCCCCCTCTTGAATCTCCCTTTGGTGTACAATGGCGATATTTTCAGTGAATCGGATTTCGTGCGTTACAGGAATCAGTTTTCAGTGATTAACATGTTTATGCTTGGTCGTGGCTTGTTGTCCGATCCTTTTTTAGCTCGCGAGATGAAAGGCATGGTTCCGTTATTGAACAAAAAGGAAATTTTGAGGGACTTTGTCGTTGAGCTTTTTCATGTGCGACAGGCAGCTGCGACTCACAAATTGTCGCCGATAGGAAAGCAAAAAGAGTTGTGGTCGTATCTGATGTGGTCATTTGATGAACCACAAACCGTATGGCGGATTATCCGAAAAACAACTGGTATTGCTGAATACGAAGCTGCTGTTGATCATGTTTTTTGCACCAGAGAATGGATTGGGCAAGGGTTTGGTAAAAGGGGGAGAACCACTGAAGTTGTTGATCTGACGGCATGATGTAACACGAAGACAATATTTACGTAGAAAGGAAAATATCTATGAGAAAAGTGCGGTTTCGGTTACATGTCAGCTATCAGTTAATAGTTGGAGCCCTGGTCACCATTGCCATAATTATGTCGGGCGGTTACCTGATCATTTCCTATATTTATCAGATACAGGACGATACGACCGAGCTGATGCAACACAATGTTGAAAGTGCCCGCACAGCCAAAGAACTTAAATTAGCACTTTTCAGCATCAGGGCTGCTTCGTTGACATATCTATTCGACCGAAGCCCCGAGCGGATTGCAGCACTGCAGGATGAGCAAAAAGAGTTTATCAGGTTGCTTGGTATGGCCAGAAGTTCGTCAAACACTACCGAAGAAAACAACCTGCTGCAACAAATATCTGCCTTGTTTTCGAATTATCAGCAAACTTTAACAAATGCCCTTGAATTGCATAAACAAGGACGCATTTCACAGCCTAATAAGCTGATTGTGCATGCCTCTCAGGATTTGATTAGTACTATTCAGGAAAAAACAGATCAGTTTATTCATACCAACGAAAGTGCTCAGATAGCTTATGAAATCAGCATCAAAAGAAATGATGATATTGTTCGCAAAGCAATTTTTGTTATGGGTATTGGAGGCATTGTGATGGGTCTGATACTGGGTTGGTTGATAGCCAGGCTTATTCTGAATCCCATTTATAAACTGGTACTTAAAGTAAGGGATGCAGCAGGCAGCGAAATTATTGAGCATATACGGATGAGTCCGGGAAAGGAGCTTGATGAACTTGATTTTCATATCAACCGCCTGATAAACAAGATTAACAAAGCCAACGAAGACCTGCGAAAAAACCGGGTATTGCTCGAAAGTGCAAGCAAGCTGGCTGCGGTGGGTAAAATTGCGCCGGCCATTGCACATGAGATCAGAAACCCGCTCACTGCGATAAAAATGCTCATTCATTCGATGATGGAAGATCCTGGTTTAAACAAGGATATGCATGCTGATCTTCAAATTATTGTTCATGAAATAAACCGTGTGGAAAGATTTCTCCAAAACTTTTTGAAGTATGCAAGACCTGCAAAACCGAATATGCAGGAAGTTAAAATTGTGAACACAATTCAGGAAACCCTGCATCTGATGCAACCCAAATTCAAACAGCATAATGTACAATTGAATGAAAACTACGAAGACGAAGATATTATCCTGATTGCTGACCCCGACATGATCAGACAAATACTCATGAACCTTCTGCTGAATGCTCTGGAAGCGATACAGGGGGGCGGAGAGGTGAACATTCTGACCAAAATAGTCAGGCAGGAGAGTAAAGGTCGTATTTTTGAAATCAGCATTACTGACAACGGAGGTGGAATACCGGCCGACATTCAGGATTCACTCTTTGACCCTTTCGTGAAAGGCAAGGATCAGGGGCTTGGACTTGGCTTGTCGATTTCGCAACGTATTGCCGAGCTTCATCATGGATGGATCAGTGCTTCAAATAATCCGGACAGTGGTTCTGCATTTATCATTCATTTACCCATAAAAAACTGATTTCATGAAGAAAATTCTGATTGTGGATGATGAGGAGAATGTGCGGTATTCCTTCAGAAAGTTTTTTAGATCAGCTGGTTATGAAATTATCGAAGCGGTGAATGGTCTCGATGCATTGTCTGTTATCGGTCACCAGCAACCTGACCTTGTGCTGATGGATATCGAAATGCCCGGAATGAACGGGATTGAAGCCATTCAACGAATAAAACAGCTCCATCCTGAATTACCTGTCATCATTATTACTGCTTTCGGTACCACTGAGCGTGTTATTGGAGCCATGAAATTTGGGGCATTTGATTATCTTGAAAAGCCGTTTGATGTGGAAAGGCTCAGGGCAATCGTTGCTGAAGCACTGGATATTAAAAGGTTATCGGAGGAAGACAAAAGCATAGAAATCCGACCTCTTTTTTCTGATAATGATTATCAGATTGTTGGCAAAAGCTCGGCCATTAAGGAAGTGTATAAAATGATCGGAAGGGTAGCCGCCAGCGATGTGAGTGTTTTAATCATCGGAGAGAGTGGAACCGGTAAAGAGCTTGTGGCAAGGGCAATACATAAATTCAGCGACCGGGCAAACAAACCTTTTGTTGCCATAAATTGTGCAGCACTTCCCGACACCTTGCTCGAAAGCGAATTATTTGGGTATGAAAAAGGATCGTTTACCAATGCCACCCAAACGAAGGAAGGTAAATTTGAGACAGCCCACCTTGGAACACTGTTTCTGGATGAAGTTGCTGATATGAGTCTTACACTTCAGGCCAAACTGCTCAGGGTTATCCAGGAAGGAACTTTTGAAAGACTTGGCAGTAACAAGACAATTCATGTTGATGTGCGTTTCATTTCGGCTACCAACAAAAACCTTGAGAGTGCAATATCCACTAAAAGCTTTCGTGAAGACCTGTTTTACCGGCTCAAAGTAGTGAGTATTACCTTGCCACCATTGAGGATCAGAAGCGAAGACATACCTTTGCTCACCAATTATTTTCTGGCAAGGCAATGCGATCAGTTGAAAAAACCTATGGTTACCATGCCAAATGAAACCATGGATGCATTGATTGCGCATCATTGGCCGGGCAATGTGCGTGAACTGGAGAATTTGCTGAAAAGAGCCCTTCTTTTGAGCAAAGGGAATGTAATACTTCCGGCACTTGTGAAAACAGAAATGCAGTTGGCATTGCCTGTTAAGGATGAAGAAAATACAAGCTCATCCCCATCCTTTTTTCCGCCGAAACCGGAAGATTATGAAGGCAGATTGTATCATCATGTAATCGATCAGGTTGAAAAAGACCTGATCAGGTTGAGCCTTGGTCATACCCGCGGAAATCAAACCAAAGCTGCACGATTACTTGGAATATCCAGGGCGATGTTGATCGAAAGGATTGATAAATATGGGCTTGGCGAAAAAGAGTAAGAAAATTGAATTGTCTGTTTTTCTTTTGCCAACATCTGAATTCAAGACGATAAGCTGAAATCACTATTCGTATTCCATTGTATATCTTTCATACACCCTTGCATGAAATTCAGTCAATTTAGGTAGAATCGACGTAAATAATTATAATCGTATAAATTTTAAATAATTGAATAACAGTAGTGTATGTGCATAATATTATGTCTGGCACGATGATTGCTCAGAGGGGCTTGACTGGCGTTAATCAGATGCCAGAAAAAATGTTTAATCATCAAATCACAAAAAAAATGAAAAGAAATCTGATGTTGTCTCTTGCAGCCATGTTTGCCATGGTAATCATGTTTAGTAGCTGCGCTAAAGTTCCTGAAGTAGAAATCACCAATGCAAAAGCTGCTGTTGAAGCTGCTAAAGCTGCTGAAGCAGATCGTTATGTAACTGCTGAATACAGGGCATTGAACGATTCATTGAATGTTGCCATGACCGAAATTGAAACACAAAAATCAAAGTTCGCACTTCTGAGAAGCTACAAAAAAGCTAATGCAATGTTGGCCAATGTAATGACCCTTTCAAATACAGTAAAAGAAAACGCTGGAATTCGCAAGGAAGAAGTTAAGAATCAGGCACAACAGAGTCTTGCTGAAGCTACCACCCTGGTTGCTGAAGTTAAAGATCTGATCACAAAAGCTCCTAAAGGCAAAGAAGGCAAAGAAGCTCTCGAAGCAATTCAGAACGACCTTGTACTCGTTGAAGCCTCATTGGGCGAAGTATCAACCCTGATCAACAATGGTGACTACCTCACAGCCGTTGATAAAGTGAAAGCTGCTAATGATAAAGCTGCTTCATTGAAAACAGAATTGGAAGAAGCAATTGCTAAAAAAGCAAAACGCTAATTTTTGATTGTTCCGGTTAACCAGATTTGAATACTTTTGCAATCAATTTGAATTACACCGGTAAAACAAACAATTAATACTGACGTTATTTCAGAGACCCCGGTTATGCTTGTCATCCCGGGGTCTTTGACTATATAAAAAACTGATTGCCAATGTCATTGAAGAGAAAGCGTGTCTTTTTACTTGTTTCATTTCTTACACCATTAATCATCGCCTTCATTTTTTTAATCCTTTTTCTCACCGCCGAAGATCCTCCGGTTGAGGTAATAAACAGGAGTCAGGCAGCAATTGGTGCAGCAAAAGATGCCGATGCGGAAAATTACGCTTCCCGTTTGCTTGTTGCAGCCGAATCGTCGCACCAGATGGCTCTTGATGAATGGAAATATCAGAACGAACTGGTGGCTTACAACAGGGATTTTGCCAAGATGCGTCAGCATTCGGACGATGCAACCGAAAAGGCAGGCCTCGCCGTTACAATGGCACAGCATGTGAAGGATTCGCTGAAGCTTGTTCTGATTGATCAATTGAAAACAGTAAAGCACAAAGTGGAGCATTTTGATGCCTATTATGCGCATCTGCCACTGAAAAAATCGACCCGCCAAAACTTCACAACCGCCAAGATGAGGTATACTGAATCAAAGGAAGCCTATGACAGAGGAGCTTATAAAGATGTGAGCATTAACCTTGATTTAGCCAGTAAACTGATCACTAAATCTGTTAAAGAAGCACACACTTTTCTTTCTGATTATTTCACTGACCTGAACAAATGGAAGAACTGGGCTGAAGAAACAATTGGATGGACCAGACAGAACAATTCAACGGCAATAATTGTTGATAAATTTGCACACAAGTGCTATGTGTATCGAAATGGTAAAATTAAAAAGGAGTTTGAAGCCGAACTTGGTCCAAATTGGATTGGTACCAAGCAATACCGGGGTGATAAAGCAACACCCGAAGGCAAATATCATGTGACAGTAAAGAAACATGGTTCTAAAACAAAGTATTATAAAGCTCTCCTGATTAATTATCCCAACGAAGACGATAAGGCACGCTATAATAAAAATATTAAAAATGGCCAGATTCCGAAACGTGGCATTGGAAATCTGATCGAAATTCATGGTGATGGCGGAAAAGGTATTAACTGGACTGATGGTTGTGTTGCCCTGACAAACAAGGAGATGGATGAGTTGTATGATATGGTTAAAGTGGGAACACCGGTTACTATTGTGGGGTCATTGCGAAGTCTGAAGGAAATAAACGGGATCTGATATTTATTAAACCTAAGAAAATGAATAACGGAACAATAGAAAATGACTTTAGCAGAAAAATAATACTGTGGACTGGAATTGCAGGCCTGATCACTTCATTGTTGTTGTCGTGGCTGGTTATATCCAATATCGATTCACTTGTTGAAATGTCATTGCGATTCCGCTCGAAAGCCAATGTCAAAGCAACAGCAGATCGCATTGGGCCCGACAAGCTTCAGGAATACAAGCAATTCATATCGAAAGATATGGCTGTAATGAATAAGAAACTCGCTTCCTTTATGCCTGATAAAACTTACCTGATTGTGAATACTTCGGGTAACGATTTCCGCTTGATGGAAAATGACCGCGTTGTGAGGGAAGGAATGTGTTCAACAGGTAGTTATACGGTTCTTAAGCTGGATGAAAAAAAGCAATGGACTTTCAAAACCCCTCGCGGCATGTTTAAAATTTTGAATAAAGTAAAAGACCCTGTCTGGAAAAAGCCTGACTGGGCATTCATTGAGGAAGGCATGAAAGTACCATCACCAAACCATCCTTCAAGATATGAATATGGAGTGCTGGGCGATTACTCATTGAGTCTTGGACAAGGCTACCTCATTCATGGAACATTGTACAAACGTTATCTTGGAATGCCTGTAACCCATGGATGTGTGCGCATGGGCGATGATGACCTTGAAGCGGTGTTTAAATCCATGAAAATAGGTTCCAAAGTGTATATTTATTAATTTATCCGCGAACCATGAAGTCCAATAAGCCATTAGGCCATGAAAACGAAATCAGTAATCCTGATTTTCATCATCCGGCGCAGAAAACCTCCTTTTTTCAAAAACTTAAATGGTTTGCTGCACAACGCAAGCTTCATTTTATATTTATTCTATTGGCGCTTTTTTTGCCATTTATCATCGTTGTTTACAGCGTAATTATTCCGGTTGGCCAGTATCAGGCTATGCCCTGGAGCGGGCAGCAAACGGCAGATACCATCTCAAAGAAATCATCAAAGCTCAATAAGGATCAGAAAGGGCTGGTGATGGATATCATTGGCATGGAAAAGGAAAAGGTGTTTCAGGAGAACAGACTGGCACTGGCTTCCCAGGATTCAATCTATCTGCTTGTGAACCTGATTGATAGCACGATGAATCTTGAAATTAAGGGCGTTACAGTGCGAACCAACAGTATTCTTGATTTAGAGGTGAGCAATCGCTTCAGGTTGATATCACACGAAAATATTATGCCCTGGCTTCAAAAACCATTTACGCTTGAGCGTGCCCTGGCAACAATTCCAAAATCGCCCATTATCGTTAAACAGGCTCCCAAAGACACCATCGAGGCAGCCAAAATGTCAACCACACCTGAACCCCCTAAACCCACTGCCGTTTTCTTTACCTTTTATTTCGACCGGAATCTGGTTATTGAAGTGGAACAGGTGAATCCGCCCGATGAGGAAAATCTCGATGATGTTAAAGCTTATCGCCGGCAAAAACGCAATGAGGCAAGGAGAAGCATTTGGCAATCACTCAACAGCGCCCGACGTGCCGACCAGCCAATGACGATCAGATTGATTGTGAGCGAAGAAGATGCCAAAGCCATTTATCGGGCCGTGCCCATGAACACGCATCTGATTTTAAAGATTTAAACGTTTAGTTCGATACAACAGCTATCGTAAAGGACTGAATCGTGCATTTCTGCCATCCTGGTGGTTTTTGTGCGTAATTTTGAAGGTGATTTAATGCTGATTATGCCCCGGAAAATTCCCTTACGTATCGCTGCATGCTTTTTACCCTTTCTATCTGCAGTATTGCTTAATCTTGCCTGGCCTCCGCATGGATTCACCGCAGGCATTTTCATTGGCCTTGTCCCTCTGATTCTTCTTAAAAAACTTCTGAAAGTTAATGGAATACACTATTTCCTGTTAACCTTTGCCGGATTCCTTGTGTTTCATTTGCTTGCAGGCTGGTGGATGTATAGTTCAACGATTGCCGGAAGTTTGATGGCACATATGTTCAATGCGTTGTATATGGCTTTTGTGTTTTTCCTGTGGTCGAAATATGATAACCTGCCTTTTACATCATCCATCTCTGGTTTTTTTTCACTGATCATTTTCTGGCTGTCATTTGAGATGTTGCATCTTCACTGGGAGCTTTCGTGGCCATGGTTTCATTTGGGAAATGCTTTTTCGGCTCAACCACAATGGATTCAATGGTATCAATTCACAGGGGTTTTAGGAGGGTCTTTATGGGTGCTGATTGTCAATTTATTTCTGGCCTATGGCATTGTTTACTGGGTTGAAAGGAGCAAGCAGAAAGCCATAAAAGCATTTGCCCTGGGCGGGCTTTTCATCTTTTTCCCCATCATTGCATCGTTTCTGATCCCTCAAAACCAGTTAGCCACCCACAAACTTCATGTTTTAATCGTTCAGCCTGATATTAATCCCCGAACCGAAAAATTCAACGGATTGACCCAAAGTGAGCAGGTTGATCAGGCCACACAATTAATTCAGGAGAATCAGGCTGCGACTTATGACCTCATTGTTCTGCCCGAAACCTTCATCACTCAGGCAGTTGATGAAGAAAGCCTGCATCATTCTCCTTCTGTTTCGTCTTTAATCCATTCTGTTGAAGCCTCTTCTGCCACGGCAATAATTACGGGTGTTTTTACGACAAAGTCTGCACAGAAAGCAAGCTCTGACAGAACTGCCATTATCGATGCCGATAAGCCCTATATCCTCTACAATTCGGCTTTGTTGTATTCAGATGCTGATTTTCAGCTGTACCATAAAACACAATTGGTTCCTTTGGTCGAAAAGCAGCCCTTTTATGGCATGATGAAACCCTTGCAATCATTTATTGAATAATCAGGGGGCTTTTTTGGCCGCTATGGAACTGCCCCTGCTGAAACAGTTTTTAGATTGAATGATAGCACACGGATTGCGCCTCTCATATGTTTTGAATCGGTGTATGGCTATCAACTGACAAAACAAATCAAACAGGGTGCAGGTTTTATTGTCCTGTTGACCAACGATGGCTGGTGGAACACTTCAGGAGGCTATCAGCAGCACCTGCATTATGCAAGGCTACGCTGCATTGAATCGGGGCGATGGATGGTCAGGGCTGCCAACACAGGCGTGTCGGCCATCATCGATCATCAGGGGCACATTGTCCGCCAGACAAACTATGGCCAGAAGGAGGTCATCGCAGCTGATGTTGCTGTTTACAGTGGCATGACATTGTATGCCCGATTGGGTGATTATATTGGGATAATTGCTTTGGGAGGATGTTTGCTGATTTTGCTGCAATATCTTCTAATCAAATACCATCGCAGAAGGCAATCATTGCATTAGCCGGACACTCACAATATCTTAAGGTATTGATGGTAAAGAGAATTGCTGTATAATTCAGTGGCTTTACAGTTAATTTTGTCTGGCTGATTTATTACGACCGGTTTCATGTATAAAACGTTGGGGATTATTCCGCTTCGCTTTATGAGGGCTTTGCTGTTGCGGGATCCGTACTGCCATCTCCAACCAAACCGGCAAACATCCTTTCAGGTTTCATAATCGAAACTACTCCCAGGGGGGGGTCAACGGCTTGCAGCAATGCTCAGCAGCCGTTTTGCGGGCTTCAGTACTGCCAACCATCACAATGTTTCTGTGGGGTACACTGTTTCAAGTTTCTCTTTCACAGGCTTTTGGGCATAGGTGCTTTTATGCTGCGTGGTTTAGTATATCAATTCCATTTTTCTTAATCTCGGCAACTACAGGATTAGAAATATCAAAATCAGAAATTTTGAATGGATGAGGTTCAATTAATAAATCGTCATCACTGCGAAGCTGCATCAATTGAATTTGCAAATCAATAATATCATCCACAGTCTTAAACACAATTGCAATATCAATATCACTGTCAGGGTGATTTGTACCTTTTGCAAACGATCCAAAAAGTATTGCGCTTTCAATTTGAAATTTGTTACTAATTGAATCAATATATCTTTTCGCGATATTTATAGCCTCTTTTTTATCCATTCTCTAAGTGTCTTTATATTGGCAAACCATGTTATTGAATAATCAGGTGTACATTTTTTATAAAAGTCTTGCTTGTAGTCATCGTACCTTGCATTAATATTAAAAGTTGATATTGTATCAAGCCACATTTTATGTTCATCCTCAAAAGCTATACCTGAAAACTTTGCAAGTCTTCTTAAGTCATGAGTCAATGGAGCATGTGTACCTGTCTTTCTTACGACAATCGCTTTAAGTAATCTCTCAATTACAAGATGTCCAATGAATAATGCCCAGTGGAAATCCTTTGATTTTATTAAATTATTCATCGTTTCAAAGTCAATATCTGACCTCAATATCCAATGATTTGCTATTTGTTCTATGTCAATTTTTTCATTTTTCATTAATCAAATATACAAAAAAAGTACTCTTGCTCAAAATTGTTGTTCTTTCACCGTGCAGCTCAACGTTTTGCATCTACCCGAAGTTGGCGATTTCGAAGCACTTCATTGTCAACCAAGCAGAAATCTGCCTTGGGCGGACACAAAGCTTGATTTAACCACTGAACCGCAACTTTTAGATAGGTGCTGTTATGTAGCGTTTTTCTATTTATTCTCAAATTCGTCAATGAGGTCTTGTTGTGTAATTATTGGTTTCCAAGTCTTATCTTTTTTATACCCTTCGTCATCTGTCGGTCCGTAAAAATTTGCCTTTTCAGAAATTTCGTCTAAGCCGAACCAAAATAATTGTTGCTCTCTCAGCCATTCTTCTTTGTTGCTATAAAGTCCAAAACTTTGCTCTTTTTCCCAAGTGTGTGAAGCACAATAGTTACATTCTGATTTTTCTTTGTCAACCGCTTTGTAACCACAAACTTCGCAAGTTTCAAAGTCTTGTTTAGCAAAGTTATCTAGTATCAAAATATAGCCAATACCTATAACCAAAATTCCTGTTGCTGTTAAGATTTTTACTTTATCTGTCTTTGTCCTTACGAATGAATAAATTCCAAAGCCGATTAATCCGCCAAGTCCACCCAATAAACCACTCACTAAAGTTCTATTAAGTCCTGGTTCAGTAAAATATTCACTTGTCGGCCAAAGCAAAGTAACTGGCAAAACTGTCAATATTGTTAGCCAAATTGTTTCCTTATTTATTTTCTTTTTCGTTTCTGTCATTGTCGCTGTGCTGTGTCTTTTAAAATGCTACATAACGTTAAGCATTTTATCTGCCGT
>DITE01000116.1 GCA_002422725.1 Bacteroidales bacterium UBA6192
GGCTGTTAAACGAATTTACAGCCTCTTTTCTTTAATCTTCAAATTTCTTCCTGCAACAGTTTTTCATTCGCGAATGGGAAACCGACCCTCGCTTCAGACTTTTTAACCAGAGTCGGCCATTGGTGATGAATCCTAATTGAAAATTCGCAGCATTTGTCCGTTATACACAGTATTATATCTGATAAGCGGATAGCGTCCTTCTCCTTCAAATCTGCTTCCATCCAGAATAAGATAGGAAGTGTTGGTGCATGTGTCCTGAACGAACGGAAAGTAATCATCCACCAATAACCTTGTACAAACGCCCTGAGCTGTGCAACATTTACCGGCATTGTTGGGCGGGTAACGATCGTAGGCAATAAACTCATCAATGGCCAATCGGTAAACGATCAGTCCACGGCTTGGTGGTTCGGATGTCAGATAAATCCAGCCTCCAACAGTGTTCAACTCCTGATAAAAGGTCGAACCCGGATCGATCGTAATATTAATGTAAACTGACGGAATATCAGGATTCTGCTCTTCCTTGCCGCATCCCGCAATCATAAACACGATAACCAGCGACAGGAATTTTAGCACAGTAATTTGTAAGTATTTGTTCATGAATCGCAGGGATGTTTGGTGAATCTATACCTAAAACGGTATTAGTGGGATAAAATTACACTATTTTTGCTTGATTGAGTCAAATTATGCTTTCCATGATATACCGAAAAACCCTGATACCTTTCTTTTTTGCACTGTTGTTCACATTTACCGTTGTTTCGTGCAAAACAAGTGATTCCACCAAATCGCGTTTAGCTGCTGAGAAAACAGAATCTGCTGAAATAAAAGAAATTGAAAAAGAGTATGAAGAAGGGCTTAAGAATCATCAGAAAATGCAGTCGAAAGAAACGCAAAAAATGATGAAGAAAGCGAAAAAACGCAATAAAAAGCTTTTAAAACACAGAAAGATATCCTGGTTTAAGCGTGTTTTTGACAGTGATTAAACAGCCAAATTTGTGAAAATAATCAGGTTTTTTGTTATTTTTCATGCACTTTCCTTATTGGTCCAACCGGTAATAAGCCAACCAAAAGGTATGTCGAAGCAGCATATGGTATTCCGTCATCTGATGTCGGAAAATATAACCCTGGAAAAGGGGTTGAGCCAAAACTCCATTTATTCGATCGCAGAAGACAGCCGTGGATTAATCTGGATTGGAACCTGGGATGGACTGAACCGATATGACGGTTACACTTTTAAAATATACAACAAAGAGAACGGGCTTACAAATGAAACCATCAGAACATTGCTCAGGTCGGGTAACAACTTGTGGATTGGAACGGAAAACGGACTTACTCTGCTGAACACCGAGACCAATGTCATGACATCATTTCTTTCGGACGAATATGACACAACCAGCCTGACCAATAACTGGATCAATCATATATACGAAGATCACCAGGGTAAGATTTGGATAAGTACCATAAATGGACTGAATGAATATCTGCCGCAATCTCAACACTTCAGGCAATATTTCAGTTCAAATTACAGCAATCCGCTCCGGAGCAACCACTACAATATGATTAGCCAGAACAGCCAGAACAAATATTGGGTGGCAACCAATTATGGTCTGGTTTATTATGAAATTTCTACAGGTCGAATTAGTCGCTATTTTCATAAACCTGACGACACAACCAGCCTGCCCGACAATCAGGTAAACAAAGTAACCATTGACCACAGTGGATTTGTATGGGTAGGAACCAAAAAAGGGCTTGCTTTCCTTGATCCGGCAACAGGAGTTTTTCACCGCCACTACCACAACATAAATCTTACTGAGGTGGTTGGTGAGGTTGAGATCAGAAGTTTGCTCTATGAGACCGGAAAAGGAATCTGGATTGGAACAGGAGGTTATGGTTTGTTTTTTCTGGATGAAAACAACAAAACATTCCTGCACTACAAGCGCGACAACAATAAACTATACAGCATCAGCGATAACCGAATCCAGCATATTTTTATCGACAAGAATGGTATTGTGTGGGTGGGCACTTTCAGTGGCATCAATATACTCAACCGAAATGCTCCGGTTTTCAGGCTCTACCGGAACATGTCCAACAAAAAAGATGCGCCGCCTGGCAATGCCGTCTGGGATTTTACTGAAACAGAGCCCGGCGTGATCTGGATTGCCAATGATGATGGAATCAGTATTTTTAATAAATCATCCGGATCCTTCACCACAATCAAACACAATCCTGACCAACCCAATAGTCTGCCAGGAAACCTGGTACGGTCAATTTTCCGCGACAGCAAAGGAATGATGTGGATCGGAACACGCGACAAAGGATTAAGCAGTTACGATATAAAGAATAACAAATTCACCAATTTTCTTTACAACGAAACGGATACATTATCGCTTAGCAATGACTATGCCCTGAACATAACAGAGGATAATAGGGGCAATATATGGGTTGCTACGGAGTCGGGGCTAAATCGTTTTATCCCGGAAATGAATGGCTTCAAACGGTATTTCAGCAATAAAACGGATGAAAGTTCAATAGCCCACAACCATATTTATGATTTTCACATCGATTCAACAGGAAATCTATGGATTACGACGGCCGACGGGTTGATGCTCTACAACCCTGACCGCGACAATTTTCAAACGTATCGACTCACAACCGATCAATTGGAAAGTAATCCAAGCAACAACAATAAATTCTTATCTATTTCGGAGGATCGGCAAGGTAACTTCTGGATTGGCACCCGGGGCAGCGGCCTGGCAATGTTTAATCCCGTAGAAAAACAATTCTCCCTTTTTACTGAAGAGGATGAACTTGCAAACAACCTTGTTTACGGAGCAATACAAGATAGACAAGGGGATCTCTGGATTACCACCAACAAGGGTCTGTCAAGGCTTAATCCACAGGATTTCAGCATTACGAATTTCGATGTGAATGACGGGCTTCAGAGCAATGAATTCAACCTGAACGCATTATTGTGCACAAGTGATGGCGAAATCTTTGCAGGAGGCATGAATGGTTTCAACTGCTTTTATCCCGACGATATCAGATTAAATCAAAAACCTCCTTCCGTTATCATTACAACATTCAAAAAGTTCAACATCGATCAGGGGATCACCTTGAACAACGGTGATGTTATCAGACTTCAACACGATGACAATTTCTTTTCTTTTGAGTTCACTGCACTCGACTACCGTAGTCCATTGAAAAACAAATACCGCTATAAACTCGAAAATTATGATGAGGACTGGATTGATCGTGGTGCTGACAGGCGTTATGCAGAATATGCCAGAGTGAAACCTGGCAACTATGTTTTCAGACTGGTGGCATCGAACAGCGATGGATACTGGAACAAGGAAGGCATCAACATCAGCATCATCATCGCACCGCCCTGGTATGCCACCTGGTGGTTTCGCATCACACTGCTTCTTCTGATTTTAAGCCTTGCTTATCTGCTCGCTAAAATCAGGATCAATGCCTTGCACCGCAAACATGATCATGAGAAAAAACTCCTGTCGCTTGAAAAACAATTGTATGAGCTCGAACAAAAAGCCCTTCAATTGCAGATGAATCCGCATTTTCTCTTCAATTCGCTCAATAGCATACAGAGTTTTGTGGTCAACAACGACATTGACAATGCCATACACTATTTGTCAAAATTCTCCCAACTCATGCGACGCATTTTGAGTAACTCGGGCGAGAGTTTTATTCCGCTGAATGATGAAATCCAGGCCTTGCAACTTTATCTTGATATTGAAAAACTCAGGTTTGCCAACAAGTTTGATTATCAGATCTACATTGATCCCAATATAGATGAGGAGTTTGTTGAAATCCCTCCAATGATTCTTCAGCCATACGTCGAAAACGCCATCATTCATGGTCTGATGCACAAAATGGTCAAAGGAAGCTTGTATATCGGATTCAGTCTGGTAGGCGAAAACATTCTCTGTGTAATCGAAGATGATGGAATAGGAAGGGAAAAATCGGCTGAGTTAAGACGTCAATCAGGCATTGTAAGAAAATCGAGGGGTATGCTTATAACAGGCGAGCGGCTTTCAATTCTCAACCAATATTCTTCGCAACGCTATGAAGTAAAAGTGATCGACCTGAAAAATGAGCTTGGCGAAGCAAGTGGTACACGTGTAGAAATTATTTTGCATTACAAGGACTGATAAATAGTGTTGATGTGACAAGAAGCTTGCTACATTTGCTTTCAGACAGGTGCTAAGTTAAACTCACTAATTAGATACCAATATGATAAGATGTGTGATTGTCGAAGATGAGCCCAGATCGCGCGAAACCCTGAGGGGATTGATCAATCGGTTCTGCAACGATGTGATGATTTGCGCTGAGGCAGGGGGAGTAGTTTCAGGCATTGAGGCGATCAGGCTTCATAATCCTGATTTGGTTTTTCTGGACATTGAAATGCCTGATGGCAGTGGGTTCAAATTGCTCGAAAGGCTTCATCCTGTTGACTTCGATGTTGTTTTTACAACAGCATTCGAACAATTTGCTATAAAAGCCATCCGTTTTGCTGCGCTTGACTACCTGCTCAAGCCCATTGATTCCAATGAACTGATCGCTGCTATTGAAAAGGTAAAATCCTCCAAAGAGAAAAGAAACAATCAGAAAAATATTGAGGTACTTATCAGCAACCTCAGACCCGAAGCGCTGGAATCAAAAAAAATAGTGCTTTCCACACTCGAAAAATTGCATGTGGTTGAAATAGATAGTATTGTAAGATGCGAGTCGGATAATTACTATACCCATTTTTATTTTACCAATGGCAGCCACCTGTTGATCAGCAAAACCCTTAAGGATGTAGAAATGCTTTTGGAAGGCAATAATTTTATCAGGCCGCACAAATCGCACCTTATCAATATCAGAATGATCCGGAACTACTCGCGCGAAGAAGGCTATTTTATTACCCTTAATGACAATACAAAAATTCCTGTTTCGCGCCGGAAGAGGGAAAAAATCCTGGAGATCATCTCCAATATCTGATATTACAAAAAAAGTGAAAATCACAGGCTTATCAATCCTTAAACTTATCGGAAAAAGCCGTTTTCTTTTTTTTATCACCGCAATGCTTAATATTTACTATTTTTAACCTCCCAAATTAAAGGGTCTCAACTAACCATGGAAGACTATTTTTATATTATTATCGGTATCCTTTGGGTGGTTTTTTCGGTAATCAAGGCAAGCCGGAAAAACAAACCTGTCGATACCATCGAAACCGATGATGAAGAATTGCCTGAATCAAGACCATCGTCACTCGAAGATATTCTGGGCGAATTTCTGGAACCCGATACGTATAAGCGAAGGGAAAAAACAATAACGGAAATTGAATATGTTGACGAACCAGTTGTCAGTCTCGAGGAACAATTCATTCAATCGAACCAATACAATCAATATACAGGAGTAATCGGGGACGCTACAGAGTCCACGCTGGAAACATTTCAGTCGTTGGAGGATGATGATAGCCCGGGAGCCTTGACAAATACACAAATAACCGATACAGATATTACAATTCAGGAAAACAGGGAAGCCCTGTTTGATCTCAGAAAAGCTGTCATTTATCAGGCCATTTTGCAGCGGCCATATGCTTAACAAATTGTTAACCAAATGTAAACTTTTTTGGATTCAGACTGTCGTTTTTCTTGTTGGATAAACCGAATTATTTTTATCTTTACCGGCCTTTAACGCACAAAGAGTAGTAGAACATAAATTTACATGGTATGTTAAAAAATTTACTTTTAACAGGAGTCATAGTGTTGATTTCATGCACGTTGACATTTGCCCAGCAAGGAAGACTTCAGGGAACAGTTCAAGAAAAAGACAGCAAGGAACCCATTCCTTTTGCTAATATTGTACTGGAAAATGGCGGAACTGTTGTTGGAGGAGCCACCTCCGATATGGATGGGAAATACGTTATTAACCCCATTCCGCCGGGAAAATACGATCTGAAAGCTACATTTGTTGGCTACAACCCTGTTGTGATCAAAGGTATTCAGATCAGCGGAAATCAGATTACTTTTTACGACATTCAGATGGTCGGCACATCCATCGACCTTCAGACTGTTGAAATTATTGACTATAAAGTTCCGCTGATTTCAAAAGACCAGACCACCAGTGGTGCTTCAATCACAGCAGAAGAAATCTCTAAAATGCCCAACCGATCAGCCGATGCAGTTGCTGCAACAGTTGGTGGTGTGTTTTCGGCTGATGGTGAGCGCGGTAATGTGCGTGGAGCCCGTTCCGATGCCACGGCACTATTCATCGATGGAGTGAGGGTTATCGGTTCGTCAAGCGTTCCACAATCGGCCATCGAACAGGTCGATGTTATCCTTGGTGGGACGCCTGCACAGTATGGTGATGCCACAGGTGGTATTATCAGCGTTACCACCAAAGGGCCATCGCGTACCTTTGGCGCGGGAGTTGAGTTTGAAACTTCCGAGTTTTTAGATGCTTTCGGATCTAACCGATTGGGTTTCAACGTTCAGGGACCACTCATCAACAGCAAGAAGAAAAATATGGCTCTGCTTGGCTTCTTTGTAGCCGGTGATATAAACTACGCCAGCGATGGTGCCATTTCAAGCAACGGTTATTGGAAAGCTAAAGATAATGTTCTGGCCAGCCTCGAAAGCAGCCCCCTTCGTCCCACCGGACGCGGTGCCGGAACTTACCTCAATGCCGAATTCCTGAGAAATAATGATCTGGAAAGAGTAAAAAGCTCGATCAATACAGAAAATTACAATGTAAACCTTTCAGGTAACATCAATATCCGCACGACCGAAACGGTTAACCTTACTTTTGGGGGAACCTTCAACAAGGCTGCCGGAAACGCCTTTAATTATAATGCATCCTTGCTAAATTATGATAAAAACACGCAATACGACAACAATACCTGGAGGGTTTTTGGAAGGTTTACCCAACGATTCCCTGCTTCTTCTGAAAGCACTTCACTAGTTAAAAACATTTATTACTCCATTTCGGCCGACTATACCAAAATAAACAATTCATTTGGTGACCCATATCACAAGGATGATATTTTTAAATATGGATATATCGGTAAATTTTCAACCTATAAAACCCCAACATTTGAGCTGGGTAGCGACTCAGTAAATGGAAAATTCTATACAAATGTTCAGCTACTTAATTCCTGGGATTTTGACACCCTTGTTACCTGGACACCATTCGATATCAACCCTTTAGTGGCCAACTACACGACAAGCTATTATAATACCTACGACGGCCAACCCGAGGATCACTACAGAAATCTTGATCAGATCCTGCTTGGTGGTGCCCTTGTCAACGGAAATACCCCTCAGGCCGTTTATGGAATTTATCAATCACCCGGCACAAATCAATCAGGCTATGGCAAAACCGATGCTGATCAATTCAGCATCAATCTTGCCGGATCGATGGACATCGGAAACCATGAAGTGAAACTTGGTTTTCAATATGAACAAAGAAGAACCAACGCAATAACCTACGGTGCTACCGGCCTTTGGAACCTGATGCGGGGATTAACCAATTTCCACCTGATTGAGCTTGATAAAGACAATCCTTACGTGATTTCCTATGATGGGTTTGTTGACACCATTATGTATTACCGTCGTTATGACGAGAATTCACAACGTGTGTTTGACCAGAATCTTCGCCAGCGTCTCGGCTTGCCAGTTTCAGGCCTCGATTATATCAATATCGATTCATACGACTTTAACAACCACACAGTGGAATACTATGATAAAGATGGCGTAAGGCATACCATTGGCGTTGGCGAAAACCTGTTCGATATCAGCATGTTCAGTGCCGATGAGTTGCTCAACGACGGAAACTCGTACGTTGGTTATCAGGGATTTGACTATAAAGGGAACAAACTCAGCAGCCAACCCAGCTTTGAGGATTTCTTCAATGAACGTGATGAAAACGGCGAATATACCAGGCCAATTGGTGCATATCAACCCATTTATATGGCAGGATATCTTCAGGATAAATTTGCTTTCCGCGACCTTATATTTAATATAGGTGTGCGTGTTGACCGTTTTGATGCCAACCAAAAAGTGTTGAATGATCCTTATTTACTCTTTAATGCTTACACAGCTGGTGAAGTGACCAATATCAATGGTGTGAGCGTAACCCATCCCGAGAGTATCGGAAATGATTATACCGTCTATATAGATAAAGTAGACGACCCATCACGTGTTGTTGGCTATCGCTTCGAAAACACCTGGTACAATGCTGAAGGTGCGGTTATACAGGATCCTGCTCAACTTGATGCAGGTTCAGGCATATCTCCTTTCATCATTAATCCCGGTCAGCAAAGAGTTGATATTTCATCCTTTAAGGATTATGAACCTCAGTTTAGCGTTATGCCCCGTATTTCATTCTCATTCCCCATTTCGGATGAAGCTTTGTTTTTTGCACACTACGATGTTCTAACACAACGCCCAACCAGCAATGTGTTTTCGAATCCCTCAACATATTATTTCTTCGAAAGTATCGGGACGATTATCAACAATCCGTCCCTGAAACCAACACAGACAATCGACTATGAACTTGGGTTTACACAAAAACTAACCAACACATCATCCGTTACCTTTACGAGTTACTACCGTGAAATGCGTAATATGATTCAGATTTACAGGTTCAACGGTGCTTATCCGAAGGCTTACAACTCCTTTAACAATCTTGACTTTGGAACGGTGAAAGGTTTAACCATTGAATATGACCTGCGCAGAACACGCAATGCGCGTATCCGCGCCGGTTATACACTACAGTTTGCCAATGCAACCGGTGCAAGCACAACCACAGCAGCAGCATTGGTGGCAGCCGGATTGCCCAATCTGAGGTCAACAATCCCAATGCCCTGGGACCGTCGCCATCAGTTTAACCTGCTTTTTGATTTTCGCTATGGGTCGGGACGCGAATATAGCGGACCAACGATCAGTCGCGAAAAGAAGAATAAACCGCCTGTTCAGGTACTTCAGAATGCCGGATTCTCCCTCACCATGAACGGAGGTTCAGGCACTCCCTATACCAAAGCGAGAAACGTAACCTCACCCGTGTCGGGTGGTAGCAACCTGCTACAGGGAACCTATTTCGGTTCAAGATTACCCTGGCAATTCCGTCTTGACCTGCGAGTTGATAAAGACTTCGACTTTGTATTGGGCAAAAAAGACGAAAACAATAAGCGCAATGCTTATATGAATGTGTATTTGCAAGTGTTAAACCTGCTCGACACTAAAAATGTTCTTGGCGTTTATCCAGCCACCGGCAATCCTGACGATGATGGTTATCTGGCTGCTCCTGAATGGCAAAGACAGATTATCTCACAGACCAACCCACAATCTTTCAGGGAGTTATATTCCCTTTATGTTGATTTTCCGGGAAATTACAGTTCACCACGCCAGATCAGGCTTGGAATCATCTTCAACTTCTGATCATAACGGGCTTGATAAATATTTAGTGAAATGAAAAAAAAATCTTTGACAATGAATAATACAATCCGAGTGCTGATCGCGGCAGCATTTTGTTTGCTCGTGATTTCACCTGCAATGGCAGAGAAATACAAGTATGAAGGGCAAAAAACTACGTATGCCCTTAAAGGCACCACAGCTGGTTGTTCCCCATCATCGGCCTTTGAATGGCTCGACATTAATAATGTAAGAGCACGTATCAATGCTGGCGGCGATATGTGGTGGGATTTGCCGGGTGGAACAGGATCCAAATATTACATCCCAAAAGCTGGTTCGGCCACTTCGATGTTCTCCGGCTCACTGTGGATTGGGGGTCTTGATATCAACAACCAACTGAAGCTGGCAGCCCAACGCTACCGTCAGGTTGGTATCGACTACTGGACTGGGCCCTTAACCTCCGACGGTACTGCTGCTACTGATAATACTGTTTGCGCTGCATTCGACAAGCATTGGAAAATAACTCGTGCCGAAGTAGATGAGTTTCTTACATTTGTTGATCCGGTTACCGGTGCTTTTATACCGACGGAAGGATACGTTATCCCAACATCCATCCTCGAATGGCCTGCTCACGGCGATGTGTCAAAAAAACAAAGTTATTATCTTGCTCCATTTTACGATATTGATGGCGACGGAGAATACAACCCACTTGCCGGTGATTATCCTTATTACGATATCGACAACAGTCTTTGCAAGACAAAAACCCCAACAATGGACGAATCCATTGAGGGCACAATTTATGGCTCTGTGCTGTCTGATCAGGTGATCAAAGGTGACCAGACCATTTGGTGGGTATTTAATGATAAAGGCAATTTCCACACCGAAACAAACGGCGCAGCCATTGGAATGGAAATCAGGGCACAAGCTTTTGGTTTCGCTACCAACGACGAAATCAACAATATGACGTTCTATAGCTACGAAATTATTAACAGATCAACATTTGAACTAACCCAAACCTATTTTTCGCTGTGGGTTGACCCGGATATTGGCTATGGCTTCGATGACTTCACCGGTTGTGATGTAGGACGCGGACTCGGATATGTGTATAACGGAAAAGCCATTGATGGCAGCAACGAGCCTGAATCATATGGTAACCAGCCACCGGCCATTGGCGTTGACTTTTTCCAGGGCCCCTACATGGACCCTGATGGCCTGGATAATCCAAAATATGATCAAAATGGGGTTCAACTGTGTGATATGAGTATCAATGGTGTGAACTTCGGAAATGATATCGTTGATGATGAACGTTTTGGGATGAGAAGATTTATTTACCACAACAACTCAAGCGGCGATAAAGGCGACCCTCAGACTGCACCACAATATTATAACTATCTCCTTGGTAAATGGAAAAATGGGCAGGAAATGCTTTATGGGGGAGATGGTTTTCCAGGTGGCCCTGGAACTGTTGGCCCCAAAGCTGATTTTATGTTTCCTGGTGATACTGATCCATGTAACTGGGGTACAGGTGGAATCCCGCCAAATGGTGGATACAACCAGAATGGACTTTACTGGACCGAAGAAAATGCCAATAACGGTTCCCCAAACGATCCGGGCGACAGGCGATTTATGCAGTCAGCCGGTCCATTTACACTCAAACCAGGGGCTGTTAACTATATCACTGTAGGTATTCCATGGGCACGTGCCGTTTCAGGAGGTGCATGGGCTTCAGTTGAACTGCTTCGCGTTGTTGACGATAAATGTCAGGCCCTGTTCGACAACTGTTTCAAGGTAATTGACGGACCCAGTGCGCCTGATCTTACCTTCCAGGAGCTCGACCGCGAAATCATCGTGTATATTTCCAACTCCCCCTCTTCCAATAATTTTAACGAAGAATATGCTGAACACGACCCAAATATCATTCAACCTTATCCACTCGATAACAACCTGAGAAGCGACTCAATATACCGTTTCGAAGGTTATCAGATTTTCCAGCTTAAGAATTCAACTGTTAGTGTTGAAAGTTTGAATGACCCAGATAAAGCAAGAATTGTTGCCCAGTTTGATAAAAAGAACGGGGTTTCCAAATTGGTCAACTTCTACTACGATGACTTTATTGGAGCAAACGTACCAAGGGTTGAAGTTTCTGGTGGTGACAATGGTATTCGTCACTCCTTCAGCCTTACACAGGATGCCTTTGCCAAGGATGATGTCAGGTTGGTAAACCATAAACAATACTATTTCATTGCCATTGCATACGCTTACAATGAATACATGCCATACTCACAGGAACCCGGCGTATTGCTTGGTTTACTCGGGCAGAAAACACCCTATCTTGCCGGACGTAAGAATATTGGCGACAAGCGGAATAAAGGAAATGCCTATGTTGCCATTCCACACAAAACGATTAACGGAATTTCGCCCCAGGCTGTATACGGAGAAGGTCCTGAAATTACGCGTCTGGCTGGTAATGGTAATGGTGGCATGAACCTTGAACTGAAGAAGGAAGTTATTGAAGAAATTCTCAGCAAAGAACCTGCAAGTGCTACTAACCGTTATGGCGAACCGGGATATCCGATTGCTTATAACCCTACATATGAAAAAGGCCACGGTCCACTAAATGTTAGGGTAATCGATCCTTTGAATGTTACAGATTCAGATTATGAATTGTATTTTAATGCATTCAGATCAGTTAGGCTGTTTAAGGTTACAGGCGAGGCTGAGATTCGTGGCGACACGGCAAGTAAATTATCAGCTTCTTGGTATCTTGTCGACACCAAAACTTCTGAAACCTACACCTCTGATACCGCCATCCTGGCAAACAATGAACAATTGTTTATTGAAAGAGGAATTTCGATACAGATCGACCAGCCTTATTACCCTGGCCCATACAGAGTTGGTCAAAATTCTGACAATAAGGTAATGTACAGGGTTTTGTCACAGAAAAATGGTTTTATCGAATCAAGTATTACCTATGCTGATAGTTCACGCGTTTGGCTCGATGGACTGCGTGATGAGGATATCCCCGGATGGCCCTTGAACTGGATACGTGCCGGATCGTATAAAGATCAGGAAAACAGTAGTTTTGACGACTGGAACATGTCGTCTGATCCAGATCGTCCCTGGGACCCGAATGAAGCATATGAAAAAATTGCTTTGGGCACATGGGCTCC
>DITE01000022.1 GCA_002422725.1 Bacteroidales bacterium UBA6192
GTTTCAAACATGGGCCGAGTCGGGTGGAACACAAAACAGAACCTGGTATAGCTCACCTGCCAACGAACATATTTACATTCCAACTTACTGAAATTAGATAATTATAGAAAACCGGCCCTCAAGCCGGTTTTTTCTTGCCTTTTGGTCAGGGATTGTTTATTTTTGCTGGAAACACCAAAGTGATGAAAATACTTGCGCTTGAACAAATACGTGAAGCAGACCGATATACAATAGAAAATGAACCGATTGCATCAACCGATTTGATGGAACGTGCAGCCAACACCCTCTTCGTCTGGTTATTGCCCCGGTTGAAAAAAGAACAAAGCATACACATTTTTTGTGGCATTGGCAACAATGGGGGAGATGGTCTAGTTTTGGCACGCTTGCTTGTAAATCAGGGATTTGATGTGAATACCAATATTGTNNGAAATAAAATATTCAAAAGTGGCCGACATTTTAGCCCAGACTGTTTTTCCTGCAATTGATTCCGGAGATCTTGTGATAGATTGTCTTTTTGGTTCAGGGCTGAACAAGCCTATCAGTGGTTTTGTTTCCGGACTTGTTAATCACATCAACGATTCAGGAGCTTTTGTAGTTTCGGTTGACATGCCTTCCGGTCTGTATGCCGACAAAGACTCCGGTGTGGCTCATAACCATATCATTAAAGCGGACTATACACTTACCTTCGAATTTCCCAAACTTGGCATGTTGCTTCCCGAAAACGATGCATATGTGGGCCAATGGGAAGTGTTGCCTATAGGCATTCATCATGAATATATCCGTGATGTTCAGGTTAATAACAACCTGATTACGGCTGCTGATGCGGCTGTGCGGCTTCGAAACAGGGCAAAATTCTCACACAAAGGCACTTATGGACATGCATTGTTGCTGGCCGGATCAGCCGGAAAAACAGGTGCAGCAGTATTAGCCGCCAAAGCCTGTTTGCGCAGTGGTGTCGGATTGTTGCATGTGCATCTGCCATCTTCAGCAGCCCTCCCGATGCAATGTGCTGTGCCCGAGGCCATGCTGAGTATCGACACTTCAGAAAGCGACATTAGCAGACTTCCCGATATAGCCCATTACACCGCTATTGGCATAGGGCCCGGAATGGGCAAGTCGGAGGTGACAGCTAAAGTGTTGAGGCTGCTTATTCAGGAATCGTCACGACCATTGGTTCTGGATGCCGATGCATTGAATTTGCTGGCTGAGAACAAAACATGGCTTTCGTTTTTACCTGCCCGCAGCATCCTTACTCCTCATCCTAAAGAATTTGAGCGTTTGGCTGGCAGCTGGTCTGATAGCTATGAGCGTCTTTCGATGCAAAGGGATTTCTCCATCCGGTTTGGGGTATATCTTGTTTTTAAAGGAGCGCATACAACCATCAGTACCCCGGAAGGCGATTGCTGGTTCAACAGCAGTGGCAATCCTGGCATGGCCAGCGGAGGCAGTGGTGATGTGCTTACAGGCATGATCACCGGATTGCTGGCACAGGGCTACAGCTCATTTGAGGCAGCAATGCTGGGAGTTTATCTTCATGGATTGGCTGGCGATCTGGCTATGGAAAAATCAGGCATGGAAAGCATGATTGCCAGTGATATTATCAAGAATATCGGAAAGGCATTCACAAAATTGATTGATTAGTATCTGTCGTTGGAAAATTCTTAACTGGCCTACTTGTGCATAGGCTAAGACTTGCCCGAACTCCACAAGTTTACTCTACAATCAGTTTTCCGGTAAAATGCCTCGTGCCTGCAGTCAACCGATAAACATAGACTTGCGCCCCTTTTCCTTTCCGGTCAGGCTCCCACAGCAGCTGTCTCAGACCTGCCCCAGACCAGCTTTTATGCTGCTCATGGATTATTCTTCCAAACAAATCGCTGATTTCGAGCCGAAGCATTTCACCGGCTGAGGTTTCGATGGCAAAAGTTACCCTGCCCGTTGAGGGATTGGGAAACACACTCATACGATGCTCTGCCGGCATGGTGGTTTCGACAACCTCGGTGATGAACGAAACTTTCAGCGCCATATCGGTGGATAAGGCTTCGACCGGAATAAACAAGCCGTTTTCATTGGCCATCAACTGATTGCTTTCTTCCATCATGCCCGAAAGGGTGCTCCACTTGTCGATCTGAAACAAGCCCGAATAGAATGGCAGGATCAGCCCGCCAGAAACAGCCTCAGGAGGTTCACTTTGTTGCCTGTACCAATGCCAGTTGTTCGTGGTGTTGTGCACCCATACCAACGCTCGTGTATTGCTTAACAACCCAAAAGCTCTGATTTTGGGCAGGTAATCGCTGAAAACAATTGCTTCCAGCTCGATGATGCTCAGGAAAGTTGTGCCAATATTATCAACCATGATGTTGTGTTCTCCTTCAGGCACCTCGATGTGATAGATGCCGCCTGCAACAACCGATTGTTCAAACACCACCACGCCATCAATTTTAACCTGAAGAACACCTCCGCTTACCTGCGACCCTGTTTCGATGATCATCACGCTGTTTTGTGTCCAATCGCCATTCAGTACAGGTGGGTTTCTCAGGCCGGCAAACACCGACAAGGGGCCAAACAACAAGGTCCCCATACTGTCTTCGGCAGGGAGCAACAGTCCGGTTGAAGGCAGGGTAAAATTTCCGGAAGGAGCTTTTTTTGTCAGTTCATCAAAGTCTGGAGCCACAACAAAATCGCGTCTGTCGTCAGTGATGGTAGTCAGATGTTTGGGTGTAAATACATCATTATTAAGTGTTTCATTTCGCATAAAACTACTGATGCCTGTAAAACGATAATACAGATCAAGCTCGTGTATATATGCGTCCCAGTACCAGGGCACCACACTGCCGAAGGAACCCGAAAGGGCGGATGTCCAGAGTCCGTTGTGGAGAGCCCATCCATCAGGATCCTTAGCGATGATCGAATCCATAATATGGCCAATGCCATATTCGCCAACAAGCACTGCCTTGTTGTAGGCATCGTTGTAAACACCAGTCATACGGAAAATCTCTCCTTCGATATCGGCTCTTTCGGTATAATAATGAAGCTGGGTGAACCCAATATCCGGATGATTCCAAACATCGGGATTGCTTGTGGTGAGTGCAAAGCCTACTGAGACGGGATGGTTGTTGGGGTCAATTTCTTTCATCAATCCGGCCATTTGGCCAGCCCAAGAAGCCACATCATCCGCAAACTGACTGTAGTTGGGGAAGTTGTCAGATTCTGATAGCAGTTCCCATCCAAACAACAGGGGCTCGTATCCCCACCGCGCACTGATGTAACGCATACGGTTTATGAAGATTTCTTTGGCGGTAGGATTCGAGAAAAAATCGCGGGGTTCAGCACATGGTCCACCGTTAATTTGGTTGTAAGGATTAGATTGCCAGTCTTCACCGGCATAACCATCCCTTAACTCATTGTGTATAGAAAATGCAAGTTGCAGATATAAGCCATGGTGATGTGCCATGCGAAAAACACTGTCGAGCAAAAATGCCCTATCCTGCCGGTTAGCATAATTCATCAACCCATCGACTCCCCATTCGATGCTATAGGACCAGGGAACCATCATCAGTTTGGCAAAATTGGCTCCGCTTTCGGCCAGGCCTGACATGAAAAGATGCATACGGTCGTTTCCGGATTGGTATTCAGACCAGGCAATATTCTCACCCACCAGAAAGATTGTCTTTCCCTGATCATCAGATAAGTAACGGCTATCCCAATCAAATGAAACAAAGCCCGGATTATCAGCAGCCAAACATTGAAATGATATTGTTTCGCTAATATCAAATCCATCTGCATCCACCACTTTCACCCGAAATGTCCAGTTGCCTGTCTGCCGGGGTGTGAAGCGAATTTTCCAGTAAGTATCACCCGAAGGGACTAACAATCCATTCTCTGATTCAAAATGCTGATACAAAAAGCCATCCTGCTCATAGGTCGTGCCATCAGGAGAGCTAAATATACCAAAAAGCCTGACTGAATTAAAATCGTACGGATTAGTCACTGAAGTAGTCAGTTGAATATCCAGTTCAAACAAACCGTTCAGTGTGGGGTTTGTATCGGGTTCATTAATCGAAATCAATTGAGGCTGAGCATTCGATTGCAGCAGGAACAACATAGAAACGAAAAGCAGTATCAATTGACGCACAAGCATTGTTTTCAATAATTAAGCTAAAATTATACCAAAGTTGGTGAAGGAGGTCAGCTTGAAAGCCCAAATCGCTTCACTGCATCCAGTAAGGTGAGAACCAACGTTTTCTCAATTGTGTTACCCGTGTTAAACAGCATCAGAACATCCGATTTCAGCTGGCTTGCAGCAAGCAGATCAATATGTTGCCCGACATAGGAATCGAAAAATGCCTTGATCTCGGGATTTGTCGCATACCAGTGTTCATAAGGATTCATGCTGGTTTGAGCCGATTGGCCACTGATTTTACGAAAAACACTTTTGGCCTTATTGGTGTAACGGCTTAAAGGGGTTTTCCAGGCTGCATTGGGTCTAAAACCCGTTCTTTCCCAGGCGTAACGTACAGTTTGCGGCCTTTTTGCCTTCATCCATTCAATGTAGATATGGCTGTCTTTTTTCAACGAGGGGTCAATACTCAGGCAGAGTTCAATAAAATCGGCTTCGAGGAAAGGCGAAATGAGGTATTTCTGATGATATTCCGTTACCCATGAGCC
>DITE01000051.1 GCA_002422725.1 Bacteroidales bacterium UBA6192
GTTACACAAACAAGTGATGGTGGTTATGTCATAACAGGCGAAAAGAACTGGTCTATGGATGAAAGTGACTTGTTTTTGTTAAGGACAGATGATTCAGGCGAGCTTTTATGGATCAGGCAATACGGAGGAGAGGGTGTCGATTATGGGTACTCCGTGCAGCAAACTTCGGATGGAGGCTTTATCGTTGCAGGATGCCGTTTCGAAACTGCAGTCGGGCCAACTATCTACCTCATTAAAACTGATAACGAAGGTGAAGTATTGTTTTCCATCGATATTCCATATCCAAATCCTGAACGAAGATTGGTAAAAACGATTGACTTATCGGGCAGAGAAATAACAAAACCGGGCAGAAATATTCCTTGCATCAAAATTTTTGATGACGGCACCATTCAAAAGACAATGAACATTGAATAGCGCACATTTTTATGTACCATAGATGATTGTAACACGCTGGTTTATAGATGCGTTTAAAACATGTGATTAGCAAATTGTTGTAGGCAAACGCTGTGAAACATCATGCACGAAAACTATTTCCTGTAGAATAGCTACTATTGGATATTAATAACTATATTTGCAATTATTTTACAAAAACAAAGATTAAAATGGTGTTGGAAATTCGACTTAATAATTTTTTCTCCATAAAGGAGGAAGTTATTTTAGACTTTAGAGCAGCCAGAATAAAATCTGCAAATGCAAAAGCATTGAAAAATAATATTTTCGATGAAAATAAATCTGACATATTAAAAACCCTGATTATATATGGTGCCAATGCATCGGGAAAAAGTAATATTATAAAAGCAATTCGTTTTTGTAATGCTATGGTTTTTGAGTCTCATAATCATAATGAGAATACAATATATAGTTTTATACCCTTTAAGTTTGATAATTATGGTAATAAGCCTAGCTCTTATTTCATTAGGTTTGTGTTGAATGAGACAGAATTTGAATACTCCTTTTCATTGTCTCGCACTTCAATAATTACTGAAAATTTATATTACTATCCTAAAGGACGTATAAAAGAGATATTTACTCGTGATGAACGGCGAGGAAAAACTAAAAAAGAAAAATATACATTTACAGATGTAATAAAGAGACCATTTGATGTGGCCGAGAACACCTCTGATAAGACTTTATATATTTCTAGGGCAAGTCAAATGGATAGAGATTTGGCTAAAGAGATATTTAATTATTTCAATAAAACATTCATTTTAAATTATGTTGGATTTGGGATTTCGGCCATTGAAAACATTACTATTCAAAACAAACAACAATTAATTGATGCACTCAAAATAGCTGACAGCGATATTGAAGATGTTAAAATAAAAGTACTTAAAAAGTCAGGTAAAAATATTCATGCAGATTTAACAAACATGACATTAAAAGTTGAAGATGTAGTGCAAGATCATTTGCAAATAAAAACTACTCACAAAACCAATCCCGGTGTAACATTTGATTTTCTTACCGAAGAATCTCAAGGTACAATAAAATTATTCTTTATAATGCTCACTCTTTTAGACGTTATCAAGAACAATAAGGTGTTGCTGATTGATGAGATAGAAGAAAGTTTGCATCCAAAGATTATCGAATACATTTTCAATTTATTTAGAGCGGGTGAAAAAGCTCAATTATTATGTACAACTCATAACACTCAATTTCTAGACCTTAAAAAATTCCGTAAAGACCAGATTTATTTTGTTAATAAAGGTATGACTGGCTCAACTGAATTATACTCTTTGTATGATTATAGTGATTTCAGAGATACAATGGATTTGGAAAAAGCCTATATGCAAGGTCGTTTCGATGCAATTCCAATAGTAAATGATTCTTATGAACAGCTTAAAATCCTTTTGAATGAAAAGTAGGCGTCAAGCATCGAAAGGAAAAAAAATAAATCCTCATTTTTGGGTTTTTTGTGAAGGAGAAACAGAAGATGCATATATCAGGTTTTTACGCTCCGAATATAGAATCCCTGTAGAAATAGTTTCCAAAGTTGCAGGTTCAAGTATTAATGAACGCTACATAAACTCTTACAAAAAGGGAAAACCCATTCATGAAAAAGACAAGGACTTTCTGATTTATGATGCCGATGTCCCTGAGTTAATTGAAAAACTTAGAAAGACTAGTAAAACTATACTAATTGCTTCAAATCCAACAATTGAGTTATGGTTTTTATTACATTTCAAGAATCAAACAGCGTCACTTAAAGAAGCTGATTGTATAAGAGAATTGAGCAATAGGAATAGAAACAATTATAGAAAGGGAGAAATTGACAATCTTTTAAAGGTCAAATTAAAGGAAAAGTCCAACGAGGCTTGCAATCGTGCAAAACAACTCGAATTATATAGAAATCCATCAACAAATTTCTATGTTTTTATCGAGATCATTGAAGATGTAAAAAGAGAAAAATTATAATATCAACTGCCTACAACAGCCGTGTGTCCATGCGGCAGACACAAGCCGGCATGAGAGACTTACCGGATTCGTCTGGATCCTGTTGCAGACTTCTCCAAAAAAACAAGCTAAAGACCGCATGATCTCATATTTGAAAACAACAAAGTCCGTTA
This sequence comes from Bacteroidales bacterium UBA6192, assembly GCA_002422725.1. Classification (GTDB taxonomy): domain Bacteria; phylum Bacteroidota; class Bacteroidia; order Bacteroidales; family F082; genus UBA6192. Next base: position 2,565 of record DITE01000051.1, read on the forward strand.
TAATAACATTGTATCAACTTGTTCAGAATCAATAAAAACTCTTAGAGACACATGAATGAGAATGTACCAAAAAGCACAAAAATTGACTCAATCAAAGAGTCAGTGACTTTCTTTAAAACACAGGATGATTTCAGAAAATGGCTGGAACGCTACCACGAAATGGAAACAGAACTCATTGTTGGATTTTATAAAGTGGATAGCGGGAAACCTTCGATGAGCTGGTCACAATCGGTTGATCAGGCACTTTGTTTTGGTTGGATAGATGGAGTTAGAAAATCCATTGACGAGGAGAGTTATAGCATTCGTTTTACACCACGCAGAAATACCAGTAACTGGAGTGCAATTAATATCAAAAAAATTGAAGAGCTCACAAATGCAGGACTTATGAAACCTGCTGGACTAAAAGCATTTAGTTTAAGAAAAGAAAATAAATCCGGGATTTACTCTTACGAAAATGATCCGTTATTTCTTGATTCGACCTATGCAATACAATTTAGTGAGAACAAAAAAGCGTGGGACTTTTTTATGAAGCAGGCACCTTCGTATAAAAAAGCAATCATGCGTTGGATAATGAGTGCTACGCAGGAAAAAACCAGGCAATCACGATTAGAGAAAACAATAAGAGAAAGCGAACAACAAAAACGAGTCACATAAAAATACATCGAACCGCTAATCATCAGGAGATCATATGGCCTGGAAGCCCCAGCCTCGCGGTTGAACGCCCTCTTGCTTGTAACACAGACTCTGGAACCTGGGAAGCATTTGTCCGGCAGCAAATTATAATCATCTGACAACCCCCTAGCTCCCGCGCGAACTTTTCTCACCGAAGGGAATCATTCGCGTGGCAATAAGTTTGAACATTTTTATTTGTTCCATGATCTGTAACAAAAGAATAGCAAACTTTTATAACACCTTGGCAACACTGGCGGATTCGTGGAAAGCAGTCGCCGGTATTCCATAAGTTGTAATTACAATGACGCTCAAAGCATGTGAATCATGTAACTAATTTCCAAATTTGTGCAAAGGTTATAGGGATACAGAAAGGTAATTTTGTCAAATTCAGATACAAATCTCACCTGATAGATCTTATGTAGTGCCCTTGACATGTACCCGGAGATTCTCTCAGGTTTAATTTATACATCTCACTTTATACTAAACCTTATGATATCTGTTAAAAAAGAAGGCATTATTCTGGAGAAAACAGATTTTGAATTTGAAAACGAAGCTGTTCTGAATCCTGCAGCAATAAAGGAAGGAGACAAGGTTCACCTTTTTTACCGGGCTGTACAAAATGGAAATTACTCAAGTATTGGTTATTGCATGATGTATGGGCCATTAAAAGTTGGTGAACGGTGGGAAAAACCTATTCTGATTCCGGAATTCGATTACGAATCACACGGTGTTGAAGATGCACGGATTGTAAAGATTGATGATCTTTACTATCTGACCTATACTGCGTATAACGGTAAAGACGCCCGGGGAGCGTTGGCCACCTCGAAGGATTTACGACATTTTCAAAAACGGGGGCTCATTGTTCCGCCTTTTACGTATGCGGAGTTTAATTCCATTTGTGAATCTGCCGGGGTAGTAAACAAAAAATATTACCGCAACAATGAATTTTACAACAAGAAAGCCGATCCTGGAGATAACATCATGCTGTGGGATAAGAATGTCATGTTTTTTCCCCGCAGGATTCATGACAAGCTGGTGTTTCTTCACCGGATCAGACCAGGCATTCAGATTGTGTCTGTAAAGAGCTTAAAGGAACTCACCCGGGAATTTTGGACAGACTATTGCTTTCACCTGGATGAACACATTATCATGGATCCGGTTTATGAACATGAGTCAAGCTACATTGGCGGTGGATGCCCTCCTATTGAAACAGAACACGGCTGGCTTTTAATTTACCATGGAGCAGAAGAAGTGAATAACGGTATTGTTTATTCTGCCTGTGCGGCAGCCTTACTGGATATAAATAATCCGGCAAAAGTAATAGCGCGATTGCCTTATGCACTCTTCTCGCCTGAATATATTTGGGAAAAAAGAGGAGATGTAAATAATGTGGTTTTCCCAACTGGCACGGCATTGTTTGGCGATACACTATACATTTATTATGGGGCAGCCGATTCACGTATCGCATGCGCCTCATTGAGTTTTTCAGCTTTGCTGGAAGAATTAATCAATAACACATTGAAGGATGAAAAATGAAATTTTATTCATGACCTCATATCCCCCAAGGGAATGTGGGATAGCAAACTATTCACATGATCTGATCAAGGCGATAGACAATAAATTTAGTAGCTCATTCTCGATTAAAGTCTGCGCTTTGGAATCCGGGAAGATGAACCTTGAGTATCCTGAAACAGTAACACACAAGCTCGATACCTCAGTTGCCCCGGGGTATCATAAGTTAGCCCAATCCATTAATCATAATAAACTCATCAAACTGGTAGTGATCCAGCATGAATTTGGTTTTTTTCATCAGCAGGAAGCCGCTTTCCTGCAATTTATTTATGAGGTTACGATACCGGTTATTGTTGTGTTTCATACGGTGCTGCCCCGACCGGATGAGCGATTAAAAGCACATGTTCAGACTATTGCAGACGCCTGCGGTTCCATTGTGGTGATGACCAACAGCGCAGCTGAATTGTTAAAGCATGATTATGCTGTGCCTGAACAAAAAATTTCAGTTATTGCTCACGGCACCCACCTGGTTTCTCACCTGGAGAAAGAATCATTAAAGGAAAAATATGGGTTATCCGGCAAACGGATTCTTTCCACTTTTGGACTGATTAGTTCAGGAAAAGATATTGAGACTACTTTAAAAGCCTTACCGGCCATCGTTAAAACAAGTCCTGATGTGTTGTTTCTGGTAATCGGTAAAACCCATCCCGAAGTGGTCAAATCAGAAGGAGAAAAATACCGGAACATGCTTGAAGCAACCGTAATTGAATCAGGTCTTCAGGATCATGTGAAATTTATCAACAGGTTTCTTGCATTACCCGAACTGCTCGAATATCTGCAATTGACAGATATTTACCTGTTTACAGCCAAAGATCCCAACCAGGCAGTAAGCGGTACTTTTGTCTATGCCATGAGCTGCGCCTGTCCCATCATTTCCACCCCTAATCCTCACGCAAAGGAACTATTATCAGATGAAACAGGACTTTTTTTCGATTTTCACAACGCACAGCAATTGACCGATGGCGTTATTCGCTTACTCAACGATGAACCATTACGAAAGAATATTAGTGTGAATGCGCTGCAAAAAATAAGTTTCACAGCATGGGAGAATTCTGCGGTTGCACATGCCATGCTTTTTGAAAAACTAGCCGGCGATAAGAATCTGATTCGTTATAATCTTCCGGAAATCAACCTGGAACAGGTAAAAAAGTTGACAACAGACTTCGGACTTATCCAGTTCTCCATTATTAATCAACCCAAAATTGATTCAGGTTACACCCTGGATGATAATGCGCGGGCTTTAATAGCGATGTGCATGCATTATGAGCTGACTGCCGATAAAACTGATCTGGCTTATATCCAACTATATCTCGATTTCATCGAATATTGTCTGCAGCCTGCCGGCGATTTTTTGAACTATGTTGATGATAACAAACAGTTTACAGCCCAGAATGAAGAGACCAATTTGGATGATTCCAATGGGCGGGCAATATGGGCATTGGGATACGTGGTATCGCTGATGGGAAAAGTACCTGAAGAGTTCACATCACAAGCAAGATTACTAATTGATAAATCGATGCAGTATTTGGGTACGGTTCATTCCACCAGGGCGATGGCTTTCTCCATTAAAGGCTTGTATTTCAATTACACAACAAGTAATAATCCTGAAAGCATTGTGCTTTTAAAAACATTTGCCGACAGGTTGGTTCAGATGTATAAGCATGAGTCGTCGGAAAACTGGGAATGGTTTGAAGGTTATCTCACCTATGCCAATAGCATATTGCCTGAGGCCATGCTCTATGCCTGGATAGTAACCGGAGAAACAATTTATAAAGAGATCGCCTTGTCTTCATTGAATTTTCTATTGTCACATATTTATAAAAAAAATGGGATAGAAGTCATCTCGAACAAAAACTGGCTGCTCAGGGGACATGATGCAGGTCAATATGGAGAGCAGCCCATTGATGTGGCTTACACCATCATGACCTTAAGTAAGTTTTTCGAGGTGTTTCATGACGAAGTTTACTCACAAAAAATGGTGATCGCTATTAACTGGTTTTTAGGCAACAACCGCTTACATCAGATCATTTACAATCCATGCACGGGAGGATGTTATGACGGATTGGAGGAAAACTACGTGAACATAAATCAGGGGGCGGAATCTACCTTAAGCTACCTGATGGCGCGATTAACCATGGAAAAGCACATTGCGTCTGAAGACCAGCTTATATTACAGTTCCAAAACCAGATAGGTCTAATGCTAGAAATATCACTTGCTGCTGGTACTCTTTAATTATTTTTTGCCACCAACTGATTGCAGGTGAATTGATAAAGATAATTTAGCTGTTAATAGTCATGCCTTCATGTGGTTATAGCTTTCCGGCATGAATTCCCGGGCGAACTCCCTCCCTTCATGAAACTCACACATTGGAAATTCGAAAAACTATCGACCCCAATAAACAATCCTGACAATCTTTGCCCATCACATCATGACATGGGATTTTTAATCTGCAATCTTCTTCCAGTACCAATAAGCCTTATATTTGGTAGCGAAATGATACATTAAGAGGAGATTATACGACTAATCAAAACAAAATTTGTGAAGCCAAATGTAAAACAACAGTTAAGGACAAGAAAAAGTAGTAACTTTGAACAAAGAAACATAAGGATGAAATACACGGATAGGATTGAGATTAACCCAAATGTCCGGTTTGGCAGACCTTGTATCAAGCGAACCCGGATAACAGTTTATGATGTCCTGAGCTGGTTGGCTTCTGATATGACAATCGAACAAATCATTCTGGACTATCCTGAATTGGATATGCTGGATATTAAAGCTTGTCTGGCATATGCAGCCGACAAAGAACATAAACTACATGTTGCCTGATGAAGTTGCTTTTTGATCAGAATATTTCCTTTAGGGTGGTCAAAGACCTTCAAAATGTGTTTCCACAAGCTGAACAGGTTCGTGTCTTGAATTTGGAAAATCTGACAGACCGCGAAATATGGGAGTATGCAAAAAAAGAAGGATATACTATCGTAACTTTTGATTCTGATTTTTACGATCTTACACTTGTTTTAGGTTTTCCGCCCAAAGTAATCTGGCTTAGATTAGGAAATACTTCAACTGTAAATCTGACTAAGATGCTTATCGAGAACCAAAGCTTAATCACTGAATTTATCTTAAATCCGGATTATCGTAGCCTCGGTTGCCTGGAACTTAATAAAAGTACTGACTCAGAATATTGATCGGCAATTGCATTATTGTGCTCAAATTAGTGTCTGTTTTATGTATTTCGGTTCTTTGATTTATAAGCAGCCTACAGCATGGGAAATCACAAATCAAATTATTGATAACCTCCAAAAAGATAAACATCATGAAAAAGATTCTTGTTACCCTCATTGGCTTTTTGCTGTTGCAAGTTTTGCACAGTCAGCCCTATTACCCATTTCCATCAGATACCGCCCGTTGGGACTGTTTGTACTGGCACCAGTGGTCTGAGTATGATATTATTGTTACAAACACCCAATATCTGTTGATGGGCGATACCTTGATTAAAGGTGTTTCATACAAGAAGATCTTTTACAATTTACCAGATTATGAAAGCGAATATGACACTCTCTACCTGGGTGGCATCAGAGAAGACACCCAAAAAAATATCTATTTTTACCCTGTCCATACGCAACTCCCAACAATAGAACCTATTACTTTTCCCAATGACACTTCCGAACACCTGCTTTATATGTTCCACAACCTGGAACCAGGAATGATACTTCCAATTAATAGTGATGTTACGCAGATTAAGGTTGACGCTATAGATTCAGTATTGGTTGGTGATAGCTACCGCAAGCGATATTTTCTTCAAAACCAATTATTAAGTCCTGAAATCTGGATTGAGGGAATTGGAAGTACAATTACCTTATTCAGTTCATATACCTATTTCTTCGAATGGACTTTTTACACCCTATGTTTTACGGATACAGCAACGTATCACATCAATTCGCCAAACGGGGAAGACTCCTGTCATTACTGGTTCCCAAATAGTGTTGATGATATTGCTTTAAGTAAGCTTTTTTGCTATCCAAATCCAGCGTCGGCAACTCTTGTAGTCGATACAAAGAACCAGAACGGGTTTATCAGGGTATATGATGCGTTAGGTCAATTAGTAATCAATAATATCCTTGTCGAAAGTAAGGTGTCCATTGACATAGAAGCTATCAAACCCGGCTTATATTTCCTTGAGTTCACCAGTTTAAGAGAGAAGCATTACCTGAAATTCATAAAACGAAATACATAGGCTGACCATCAGTCAATTTCTGAAAAGAAGTTCGAACTCACTTCATCTTCTCAAACTCATTAAATGCCAGCGCGCTGGCGCCTACGATGGCAGCATCGCCCAACTTGAGTTTTGAAGGCAGTATCTTGATTTTGTTCTTGAACACCGGCAGCAGGTGTTGTTCCATGCTTTCCTTGGTGGGGTTCAGGATATAATCGCCGGCTGCCAGTGGTCCACCGAACAGAAAGATGGCTTCGGGGCTCAGATGGTGCACTGTGTCGGCCAGTCCTTGCCCGAGCCATTTCCCGGTGAGGGCAAACACTTCCTGAGCAACCTTGTCGCCTTTCAGGGCAGCTTCATAGATAAACTTCGAATCCAGTTCGTTGTAGCATCGCGAAGCGAGGAGGCTATCAGTAGCATGATATTTAGCCAGCAATTCGAAAGCGGTTCGCTTCATGCCGGGTGCCGAACAGTATGCTTCCAGATGGCCGACACCGCCACAACCACAAACTCTTCCGTCAGGAATAAGCATCATATGGCCGCACTCGCCGGCAAAGCCATCGTGACCATACACCAGATCGCCGTTGACGACAATGCCACTGCCCACGCCTGTTCCAAGGGTAAACACAACAAAGTTTCTCATCCCCCGGGCGCCGCCATAGATCATTTCACCTATTGCAGCTGCATTGGCATCGTTGGTGATGGCCATCACCTTCATGTCGGGAAACTGGATTTTGAGCAGATCAACAAAATGAACAATACCCTTAAACGAAAGATTGGGCGCATGCTCTATCGTTCCTGTATAATAATTTGCGTTGGGCGCGCCAATACCAATGCCAATAACCTCGCTTTTTTCATTCAGCAGTTTCACCGACTTCATCAGTTCACGAATCGATAGGGTAAGATCCTGAATGTACAGGTCAATGTTTCCATGCTTAGGGGTTGGGATGCATTGATCGACCAAAACATCCCCTTCGCGGTTTACAACTCCGATAGCTGTATTGGTTCCTCCAATGTCAATTCCGATTGCAACTTTTTTCATATTTTAAATATAGTAAGATGAGTAAATCAGAGTTCTTGTTTCCGGATCTGGCTTCCTTTTATAGCATAATAGAAAATAAACAGATAACAAATAGCCGGAACCAGGAATGCCCAGGTGTATCCAAAATTGTCGGCCACACCACCCATCAGCGGAGGGATTATGGCACCACCGAATATGAGGGCATTGATGAGACCTGATGCCCCGCTGAGCTCACCCTTGTCGAGGTCTTTCACAGCGAGTGTGAAAATGTTGGGGAACATGATTGAGTTGAAAAGTCCGATTGAAATCAGCGTCCAGAGTGCTATGTCACCTGTTGTAACAATGGTTCCGATGTCGAGCAGGGCAGCTGCCAGGGCGAAAATAGCCAGGGTACGGGCTGCTTTGCCACGGCCAACCTGCATGATGATAAAGTTTAGCAGAGCTATTCCGGTGAAGATCAGCCCAATGTTCCAGTTCCATTCGGTGACGAACGATCCGGAAATGAAGGCAAGCAGCAAAACAGGCAGGGCGTAGGTGAATTTTCTGGATGAAGGCATGTCGGAGAACATGAATGAGCCGAAGAAACGGCCAACCATTGCTCCGCCCCAATAGATTGCAGCATAAGTAGAAGCCATTTCAGGGCTCATGTTTAAGCTGTTTTTCAGGTAATTTACAATCAAACCGGCATTGCCGACTTCGGCGCCCACATACATAAAGATGGCGATAGCACCCAACACCACATGCGGGTAGCGCCAAATACTCTTTTTCTCACTTTTCTCGCTTTTAATCACTGGGAGCTTTATGGAGAAGATGGCTATTGCCACCAGCAACACGATGATTCCCATGATGATAAATGGCATTGGAACCCTGTCGGCAGCCAGAGCAGCATCGGCCGGGAACTGCAAGCCCTTGAAGATAGCAATAGAAATAAGCCAGGGGGCAATCATGGTGGCAATGGAATTGAGGGCCTGGGTGAGGTTAAGCCTGCTCGATGCTGTGGCATCGGGGCCGATGGCTGTTACATAAGGGTTAGCAGCTACCTGCAAAAAAACAACGCCTGTTGCCAAAACAAAGGTGCCGATAAGGAAAATAGGAAATGATGGCATTTGTGCTGCAGGAATATAGATGAAACTACCCAGTGCCATGAGCACCAGTCCTGCCACAACGGTCCATTTATATCCGATCCGGTCAATAAGTTTCCCGGTAGGAATCGACATGATCGGATAGGCAATAAAGAATGCAGAAGATAATAATTGTGCGCTAAACTCCGTTAGGCCGAATATTTCTTTCACCGGCGCACTTAAGGTGACAATGAAAGTTGTAGCAAAGCCAAATATAAAAAATATGGCTCCGAAAACAGTCATCCCAACCAGCATGTTGTTGTTTTTTTGCTCAGTCATACAGATAATTTTTTTGAAGGTTAAACGTAGTTCGTGAATAAAGTTGAAAGCGAACAAAGGTAGAAAATTAATGATTGTGCAATCATTTGGCCTAAATGATTAACAGAAATGATATAGCATGTAAATTGACTGAATATTTCGGGCTAACTTTACTGCGTTTTTCCCCCGTGAAACCAAACTTTTATTATGGCAACAAGAAGAAATTTTATCAAAAAGGCAACCACCGGAACCCTGATGGCCGGTTTTGCCACCCGATTTTTATTTGGCAATGAAATGTTTGTGCTTCCACCAGGATCGGCCAACGGGCCTGTGATCCTCTCCACATGGAGTCATGGGATGGCTGCCAATGAAGCGGCCTGGGAAACAATGCTCCAAGGCGGTTCTGTCCTCGATGCCGTTGAAAAAGGGGTGATGGTTTCAGAAGCTGATCCTGAAGTGAGCAGTGTGGGTTATGGGGGGTTCCCTGATGCCGAAGGCAACGTAACCCTCGATGCCTGCATCATGGGTGCTGATGGCAATGCCGGATCGGTAACTTATCTGCAACATATTCTGCACCCTGTGTCGGTGGCACGCCTGGTGATGGAAAGAACCCCGCATGTGATCCTCTCCGGTGAGGGTGCATTGAAATTTGCCCTTGATCAGGGCTTTGAAAAAACCAAGCTGCTCACGGATGCTATGAAAAAGAATTGGGAACAATGGAAAGCATCGGGAGCCAGGTATGCACCTGCTGCTAACTGGGAAAACCACGACACCATCGGGCTGCTGGCCCTGGATGCATTGAGCGATTTGGCCGGAGCCTGCACCACCAGTGGCATGGCTTTTAAACATCCCGGCAGGGTGGGCGACTCACCTATTATCGGAGCCGGACTTTTTGTGGACAATGAAGTGGGTGCGGCAACAGCCACAGGCGAAGGTGAGGTCATCCTGAAAACACTCGGCAGTTTTCTGATTGTTGAGATGATGCGTCAGGGAATGAGCCCCCAACAAGCCTGCGAAGAAGCAATTCACAGGATCACTAAGAAAACCAAAGTGCACCCGAATCTGCAAATTGGCTATATCGCTTTGAATAAATCCGGTGAATCAGGGGCCTTTTCGCTCAGGCCGGGCTTTCAATATGCTCTGCGAAATAAAGATAGCCAGTCTTTGCTCGATTCACCTTACCTGATCGAATGGTAGATGTTTTCAACCGGATAATTAAACGAATAAATTATGCGAAAAATAGTTGTTACTTGTTTTTTGTCGCTGCTCCTGATGGCAGCTTGCCAATCGCCCGGGCCCGAACCCGTCAACATCATTCCACGTCCGGATAAGTATTGGGTTTCGGATGGGGTTTTCAAAATTAACCATAATTCCCGAATTGTTTACGACACGGGCTATCCGGCACTAAAAACCATGGCCATCAATCTGGCCGATTATATGAACCGTCAGACCAGCTTTGTCATTCCTGTGGTGCCTTATCCCGAACTTAAATCTGTTGGCAATGATATCCTGCTGATGGTCAATCTGAACGACTCAGCATATGGGAATGAAGGCTATGTGATCGGGCATAACAACCGAAAAACAATCAGCATTCAGGCCAACCACCCACATGGGATTTTTAATGGGATACAATCCTTCCTGCAGCTGTTGCCCAACGAAGCCAGCGATAAAGGTGGCAAGCGCGATGAATGGCTCATCCCGGTGATTACCATTCAGGATAAGCCACGTTTCGCTTACCGCGGAATGCACCTCGACGTGGCCAGACACTTCTTTCCGGTTAGCTTTATCAAACAGTATATCGATCTGCTGGCCATGTACAAATACAATTATTTCCACTGGCACCTGACCGAAGACCAGGGCTGGAGAATAGAGATCAAGAGTTTCCCCTTGCTGACCGAAACCGGATCGGTGCGCAAAGAAACGATCATTGGGAAAGGCGACAATCCTGAAAAACTTTACGATGGCAAGCCTTATGGTGGATATTACACCCAGGAGGAGGTCAGGGAGGTAGTAGCCTATGCTCAATCCAGATTTATTACCGTGATCCCTGAGATCGAAATGCCCGGACATTCGATGGCTGCTCTGGCAGCTTATCCTAACATGGGTTGCACGGGTGGCCCTTATGAAGTGGCAAGCCGCTGGGGTGTTTTCGAAGATGTGTATTGCACCAAAGATGAAGTGTTTCATTTTCTTGAAAAAGTGTTGGACGAAGTTGTTGACCTTTTTCCGGGGCCCTATGTTCATATTGGTGGCGATGAAGCACCAAAGTCAAGGTGGAAAGCCTGCCCCGATTGCCAGTCAAGGATCAGGCAGGAAGGTCTGAAGGATGAGCACGAGTTGCAGAGCTATTTTATCCAACGCATCGGAAAGCATCTTGCCTTAAAAGGGAAAAGACTGATCGGATGGGATGAGATACTGGAGGGAGGATTAGCCGATAATGCCATTGTGATGTCATGGCGAGGCATTTCAGGTGGGATCGAAGCTACCCGCATGGGCCACGATGTAATCATGACCCCTGGTTCGCATTGTTATTTCGATCATTATCAGCACAACCCGTCCACCGAACCATTAGCAATCGGAGGCTTCACCACGCTGTCGAAGGTATATTCCTTTGAGCCTGTTCCTGAAGAGCTTAATCAGCAGGAAGCAAGGCATATTATCGGTGCACAGGCCAATGTTTGGACCGAATACTTGCCAACGCCAGACAATATTACCTATATGATCCTCCCCCGCATGGCGGCACTCTCAGAAGTGCTTTGGACACCTGCGGAAAAGAAAGACTGGAAAGATTTTTATAACAGGCTACCCTGGCATTTCAGGCAATATACAAATTTGGGACTTTTATACTCCGATGCAGTGGAACGTCCCATCATCAAGGTTCGGACAAATGAGGATGGTTCACGGATGGTGTTTGTCAGCAGTGAAGTTCCGGAAGCAGAAATCCGCTATACCCTTGATGGCAGCGAACCCCAGTCTGGTACTGCATTATTTGCCGACAGCCTCAATATTCAGGACAATATCACCATGCGTGTAGCGGTTTTCAGTAAAACCGGACAGGTCGGAGGTGTTTTCCGGGTTGAGCAGCAGAGACGCGATTAATCGCGTCTCTGCTGCCGCCTTTAATCGCGTCTCTGCTGCTGCCGGTTTTTCTGAGACGCAATTAATCGCGTCTATGTTTCACCCATTTTAACACTGTTGCATTGTCGTTTGTAACAACCTGAACGAAATAGACGCCGGCTTTCAAATCAGCTGTATGAATTTTAAGATGTTGCTGATTAGGTGTATTCAATTCTCTTACCAGTTTCCCATCGACATCAAAAATCTTCAACCGGACTTGATTCAACTTGGATTCTATTCCGGAAATAACCAAGTAATCGCTGCCGGGATTAGGGTAAAGAATGAAATCAGTGCTACTTTTATCAATATTATCAATATCCGATAGTTCGACATCTGTAATTTTTAATTGGCTACTGCCGTTTACATAGGGTGCACTCACGTATAGTTTGTGGTTATCGTGGTCAGCAAAATACCCCAATGATTGTTGCATCAATGCATTCAGACTTAAATATTCGGTTACTTCAGATTCATCATATAAAACAGAAGCCTCTGACACATTTACTCTAAAGATTTCAAAAACAAATTGCCTGGATTCGGGCATAGTAGAATATCCCTGTCCACTGCCTTGAATATCAATAAATAACTTTTTATCCTCATAAAACCCGTCAAAAGTGATTAAGTAAAAATCATTCTGCGCAATACTATTGGATGATGTTTTGTCATCGTCAAACAAAGTATATTGGGATTCATTCTGAACATCATCCGGAAAATATTGAATAAATAGAGTATCGGCAACATATTCATCTGTTGATTGTAAGTCTTTAACAGTAGGAATAAAGCTACCCGCTTTCACCAGGATTGGAATATCGGTTAACAATGCCGGCATTGAGATCATCCCGGGACCGGTGTATTCTGTCAGATTATGATAACTCAACCACTTCCCTTCAGGAAGAATAACATCTCGTTGATTCATGCCCTGATGTAACACAGGGGCAACAATAAAACCTTCACCCCAAAAATACTGATCGTTAATATTTTGCAGACTTTCATTATCCATGTCGTAAAAATCCATGGGACGTGCCAATGGAGTTCCGCGAAGGGATGCCTCATAAGCCAGTGTGTAATTGTAGGGTAATAATGAATAACGCAATTTGATATATTTCCTTGCGATAGTCTGGACATAAGTACTGTATGCTGTTGGAGCTGTTTCAATACCGGAACCATGGATTCTGAACACAGGGGCGAAAACACCCATTTGTACCCACCTGGCGAATAACTCATCATTATTTCCGCCACCTGTAAACCCGCCAACATCCGAATGCATGAATGGAATTCCAGTCAATCCCAGCGACAACATAATAGGAACCTGGGCCTGCAAGCCTTCGAACGATCGTTGAACATCACCCGACCAGGGGAAAGTAGAATAACGCTGCATACCTGCAAATCCTGAGCGTGACAGATTAAATAATCTCTTATTTGGAAATTGAGTTTGCCAGTTTTCAAACACAATCTCTTCCCATTTCAGTGCATACACATTGTGAATTTCTGAAGAAGATACTCCTCCATAATGTAACATGTCAGACGGATGACTTTCGGGCTCGCCAAGATCAGTCCACCAACCTGCTACGCCTTCTTTTGTCCTTTCGGTATAAAACTGATTAAACCAATCAGGAACATCGGGATGGAACAAATCGAGTAATGCCGCATCACCAGCCCAGAACTCATTCAACAGATAGGTGTTTCCGTTAGGATATTTACCAAAATATCCCTGAGCATCAAGAAAGGAATAATTCGTGCTTGCCTGGGTGAAATACGGTTCGGTTATTAATACCGTTTTTACCCCTGATTCAGCAAAATCAGACATCATCAATTCAGGATTGGGAAATCGGCTGTTGTCCCATTCTAGGTTCCCCATGGTGCCCGGTTCACCGAACCAATACAGGTCAAGAACCAATGCATCGAGCGGAAAATCTGCATTGATAATCTGATTCACAATATTATAGGCTGCTGTTTGGTTTTCATAACCAAATTTAGATTGGATATATCCCAAAGACCAAAGTGGTGGCATGGGTTGATGGCCGGTTAAAATTGAATAGTTTTTTATGAGCTCACCATGATTGCTTCCCGCAATAATAAACACATCAGCTTGTCCACCTGAAAACATATAGGTCATTTGCTCATTGTTCATTGCCCCAATGTCCAGTTTGCCAATGGAGTGATTGTCAAACATCAAAGCATACCGCTCACTTGATTGTAAAACAGGTAAGGTTATATTCAGACTTTCGGCACCCATGCCAAACCCATAATGTGCCTGATTATTGATAGCCAATGATTTTCCCCGTCGATCAATATCTATGGCACGTGAACCTGTTCCATAGATCCGTTCTTTGTTTTTTAATGTTGAAATAAGAATACCTTGTTCCTCAAAATTATAGATTTTCAGGAACTTAAGGATAGTATCATTTTCATATACAAACTGGAAACTCAGGTCTGTTGTGTCAATAATGAGCTCTATTGAATCGGTGCGAAACAATAAAAAGTTGTCAAGTTCGGAGAAATCTACTGGAACTATTTCCTTTTCAGCAATGACTGAGTATGATGGCAGGTTTTCAGTACCCTCAACGCCTGAAAAAACATTCAAAATGTTTGTACTGTAGGGAGTTACAACAATGCTGCCTTCTTCACAAGTTATTTTTAGACTGTCATGAACAAATTCATGGGAGACATAAGTAGTTTGGGTGTAATTATGGGTCAGCGGGTAGAAAATGTCACCATTGTTAACATCCCTTCCCACAAGGCTACAATCCTCATTTCTAAACACAAATGCAAGTTGTAATACAATTTCATCTGCTGGTATCCCATAAAAAGATTGGATAGTAAACTCAGCCTGATAGATGTCGTTACCCAGGTAAGTCATTTTTGTTTCGGGTGTATTTTGTCCCCAATCTGTCTTAACATACTTCCAATCACCCGGATGCGCACTTTCAATTGTAATTACTCCTGTATGCATATACACATCGCCTGTGTATCCTGCAAGTTCACCATTGCCTTGTGTTGCATCATATCGTAAAACAACCGGAATGTCAATAGATGGATTAGCCGGAATCATCGTCAGGATTTGAGCGCTCATATTGCCGGAGAACAGAACCCGAAGGATACAGAATAGAAGAAAAAGTCTTTTCATTGAACAGGAATTACATGCTGCACCAGTTGATATTATTGAAATATTGTGCCCAAGGTAATCAGACCTCCGGCGGTGGGAAAATCCAACAGCCTTCTATTTCATCAAATTCTCCGCTAAATTAGCAAATATTATGGGGGTGGGGCGTCAGAGACGCGATAAACAGCAGAGACGCGATTAATCGGGCAGCAGAGACGCGATTAATCGCGTCTCTGCGGACGTCTTTCATCGCATCTCTGACGCTGTTTATTCATGAATTTTTTTTTCTTTCCAATACAATGGGTTGTTTCCAATATAATGCTGAATTTTTTCAAATTCCGCATCATTGCGGATAATATGGTCGTGGAATCGGGTTTGCCATGCAAATCCGGCATTCATTTTACTTTTTTCAAACGTACACCGTCCTTTGTACCACCTGATAATTCGTGAAATATTTTCATTCATCATGGGGTTTTTATTCCCGGCAAATCCCCCCGTTTTTTTTGATGCGGTTGGGGGTTGATGCAGAGACGCGATTAANNTTAATCGCGTCTCTGCATCAACCCCTGCATCAACCCCTGCATCAACCGTGACAATATCTGTTTTATCAATGATCAATATTCCATGCACATGATCGGGCATGACCACAAAATTCCCTAATGCAGCAAATGGAAAATGGTTTGGGATTTCCATCCAAAATTGTTCTGCCAATCTCCCGATTTCATTGAATATCATTGCGAAATCAGAAATTTCTCCAAAAAAATGTTCGCGATTATTTGTGCAAATGGTAATAAAATACGCACCATTTTGCCCATAATCATACCCCTGCAAGCGGGCTGATTGAATGCGGTATTTATTTAGAAATTTGTCTGACATAGAATTTTTAATACGAATCACTATCATTTTCCCAATTGGCAGAGAGACGCGATTAATCACGTCTCTCTGCCTTCAGCAAGGCATTTCCAGCCGTAAAGTTATGAAATCCACCAATCAACCAGGCACTTGTGGATAAATATATTCCATTCTGCGGCAGAGACGCGATTAATCGCGTCTCTGCCGCCCCTAATCGCGTCTCTGCCAACTTCGACACACAAAAATATATGCCGGTATAGGAGGGAGCCGTTAATCGGTGTAATTTTGCTTTGGGTTTGTTTTTTGTTTCACTCAATCTATTGCTTATGTTGCCACGAATGTTGTTCAGAAGCCTGCTGTTTTTGCTGGTAATTCAGCTGTTGAATGCCTGCCAGCCCGATACTGAACCGGTGGGTTTTGTCGATCCATTTATTGGCACAGGCGGCCACGGCCATACTTTCCCGGGGGCCACCATGCCATTCGGTATGGTGCAGCTGAGCCCCGACACCCGCAAGGACAGTTGGGACGGCTGCTCGGGTTACCACTATTCCGACAGCACCATCATGGGTTTCAGCCACACCCATCTGAGCGGCACAGGCGTTGGCGATTATGGCGACATACGCCTGATGCCCACCACCGGCGCCCTGCTTACCGAACCCGGCAGTGAAGCCAATCCGGCTTCGGGCTACCGCTCCTCCTTCAGTCATAGCACTGAGCAAGCCAGCCCGGGTTTCTACCGCGTTGAACTGAGCGACTACAACATACTGGCCGAGCTCACTGTGACCCCACGAACGGGATTTCACCGCTATACTTTTCAGGATGGAGGCGAGGCAAACATCATTATTGACCTTTTCGAAGGAGTGACCTCCGATAAAGTCATCGGGTCCGAAATACAATTCATCAGCAACACCGAAGTGTCGGGCTTTCGCCGAACACAAGGCTGGGCCAAAGATCAGCATGTGTATTTTTATGCTGTGTTTTCAAAACCTTTCGAAAGCTTCGGCATAGCTGCAAATGAGGAGCTGCAGCCCGGAAAAAAATTGGAGTCGGGCAACAGACTAAAGGCCTGGGCCGGATATCGCCTTGCATCCGGCGAAAAAGTGCTGGTCAAGGTGGGCATTTCGGCTGTGGATGCCGAAGGGGCCAGGAAAAACCTGCTGGCTGAGAACCCGGGCTGGGATTTTGATGCAGTGAAAGCTGCCGCCACAGCCGAATGGAACAACGAACTGGGACGGATCGATGTGTCGGGCAAAAATAAGAAAGACCTGAGGGTGTTCTACACAGCCTTATACCATACCATGATAGCGCCTAACCTATTTAACGACAGCGATGGACGCTATCGCGGCCACGACGGGCTCATCCATCAGGCTGGCAACGAAAATCGCTACACCGTATTTTCGCTCTGGGACACTTTCAGAACACTTCATCCGCTGTTTAACCTTGTTCAGCGCGAACGCAATGCCGCTATGATCCGCTCGATGCTCGATATCTACGACAAAGGCGGGCTGTTGCCTGTTTGGGAACTGGCAGCCAACGAAACATGGTGCATGATAGGCTATCACGCTGTGCCGGTGATTGCTGACGCCTGGGTCTGGGGCAACCGCGATTTCGACCACCAGAAAGCGCTCGAAGCCATGCAGAAAAGCGCTTCGCACGATCATCACGGACTTCAGTGGTATAAGCAACTGGGCTATATTCCGGCCAACAAGGAAAGTGAATCGGTTTCCAAAACCCTCGAATATGCCTATGACGATTGGTGCATAGCTTCTTTCGCCAGATCAACTGGCAAAGAGGAAGTGTACAAGGAGTATATTCAGCGAGCTCAATATTATATGAATCTGTACGATCCCGAAACAAAGTTTTTCAGGGGACGTCAAAATGGTGGGTTTATTGCCCCTTTCGACCCTACACAGGTCAATTTTATGCTCACCGAAGCCAATTCGTGGCAATACAACTTTTTTGTTCCACAGGATATCAACGGACATATTGAACTGATGGGCGGCCCGGCCGAATATGAAAAAATGCTTGATGAGCTGTTCGGTTCAACAGAAGGCATGAGTGGTCGTCAACAGTCGGACATCACCGGCCTGATCGGGCAGTATGCTCATGGCAACGAACCAAGCCACCATATGGCTTATCTGTATAATTTTGTGGGCAAACCCCATAAATCGCAGGCGCTTCTGAAAAAAATCATGGATGAGTTGTATACGGATCAGCCTGATGGGTTGAGTGGGAACGAGGATTGTGGACAGATGTCGGCATGGTATGTTATGAGTGCACTCGGAATGTATCCTGTTACTCCGGGTTCGGGATATCTGGTAATCGGAACTCCCCGTTTTGAGCAGGCAACCGTCTTTCTGGATCAAAACAAGGCATTCAGAATCAAAGCCGGCAACCTCAGCAATAAAAACAGGTATGTGAAGTCAGTTTCGCTCAATGGCCAACCTTACACCAAATCGTATCTTCCTGTGGCAGAAATTCTCAAAGGCGGCGAACTTGTTTTTGAGATGACTTCATCACCCTCGTCTTGGGGGACCTCCTTGTCCGATGTTCCTGTGCAGAAAATATCGGCTGATGCAGCATTTCTGCCTGTTCCCTGGATTTCGTCTGAAAGCAAAACATTTACCACTTCCATTGATGTAAGCATGGGGCATCTGAAGCCCGAAGCCCGGATTTATTACACTCTTGATGGCAGTGAACCCGACACAGCTTCTGCCGTGTACGACTCAACCATTGAGCTTCAGCAATCAACGCAGATAAAAGCCATGTCAGTGCTGAATGCTGCAGAGAGTAAAACCATAACAGCCGAGTTCTTCAGAATACCCGCCGGAAGATCGATCGAACTGCTCACCGATTACAATGCCCAATATCATGCAGGAGGCCGGATTGCACTTATTGACAATCAACATGGTACAGATGATTTCAGGACTGGAAGCTGGCAGGGTTATCATGGAAACGATCTTGTCGCTGTGGTTGATCTGGGTAGCCTGCAGCCGGTGAAAGAAATTAAAGTTGGCTTTCTGCAGGATCAGAATTCATGGATATTCATGCCATTGTGGGTAAATTTTGAGGTGTCGGTCGATGGAGTTGTTTTTACCGATGCAGGAAAGGTATTTAATACATTGCCTTCTCGATCCAGCGGGGCGATTATCAGGTCTTTTGATCAAAAAATTAATAATCAAACTATTCGTTTTGTGAAGGTTACGGCGAAAAACAGAGGAGTGTGTCCCGACTGGCATCTGGGAGCAGGTGAACCTGCATGGATATTTGCAGACGAAATCATCGTGAAGTAATGATGGTTAAGTTTTGGCCTTAATTGCTAAAAAATCAAAATGAAAAGGATTTTAATACAAGTATCCGTTACCTTTGCCCAAATATTAAAAGCCTATCCTGATCAGGAGTTGCCATGGAGAATGTATCCGTAAGCCGGGGAACGATATTGCTTGTTGAAGATGAATACAGCAATTACTATTTCATGCAGATTTTGCTACGTAATCTTAATTTTGAGGTGATACTTGCCTTAAATGGGCAGGAGGCAATTGACGCGGTAAAGGCAAACCAATCTATTGCATTGGTGTTTATGGATCTGAAAATGCCGGTTCTGAACGGATTTGAAGCAACAAGGCAGATAAAAATACTAAGACCAGATTTGCCGGTCATTGCACAAACTGCCTACACAATTAACACAGATAAGTATGCAGCAATTGATGCGGGTTGCATTGGTTACATCACAAAGCCGGTTAAGAAATCAGAAATCATTGCATTTGTCGATAAGTATTTTCCACAATGATTGTTATTCAGGATCGGGACTGAAAAGTCTTTGCACTGGGTTCTATTCTGCTGTACGTTCCACCCTGACGACAAAGTATTTTGTGTCGCCCCTCCACGGAAATTTTTTGTAACGCTTGATAAAGTGAAGGTTAACCCGCTCACCGCTTAATGCAACTTCTTCAAGGCTTTTAATCACTTCTTTATGGCTTTTCTCGATGGAAAAATCGAATGATTCAGCTATCGGACTGGTGCCCTTGAGTGCCCCAAATGTTTCGAGGTTTAATTTGCCTTCATAAGTTTTAAAAACGACACCCTTTTGTGTAACCCTGAGCACCTTTCCTGCCATAACACCCCGTTCATAAACTCCCCAGTAATAGAATGAAAATAGCGAAATAAGCAATACCGCCAGAATGATTAGGGTGATGCTGACAACTCGGCCAAAGACTTTTTTTGATTTCTGAGCAAAAGTGGTGTTTTCCATGGGGTTATTTATTCATGATAGGATTAAGAGCCCGGGATGAATATGGTGAATTCGAAACAAATGTACATCAATGATCTTAGCTTGTCAAGACACGAAGTATAAAAAAAGGAGGCTTGTGTTAAGTAACAGCCTCCTTTTATTATGCGTTATTTACCTTAAAGGATATTTTTTGAAAATCTCATTCGATTTCATCAGAATGTCAACATATTGAGCCCTTCTGTATGTGTAAGGATCCTTGGTGTGCAGGTTCGACAGCTTGCCGCGGAAACTTTCCAGGGTGTCGTATTGCTTGGTGGTCATCCAGTCTTCAATGTCCTGAAGCATGCGTGTAATTTGTTTTGGCCCATGTTTGTATATGGTGCTGACAACCTGCACAACATCTGCACCTGCCAGGATCATTTTGATAACATCGGCACCGGTGAAAACGCCCATTGAAGAGCAAATGCTGGCATCGAGCTGACCATAAAGCAATCCGGCGAACCTGAGTGCAAGGCGCGCATCCTGTTCATGGCTCAGGTTGTAGGGAAAATGGTGGGTTTCTGAGTCAATATTGATGTCAGGTTGAAAAAGCCGGTTAAACAACACAAAGCCGTCTGCTCCCCTTTTTGTCATCTCGGCAATTGTAAAGAGTGGGTTCGTGTAAAAAGGGCTTAATTTCACGCTAACAGGTATTGTCACTGCTTTCTTAACGCCTTCAATAACATCGAGTTCTTCGTTGATGATGCCCCTGCCATCCACATCAAAATCAACAGGCACTGCGTAGAAGTTCAACTCAATGGCATCTGCGCCTGCGTTCTGCAATCGTTTGGCATACTCATACCAGGTTTCATCATACACGGCATTTAAGCTGGCAATCAGGGGTATATTGATTGCTTTTTTTGCCTTTTCGAAAGCAAAAATGAACTCATCAGCACCCGCTTCATACAGATTGTCATGAAACAGATTGGTCATTTCGGCATTACGTTCGTTGTAATCAGTCATATCCTGATGAAGCTCAAGGTTTTCGAGATGGATCTGCTCCTCGAACAACGATTTGTAAACGATTGCAGCAGCTCCTGCATCCTCCAGTTTTTTCAACATATCGGTGTCGGTAACCAGATTGCTGGCGCCGACAATAATCGGGTTTCTCAGATCAAGTCCTAAGTATTTCGTCTTGATATCCATAGCGTTATGTTTTTTGTTAGTGCAATTGATGTATCAGATGTATCAGGGCGTAAATGTAGACATTTTTAAAATGCATTTCCGTTCTCACTATTAATCTAAAATCATTATAAATAAGCCTGATGTATCATAGTTTAGGGTTTCGTTTCAATATAGGGTCTTGAAATTTAGTAATTTCGCAGTGATTTTACGAAATCAACGAATTGAAACGTAGAAGACTTAAAATAAATGCTTTATGAAAAAAGAAAAAAGGTTTATTACTTGTGATGGCAATTATGCTGCAGCACATGTTGCATACATGTTCAGCGAAGTTGCAGCCATCTATCCTATTACTCCATCATCAACCATGGCAGAGTATGCTGACGAATGGGCCGCTTATGGCAGAAAGAATATTTTTGGCGAAACGGTTCAGGTAACCGAGATGCAGTCCGAAGGGGGTGCAGCAGGTGCTGTTCATGGCTCATTACAGGCCGGCGCATTAACAACCACGTTCACGGCTTCACAGGGATTGTTGCTTATGATTCCCAATATGTATAAGATTGCCGGCGAGTTGCTTCCGGGTGTTTTTCATGTGAGTGCCCGAAGCCTTGCTGCTCAGGCTCTTTCTATTTTTGGCGACCACAGCGATGTGATGAGTGCCCGTCAAACGGGTTTTGCCATGCTCGCAACCGGAAGTGTGCAGGAAATTATGGATTTGGCCTGCATTGCCCACCTTGGCGCAATCAAGTCGCGTATCCCTTTCCTTCATTTCTTCGATGGTTTCCGCACATCTCATGAGATTCAGAAAGTGGAGTACTTCGAAAATGAAGAAATGAAAGAAATGCTCGATTGGGAAGCACTGAAACGTTATCGCGACAATGCTCTCAATCCTGAACATCCCGTTACACGCGGTACAGCTCAGAATCCTGATATATATTTCCAGTCGCGTGAAGCCGCTAACCGCTTTTATGATCCGATTCCGGATATGGTGGAAGAGTATATGCAGCAAATCGGCAAAATGACTGGCCGTCACTATCACCCATTCGTATATTACGGTGCAGCTGATGCCGAGCACATTGTGATTGCTATGGGATCGGTTACCGAAACCATTCGCGAAACCATTGATTATCTGAATGCAAAAGGCGAAAAAGTTGGTCTTGTTGCTGTTCACCTTTACCGGCCTTTTTCAACCAAATACTTCCTCAAAGTAATCCCGAAAACGGTAAAACGTATTGCTGTTCTTGACCGTACCAAAGAACCGGGAGCAAATGGTGAACCACTTTATCTCGATGTGAAGGAGATTTTCTATGGGTTGGAAAATCAGCCCCTGATTGTGGGTGGTCGTTATGGATTAAGCTCCAAAGACACTACTCCGGCAATGATCGTTTCAGTATTTAACAACCTGAAATTGAACGAACCCAAAAACCATTTCACAGTGGGTATCGTCGATGATGTTAAATTCCTGTCACTGCCAATGCTGCCTGAAATCAGTATTGCTCCCAAAGGCACCTATGAAGCCAAGTTTTATGGCATCGGAGCAGATGGCACTGTAGGCGCTAACAAAAACTCAATTAAGATTATCGGCGAAACAACCGATAAATATGCCCAGGCTTATTTTGCCTACGACTCGAAAAAGTCAGGCGGTGTAACCACCTCACACCTTCGGTTTGGCGATCATCCTATCCGTTCTACTTACCTTGTAGGAACCCCCGATTTTGTTGCCTGTCACGTTCCTGCCTACCTGGGAAAATACGATATGCTCAAAGGCCTGAAAAAAGGTGGCACTTTCCTGTTGAACAGCATCTGGGATGCCGATCAGACCGTTGAAAAATTGCCCAATTCGATGAAGAAGTACCTGGCCGATAACAGCATTAGTTTCTATACCATCAATGCAACGGCTATTGCTGAAGAAATTGGACTTGGTGGAAGAACCAACACCATTATGCAATCGGCTTTCTTCAAAGTGGCAGAAATCATTCCTTATGAGCAGGCTGTTGATAAGATGAAGGATTTCATCCGCAAAAGCTATGGTAACAAGGGTGAGAACATCGTGAAGATGAACTTTGCAGCTATCGATCGCGGAGGCGAGGTGGTCAAAGTGAATGTGCCAGCCGCCTGGACAAAACTTGTTGACGCACAAGCGGACGATGACTCCACCATTCCTGAATTTATCCGCAATGTGGTGATGCCAATCAACAGCATGAAAGGCGACGATCTGCCTGTTAGTGCCTTCGTTAACCGCGAAGACGGAACCTTCCCTTCGGGCACAACTGCCTACGAAAAACGTGGAATTGCTGTCCATGTGCCTGAATGGGATGCAGATAATTGTATCCAGTGTAACCAGTGTTCCTATGTTTGTCCTCACGCTGCCATCAGACCATTTCTGGTGAATGCCAAAGAAGAAGCAGGCTTGCCCGAAGGAACAGTACTGCTTGCAACTAAAGGAAAATTTGCTCCGCTGAAATTCCGCATCCAGGTGAGTCCGCTCGACTGCACAGGTTGCGGCAACTGCGCCGATGTATGCCCATCCAAGGAAAAAGCACTGGTGATGGAACCACTCGAATCGCAGCATGCCGAAATTGGCCGCTGGGATTATTTCGCTGCCAACATCACGTATAAGGATACTGTAGTCGACAAAATGCAGTCGGTCAAGAACAGTCAGTTTGCCCAGCCATTGTTCGAGTTTAGCGGCGCCTGTGCAGGTTGCGGCGAAACACCGTATATCAAAACAATCACCCAGCTTTATGGCGAACGCATGATGGTTGCCAATGCCACAGGTTGTTCATCCATTTATGGTGGCTCGGCTCCAAGCACTCCCTATTGCGTAAATGCTGAAGGACACGGTCCGGCCTGGGCTAATTCGCTCTTCGAAGACAATGCGGAATACGGATATGGCATGGCTCTGGCGGTGAACAAACTGCGCGAACGTATTGTGCTGCGTATGCAGGACGCAATGAAGACTGGTTTGAATGACGATCGTAAAGAGGCATTCGAGAATTGGATCAACAGCGTGAATGATGCTGAACAATCAAAAACAGCCTCAGCAAAACTTATTCAGGTTCTTGAAGGCAAAACTGATAATCTTTCGAAGGAACTGTTGGCACTCAGACAGTATTTCGTCAAAAAGTCAGTTTGGATTTTTGGTGGCGACGGCTGGGCCTACGACATTGGATATGGCGGGCTCGACCATGTGCTTGCTTCGGGCGAGGATGTAAACGTGCTCGTTATGGACACTGAGGTATATTCCAACACCGGGGGGCAGGCTTCAAAGTCAACACCCGTTGGGGCAGTTGCCAAGTTTGCCACTTCAGGAAAGAAAGTGAAGAAAAAAGACCTCGGTGCTATGATGATGTCTTATGGATACATTTATGTTGCCCAGGTAGCCATGGGTGCCAACCAGAACCAGTACTTCAAAGCACTCAAGGAAGCCGAAGCATTTCCCGGGCCTTCTATCATCATTGCTTATTCGCCCTGTATTAACCACGGTTTGAAGATTGGAATGGGAAAAACACAGTATGAGCAGGAGTTGGCTGTCGATTCAGGTTACTGGCAGTTGTACCGCTTCAACCCGGCACTTGAAGCTGAAGGTAAGAATCCATTCCAGTTTGATTCGAAAGAACCCGACTGGTCAAAATTTCAAAGCTTTATCCAAAGTGAAGTGCGTTTCTCATCACTTAAGAAAACATTCCCACGCGAAGCATCATCGTTGTTTGCACTGGCTGAAGAAAATGCCAAATGGCGTTTTAATCATTATAAGCGCCTCGAAGCCATGGACTTTACTGTCAAATAGTCTAACAAGCGAAATTATCGATAAAGCCGGTCTGAAAACCGGCTTTTTTTGTGGACCAATGTAACATCTTAGCTTATTACTAAAAAAGATGCTTATCCAGGGTAGGTGATTAGAATCTTTCAGAGGGTAAGGAGTGTTTTCTGTTTTGGTCTTACCTTTGCCGAAAAATTATAGACCATGAAACTTCTCCATCGCCTTGTTTTCGTCATGCCAATCTTCCTGTTGCTTCAGTGCAACCCCGCTACCAACACCCCCCCTTCGGGCACACACTCTTCTCTCTATGCCACATTATATCAGCAACATGCTGGCGAATACAGAGCCTTATGCTATCAGGCATTTAATCTGGCAGGGTTCACCCTGGATGCGGCTATTTCGACCCCGCACGAAAAACCCCTGGCTATCATTGTGGATATCGACGAAACAGTGCTTGACAATAGTCCTTATCAGGCACAGGCTATTCTGGAAGGCTTTGGTTATCCGGTGAGATGGGCCGAATGGATGAATGCTGCTGCTGCAAAGCCGGTTCCAGGTGCCTTTGATTTCCTCAAACGTGCCGCAGCCGACGGAGTTGAAGTTTTCTACATCACCAACCGTAAAGAGGAATTCAGGGATGCGACACTCAGGAATCTGAATCAGCTTGGGTTTCCTCATGCTGACAACGACCATCTGCTCATGCGGACCATGGGGAACGAAAAAGAAAGTCGCAGGGAATTGGTGACGGCAAAGTTTCACATTGTCTGTCTGATAGGAGATAATCTAGGTGATTTTTCCGGACTTTTCGAAAATCAGGATGCCGCATCGCGTATGCAGGCCGTCGACAGCAGCTTAGCTTTGTTTGGTAACAGGTGGATAGTGTTGCCGAATGTGGTTTACGGTAGCTGGGTGGATGCTTTGCCTGGCTTCAGACCGGGCCTTTCGGACGATTCGCTCAGTTTACTGCTGAAATCAGGGTTAAAGGGATTCAGATAGCGAACACTTCTACTAGAAAAAGCTATCAATCAGCGCATCATCAGCCAGATTGGGTAGTGTGACCTTAAGTTTGGGTTCGGCCTCCATGGCTCTCTTGATGGCAAAAACTGCCTCTTTGTTACGTGCCCAGCTGCGTCGGGCGATACCATTGTTTACATCCCAGTGCAGCATCATCCGCAAGCGCCTGTCGGTCTCCGCACTGCCATCGAGCAGCATGCCGAAGCCACCATTGATCACCTCGCCCCAGCCTACACCACCCCCGTTGTGAATCGAAACCCAGGTGGCACCTCTGAATGCATCGCCGATAACATTTTGAATGGCCATGTCGGCAGTGAAGGCCGATCCGTCGTAGATATTGGATGTTTCCCTGAATGGTGAGTCGGTTCCGCTCACATCATGGTGGTCGCGACCCAGCACAACAGGCCCTTTAAGCCTGCCCTCGCTGATTGCCCGGTTGAAGGCTGCAGCAATCTCAGTCCGGCCCTGGGCATCGGCATATAATATCCGTGCCTGAGATCCCACCACCAGCCTGTTGTT
>DITE01000064.1 GCA_002422725.1 Bacteroidales bacterium UBA6192
TTGACCGTTCGTAAAGATACTCCGGGTAGGAAAAAACAGGAATATCCAGCTCGATAGCCCTTAACAATTCAGGGTTATCGCTACGGGCATGCATGCCTAAAATAACCAGATCCAAATCATGTTGAATTTTATCAGGAAACCAGCCTTGTTGTTCTGGCAATATCCCTTCACGAAGCAATCTTGACCGTGAAGGTTCGGCAATTTCATCATCGGACCCACTTACAACATACCCTTCCCTGCTGAGAGCCAGAGCAAGATTATGCATGGCACTTCCACCAATAGCAATAAAATGAACCTTTTTCATCCCTTTTTAAAAACCAGCGTCAAATATAGTATTATTTAACTAATAGCAAGGACTTGAATTGTCTTCAGGATATAAAGATTTTTCACTCGAAACAAATCGGTCTTCTGACCTTTTTCAACATTTAAAAAGGTAGCATTCCTTCAAGAAAATCATACTCGAAATAGGGAAGTCGGTACATAGTCACGGACCGGATTTGCGCTCGTCTGTTTGTAAATGGTGCTTTTAGTGTAAATTTGCTTCCATCATCAATTCTTGCATTTATGAATTCAATAGATATTCAACTCCTTAACAATAGATTAGAAACCCTGACGCTTGAAGAAGTACTCACTGAATGTTATACCATATTTGACGGGCAATTGGCTTTTGCGAGTAGTTTAGGTCTCGAAGACCAGATTATTACCCACTCTATTGCAACTTCATCGTTGTCGTGCAGGGTATTTACACTGGATACTGGCAGGCTTTTCCCGGAAACATATGAACTTATTGACCGGACGAATGCCAGATATAAAATGAAAATCGAAATGTTTTTCCCGAATTATGAAGCAGTCGAGAAAATGGTGTATGAAAAAGGTGCTAACTTATTTTACGATAGTATTGAAAACAGAAAACTATGTTGTTCTGTCAGAAAAACACAACCATTAAACAGAGCGCTGCAAGGACTGAAAGCATGGATAACGGGTCTCAGACGTGAGCAATCAATTACCCGGCACGACATCCGGATTGTTGAATGGGATGAGATGCACAATTTATACAAAATCAACCCCCTGATCAATTGGTCGGAGGCGGATGTTAAAGAATATATTCGCAAGAATAATATCCCATTCAATACATTGCATGACAAGGGGTTTCCGAGTATTGGATGCCAGCCTTGCACGAGAGCAATCATGGCTGGTGAAGATATCCGCGCGGGGCGCTGGTGGTGGGAGAATCCTGATCAAAAGGAATGCGGATTACACAAGTAAAAAGCTGCAATGCTTCAGGACATAACCTACAATGACAGCCGAAATTGATTCATGCATAGTAAACGTTGTGACTCAATCTAACAGCTTGAATATATATGATTTACATTAGTATGATTTTTATAACATTGAAATGATAAAAAAATAGTCAAATAGCAAGATGCAGAAAATCCAATAATCACACCTATTTGAGTATTCCACTGCGAAACGCTCATTTGGCTTTATCTACCTTGGGTTCCTGAAACCAATTGCCTTGTTACAATAATCAATATTGCCCCAAAACATTTCATTAGTAGTTCTTAATAACTTTTTTCTAAGCTCTGCTTATTTGCAAACACCTAACTTTGAATAGGTTTTGACCTGTACTAATAATTCATAATATTGAAAATTAACTATTTATAGAAGACTGAGCCTTTATTTATCACATCACTGCCTTTTCCCAATAATCGGTATTGAAAAAATCTGTTGTTATGAATTGCTTATTTTTGTTGTTAATTTCAAAGTGTTATCGAAAAATGAATGCTTGTTAACCTATGGCCAAAACAACAACAAAATCAAAAGCTTATACTCTCGGGAAAGACGAAGTATTGAATGATTATCGCATTGCACTTGAAAGCCGACAGGCAAGCTTGCTCGGACGCAGAGAGGTGCTCACAGGAAAGGCAAAATTTGGAATTTTTGGCGATGGAAAAGAAATTCCTCAATTGGCAATGGCTAAGGTTTTTCAGCAAGGTGACTGGCGATCAGGTTATTATAGGGATCAGACATTTATGCTTGCAGCAGGCATGATTGATCTGGAAGAATTATTTGCGCAGCTCTATGGTGACACGGATATTGAAGCCAATCCTGGTAATGGTGGCAGGCTGATGAACAATCATTTTGCGACGCGATTACTCGATGATCAAGGTGAATGGAAAGATTTGACCAAAATAAAGATTTCATCAGCAGACACCTCCCCTACCGCGAGTCAGATGCTTCGGCTGGTTGGCTTAGCTCTGGCATCGAAATACTATCGTCTGAACAAGGATTTGTCTGCCTATCCTCAATTCTCGACACATGGAAACGAGGTTGCCTTTGGCACAATAGGTGACGCTTCTACTTCTGAAGGGCATTTTTTTGAGGCTTTTAATGCAGCCGGAGTATTGCAGGTTCCAATGGCTGTTTCAGTTTGGGATGATGGCTGGGGAATATCAGTGCCGAATAAATTTCAAACAACAAAAGGTTCAATTTCAGAAATCCTCAGAGGTTTTGAAAAAAGCGGGCAATCCAATGGATATCTTATTTATAAAGAGAATGCATGGGATTACGAGGCTCTCGTAAAAATGTATGTTGAAGGCATTGCAATTTGCCGTGCCGAGCACATACCTGTGTTATTTCATGTTGTGGGATGCACACAACCTCAAGGTCACTCCACATCCGGTTCGCATGAGCGATACAAAAGCAAGGAACAGCTCCAGATCGAAGAGAAAACTGATGGCATTCTGATGATGCGTCAATGGATTATCAATAAAGGATTTGCTGACGATCAGCAGCTAAAAACGATTGAGCAGGCAGCTGAAAAACGCGTGAGAGAAGCGCGCAGGAATGCATGGAGCCATTTTCAGCAGCCTTTGTTAAACAAACGGGATGAATTTGTAAAGTTGGTGGATGTTACCACTTGTAATTGTTCCAAAACAGCCAGGATTGAGCAGATTAAGCATGATTTAAAAAAACTTGGCGAACCAATCAGAAAAGACATGATGTCGTCAGGCAAAAGAATTCTGCGTCTGATATGCAATTCGTGTTCCAACCCGAATAATTCATTGAAGACCAATGTCACCAACTGGCTTAACCAGCAGATGATTGAAGGCGTTGACCGATATAGTTCCCATCTGTATTCCTGTTCAGCATTATCTGCGCTGAAGGTGAAGCCTGTTGCTCCTGATTACAATCAGGATGCTCCACTTGTTCCAGGTCGTGAGATCTTACGTGACAACTTTGATAAAATATTTGAAAATAATCCCTTGGTTGTTGCCTTTGGAGAAGATGTTGGGAAAATCGGAGGGGTCAACCAAACCTACGAAGGATTACAGGAAAAGTTTGGAGATTTAAGAATAACCGATACAGGAATTCGAGAAGCTTCAATTGTTGGACAGGGAATAGGTATGGCCATGAGGGGGTTGAGACCAATAGCCGAAATCCAGTATTTTGATTACCTGCTTTATGCATTACAGGTAATAAGTGATGATTTGGCCACATTGCAATATAGAACAAAAGGCGGGCAAAAAGCTCCTCTTATTCTCAGCACACGTGGGCACCGACTTGAAGGGATTTGGCATGCCGGCTCTCCTCTAAGCATGGTAATTAATTCGGTGCGTGGAGTGTATGTTGCCGTTCCAAGGAACATGACACAGGCTGCTGGATTTTACAACACCTTCCTGGCTTCTGATGAACCTGCATTAATCATCGAACCTTTGAATGGATACAGGCTCAGAGAAAAACGTCCCAACAACCTTGGCCAATTCCGCATTGCTCCTGGTGTGACGGAAACCATTCGGCCCGGAACCGACCTTACCATTGTCACCTATGGTTCATGTGTAAGGATTGCACAAGATGCTGCGGAACAATTATCCGAATTTAGTATTTCCGTAGAGCTTATTGATGTGCAAACACTCATTCCATTCGACCTGAACCACACTGTTGCTGCATCCATTCAGAAAACCAATAAAGTGCTCTTTTTTGATGAAGATGTACCTGGCGGAGCAACAGCTTATATGATGCAACAAGTATTGGAAACGCAAAAAGCTTACCAGTATCTGGATGCTGAACCTAAAACACTTACAGCAAAAGAACATCGGGCAGCATACAGTACTGACGGAGACTATTTCTCAAATCCCAATGCTGAGGATGTTTTTGATATTGTTTATAACACTATGCATGAGTATAACCCAACAAAGTATCCAAAGATTTTCTGAACGACTTTTGGTTGTCACAATCTGACCATTTTATGCAAGCCCGGAATTTTATTTTTATATGCATTGCAATGATTGCAAGCTGTTCAACTCCTGAAAAGAGAGATTCTCAGGGCATTGTTTATTTAAATGATCATCAACGCGATACGACATCTATTGTAATACCTGATTCTAGTTTTAATCCACATCAGGGTGACACGAATTGTTTGGTTAAAGCAAGAATTGAAAAAGTAGAATCGCTAAAATATGATTCCGATGTTGGACAGATGACACAAATTTCTGCCTTTAATGTAGAAACAACTGCTAATTCGGTTGATATTGCTCCGGTGGAAAGAGCTGGTATACAAGTTAATCAGAATCAACCGCAAGTCAAAAAACCAAGCCGATTTGTTTTAATTAATTTTGAAAATGATATTTTCACCAATACAGACTATTACTATACCAACGGAGTTAAAATATGGCTGATTAACCCTTCAATAGGTCGTTTCAGAATTAGCTATATATTGCCTGGATTGGGGCGGTCTTCTGTGGATCAATTTGGATTGACCATTCAACAGAAACTATTTACTCCTGTAAATCCAGAAGCAATAAATATTGATCCGGTCGACAGGCCTTTTGCCGGACTCCTATTCTGGTCTTTTAACAGGGAGAGTGTTGATCACGATAAAAAGTTACGACTAAGCAGTGAAATTGTTTTTGGGATTGTCGGACCATACTCTTTCGGGGAGCGCGTTCAGTCCGGAGTACACAAACTCGAGCCCAGGGGCTGGGATTTTCAGGTTAAGAACGATTTGCTCATCAACCTGAATGTAACCCTTGAAAAAGGTCTAATCAGCAATCCATCATTTGAAATTACCGCACAATCTGGTTTTAGAGTAGGAACCATGCAAAGTCAATTGAATGCCGGAGTAATTGTTAATATGGGTAAAATTTACTCGGATATGAGTAGGTTTGGAACAAACCTATTGTCTGATAATCATCAGAATAGTTTTTATTACTGGTTTTATATATATCCTTCAGTTCATGCTGTTTTTCATGATATTAGCCTTAACGGAGGGTGGATTAATTCGGGCAGTCCACACACATTCACATTTAACCAGACAAAAAGAATAGTTGCTGATGTAGAGGCCGGATTTACCTTCTCTTACAG
This sequence comes from Bacteroidales bacterium UBA6192, assembly GCA_002422725.1. Lineage (GTDB taxonomy): Bacteria > Bacteroidota > Bacteroidia > Bacteroidales > F082 > UBA6192. The sequence goes on from DITE01000064.1 coordinate 5,365, forward strand.
AGAATTCTATACAAAATGCTATCTAAATTACATTTCTCCTGAATTTGACCTTGGCCGTGATCACCGATGGGGAGGAATTTCCATTGGATATGCTTATTGACAAAAGCAAATTGAATGTTTTAAAGATTAACGAAATTCATTACTATGATAATAAGTCAAAATGGAAACAAGGTTTTGGGATCAGCTTCTCAACAGGAGCTTGAATTTCCTTTAAAATATGTTTTAAAAATCATTGTCGACACAAAAATCGCTGACGACAAGACCGTTAAGGAAATTGAAGACCTGTTTGCACAGCTTAAAATCAACAACAACTGGCTTTACACAAAACCAAGTAACAAGAATAATTTTCTGAGCTACTCGGTAGAGATTACACTACCAGATAAAAACACCATGGATAATCTATATGGTGGTTTAAAAAAAATCAAAGCCATTAAACTTGCTATTTGAAATGTACAATTTCAACACTTTAACACTCTTAATACTCGGTGGAAGCATCGGAACAATTGCAAGATATCTTTTATTTCTTGTATCAAACAGGTATTTGAATCATTGGATTCCCTGGGGCACACTCATTGTGAATCTGCTCGGATCATTATTAATTGGTGTTTTTTGGAGCCTGATGGACAAAACAAATGTAACACCTTCAACACGATTATTCCTTTTTATTGGCATACTTGGCAGTTTCACCACTTTTTCCACATTCGCTTTCGATAATCTGAGCCTGTTTCACTCAGGAGCCTATCGAACGATGATTTTGAACATTGTTTTGAACAATGTGGGTGGAATAGGTCTTTGCTTTGCAGGCTATTATCTGGTTAAACTGTTCCAATATCAATAAGCTGAAACTATGCATGATATTGAACCACATTTTGGTTGGCTGCATATCTATCAGGCAGCGGAAGATCCGGAATCGCCATTTTACCGCAGAACTTACAGCGAAATATATTTTTCCAATACAATTTACAATTATTACATTCATCCACAATGGGACGATTTTGGTTCACAAACGCTTTACCTTAAAATTCTCTACTGTAATTATGAGTTAAAATATTGTGTAATAGAACTTCTGGGCGAATGGAATGATCTATTGTACAATGACATAATGTATTTATACAGAAATGTTATCGAGCATTTACTGGATCTTGAAATCAGACATTTCATTTTAATTGGCGAAAACATCCTTAGTTTTCACCACGACGGTGATGATTATTATCAGGAATGGTTTGATAACCTGGATGATGGCTGGATAACCTGCATAAATTTCAGAACCCATGTTATCCACGACTTTGTCAAAGCAAAACTGGATTACTACCTGGCTTTTGGTGGACAATTTGATTTTTTCAATTGGAGAGGCCTGCTGCCTGATCAGCTATTTCATCAGATCAACGATTTAGTTATGAAACGATTAAACCCATGAAAGCCGAGCACGCTTACTCAATAAGGATTTATGGCCGCGTTCAGGGAGTCGGGTTTAGATACTATACTCAACAAAAAGCAGTAAAGTTAGGGCTTACAGGCTTTGTCAGCAACAAGGCCGACGGCAGCGTATATATTGAGGTTGAGGGGGATGAATTACGATTAAACGAGTTTCTTAGCTGGTGCCAAACCGGACCTCAATGGGCACATGTGTTGAAAGTTCGATCCAATGAACTTCCTCCTGTAGGCTATAACAGTTTTACTATTAAATAATTACGCAGTCTGATAGCTGTTTAAACTGATCCTGGAAATGAAACAATATCCATGGTAAATAACCATCATTACGTTTTTTTAGCACGTATCATATGTCTTTTACCGGGAGGCCCTGGCAGTCTTTCAATGATGAAGCCGGTATTTCTGAGTGCACTCTTCACCAATCCTCTTGCACTATAGGTGACCAAAACTCCCTCTTTTTTCAGTGCGTTATGCAATACTCCAAACACCTTTTCTGTCCAGAGTTCGGTTTGAACACCCGGGCTAAATGCATCGAAGTATATCAGGTCAAAACAGTCTGCTAAAGGTTGATATTCCTGTAAGCTGAGGAGTATTTTCTTAAAAATAAATTGCTCATTCAACTTAACTTCTATATTCCATGCAGTAGAATGCATTTGCAGAAATTGATTACTAAATGTTTTAAGATGATCATTATCAGTGTAATTGAGTTGAGAAATTACATTCTGTGCAAGTGGCAGTATGTCAATCGTTTCATAATACACTTGTATAAGATTGAAACATCTCTCTAAGGTGAGCAATGCATTTAAGCCGGTACCAAATCCAATTTCCATTATCCTGATGTCATTCTTTGCACTGATTACCGGCAAAAGACCATGCTGAATGAAAACATGTCTTGATTCGGTTATAGCACCAAAAGTAGAATGGTAATGCTCGCCTATCTGCTTATTAAACAGGCTTGCTGACCCATCTGAAGTCATAACAGGAATTACCATGGTTATTTATCCTTGTAAAAAACATTCAATAACATGGTGGGGGTTCCTTGAAAATGAATCATATTGTCAGAATTGGTTGAATACAAGTTTGAGCCTTTAGCATAGTAGTAAATACCAGAGTCGGGGTTTTGTTTTAAGGCATCCAGGAAACCATCACCAGAAGCAATTACTGATAATTGTCCGGGGTTCAAATTCCATACTGCCACCTGATTTTCACCTGTCAGCAGCAGTTTCTGAGTTGAAATTTTAGAAATATTTTGAATTTTGCTGAACTGCAATTGCCCAATTAAGCTCGTTTGAAGCGTTGATTTATTAAATGTACTAAAACTCACTTCTCCTTCATTCTGATGCACCAGAATGATATTGTAGTTATCCGTACCAGTCAGAATACCAACGATGCCCATATCGAGATGGAAGCTTCTGAACAACTGCAAAGTATTGGTGTAAAACAAGCTTAAAACCTGCGGCTGTGTTATGTTTGAACGTTGCGCCAAAAATACATAATCTTCATCCATAAATATGTTTGAGGGAATTTTACCTTCATTTAGCTGATTCACTTCAACTGTCGCTCCGGTCAGTGCATGAAACATCCTGAATCTGCCCGATTTCTCAACAACAACAATTTTATCACCATGAAGGTGAAAATCAGTAAACTCTGCATCAGGCATTGGAGCAACAAATTCCCAAAGCAGATTACCCTCTGGAAACAACCTTGCCTGAAGACGCGAAGGATAGTCAGTAATTAAATAAAAAATACCACTTGTTCCACCCGAAAGCATTTTTACAATGGAGGATGGAATAGTTAATAATTTTTCTGCCTGGCTTGAGCCATATTCCAATCGGTGTAAATTGAAAACATCGCCTGATTTTTCACCGATCAATATCTCAAAATGTCCGTCAATGTTGGTTTCTATGAAAGCCTGGAGGTACTTATTTTTCGTGTTTGAGCCATCCGTTGCATGAACATACAGTAAAACATCCTGTATTGTTATACCGGTTGCATCGAAACTAAACTCGATAATTGTGTCATTCACTCCAGGATATAACTCAACCCCTTGAATTACCGGTACATGATTCAAATCGACTATTCCCAGCTTTACTCTTTGTAAATTATTGTTATCAGACACCCGAACCTTAAAAGCGATGGATTTTTCATAATAAACATGTCCTGATTCGGGTTCAAGAAACTCAACTACAGGTGAAACAGCATCTCCTTCCTTTTTACAGGATAAAAGAAAAGTTAAAAAAAACAACATCATCGTTAGGGCACGAACTTGCATATAACATTCACAATAATTATCTTTGGCTAAAATAACAAATCTATTGATCTAAGCCCAATACCTTAAGCGTCATGTTCAACAATTTAAACTTATCACATGTCTTGTTCATCGACATTGAAACTGTTCCAATGCATGCTACCTATGATGGATTATCGGACAGAATGAAAAAACTATGGGACAAAAAGGCTTCACACCTGCGCACTAATGAGCAAACAAGTCCGGAAGCATTATACGACAGGGCTGGAATTTATGCCGAATTTGGAAAAATCATTTGTATCTCCGTTGGCTATTTTAATGGCAGTGAATTTAGGATCAAGTCATTCTATGGCGATGAAGAAAAAATACTACTGGAAGACTTTGCAGAATTGCTTAACCGGCATTTCAGTCAGGCAGAAAACCTTCTGTGTGCCCACAATGGCAAAGAATTCGATTTTCCCTATATCGCCCGCAGAATGCTGGTCAATGGTATTGAACTTCCCTATATGTTGCAACTTTCTGGTAAAAAACCCTGGGAAATTCGTCATATCGACACGATGGAACTCTGGAAATTTGGAGATTATAAGAATTATACTTCATTGGAATTGCTCACGGCTATCTTTGAGATTCCAACACCTAAAGATGACATAGACGGCAGCATGGTCGGGAGTATTTATTGGCAGGAAAAAGACCTTAACCGCATCAAAGTTTATTGTCAGAAAGATGTATTAGCTATTGCCCAACTAATGAAACGTTACCTTAATCAGCCACTGATAAAGGAAGAATCTGTTGTTTTTATTGATTAACTTTACATACCATCCGAAAACTCGCAAAATTCATGGGCAAGCATGTGCTCTCCAAATCAACATATATTCGTGGCCTTCAATGTCAGAAATCGCTGTATTTGAATAAGCACAGGCCTTTTCTGCGCGATAAACTTTCCCCAGAACAACTTGCACGATTCAGACGAGGCACCAATGTGGGAGTTTTAGCTCGCGAGTTGTTTCCGGGAGGTGTTGATATGAGCCCAAAGTCTCCGTCGCAATACCAAAGCAAGGTAATTGATACCTTAAATGCCCTGCAGAACCCTCTCGTAAATGTTATTTATGAAGCTGTATTTCAGCACGATGATGTGCTTGTCATGCTGGATATACTTGTCAGAAACAATACACACTGGCAAGCCTATGAGGTGAAAAGCTCACTTGCATTGTCAGCAACATATTATGCTGACGCAGCTTTACAATACTATGTCATTGCTGGTGCAGGTGTCGAACTTGACGACTTTTCAATGATCTATGTGAACCGTGACTATATTTTTCAGGATAAGCTTGATCTGGAAAAATTGTTTGTTCATCAAAGTGTTTTATCAACCGTGAAGGAGAAACTGGCAGAGACTCAAAAACAGATTGAAGTTTCAAAGCAGACTTTGATGTTGAAAAACGCTCCTGATGTTTCAATAGGGACGCATTGCAATTTGCCATACCCTTGTGATTTTCAAGGACTTTGTTGGAAAAAAGTGGAATCAAACAGCATCCTGAGTTTGACTGCTTTTGAGGAGGAGGATCTTTTTAACTGGTTTCATAAAAAAATTCAGACTGAAAGTTTAAAAGCCAACACCCATGCTCCGGTTCAGTTAAATCAGCTTGAAGCCTTAATCCTTAACCTGCCTGTCTACGACAAAGAAGGATTATGCATAGCCATGAACAAGTTACATGAAACCAAGCTTTTATTTATGGATATCATTTTTGTAAAGCCTGCTATTCCTGTCATAAATGGTTGTCGACCCTATCAACCCTTACCTCTGACAATGAGTGTTGTATTTGAAAATAACGAAAGTCAGGTTTTGTTTTTTGAACCAACGATGACCGATGTTCAGCTATTTATTGACAAACTTGATTGCTTGTTGGGCAACAATCAATTGTTTATGCTTTTTAACAAGCGCGATTTAATTGATTTTTTCAACAAATGGCAGACTTCCTTTGATGAGAAATATGCAAAAAAAATATTCAAAATTGCCGAAAACACAATTGACTTGTTGTCGATACTTGAATCGGTTCATTTTTTCTTTCCTGGAATGGGCAGAAACCCGGACATAATTACCCTTTTCAAATATTGCATTGATACCTCTGCATATCTTCCTGACAGACATTGGATTGCCGGCCAGATAGCTGACAAAACAGACTCCAAAGAAAAAGCCCTCTTTTCAAGCCAAATCGGCTCATTTGCATTACGGTTGAAGGAATTATTTTTATACTTTAGCAAGAATTAATTTTATCAATCAACCATGCCAAGTTGAAGTATGAGTAAGATAATACGATGCTGCATTTTATTACTCATTATATCCATATTTAGTGGGGTAAATGGAAGATTATTTTGTCAGGTTGATTACAGATTTGAACACATTAGCAAAGAAGATGGGCTGAGTCAGGGTACCATCAATGACATTTTCGAAGCCAGTAACGGCCTGATGTGGTTTGGCACCAACGATGGGTTAAACCGTTACGATGGCAAGCAGATTGTTGTATACAGAAGAAATCATGTTGTGCCCAATAGTTTACCAAACAACAATATACTAAGCATTAATCAGGATAAAGACGACAGGCTCTGGATTGGTACGATGGGAAACGGTTTATGTTTTCTTGACCCTGTGAAGAACACTTTTCATAATTTTGATATCTTAGTGAACGACACCAATACAATTGATATAGGTGAAAACGTTTATGGTCTGTCGTATGACAGCCAAAATAATATTCTCTGGGCAGGCAGCAACAAAGGAGTAGCCAGACTCGATCTGGACGATCACTCCTTGTCGTTTTTCGACTTTTTGACTACAGCAATTGATTCATTGTATGTTGGCAACGTCTATAGTATACTCGCTCAAGATAGTTTGGTTTGGATTGGAACCGACAAAGGTGGATTGATCAGGTATGATACGCATGATAGTAGTTTTGTGTCAATTCCAATTGTTGGGGATAGATTCTTTATGGAAGACAAACAACACAGGGGAACAATCACCCGAATTGTCTCACTTAAAAACGGGCAAATCTGGGTGGCGAGTTATGGCGATTTTATACTGTATTATGATCAGGAGAACCAAGTTCTAAAAAAAATATTACCTCCTGCCGAGCATTTATACTATTCTACTGCACATTTCACAAGAGGTATCGGATTGGTTGGCGACACAGCTATCTGGTGCTCTACAACAGGTGCCGGAGTCTTTATGTATAACCTGAAATCAGAACAAATTAATGTGCTGTATGCTGATCAAAACAATCCAAATAGTATTAGCTCAAACAGTATTAAAACTATTTATCCGGATAAAAACGGAGGAGTCTGGCTGGGTGATAATGGACACGGCTTGAATTATTATTACCCAGTGAATAAAAACATAAAACACCTAAGCCCAAGTGCTAAAGGCTCCTCGGGTCTCACTTTTAAAAGTGTACGAAGAATTTACAAAGACGAAAACGGGTTTCTTTGGGTCGGAGGTTACGGTGGACTCAACGCATTCGATAAAAATTTTCAACAAGTAATTGTTAATCAAAACATTTCAAATGCCTATTACATTCATCCTGATCCGGTTGATAAGTCCATATTATGGATTGGTATTGAGGGTGGCGGATTGAACAAAATCAGAAAATCAGACGGAGTTCAGATACAAACTATTCAAACATTAGGAATTAATTCTAATTCAGGAATTTACGGCAATAGTGTTTATTGTATTCAAGATAAAAATCAAGATGAACTTTGGGTAGGAACAGAAAGTGGGCTGAATGCATACAACAAAAAAGACGGATCAAACAGGGTTATCAAACATGATCCCTCAAACGAATTCTCAATCCCGGCAGGCAGAATACGGGTGATTTTCTCTGATTCGAAAAACCGCACATGGGTTGGCACTCTCGGAGGAGGGTTGGCATATATGAATAACAACAGTTTCATTTTCAACAACTTCAAACACGATCTGAATGATCATACATCAATCAGTTCCAATATTATCTATAGTGTGTTTGAGTCCAAAGGGGGCAAGATATATATTGGGACTGATAATGGATTAAACATCTATAATGAGAAGACCTATGAATTCAAACAAATAAGTACGACCGATGGGTTGGTCAATGACGTTGTATATGGCATTCTTGAAGACACTCATGCAAACCTCTGGCTAAGCACTAATGAAGGGATAAGTTGTTATAACCCAATCACCAATACTTTCAGAAATTATGACCAGGAAGATGGTTTGCAAGCCAATGAATTTAATAGTGGCGCTTATTTTCAGGATATTGATGGCAATTTATATTTTGGGGGGGTTAATGGTGTCAGTATTTTTCAACCTGCTGAACTGCGGAACAATTATCTGGAACCAAAAATAGTCTTTACACAGCTCAAAATTGCCAATGAGACGGCCATTATTGATCCTCCAATAACCAAAGCCCGTGAAATCAGATTGGACTATTATAATCAATCTTTTTCACTTGAGTTTGCTGCTCTAAATTATTATAAACCAAAGAAAAATCAATATGCTTACCGTATTAAGGAGATTCAGGAAAAATGGATCCATCTCGGTAATCAGAGCAACATTGAAATTGCAAATCTAGGTTACGGAGAGTTTACGATTCAGGTAATTGGTTCTAATAATGATGGGATCTGGAATTATGAAGGAGCCTCCCTTAAAATCATTATACCCCCTCCTTACTGGGCACAATTGTGGTTTAGATTTTTAGCTGCAATTTTCATCATTTTCATTATTGCTTCTGTATTTCTATTGAGGATCAGAAGTATGGCAAACAAGCGAAAAAAACTTCAACGCGAAGTTGATATGCGGACCAAAGAGCTTAAAGAAGCAAATGAGCAATTAAAGAGTGAAATAGAGACACGACTCAAAACTGAAGTTCAATTACTGACAGCCAATCAAACAAAGGACCGGTTTTTTTCAATTATTGCACATGACTTAAAAAGCCCTTTTAATTCGTTGCTTGGGCTAACTGAAATGCTAAATAATGAATTTGACAGCTTTAACGATGATGAAGTTAAGGAGTTGATTTCCATTTTACGAAAAAGTATTGAAGATGTATACAATTTGCTTGAGAACCTGTTAAATTGGTCAATAACACAAAGAGGGCTTTTAAGTCTGCACAAAGAGGAAATCAACTTCCCCGATCTGTTAACCGAAGTGTTTCAGTGGCTTTCGAATCAGGCAAAACATAAAAGCATTCAGCTTAAAAGTGATGTAAGCATTGCCACCACTGTCTATACTGATAAAAACAGTCTGAGTACAGTGATGAGGAACCTTGTCTCAAACGCAATCAAATATACTCCTTATGGAGGCAAAGTAATTGTTTCAACTTATGAAGATGAACTCAGTTTTTGTGTTTCGATATCAGATACAGGCGTTGGCATGACACAGGAAACTATTCAAAGATTGTTCAGAATTGATGAAAACATACAGACAAAAGGTACTGCAAATGAAAAGGGAACCGGACTTGGCCTGGTTCTTTGTCATGAGTTTGTAACTGCTAATGGAGGTTCAATCGGTGTGGAGAGCCAGCCCGGAAAAGGCACAACCTTTACTGTTCGACTGCCTAAAAAGATATTAACATAGAACAGTCGACCTGCATTAATTAGTAATTTTGAACAATGGAGAGAAATACAAAAAGAGGTAGGTTACCTATAGCCAACGACACTGATCAACTGAAAGATATACTCATGCAACACGGTAGGGTACCTCCTCAGGCTACCGATCTCGAAGATGTTGTGCTTGGAGCGATGATGCTCGAAAAAGATGCAGTCAATGCAGTGATTGATATATTAAAACCCGAGGTTTTTTACAAAGACAACCATCAGAAAATTTTTCAGTCGATTCAGAATTTATTCACGAAGTCTGAACCGATTGATATCCTCACTGTAACCAACGAGTTACGTAGTATGGGAGATCTCGATATCATCGGGGGGCCTTATTATATATCCCAATTGACAAACCGGGTGGTTTCAGGTGCAAATGTGGAGTTTCATGCCCGTATTATTCTACAAAAACACATTCAAAGAGAGTTAATCCGGATTTCGAGCGATATCATTAAAGAGGCATATGAAGACACAACTGATGTTTTCGACCTGCTTGACAAAGCCGAACAAGGCTTGTTTTCAGTTAGTGAAAGCAACTTAAGACGTGGTTTCTTCAGTATGCCCGACCTGATTAAACTTGCCATACAGGATATTGAAAGCGCCCGAAATTCAGAAACAAACCTCAGGGGAGTACCTTCGGGCTATTCCGACCTAGACAGAATTACTTCAGGATGGCAAAAATCGGATCTGATTATTCTTGCTGCCCGCCCAAGTATGGGTAAAACAGCTTTTGCCCTGAATATTGCGCGAAATATCGTTGTTGAGTTCAATCGGCCTGCTGCCTTCTTCTCACTCGAAATGTCGTCAATACAATTGGTTACACGTCTCATTTCGAGCGAAACAATGTTGCCTGCCGACAAACTTCGTAAAGGTGATCTGGCCGAACACGAATGGCAGCAACTTCACACCAAGATTGTCCCTTTAATACAGTCAAAGTTATTTATTGATGATACACCCCAACTTTCGGTGTTTGAATTGAGAGCAAAATGCCGCCGTTTGAAACAACAACATGATATTCAAATGGTTTTTGTTGATTATTTGCAGCTGATGACAACCGGAGGCGAAAACAAAGGGAACAGGGAACAGGAAATCAGCAACATCTCGAGATCCTTAAAAAGTCTGGCAAAAGAGCTTGATATACCTGTACTTGCTCTGTCGCAACTTAGTCGTAATGTAGAAAGCAGACCAGGTTCAAAGAAACCTATTCTGTCTGACTTACGCGAATCAGGAGCCATTGAGCAGGATGCGGATATGGTTATTTTCATTTACAGACCTGAGTATTACAATATTGTTGATGATGGCGAAGGACATGACACAAAAGGACTGGCAGTAATTAACATTGCAAAGCACCGTAATGGTAGATTAGGTGATGTTAACCTGAAATTTATTGGCCAATTCGCCCGATTTGTTGAAATGGATCCTAGTGAAAAACAAAGTAACCCACCCGATTTATCACCAAATAGTACATTTGAAAAACCAACACGTACGATTGGTTCACGAATGAATGATGATCGGGATTATGAGCCCAGAAATGATGCAGATTATTAAGTTTAGATATTTTATTAATTTATAATTAATCAGTTACAAAACTTTAGAGCTTTCAAGAATTTATCGATATATTCATTACACAAAAACAAAATCCTTATAAGCCATGATAAAATCAACCCACTTATTAGCATTTCTCGTGCTCATCATACCAGGCATGATAGTCGCACAAAAACCCGTTGAATTGTCTTACAAATTAAAAGAGGGACAACAATATTCACTTTCCATCAAAACGAATCAAACCATATCAATGGAAATGCAGGGTCAAACGATGGTTCTCAAACAGAACAGCGAAATATTCCAGGATTTGTTGGTTAAAAAAGTTGATGAGAATAAAAATTTCACACTTGACATAACCTACAAAAAGGTGAAACTGAATCAGAATGCGATGGGTATGGATATAAGTTATGATTCTGAGAAGCCGGATGAATCCGGCAACCCGATGGCTAAACAAGTAGGCGAAGCACTAAACAAAATAGTAGGATCAACTGTGACAACGGAAATGGATAGGTTTGGCAATGCCATCAAAAATAATATCAGTGAAGTCATGGCAGAGAATCAATCGGTTTCGGGAATTGAAACCGGCATGTTGAATGTTTACCCTGACAAAAAAATTAAGATTGGAGACACCTGGGAAGTATCTGTAAAACCTGATCCTCAGAGTGACTTTGTGATCGTATCGGTCTATAAACTTGATGAAATGAAGGGAAAGAATGCCCAGATAAGTTTTGAAGGAGTGATTACAGGCACTGAAATGCGGGGACAAAAAGCAAGTATTCAAGGCACTATGAGCGGAAAAACACAGGTTGAACTCGCCACCGGATGGGTTATCTCTTCGAGTATTAACCAGGAAATGGAGATGGAAATGGAACAGGAAGGCATGAAAATGCCCATGAAACTGAGTAGCTTTATTGAAATGAACTCGAAGTAAAATTAGTATTCGAAAAAAAACCGGCCAGAAGCCGGTTTTTTTTATTCATTCAAGATTTCAACACAACATTCACCAGCTCTGCTGCTTCCTGTAATTTAATTGCTGAAAACACTTTCAATCCAGATTTATCGATCAGTTCTTTACCCTCGGCGGCATTAGTTCCTTGCAACCTAACAATGATAGGAATGTTGATTTCACCAATATTGTTGTATGCATCCACAATACCCTGAGCTACCCGGTCGCACCGGACAATTCCACCAAAAATATTCACCAGTATCGCCTTAACATTCTGATCTCTGAGAATAATCCGAAAAGCCTCCTCTACCCTTTTGGCATTGGCTGTTCCCCCAACATCAAGAAAATTTGCAGGTTCACCACCCGACATTTTGATCATATCCATGGTAGCCATTGCCAGCCCTGCTCCGTTTACCATGCATCCAACATTGCCATCAAGTTTAACAAAGTTCAGATCGAAACGACTAGCCTCCACTTCAATAGGATCTTCTTCGGCCAAATCGCGCATCACCAGAATATCAGGATGACGGAAAAGTGCATTGTTGTCGATGGTAACTTTTGCATCGGCAGCGTAAACGCGGTTGTCGGCTGCTTTGATCACCGGATTAATTTCGAACAAACTGGCATCACTGCCTTCATAAGCTTTGTAGAGTGCCTGAACAAAACGCACCATTTCCTTGTAAGCATCACCGCTTAATCCAAGATTAAAGGCGATTTGCCGCGCCTGAAATCCCTGAAGACCAACTTTTGGGTCAATTTCTTCCGTAAAAATCAATTCCGGGGTCTCCTCTGCAACAGCTTCAATATCCATGCCTCCACGAGGTGAATACATAATCATATTCCGGCTTTTTGCCCTGTTGAGCAATATACTCATGTATATCTCCGTAACCTCGGATGGGCCTGGATAATAGATATTCTGCTCAACAAGTACTTTCCTTACCAATTTGCCTTCGGCTGAAGTCTGAGGGGTTACCAGCATCATGCCAATAATCTGATCAGCAAATTTTTCAACTTCTTCCAATGTTTTGGCAATCTTTACGCCACCACCCTTGCCTCTTCCACCAGCGTGAATCTGAGCTTTAACGGCCCAACGGTCAGAACCCGTTTTCGCCTGAATTTCCTTGGCAGCCTCAACAGCCTTTGCCGGAGATTCAGCAACAATACCCATTGGAACCGATACACCGTAGCGGCTTAAAATCAATTTCCCCTGAAATTCGTGTAGATTCATAAATATTAAATTGGTAAGTTAATTAAAGTGCCCAAAAATAGCACATTTATAGCAATCAATTGCCAACAACCGAAGAAAAATGCATCCACCTTAGCAGAATTCTATTCGCTAAAAAATGTATTTTTGCAAATCTCCCTGATATACCTCTTCTATGATAGTTGTTTCCGGAATTAAAAAAAGCTTTGGTAAACTCGAAGTGCTTAAAGGCATTGATTTGAATATTAGTGACAAAGAAATAATTTCGATCGTTGGGGCATCCGGAGCGGGAAAAACAACCTTGCTTCAGATTATGGGAACCATTGAAAAAGCTGATGCGGGCAGACTTCACATCAACAACATTGAGACAAACAAACTAAACGAAAAAGAACTTGCCCGGTTCAGAAACCGTCATATAGGTTTCGTGTTTCAGTTTCATCACCTGCTCCCCGAATTCACGGCGCTTGAAAACATCTGCATACCGGCATTTATTGCAGGCATTTCGAAAAGAGAAGCCACAAAAAAAGCCATCGAATTACTCGAATTTTTAAACCTTACTGAGCGTGCAGGGCATAAACCATCGGAACTATCAGGAGGAGAGCAACAAAGGGTTGCAGTTGCCAGAGCATTGATCAATAAACCGGCTGTTGTGTTGGCCGATGAACCATCTGGAAATCTCGACTCAAAAAGTTCCGGCGAATTGCATGCCCTATTCTTTAAACTACGTCAGGAATTCGGCCAAACATTTGTTATCGTTACCCACAACGCTGAACTAGCCGGAATGGCTGACCGCAAGCTTACTATCAAAGATGGCCTTATTGATCATCATGCTACTTCTGTGATGCAATAAAGGTTTCTCGGATTCGTTTTAAACTATTAGACATCAGTTAAGTTTCTATGCTTAAAAATTTGAAAATACCCACCCTAATCCTTTTCATGTTCATTTCTTTTGTTTCATTTGGCCAAAACCAAAACCAAACGTACGAGTCAGCTATCGAAGCAGCAGATAAGAGTTTTGGGCTAAACGATTACATTTCAGCCAAAACGTATTATGAAATGGCACTACGTTTGAAAAAGGATGATTCTTATGCTACCAAAAAACTGAGTGAAACAATTGGCCTGATCAAAAAGCAAATGGGCGTTCAGGCTTATTATTTTGAGAAAATTGACCTGGCAGACAAACAATGGAAAAACGGGCAAATTGAACTTGCTATCAGGACATATCAGGAAGCACTCAAAATTGTCCCAAACGATGCTTATGCCGTAGCTCAGATTGATAAACTGAATAAACAGTTTCGGGACGATAAAGAAAAAAATGAAAGGTTCAGTAGCCTGATTGTTTCAGGTCATAATCTTGTTGAACAACAAAAATTTGAAGAGGCCTTGTTTCAGTTCAATGAAGCTTTCAGACTTTTTCCCGAAAACCAGCTTGTTGCTGACAATATTGAGAAAACCAAGTTATTACTATCTGATCAAAAACTGAAAGAGAGCAATTTTGCAGCATTCCTTCAGGAAGCTAAAAACCTGTTAAACAGAAAAGACTACGCAAAAGCCATTGAATCGTATCAGAAAGCATTGATGATTTTTCCTGATGATGCTATCACTCAAAACGAATTGAAAGAAGCTGTCAGGCTAAGTGAACTTTCAAAAGACTATGAAGAATCTCTTGCAAAAGCCGATGCCCTGTATGCTGAAAAGGATTTCAGAAAGTCGGTGGTTTTCTATGAAAAAGCAGTAAATATCTTTCCTGATCAACCCTACCCGGCTGATATGCTTAAGAGAATCAATGAAATGCTCACAGGTAAAGATTTCGTTGACGAGAAGGCTTATGCCGAGACAATTGCGTTGGCCGACAAGAATCTTATGCAAGGATTGCGGGCAGAAGCAAAAGACGAATATTCTTTTGCCCTCAAATTAAAACCAGGCGACCAATATGCCAGCTCGAAAATTAAGGAAATTGATGCACTAATTGAAGCGTTGCAAAACACTGAATCAATTGATAAACAATATCATACACTGATTATCCAAGGTGAAGAATCTTATCAGCAAAGTGATTTCAAGACTGCCTTGCAATATTTTCAGTCCGCATTAACTCTCAAACCTACTGAGATACTACCGCTTGAAAGAATAAATCAGCTCGAAGCCTTGATTAACAAGCAAAATCTTGCAGAAGCCAATGAAAAGAAATATCTTGAATTCATGGCAGATGCTGAAAAGTTTATCCTCGAAAATAATCTAAAAGCGGCACTTAGTGCATTGCAGGCTGCTGGCAGCATATTTCCTGAACGAAACCAACTCGACAAAAAAATCAACGAACTAACAATGATGTTGGCTGAACAGGAAAAAATTAAAACAGTTGAAATACAATTTAATGCCTTGTTAGCAGAAACCCAAAAATTGATTGAAACCGGAAAATGGGAAAATGCTTCAATATCAAGCAACAAGGCAATTGCAATGAAACCGGATAATTTAGTGGCCATTGATCAGCAAAAACTCATCCAGGACATGCTGCAAACTTTGGCTCTGACCGAGAAAATCAGAAATGAATTTGATAAAAAAATCAAGGAAGCTGATCAACTCTATGCAGATCAACGGCTTTCGGAGTCAAAGAATGCCTATGAACAGGCCCTTTTAATTCTGAAAGACGAAACATATCCCATTTCTCAAATTGCTTTAATCAACAATTTATTGTCGGAGCGTGAGTTGGAGAAAAACAAGCTTGAAAAGCTGGCTGAATTGCATAAAACAGCTCTTGTTTTGTATACAGATCAACAGTATCTGGTTGCCGATTCAGTTTACATTGTTATTCTAAACATGGATGCTAATGACAACGCAGCCAAACAAAAAAGAGCTGAAATTTTATCAATTATATTGGAATCTGAGCGTCAAAACAATCTGCGGTATCAGGAATTCGTAACAAAAGCTGATCGCTACTATGAAGCCAGAGATTACAAAGAGGCTGTAATCGCATACAAAACTGCACTAAGCTATTTTCCACAGGATACAATAGCCAGCCAGCGCATCGTGAGTGCTGAGTTAATCCTTAGAGAACAACTTTTAAAACTAAAAACGGAATACGACAAATTCATTGTTGAGGCCGACAAACAGTTTTATAGCAAAGCTTATGACAAAGCAATCGAAAACTATTCTAAAGCTGCTGAAACAAAACCTGATGAAGTTTACCCGATTGAAATGATGGCAAAAATTTCCAGAATTATTGAAGAGAACAAACTCTTTGAGCTTAATATTGAGCCACTAAAACTGATTAGTAATACAAACAAGAGATTTGAATTTGAGCCGGTGGTCACCAACGAACGGCGCACAAATTATATTTTGATTAAAGCGAGGAATACCGGCCAAAGTAATTTTTCTTTAATTGTTAGTTATGGAAGCAAGACTGGTCGTAACGGTGGCTTCGTTCTTCCAATACCGGCATCAACGGAATATAAAGACTATATCGTTAGAATTGGATCACAGTATAAATGGTTTAGTGAAGACAACACCTGGATCGACTTTTACCCTGAAAATGGGGAGGTTGAAGTTGGATTAGTTCAGATTTCGAGAGGAAATTAGTCTTTCAATCTGGCGTACATCAGTTCATCTAAAAACCTATTGTTTTTGAACACTGCTTTCCGTTTAACTCCTTCGCAAACAAAATCATTCTTCTCCAGCACACGTATCGAAGCCGGATTTAATTCAAAAACACCTGCATATACCCTGATAATGGATGTGCTGGCAAAAAGATAATTCACGATAGCCGCAACAGCTGCTGATGCCAGGCCCTTTCCCCGAAAATCAGAACCCAGCCAATAACCCAGTTCGGCACTAAACCGGTACACATCGTCCTGAAAGTGAACACCAATAACTCCCGCAAGTGTTTCCTGACTGAATATTCCCCAAACCCAAGCCTTCTCATTGTTTTTAGTTTGTGATATAAATTCAATGGCATGATTGAACTGGTATGGGAATGGAAATATATCGCGAACATTCAGCCATATGCTTTTGTCGTTGGCAAGTTGAGCGAGCAATAATGCATCCGAATTATCCAGTAAACGGAGCACACAATCAGGGTGGCACTCGATTATTGCAGGTTGATTGTTGTACATATTGTAATTGAATTAGATTGCAATTGAAAATGAAGATAAAATTATCACTAATTATGCTATTTTTGCCAAAAGCATACAATCATCCATGAAAATACCGGTAATCATTCAATTTCTATTCTTACTGTTTTTTATCAGCAACACCTTGCATTCCCAACACATAACCTCAGTTCAGTTTAATCCACAACAGATTGACCCGGATGGTTTTGCGCAGGTAATCATCACATCGGATATCCCATATGAAAATTGTACAACAGAATACATCCATGTTTTTGCCGCATGTGGAGCTATCTCCATCGAGATGTATTACGGCGCATGGATTTTCCCGGATGATTGCTCCCGGACCGACACATTAACTATAGGGCCTTTCTGCGAAGGGCTTACGTTTTTCAATGTTGATATGTATTTTCCTGATTTCGTCAAAACTGATTTCTTCGACACCATAATTTCCATCGAACCAGCTACCCGTATTCAAAGCAATATTGATGCAGATAAACACAGGTTTTATCCAAATCCGGCCACTGATTTTGTCTTCTATTCATTTGACGCACAATCTGCAGACAATGCCATTTGCATTATACAGGATTTATCAGGCAAGACAGTATTGAAAAAAAACATTTCAATTCATGATCAAATGCATCCCATCGCACTCCAAGGGTTGTCAAAAGGTGTATACGTTCTAAACATGCATTTTAACAAAGGCCCGAAACAATCCGGCCTGTTAATCAAAAATTGATTCAGACTACTATGGAAAAACTCGAAAACCACTTTGAGCCTTTTCGAAGGAATACTATCGGATTCCAGCAGGTTTTTGATTCCCCTTATGGCCCTCAAAGAATGATTTATGCTGATTGGATAGCAAGTGGTCGTCTCTACAAGCCGATTGAGGATCGCATAACACAGGTTTTTGGTCCTTTTATTGGTAACACACACACCGAAACAAGCGAAACAGGGACATTAATGACCAAGGCTTATCATTATGCCCACAAACTCATCAAAGAACATGTGCACGCGTGCAAGGACGATGTGATTATTACAGCTGGTTCAGGAATGACTACTGTTATAAACAAGATGCAACGCATAATGGGATTGAAAAACTGCGGCATGCTCAACAGGCGCGATTGCATTCAAAAGAATGATAAACCAGTGGTTTTTCTAACACATATGGAGCATCATTCAAACCAAACCAGTTGGTTTGAAGCGAATGTAGATGTTGTTGTGCTTCAACCTGATAAGAACTTACTGATTGACCTGAACGAATTGAGACGACAATTGGAACTGTATAAAGACCGAAGTTTTAAGATTGGTTCCTTTACAGCATGCTCGAATGTAACAGGAATTGAGACACCCTACCACGAAATGGCAAAACTGATGCACGAATATGGTGGGATTGTGTTTGTCGATTTTGCTGCCTCTGCACCCTACATTGATATTGACATGCATCCGGATGACGATGAAATGAAAAAGCTTGATGCCATCTTTTTTAGTCCGCACAAGTTTCTTGGCGGGCCAGGTAGCTCCGGGGTGATGATTTTCGACCGTTCGCTATACAACAATCCTACCCCTGACAATCCCGGGGGAGGAACTGTTGACTGGACAAACCCCTGGGGAGAATACAAATATATTGACGATATTGAAATAAGAGAAGATGGTGGCACTCCCGGATTTCTGCAGGCCATAAGAACAGCCCTGGCCATTGAAGTGAAGAACCACATGGGTACAATCAATATCCGGAACAGGGAGCATGAATTAACCCAAAAAGCCTTCAGTGGATTCAGAAAAATAAAAGGGCTTCATATACTTGCCGACAATACTGAAGACCGGCTTGGTGTATTTTCTTTCTATTTGGAGCAAATTCATTTCAACCTAGTAGTAAAGCTTTTAAACGATCGTTTCGGTATTCAGGTTCGCGGAGGATGTGCTTGTGCAGGCACTTACGGCCATTACTTACTCGATGTTAGTTACGCCAAATCGAAGGCAATAACTGATCTTATCAATCATGGCGACCTTTCTCAGAAACCCGGATGGATAAGAGCCTCACTTCATCCTACCATGACTGACCAGGAGCTTGATCAATTGATGGAAGCTGTTGTAGAAATTAGCGAAAACCATTCAGCTTGGGGGAAAGACTATATCTATAACAAACAGACCAACGAATTCCGTCACATCAACGAATGTGCAGATAAAACCGATCTGATTAAACCCTGGTTCGTGTTTGAAAAGGAAAATGGATAGCCGCCTCATACGACAAAAATGCGATGTTTAAAACGGCACTTTATGGGGATATAATGCCCTGACAATGAAAAAGAAAACCATTACCACTATGCCTAAAAGCATAAATGTGTATCCCAACACTTTACGCTTTCGTATAAAAAACCAGCTAGCCAGGCCGATAAAAAGTAGCGCAAAAATAAAAAGTTGAATGACCATTAGAATTTGGATATTTATAAAAACTATTGTATTCTCGAAACTTTTTCCACTCCCTTTACTTTAAGTATCTTATGATTTAACTGTTCAAGATGCTCAGTATCTTTAATCTGCAACGAAATTTTTCCATCAAATCTTCCATCTTTGGTGTCAAATGAAATGGAACGCATATTCACTTTAAGATCGCTTGAAATAACTTTTGTAATCTCGCCCACTAACCCAATGGTGTCGATTCCGGTAATTTTAATTGTTACCTGAAAAACCGGGCTATCCTTTACCTCTCTCCACCTCACTTTTAAAATCCGGTAATTATACCTGTCCAGTAATCTTGAAGCATTGGGACAGCTAATTCTGTGAATTGTAATTCCATTACTTACTGTGACAAAGCCAAAAACAGAATCGCCCGGTATCGGATTGCAACATTTAGCAAGGTTATAATTAACATTGCTTAAAGTGTTGTCAATGATCATGAAATTCTCGGTATCTGTCGTATTAACCGGTGCCGGAACTTTGATATCATTTTTCCCGTTTTCCCGTTCAGTTTTAGGGCTTGCTTTTTCTGACTCACTAACCAGCATAAGGTGCTTTTTAAGCTCCATCAGATCCACCTTGCCGGTTGCAATCGAACAATATAGTTCGGCGGCCGATTCAGTTTTATAATGCTTAACAAGATGGTTTACAACATCATCTGAAAGACTGATTTTCCAGTTCTTCATTTTCCGGAGCAATAATTCCTTACCAACATCCGATTCTTTCAGGTCCTCCTCCTTGATGAATTTTTTTATCTTGTTACGCGCCCTATCGGTAATAACAAAATTTAACCAATCAGATTTAGGTTTCTGTTTCTTGCTTGTGACAATCTCCACTTTATCCCCATTGTTCAGAACATGTCGTATGGGAACAATTTTATTATTCACTTTTGCTCCGCTACATGAAGAGCCTACCTGTGTATGAATCTCATAGGCAAAGTCAAGAACCGTCGATCCTACAGGAAGCTGTTTAAGATCACCATTTGGAGTAAAAATGAATATCTTGTCGGAGTGATAGTGGTTGGCATTGCGATAGGCATAGTCAAAAACCAGCTGATCAGGGTTTTCCAAAACATCTCTCACCTGGTTTAGCCATTCTTCGGAGTCTTTCTTTTTATCGCTGGCTTTATATTGCCAATGTGCTGCCTGACCCTTTTCAGCAATATCATCCATACGTTCGCTCCTTATCTGTACCTCAACCCATTTGTCCATAGGAGCTTTTACAGTGCAGTGCAACGATTCATACCCTGAAGCTTTTGGAGTGGTAATCCAGTCACGAAGCCGTTTGGGGTTTGGAGTATATATATCACTCACAATTGAATATGCCCTCCAGCAGTCTTCCTTTTCTTTTTTTGGCGAAGTCCTGATGATAATCCGAATGGCGAATAAATCATATACCTGATCAAAATCAACGTTTTGCGATTTCATCTTCGCCCAGATAGAAGGTATTGATTTTGTTCGCCACTTGATGGAACAATCCATCCCCTGGGCAATAAGTTCACGTTGAACAGGCTGGATAAAATCTTGTATGTATGCTTCTTGTTTTTTCTTGGTAGCCTTGATTTTTTCGCTAATTGCCTGAAAAATCTCAGGGTTCTCAAATTTCATTACCCTTTCTTCAAATTCGGCTTTGATAATATACAGACCAAGCCGATGGGCTATTGGAATATACAGGTGTTTAACCTCGTAGACAAACTGTTCCAATTTTGCCTTTTCGTGATCTTCCGGAAATCTGAGGTCGTATAAACGATGGGCAATTTTAAGCAGGATAACCCGAATATCATCAACCAATGACAAGAAAAGCTTCCTGAAATTATCTGAATGAAAGGATAATCTTTCAGTACGCAGCTCAGAAACTTTATTGAAACCGTCAATGATGCTGCTTACTGTTTTACCAAATGTTTTTTCAATTTCGTCGAGTGAATAATCCGACTTAAGATTTATGCCATGAAGCATCGAGCAAATAACTGTTGAAACTCCGAGCCCAATTTCCGCAACGGCGATGTGAGCAACTTTAATCAGGTGAAGCATATATGGTTTTCCCGAAGAAAGCCTTTGACCCTGATAAACCTTATAGGCCCATTCATAGGAAAGGTTGATTCGCTTGATATCAGCAGGTGAGGCATTGGGCTGTATACTTGCAACAAGCTCTAAATGGGCTTCCCTGATAAGTTCTTTTTCCTGCTCGTTGTACATTATAAGACAATCATCTTTCTACAAATATACATTAAAATGAAAAGAAAAAAGCGTTTGGATCAGAGATGATGCAAACGCTTTTTTAAAAGAAATAAAAAAAATTATTTTGAAATCTCGCCTTTACCACCTGCCTTGCCTGAGTGGCCGGTCAAAGGATCTGAAATGGATTCCCTCATTTTGGTATCAGCCTGTATATTCTGGAACTTATAATAATCCATAATGCCAAGATTACCCGACTTGAACGCTTCTGCAATAGCCTGAGGAATCATGGCTTCAGCCTGAATAACGTGTGCTCTGGCTTCCTGAGCCTTGGCTCGCATTTCCTGTTCATAGGCAACTGCCATAGCACGACGCTCTTCTGCTTTGGCCTGAGCTATGTTTTTATCTGCATTGGCCTGATCTATCTGCAACACCGCACCAATATTTTTTCCAATATCAATATCTGCAATATCGATGGACAGAATTTCAAATGCAGTACCAGAATCAAGTCCTTTTTTGAGCACCACTTTTGAAATTGAATCAGGATTCTCCAGTACAGATTTATGAGAATCGGCTGAACCGATTGACGAAACAATGCCTTCTCCAACGCGTGCAAGAATTGTTTCTTCGCCTGCACCACCTACCAGTTGACGGATATTTGCCCTGACAGTTACACGTGCCAGTGCAATCAATTGAATTCCGTCTTTAGCAACTGCAGCAACTTTCTTTGTGTCAATCACTTTTGGGTTCACCGACATTTGAACGGCCTGAAAAACATCACGGCCTGCCAGATCGATGGCTGATGCAATTTTGAAAGTCAGGTCCATATTGGCTTTGTCTGCTGATATTAGAGCATTAACAACCTGTTGAACCTTTCCGCCAGCCAGATAATGGGCTTCAAGATCATCGCGTTCAAGCTTTATACCAGCTTTGGTAGCAGCGATCATACTTGTTACAATGAGTGATGGCGGCACTTTTCGCCAACGCATCAACACCAGTTGTAACAATGAAACTTTAACCCCTGAAACCAAGGCTGTGAACCAAAGTCCAACGGGAATAAAATAGAACAAAAACCAGATTAGAAAAATGGCACCTAAGCCAATAGCAATAACAACATACATGTCTTCCATGATTAATTTTGTTTAGGTTTAATATAAATCTTACTCTTTTCAATTTTAATTACTTCTATATCAATCTCTTCATCAATAAATTCAGACCGGGAATGCACCTCAAAGAATTGTCCGTTTATCAGCGCTTTGCCACCAGGCGTGCATCGGGATATTGTTCGACCGAAATCACCCTGCTTTACATCATTTTCGTCAATTACATTGACCTTGCTGTCAATATTGCGTTTCAGCATCGCTTTCTCCCAGGTTTTTGATCGGAGTGCGTAAACAAGAGCACTAATATTCAAGATAATGGTCACTGCCAGAGTCGAATGCCCTGCTAAGTCGCCTTCCCTTGTGTAGGCTATCCACACACCAATAACCATCAGCACAAAGCCAATTACACCTGCCAACCCACCACCAGGTATTACCAATATCTCCAGCAACACCATCAATAACCCTATAGCCAGTAAAGCAATGATAACAGTCCACATATTATTCAATTTTTGCAGTTAGGGTGCGGTTGGTCAATTCCTGATAAACAGGCTTTAATTCATTGAAAGTACCTGATTTTACGGCACATTTTCCTTTGTAATGAACAATCCAGGTACAGGTTTCGGCTTGCTCTGGTGCATGCTCACAAACTTCGATCAAGGTTTCGATGACAAAATCAAAGGTGTTGAAATCATCATTGTACAGAACGATTTCGTAAAGCTTCTCAGCTTTAGCATCCGGCACATCAACGGGTGATAATTTTTCCTTAACCATTGTCAATTGAATTGAGTTGATAAAAGTATAAAAAAAAGTGTGTTTTTGCCCAACTTTCGATAATTATTCTTTGATAGTTCCCAAAAAAACTGAAACAAACTACTTTTGCGAAATGTTATCGCAGCACATTAACCAATTTGATTCATTTATAAGTTCGCTTGAGATTAAAATTCGTGGAATTTTACCTGGTGAAAAAGCCCATTTGAAGATGATTCCTGAAAACAGGAAATCACTAATTCAACCGCTTTATGATTCAAGCAAAGCAAGGCAAAGCGCAGTGCTGATACTGCTGTTTCAGGAAGATGGAAAAACTAAAACTGTCTTCATCAAACGTAACACTTATGTAGGTGTACACAGCGGCCAAATATCTTTTCCCGGTGGAAGATTTGAAGAATCTGACAGTAGTTTGCTGGAAACAGCATTGCGTGAGGCCGAAGAAGAAGTAAATATTCCCTCATCAGAAGTATGCGTTATTGGAATGCTTAGTCCACTTTTTATTCAGGCCAGCAACTTTGAAGTATTACCTGTGGTTGGTTATTTGAAAAAAGTTCCAACACTTATTCCTGACCCCACGGAGGTTGAATCAGTTTTCACCTGTGAAGTAGAAGTTTTTTTTCAGCCAAACGCTAAACAAACTATAGAAATCGAATTAATAAATAAGACCAAAATCAAAGCACCGTGTTTCATGGTAAGCGATTTTTGCATCTGGGGAGCAACCTCAATGATATTGAGTGAACTTATCGAACTGATAAACAACTGAATTCGTTAATCCAGAATGATAATATCGCTGGTAATCGTCGCACCTTTTTTTAGCAATTCGCTAACACCGCAATATCTCTCCTGAGACAAACTTACTGCCTTCTCTAGTTTTTCCATATCGAGGTTTTCACCTCTGAATTCGTAGCGGATATGAATTTTATGGTAATACTTCGGATGCTCTTCGGTTAATTCTCCATCAACCGAAACATTAAAATACTCAGGCTCGATACGCATTTTTTTTAGAATGGACACTACATCCATGCCTGTACATCCTCCGAGTGATGCCAGTGTAAGCGGCTTAGGCCTTGGGCCACTATTGTGACCTCCAACACTTTCGTCAGCGTCTAATGCAATTTTGAAGCCATTTACATTGGCTTCGAAGGCCATATTACCCGTCCAGGTAACTTCAACTTTATTGTTCATATTGAGTTGTGATTTAGTTAAATACAATTTGTCCGGGAATAACCCCGGATTTAATTGAGTCAATAAGCGTGCCATTCGATTGAAAACGATAGATGTACCCATCCTGAACATAATTTTTTGCATCAGACACAACAATTTGATTGTTTGAAGGATCGATGGCCAAAGCGTAAAAAGTTCTGTTCTCAGATTCAATTAAGGGCAATAAAGGCAGTTGGGAATCTTGAATTGAAAGCCTGTAAATATCCTGATTTATAAAATATAGCGTATCGCCGGTCAAATTAACAGTCAGTTGGTTTGGCGAAAAAGCAATGTCCGGAAAAATGAATTTCTTTTGAATTTCATGAGAAGTAGTGTTGATTCGTAAAAGTGCCGGAATCTCTTCATTCATATATCCACCACTGCACAATACCCACAAAAACCCTTCACTATCAACCACCATACTGTTGGGCTCTTTGACAACAACGATGCTATCAATCACCCTATCCACTTCTGGATCAATTACCTGAATTGTGTTATTAGGCTTAGTAGTGTAATAATCAGACCAGTTGCAAGCGAATACTTTATTGTTGACGAATACCATGTTCTCGACACTTTTGCCTGTGTAGATCTTATCGGTAATGTTAAAACTGATCGGATCAACAACAGCTATTTCAGGACGTTGAATATCTGAAACATACGCTTTCCCTTGATGAATAAAACACATAAAACGGGGAGACTGAAGTCCGGTGATTTTGCCTACATAAGAAGCATCGTTTTTATCTATCACATAGATTATTCCACTGTTATTGACCACAATGAAACCATAATTTTCCCAAAGAACCATGCTTTGCGCCACATCACCCAGTGGAACATTATTTACTTTATAAAAGATGTGATTTGTCATTTTGGCAGAATCTGTATTAAAAAATGACAAGCTTGCATTTGCAAGGGTGAAATTGCCCTGATTGATTATAAAAAAGCCCTTCCCGAGCGATCCAAACGGAGGAGGATCGACCATGACTGTTTCGTCCTGACACGAAAAAAAACCAATCACAGCAAGAATCAAGAAATAGTGCCTGAGTTTCATTTACATCTAATTTATTTTATATCTGATACTTATACCAAAATGACGACCTGGCATTGGGCGCCACAAAACAGCCTGATACTGCTTATCGAATAGATTGTTAACAAATACCTCAGTCATGAAATCGCCTTTCAACCAGATGAACTTTCTCCCAACTGTAACATTGTGAGTCATGTAGGCACGGAGATGGTTAACCAACACCTCGTCACCATTCATGCTGGCATTCCGCTTGCCAACATAAGCTGTTGAATAACGTAAATAGTTGTCATACAATGATATATGTAACAAAACATTTGCCTGATGTTTGGGCACATAAATCAATTGCTTCCCCGAAGTGTTTTCAATCTTGGCGACCGGGCTTTCATCCGTTGTCAATGTATAGGTATAATGTGTAGCTAGCTGGATATCAAAAATATACCATTCTCCCGTCATTTTGTAATTGGTTTCAACACCTTGCGCTATGACTCTTGCAATATTAACCGGTGTCCAGAATCTGTATGATGTAGGTCTCCATTGTATCCAGTCACTGATATCAGCATAAAATACATTAAACCCAATGTGATGAATGAAGTTGCCCGTTTTCGGCATCCAGTGAATGGACAAATCCATACCCTTACTCTTTTCAGGTCTAAGCATTGAGTTTCCACCCGGAAACCAATACAGGTCATTTAGACCAGGATAACGCAAATTAGTGCTGTAGCCCGAACCAATAGTTATTGGGATGGAACGGATTGGCTTAACAATGAATTCTATTGCCGGATTGACATCTGAAAATTTGTTATTCACCCATTCCTTTCGCAGATTAAAACTAGTGGTAAGCCAATCGCCGGTTTTATATCGGCTACCTATCTGAAGCGAAAGTTTCTGACGACTTTGTGTTGAATGATAGTTTGTGGTTTCAACACGCTCGAAATCAGATAGCAGTTTTCCAAACACCACCCAACCCGGCTTCAGTTGCTGTTCGGATGAAATCATTGAACGAAAACCTTCCGAATGGTTTTTTGAGTTAATAAGTGTCACTATTTCGTCCGGGTTTTCCGAGCTTGTTGTTTGAAGAAAATAATGCTGATCTTCAATAAACCAGGAGGTTTTCAGGTCAATTTTTCCATTTTTCCAAAAATGTTTGTATGACAGTATACTCCGGTGAAACTTGTCATGCTGAAACTCTTTTGGATCACCTCCCCGCGAAATATTTGTCATAATAGGTGGCAGGTTGTGGTCATTCCACTGATGCCAGGAGTGAAAACCAATTACTCCGTTTTTACCATTTGCAATATATACCTCCTGCATGAAACCAAAGTCAGTAAAATCAGCATTTGACTGTTTCATCATCACTGAAGGCAGTACCCCATTGTTGAAATACTCAAAGTCATTTTTAGCTGACTTTCGAAAAAATCTTGATCGCACACTTATGATTTTATTACTGTAACCAATCGTTGCAAAAGTTCCAGATTGGGAGAAGCCCGATAAGTTTTGTGTGACATCAAGGTTCCATTTCCTGTCGAATGCAGGTCTGTTATTCATCATCACAACCCCACCCAAGCCACCTGACCATGATGATGATGCCTGGCTTCCCCAAGCCAGCCCAATCTGGTCGGCAAAGTGCAAAGGAATTGTAGAAAAATCAACAGAGCCCAGGTTTGGCGTATTGATGGGTATGTCATTCCACAAAACAAGGGTGTGGTTGGCAGATGTGCCCCGAAACGAGGCAGTGGATATTCCACCAGGACCATTTGACTTAATATTGATATGACTTCCATACTGCAACAATTGACCCAGATCGGCAGCATGAAATCCGGCAAGGCTGAGACTATCAAACTGCTTTTCCATCATTGATTGTGCAGGGTGCTTTCCATGTATTTCAACAGTAGATAAATTTACCGTATCAGGAATATCTGCACGACAGAATAATGACGGTAATAAAACAGCCGTAAAAAAAATGATATGTTTCAAATGGGTTTTCAAAACTTCAGGAACTTTTGGTGAAAGACCCTGTCAGAAATGCGAACTCCAATCACATAAAGTCCATTTTTGAGCCATTCAACTGAAATTGGTTGGTCAGGTTTAATAATCTGCTGTATAAATAGCTTACCCTGCATATCAAAAATCAACACTTCTGCCGTAGTATTCATTCCGGAAAACCCGATGCTGAGATGACAGGAGGTTGGATTTGGGTACACGCTAAAAACAACATCCTGATTTACATTCACTGACAAATTTCGTTGATCATGAATGACACCGACAGCATCGAGGTCGAAGCCTGAGGATGGAAAGGGGGTTGGCCAGGGATCGTTGACCAGACGACCTGCAACATCTGTAGTGCCGATCAAGGGATCGATACTCCCGACTACGTCAACAATACGGATAGCAGAAATCTGCTGGATATTCAGGTTGGCATCATCCTTTAGCTCCTCAAGGTCGAAAGGCACGCCATACAATGCCCTGTATTTACCTGCAAGGTTTTGAATCATTGTAGCATCAAGCAAACCAAAGCCATTGACCTGAACCTCAGTCTGCGTCAACGATGCAGCAGGAAAACGGGCAAAATACTCACCATCGCTGCTCACCTCAACGAATGCAAGTTCGAGAAAATCATCACTAAAACTATTCTCAAAAACTGCAAAATCGGGACCGGGGCCATCCCAAAGCGGAAAACCAAAAGTAATCGTAGCCACTCCCCCATCACCAAGGCTTACAACACTAAAATCGGCTTTACCCAAAGCATCATCATCATTTCCATAAGTTGCCAGGCCCAGAGATTGGTTTCCGGCCTCCATCCACCCTCTTTCAACTACTACTGATGTTGCCCAACCGATGAATGCAAGGCTATCGGCATACATGGCGTGGCTTCCGTTTTGGCCTGCTGGTGGGTCAAATTGTGCAATCAGCAGCTGAACCGGTGCCAAGAACATCAGTATCAGACAATATCTGACTAAATCACCTTTCATTGGCCTGAGATAATTTAACAAAGGAAGCCATAGACGTCATGCCTTCCGGTGTACTTATTGTTAAGATGTAGTAACCATTTGGAAGCGAACTGATATCAATTGCATCGGAATATCCCTGATGTTTCTGCATTAACTGACCATGAAGCGAATAAACAATTGCATCGAATGGTCCAATTTTGCGACCAGTTTCAAACCTGATCATGTTGCTGGCAGGATTTGGGCTAAGAATAAGTGAATAAACTTGCTTCGATTGTTCAATTCCTGTAACATCCCTGTAATCAAGCCCAATGGCTTCGGGCGAAATTCCCGCTTCGAAAAGCCCGGTTTCGACACCTTCCTGACCGAAAACATGCCCTTGCCCGAATGAAAAATAATCCGATGTGGTTGCAAAAAACTGTTGATTTAAATGATCAAAAGCTGCATCAGCAAAATAGATAAAAGAAGCTGAACCCGGATCTTCAATTACTGCCGGATCAAGCATTTCAAATGTTAAAAGATCAATAGCACCTATACCGTTATCGACGAATAAGTACAATGTATTCCCGAATACGGCTATTCCTTTTCCGAACACATTATCGAACACATTATGTGCAACAGTTTTATCTTCAGTGTTATAAACGGTGATGACTCCTTGTTCGACTCCCCAGGGAGTTCGACAAACAGCGATTACATTGTTCTCATAGACGAAAAGGCTATGAATTCCTGTACTAAGCTCTCCCAGGTCAATTTCTTCGATCAGCTGATGTGAATTCAAATCAACAACGGCAAGTTTGCCCCTTGTGCTCGTCCAACTACCGGGAACTGCAACATAAAGTTTATCAGCAAAAGCAACCATACCGGCAGATTCATCCGTTATACCTTCAACCTCGGAAAGCATCACGAGTGAATTTCGTTTGAAAACACGCAAAAACCCTGAGGTTTCCGGATACTGTATGCTTACAAAAACATAATCTCCGGCTGTATAAAGCTGGCTCAGGCCTGATAAGGCAATCGCATCGAGCCGCTCATATGTATCCAGGTTATACATCATCAGCGAATCGGTAGCAGCGACAAAAAGATCCAGGCCATCCACTAAAATATCCTGCACTGCCTGGGTGTAAATGGTGGCAAAATTTTGCTGTACTAAGGTTACAGGGTTAAGCGAAGAGACTGTTACATAGTCATCCGGATCGGAAAATGCCCCTCCTGAGGCAACAACAACCTGATTCAATTGAAGCGTTTGCTGAGCATAGGCTCCAATACCCATAGGCAGGACGATCATCATCAGTGCCATCCCGAAAAATTGTCGTGTTTTCATAAAAAAAGTTTTAAGGTTAAACATTCATTAGCCCTCAAAACCATCAGGAAAATGTCGTAATCAAAATGATCATACCCGACAAGCCTTTTACCCGAAAGCTTTGGAAAATAAAATTGATCTGGCAGGTCTTCTGACTTGCTCACTTCCGGAGCCTTCCCACCCACCAAAGGCGGACAGTGGCCAAAGAATTCCGGAAGCTCTGTTTGCGAGCTTACAGCAGCGGGAACTGTTCAGGACTTTCACCTGATTCCCATTTTCAGTCCTCGTCCCGGTTCAGGATTGCGGACACCATGATCGGTCACAAAATTATTAATAAAATTCAAATTAGAGCTAAACTAAACTTTACAAGGGCGAAAATTTATTAACACAGGATTGTTATCATAAGCAAATCGATAAAAAATAAATCAACTTCATGTAATTAATAAAAAAACATTAATTTTAACCCGTCAAAAATTCAGAGGAACCATAACCAAATTAAAAAGCTGTCATGAAATCATTCTTAAAATCAATTCTTTTTAGCATATCCCTTCTTATTTTTGTTGCATCTTTTGCGTCATGTGCAAGTGGTCGAACAAATGCCACCAGCCCAAAAGGCGACAAAGCTGCCAAAGTTGCATACAATCCTGTTACCAAGAAGAATGCGCCCATCAGGAAAAAGTTTATAATCAAAAATAAACAGCGTAAAATTTTGGGCACTAAGCCTTTAAAATAGAAATTGTTGTGTAGAAAATCAAATGAGGCTACTCCTTCCGGGGTAGCCTCATTTTTTATTAAGGGTAGCTTTTTTTATTCTTCCAGCATGAATGGGTAGCGATAATCTGTGGGCGGATTAAGATTTTCTTTAATCGTCCGGGCAGAAACCCAACGCAATAAATTGAGAGAAGAACCTGACTTATCATTTGTTCCCGAGGCCCTTGCCCCGCCAAAAGGCTGCTGACCAACCACTGCACCTGTCGGTTTGTCGTTGATGTAATAATTTCCCGCAGCGTTAACCAATATTTCGTTTGCCAGCTCAATGGCAAAACGATCGCGAGCAAAAACGGCACCTGTCAAAGCATAAGGTGAAGTGCGGTCGACAAGATATAAGGTTTCTTCCCATTTTTCTTTATCATACACATAAACCGTCAAAACTGGCCCGAATAATTCTTCATGCATGGTTATGTAATGCGGGTCAGAAGTCAGAATAACAGTCGGTTCTATGAAATAGCCTTTCGATTTATCATAGTTTCCACCGGCTATCACTTCAGCAGCATCATCGTTTTTGGCATTGTCGATAAACATGGCAAGCTTATCGAAGGAAGCTTCATCAATCACAGCACCCATAAAATTGGTAAAATCTTCAACAGGTCCAACTTTGATTGTTTTCAAATCATCCAGCATCAACTGTTTTACCTGAGGCCACAAATTGTCCGGAATATAAGCCCTTGAAGCGGCTGAGCATTTTTGACCCTGATATTCAAAAGCGCCTCGTACCAAGGCTGTTGATAATGCTTTTGGGTCAGCCGTGTGATGAGCCACCACGAAATCCTTTCCACCGGTTTCACCCACTATCTTAGGATAAGTATTATGAATAGTAAGGTTATCGCCAATCGCTTTCCAAATTTTACTAAACACGGTTGTGGATCCGGTAAAGTGAACACCAACAAAATCGGGATGAGCCGACATAATTTTACCACCAACCGGTCCAGGAACAAAAACAAGGTTTATAACCCCATCAGGTAAACCGGCTTCCCGAAAAATCTCCATAATTATATTGGCCGAATAAATTTGTGTGTTCGAAGGTTTCCAAACAACAACATTACCCATTATAGCAGGTGCCGATGGTAAATTGGCAGCAATGGCAGTAAAATTGAAGGGCGTTAATGCATAGATAAAGCCTTCCAGCGGACGATATTCAATCCTGTTCCATATACCTTTATCTGAAATGGGCTGTTGGCTATAAATTTCACTCATAAACTGCACATTAAACCTCAGAAAATCAGCAAATTCGCATGCAGCATCAATTTCAGCCTGGTGCACCGTTTTCGACTGTCCGAGCATAGTTGCGGCATTAATCTTTGCCCGGTAAGGCCCAGAAACCAGATCTGCTGCACGAAGAAAAATGGCAGCACGATCCTGCCATTCAAGTGCCTGCCAGCTTTTGCGTATCTTTAAAGCCGCATCAATGGCCATATTCACATGTTCAGCACCTCCTTCATAATAATATCCTAACGTATGCTTGATGTCGTGTGGTGGGTGAATGCTGATCTTTCTTTCGGTTTTCACCCGCTCGCTTCCGATATACATTGGAATATCTGCTATTTGCGAACGCATGATCTTTAACATTTCCTTGATTTCGGCCCTCTCAGGCGTTCCAGGAGCATAGGATTTAACCACTTCATTATACGCCATCGGCACTTTATAAAACCCACTATACATACTTTTGATTTATTATATTGATATCAAATTATTTAGATTCATTCTAAATGGAAAGGCAAAGTTATAGAAATAAACAATATTAGATTGTGGCTAATCAATTACCTTTTAATAACGGCAATATTTGAGTCCATTTATTGCATTCAAGGCAAATTTTCCCTATTTTTGTAAATCAGGATGAAGCCAGTTTAATCTGGCTTCGGGCAATACTGCCAAATGATATGTGTCTACTGAAGTTTGTTTAATGTTTGATAAAGAAACTTCACCCACGTGAGAAAATTTATGACATTTAAAAATAACTTCAAAAAGCTTGATCGGGTTGCAATCAGCATAAAGTCCCATAAAGTACTTCAAAAAATCTTTGAGGAAAACCCATTTTTTAAAGATATGCTTCTACATGCCGAATCGGTTGAAGAGGCCATTCATGATCTGAACAAGTTTGCAAAAAAATTACTGAGCCGGAACAAATATGCACTTGCCTATGCAGAAAGCCAGGATTCAGGCCAGGTTGATATGAATCAGATCAGCTGGCAGGATTTTGCAGCCATTCGTCTATTTGATTACACATCGTATTCGGGCATCGTATTGCAGGATCAAAACATCAGAGGCGATTTTATTGAAAGCCACCCGGTCAAATATCTTTGGTTGGCGGCAAAAACTGGCAAAGGAGGTGCTCTTATCGACTTTTTTCAGGATTTTCTTATGCTCTTCAGACAATTAAATGGAACCCTGACCCCTCAGGTAGCCTGCAAAGATCAAATTAATGTCTGGATGGAGCGTCACCCATCAGGTCTGGATGAAAGAATAATGCAAATCCGGGATCAAAATAAAGAACGAATTATCAAACTAATTGTCAAGAAAATTGATGAGGGTAAACTGAGTAGTAACAAATTCCGGTTTGAAGAGGGAATGAGTGAACTGCATAAAGTTAAAATGGTTTTTGATTGGTGGAATGATCACAATTTTCATCTTAGGTTTGCTGTCCGAAACCCTGACCTACTCAATGAGATGCTGAACGGGAGCATCCCTGTGGAAACGATGACATTGCTTAACGATGCCCACAAAGCCGGAATTCCCTTCTTTATCAACCCTTACTATCTTAGCTTACTGAATGTTACAGAACCCGGGTTTGCAGTAGGATCTGACCTTGCCATCCGCGATTATATCATGTTTAGCAAACAATTAATCAAGGAGTTCGGACATATTGTCGCCTGGGAAAAAGAAGACCAGGTTGAAGAAGGAAAGCCAAATGCAGCAGGATGGATACTGCCCAGAGGAAGTAATATCCATCGCCGTTATCCCGAAGTTGCCATCCTGATTCCTGATACTGCAGGAAGAGCCTGTGGCGGACTTTGTGTTAGTTGCCAGCGCATGTACGATTTCCAGAGTGGCCGGTTAAACTTTGACCTTGATAAGTTGCTGCCAAAGGAAAACTGGGCTGAAAAACTGGAAAGGCTGATGCAATACTTTGAGAAAGACCCGCAACTTTGTGACATATTAATCACAGGTGGCGATGCATTAATGAGTTCAGACAAATCGCTTCGTATCATCCTGGAGGCAGTTTTCCAGATGGCAAAACGCAAATATGAACTCAATCTGACACTTTCTCAGGAACAGAAACTTGCAAACATACGCCGCATCAGGTTAGGCACCCGTTTACCAGTTTACATACCTCAACGCATTACACCACAATTAACGGATCTGCTTGCTGAATTTCGTCAAAAAGGAAAATCAGTCGGAATCAAGCAGTTTGTGATTCAAACCCATTTCGAAACTGCCATGGAAGTAACACCTGAGGTTGTGAAAAGCATACAGGCACTTGTGGGCGCAGGCTGGCTGGTAACCAATCAACATGTATTTACTGCTTCATCTTCCCGTCGGGGTCATCTTTCGAAACTTAGGGCCGTTTTATCCCAAAATGGTGTATTGCCTTATTATAATTTTTCGGTGAAGGGATATCACGAAAACAGCCATAACTTTTCAACCAACGCGCGCATACTTCAGGAACTTAATGAAGAGAAAATTCATGGTCAGATTACACAAGACATGAAAACAGAATTGAACGACATAAGTTTAAATCCGGAAACAATTCAGGAGAACATTGTTAAACTTCTCGAAAAATCTGCAATCCTATTTCTTTCGTGCGACAGGTCGGTTCTCAATTTACCTGGCGTTGGAAAAAGCTTAACATTTAGAACAATAGGCATTACAAGACATGGTCGTCGGGTTTTGCTATTCAATCATGACCACACACGCAATCACAGTCAGGTAGTGAACAAGATGGGAAAAGTATTCATTGTTGAATCAAAGTCAATTTCGCAATACCTCCGACAATTGGAGGAAATGGGTGAGGAAACAGATGAGTACCAGAGTATTTTTGGGTATAGTATCAGCGAAACTGAATCACAGTATCCGGTATTTGCTTATCCCAAATCCCAGCATCAAAAAGATGCCGGCATAGATCAACTTGGGTAATAACTGTGTTTTAAACAGAATATCATTTTACCCCCCCTGATAAATTAAGGCAAATGTTTATTTTAGCATGAAAAAACTGATGATAAAAAGAAGTTGTCCGAAATACAAAATCTTCCATACTCTTTTGCAACTACTCTTCTTTTTTCTTATCATGATGAATCAATCATGTCATGTGGGGCGCTACTTCTATTATAATTATGCCGATATTAACGATCATAAAAAGTTCACTTCAAAGCCGGTTCGGACAGGTGAGGAACCGTTCAGTTTTTATGAAAATCTAAAACCGCATAAAAACTTAGATTTAACCCTGCACGGTAATGAGGAAGAAAGCTTAAACAGTTTTCTAAGTAAAAATGAAACTGTGGCGTTTTTAATAGTAAAAAGCGACACCTTAGTCTATGAGGAATATTTCATGGGCTATGACAGGTCATCAATTGTACCTGTATTTTCTGTTGTCAAATCATTTGTAAGTGCACTGATGGGTATTTCGATCAGCAAAGGATATATTCACAGCGTTCAGGATACCATAGGACAATATCTACCTGAAATCCGCGGCAAAGGTTTTGAAAGTTTAACACTTGAAAACCTGCTTGATATGCGTTCAGGTATTCAATTTGAAGAAAAATACAATTCACCTTTTGGTGGCATGGCCAAATTCTATTATGGTACAAACCTAAAAAAATACATACAGCAACTTAAACCAGAAGAAAAGGCAGGCCAAAAGTATAGTTATCAAAGTGTAAACACCCTTCTAATCACACAGGCCATTGAAAACGCAAGCAATGCAAGTATTGCTGTTTTGTTGGAAGAAGAAATCTGGAAACCACTTGGCATGCAATACGATGCTTCATGGAGTGTTGACAGTGAAAAACATCTCACCATCAAATCATTTTGTTGTCTCAATACAACTGCAATCGATCTGGCTCGATTTGGTCGTTTATATCTGCACCAGGGAAACTGGAACGGCAAACAGATTATCAGCAAAGACTGGATTAATTCGAGTTTAACCATCCACAATGACTCAAGAGACTCTCAGGGCTACCCTTATTCTCATTTCTGGAGAGTCAAAGAAGACGGGGCATTCTTTGCAAAAGGTATTTTAGGACAGTATCTTTATGTTGATCCAAACAAAGATCTGATTATCGTGAGACTGGGAAAATCGTCAAATGACATTGACTGGCCGGCATTTTTCGAGACAATCTCGAAATTAATCTGAACCTATTTTTCAACGCCTTTCTTGTAAGTAGTTGTTTTAACCGGCTTACCGGTTTCGTCAAATTCCACCCATTTACCATGTTTATGGCCTTCAACAAAATCACCCATTGTTTTCAACTGTCCGTTGGAATGGTATTCTCTGGCCGGACCATGCTGTCGGTTCAAAATAAATCCCTGTTCTGATTTGAGCTGTCCACCAGGGTAATACGATTTTTGAACACCTTCAAAAAATCCATTAAGATATTGGTACTCGGCAATGACATTTCCTGATTCGTCATACCATATCGAAGTACCATTTCGCTGTCCATGCTTATAATACGATTCTTCCTGAATAGCTCCACGTTCGTAATAGACCTTTCGCAGACTATCCAGTTTGCCCATGAAATAGTTCTCCTCAAGTGTCAAACGACCACCAGCTGCAAATTTTAATAACTGACCATGCAAGGTGTCATGCCTGAAATAAGATTGCTCCTGAATGTTGCCGTTTCTGCCAATTTGAACATACAATCCATTTTTCAAATTATCCAGATAATGCTCCAGAATATGAACCTGACCTGTTGGAAAAAATATTGCCCACGATCCTTGCTTTTTCCCTTCCGATAAATGTCCGGCAATAGTCATATTGCCATACGCTAATCGTTGATAACCATTCTGCAAGGTAGAATCAAGTTTAATCTGAGAAATAAGCTGAGCCGATGCTGTTACTATGAATAAGAACATTACTGGAAGTAGCAGAAATAATTTCTTCATGGTTTTTAAGGATAAGTGATGATGCAAAAATAGTTATCTTAAAGGTTAAGAGGATAATATCAAAAAAAAATCAGGCCTACTGTTCCGATAGGCCTGAAAATCAACCAAAACCAAATTTACAATCAATAAGCGCTATTATCTTCTGACTGTGAATTGTTAAAACCAAGTTATTCAATTCAATGTATGTGCCAAAAAACACAAAGGTCTATCTTTGTGCCTTTTAGGTGTGAGCTAGATGATAATTGTAAATGTTGTGGCGCCGGAATCGGTTATCGGCATGAGTTCTTAAGTTCATAAATCATTTAAAACCTTACTATTATATCTAAAATAGATGATTCTCCGGATTCGGATACTTTTGAAAACGGAAGGTTAAGCTGGTATGCCAGTCAGGTCAAAGTCACCTGCCTGGGTGATGAGAATATTATAAAATTCTCCAATTTGTAAAGATTGATGTGTGTCTGGTATAAGCACCTCATTATCAACCTCAGGTGAATCGAACTCTGTTCGTCCAATATAAAAACCATTCTCAATCCGGTCGATCAATACCTTCATGGTCAGACCGATTTTCTCCTGATTCAGACTCAGCGAAATACCTTGCTGAATCTCCATGATCTGTTCCATTCTTTCGATCTTTACTTCTTCAGGGACACTATCCTGCAACTTAAACGCTGATGTTCCCTCCTCAGGAGAATACGTAAAAACTCCGAGTCGTTCGAACCTTTGGCTTTCGACAAAATCAATCAATTCAGCAAAATCAGCTTCGGACTCGCCCGGATACCCAGTGATCAAAGTTGTCCGGAAAGCAAGGCCAGGTATTCTTTCCCTTGCTATTCGTATCAGATCGAGGGTTTGAGACTTATTCAGTCCCCTTTTCATCGACTTGAGGATGTGGCTGCTGATGTGTTGCAGTGGCAGGTCGAGATAACGGCATACCTTTGGATTCTGAGCAATAATATCAAGCAACTCTGTTGGGAATCCGGTTGGATAGGCATATTGAAGTCTGATCCATTCGATGCCTTCTATGGTTGAAAGTTTCTGCACCAATTGCGCAATCCTTTTTTCGCCATACAGATCAATTCCATAATAGGTAAGATCCTGGGCTATCAGAATGATTTCTTTAACACCTTGCCTGACAAGGTCCTCGGCTTCTTCCACCAGTTTTTCTTCCGGCACTGAGATATGTTTTCCCCTGATTATCGGAATTGCACAAAAGCTGCATTGTCGGTCACAGCCTTCAGAAACTTTCAGATAGGCATAATGCGAAGGCGTCGACAATATCCGCTTGTAGTGATATATGTTTTCACTTGCCGGTATACGATTTTTCGGTTGGAGGAACCCGGCGATTGCTTGAAGGTCGTTCACACCAAAAAATGCATCAACTTCATGTATTTCTTCCGAGAGTTCTGATTTGTAACGTTGGCTGAGACAACCCATTACAACAAGTTTTTTAATTTTGCCTTCTTTGCGCGATTCAGCATAGGTAAGGATGGTTTCAACTGACTCTTCCTTAGCATCTCCAATAAATCCACATGTATTGATAATGACAATATCCGTCTCTTCAGGTGAATCGTGCTGAATTGAAAAGTAGTTGAAAGGCAATAAGGCTGTAAGATGCTCCGAATCAACCTTGTTTTTTGAACAACCCAGCGTTACTATATTGATAGTTTGTGTTTTCAATGGTGCAAGCTGACTATTGAAAGAGGCTATCGACAAATCGCTTGCGGTTAAAAACCTGCAAATCGGTCATTTTTTCACCTACGCCAATGTATTTCACTGGTATTTTAAATTGATCAGAGATACCGATTACTACCCCTCCTTTTGCTGTGCCATCAAGTTTGGTAAGTGCAATTGCATTTACTTCGGTTGCGGCAATAAACTGCTTTGCCTGTTCAATGGCATTCTGTCCGGTGGACGCATCAAGCACCAATAATATTTCATGAGGTGCGCCCGGAATAAGTTTGTGCATCACCATTTTAACCTTGGTCAGCTCATTCATCAGGTTCACCTTGTTATGCAGTCTACCGGCAGTGTCGATGATCACCACATCTGCTTTCTGGCTCAAGGCAGATTTTATTGTATCGAAAGCCACTGAAGCCGGATCGGAACCCATTCCCTGAGAAACAAGGGGGACATCAACCCTTTCGGCCCAGATTCTGATCTGGTCAACAGCTGCTGCTCTGAAAGTGTCGCCGGCTCCCAGGATTACTCTTTTACCTGCCAGTTTGAAATTATAGGCCAGTTTTCCAATTGTAGTTGTCTTGCCAACACCATTCACTCCAACCACCATGATAACATAAGGAGTATCCAATGCTGGCAGGTCAAAATCATCACCATCGCCCGAATTGTTCTCATGAAGCAGGGCAATCACTTCTTCGCGCAAAATCTGGTTCAATTCCGAAGTGCCCAGAAACTTGTCTCTGGCAACCCGCTGTTCAATTCGCTCGATGATTCGCAAGGTTGTGCTTACGCCTACATCGGAGGTTACAAGGATTTCTTCGAGCTGGTCGAGTACCTCTTCATCTACCTTCGATTTTCCTATAATAACTTTCGACAGTTTACTGAAGACACTTTCGCGCGTTTTTTCAAGGCCTTTATCAAGCTCTGTCTTTTTTTCTTTCGAAAAGAATGAAAACAATCCCATAATTGCTGGTATTAAAATAAAAAAGCTCTTCCGGCGAAGGAAAAGCTCTGATCAATATTTTCAAAAGCAGAATTACCTTTTGCTGATAAATTCCTGAATACGATCGGTCGGAACGATATCTTCCTTAAAAGTATATGCTCCGGTCTTTTCGGAACGCACAACACGGATGACCTTCGCAAAATCCTTGCCTGCAGCCTGCAGGGTAGCTACTACTTTCTTTGCCATAGTTTTACTTATTTAATCTCTTTATGAACTGTCATTTTCTTTAAAATCGGGTTATACTTTTTCAACTCAAGTCTTTCGGGAGTATTCTTCTTGTTCTTGGTTGAAATATAACGTGAGGTGCCCGGCATACCACTGGTTTTGTGCTCAGTACACTCAAGTATTACTTGTCCTCGTGCTTCTTTTGTTTTCTTAGCCATGCTTTTTAACTTTCAAAATTTCGGACGGCAAAATTACTATTAATTGACTAATTATCCTAATTATTCCTATTTTTTTTCATTTCTTTTCTGAGTTTCTCCTGACCATTTCAATTGAGAGGTTACACAATCTTTAAAATTTCTCTCACATAATGCTGAATACCAGTAAAAAAGAATTCAACAGCAATAACCATGACCACTAATCCCATAAGTTTCATCATCACCTTATTTCCAGTGTCGCCCAGAACCCTGATTATTTTGGAACCGCTTATCAGGATGATCATGGTAGTGAGACAGACAATAAGGATAGCAGAGATCAAAATCATTCTCGAAGCAGCATTCTGGCTTTGATCCATCAGGATGATGGCATTGGTAATCGAACCGGGACCGGCTATCATGGGAATGCCGAGCGGTGTAATAGAAATATCGTTCACATAGGCATTAACATCTTCGGGATTTATCTTTGTACGGCTAAGGCGTGCATTCAACATATCATAACCCATGATAAAGAATAAAACGCCACCAACCACTTTAAGGCCTGCTACGGAAATACCAAAAAATGTAAAGAGCATTTCACCGCCAAAAGCAAACAGGATCAAAGTGAAAAAAGCGGTAATGCTTGCTTTTACCGCTGTTTTCCGTCTTTGTTTTGAATCGATCCCATTTGTCATGGTCAAAAAAACCGGCATAACCCCGAGTGGATTCATCAGGGTGATAAATGAAGTGAAATAGAGTAGCCAAAGCGTCAGGTATTCATTCATTGATTCTTACGAAAGTGTTTGAATAATTTTGTTGACAACAGCCAATATCTCGGTTTCCTTTTCAATAGCTTTTTTCTCTATGTCAGCAGCTATTTCAATAGTTCCTGAAACTTTTGACCGATCAGCCAAACCGGCTGCATTGATCTTTACGTTGAGGTGGGCACCCATTATGGCTGATCTGGCGCACAGTGCACCCACTCCGGCATCGGAAACCGAATTAGGGTTACCTGAACGTGCCATTGCTTCGATCACCTCCAGGGATTCATAGGCAACCTGCATTACCCTGAAAGGTATCGCAATGGCATACAATGAAGCATCCTCAATGGCTTTACGGCGCGTTTCTTTTTCTTCCTCTGTCTTTTTTGGTAAGGCAAGTGCATCCATAATCATATTAAAAGCATGGGTATCCTCATCTACCAGATAAAGAAGTTCGTCCTTCAGTTTTTGACCTTTTTCGGCCCAGTCAGAAAACTCTTTCCACCGGTCATCCCAGCCCCTTTTGTGAGATGACAAATTGGCTACCATAGTTGCCAGCGAAGCACCTAAAGCGCCCAAATAAGCCGCGATTGAGCCCCCGCCCGGCGCTGGCGACTCACTTGCTGTTTCGTTGGCAAATCCTTTGACTGAAAGATGAATCAGTTTTTTCTTTTGCTCCGCTTCTTCCAGCACATATTCAATTATCTTCTCTTTCGGATTGAAGGGTTTTAACTCGTCAAGACCCAGCGACTTAATGGCAATTTTAATCAGCTCATCCTGATCTACTCCCAGGGAGCGTTCCTGCTTTGCCAGATAAAATTTTCCGGCATCAAGCATTGACTTTAAAGGAATTAACCCCACCAATTCAGAACCTGTAACTCTTACTCCCCTATCGGCAGCTTTTCGACAAACTTCATCGAAGGCAGCATGAACTGAAGTAATGCCAATATTGGTCAGATTCATAGAAATTTGAGCAATTCCATATTCTTCGATGAACCACCCAATAGCTTTAACCGATTTCAATGTTCCGGGAACAAACACCTGATTTCCTTTTTCATCTTTCACAATTTTACCGGTAACCGGATCACCTTCCCGCTTTACCCGGCCTTTTTCTCTTACATCGAACGCAATAGAATTTGCTCTGCGAGTGGAAGTGGTATTCAGGTTAATGTTGAATGCAACCAAAAAGTCACGGGCACCAACTGCAGTAGCTCCGGAACGTGCGTTGAACTCTGCCGGCCCAAAATCAGGCTTCCAGGCAGGATTCTGAAGTTTCTCAGACAATCCTTCATATTCACCTGAACGACAATTAGCAAGATTCTTTCTATCAGGAATATAGGCTGCATTTTCGTAGCAGTATACAGGTATACTCAACTCTTCACCAATACGCTTTGCTAACTTGCGTGCGTAGTCGACGGTTTCTTCCATACTGATATTAGAAACCGGGACCAGGGGACAAACATCTGTAGCCCCCATTCTTGGATGTTCTCCCTTATGTTTCCGCATATCAATAATTTCCGAGGCTTTTTTTACAGCCATAAATGCCGCCTCAACTACTTCATCAGGTGTTCCAACGAAGGTTACAACCGTTCGGTTGGTGGCAGCACCCGGATCCACATCCAGCAGTTTTACACCTGCAATCATTTCAATTTGATCAGTAATCTGCTTTATAACAGACATATCCTGACCTTCACTAAAATTCGGAACACACTCAATTAGTTTTTTCATATAAGGATATTGTTAATTTTCCACACACACTTTACCGTTTAAAATCACTGTTTCAACTTTATTCGTACCATAATAATATGGCAGATAAGCAAGACCCGGCACCGGAATTGTAATACACAAATTGGCTTTTTTATTCACAGAAATACTACCTAAAACTTCATTCAGGCCCATAGCATAAGCGCCGTTCAGGGTAGTCGCATTCAATCCTTCTTCAGGAGTAAGTCTATAAAGAATATTTGACATGGATAGAATCAACTGCATATTGCCTGATGGAGAGCTTCCCGGATTGAAATCACTGGCCATGGCAACCGGCAGGCCGGCATCGATCATTTCACGTGCAGGCGCATACGGCATTCCCAAAAAGAAAGCAGCACCTGGCAAAATAACCGGCATGGTTTCAGAATCTTTCAGCGCAATGATTTCATTTTTTCCGGTATACTCCAAGTGATCAACCGACAAGGCATTATACTTCACTCCTACCTGAATCCCACCTGAATTTGCCAGCTCATTGGCATGAATCTTAGGTCTTAAGCCATATTTCATGCCAGCATTCAGAATCCTGTCAGTATCCATCACCGTGAAAAAACCAGTATCACAAAACACATCGATAAAATCTGCAAGATCTTCTGAAGCAATCACAGGTATCATTTCGTTAATCACAAGGTCAACGTATGCTTCCTGATTACTCTTATACTCCAGAGGCACAGCATGCGCTCCAAGAAAAGTTGATATGATGGTCAATGGAGATGCTGCTTTTAGCCTTCGAATTACCTTAAGCATTTTTATTTCAGATTCTAAAGTGAGACCATAGCCACTTT
Source organism: Bacteroidales bacterium UBA6192 (assembly GCA_002422725.1). Lineage (GTDB taxonomy): Bacteria > Bacteroidota > Bacteroidia > Bacteroidales > F082 > UBA6192. The sequence goes on from DITE01000064.1 coordinate 48,657, forward strand.
TTATCTCAACCGCCCCTGTCCCCATTTTCATAATCTCATCAAGCCTTTCCATGGCTGAGTTGAAAAGTTCATCTTCTGAAACATGCTGCATGCGTGCTGCTGAATTTAATATTCCGCCTCCTCTTCGGGCAATTTCTTCATAACTAAGCCCTTTTATTTTATCCACATACTCAACCTCACGCGAGGCAGGATAGACCAGATGTGTATGCGAGTCACAAAATGACGGAAACACAAGCTTTCCGGAAGCATCTATAATTCTTGTATCAGGATTTGTTTGAATAACCCCTTTTACTTTTTGCTGATCCATTTTTCCAAAATCAGCTATCAAACCATTGTTGATAAACAGATAGGCGTTGGTTATACTGCCTATCTCAGCCATGTCTTTCCCGGCAACCCACATACGCGGATTAGACTCTGTACCAAACAGTTCTTTAATATTTATAATGAGAATATTAACCATTTTAGATAGGGTGTTTAGTGAATTTCCGGTGTGCGAAATTACTGATTTTAGCTGGTCTGAAAAGCAAAAAACTATCCAAATGCACTAATAGTCCGACGCAGGGTAATTGTTTAAATTCATTCTAAATAACTGAAATCTACCACCCTACTCCAATCATTTGGTTACTTTTGTCGCAAAGTTTTCTTTTTGTCCATCAATTTTTAATGTAACAATGAAACTCAGGCTATTACTAATTACAGTAATGATATTGCTGTTTGCAGGCTTCAATTCCTTTGCAAAGAAAGTATCAACAAACGACGCCCGTAAAGTTGCCAAAAACTTTATGTTTGAGCGCATCAATCAATTTGGAAACGGCATGTCATATTCCGGCATCCTTGTTCAGGATATGTGGGAGGTTTCAGAATCCTATTATGTTCTCAACCTGAATCAGGGATGGGTAATTGTTGCCGCACGTGACGAAAGACATCCGGTTATAGGATATAATCTTGAAGGAAGTTTTCCGCGACCACAAGAATTAAACTATAACACCAACAGTTGGTTAACGACATTCATTGACGAAAAGGATTACATTCTATCGCATGGACTTGTGGCTGATGAAGAAGTACAATCAAACTGGAACAGGCTCCTGACTGACGATATCAGCATGCTGAACACAGAGGTTCTGAGAGATGTTGAAACACCCTTACTCACCGCTATGTGGAATCAGGATAGTCCATATAATCTGATGTGTCCTGAAGACGAAGCTGGTCCCGGAGGCCGCGTTTATGTGGGTTGCGTGGCAACGGCCATGTCGATGATCATGCACTACTGGCGTTATCCCCTTCAGGGAATGGGTTCATATTCATACTATCAGAATCCTTATGGAATTATTACTGCTGATTTTGGCAACACCTATTACAATTGGGATGGTATGCAGGATCAGATAGAAACCGAATATCCCTGGGACATAGCCGAAATTGGTTTCCATGCAGCAGTTTCTGTTAGCATGAATTTTGGTCCGGATGGCTCAGGATCGTATAGCCATCTTGTTCCAAATGCTTTAAAGAACAGGTTCAGATATGGTAATAATACCCAATATCTTGAGAAAAGCAGTTACAACACCACTCAATGGGAAAACATGCTTCAGGAACAAATTAATAACAAATACCCTATTTATTACAGTGGTCAGGGAAGTGGTGGCGGCCATGCATTTGTATGCGATGGCTATCAGGGCATGAATTATTATCATTTTAATTTTGGATGGAGCGGCTCCGGAAATGGTTTTTACAGCCTGCAAAATGTAGGTGGTTTCAGTGGCAGTCAGGCTATTGTACGAAACATCCTTCCTGGTGAAGCTGGTTACCCATATATTGCTGATGGTCAGAAAACCCTCACAACACCATCTGGATCATTCACCGATGGAAGCGGGCCTGTTCAGGATTATCCTTCCGGGATGGATGCCAGCTGGCTCATTTCTCCTCAAAATGAAACAGACTCCATAAAAAGCATTACCCTGTCATTTGTTGAATTCAATACGGCTTCGGGCGACTTCCTCAGGGTATATAATGGTTCTTCGACCAGCGATCCACTTGTTGGCGAATTCTCGGGCGAAAATATTCCACAAAGTATTACAGTACAGAATAACCAAATGTTGATCACCTTCACCAGTTCATCAACTTCACCGGGATTTAAAGCTGAGTACAAGACTTCTTCTCCTTTGTGGTGTGGCAGTTCCAATGTTATCACCGAACCTTTTGGTACAATAGACGACGGAAGTGGCGATTTCCATTACAATAATTTATCAACCTGTGTATTTATCCTTCAGGTTCCCGAAGCTGTAAACTACCGCTTATCGTTTAACCATTTCTCAACCGAGCCCGGCAAGGACATACTGAAAATATACAATGGAAGTAACCAGTTACTTGCAACACTTTCGGGCAGTGAAATTCCTGAAGCAATGAGCATTGCCGGAAGTATGGTATTCATGACCTGGACAACTAACAATACGATAAAAGACGAAGGATGGGAAATCTATTACGAAGTTGATGGCGTTGGTTTATCTGAAAACAAAGCTGTTGATCAGTTCAGTGCTTTCCCAAACCCTGCCTCTACTGAACTAACCATCATATTTTCTGTTCAGAAGCAACAGAATATAGACCTGGAAATAGTCAGTCTGTCAGGGACTAAAGTAGCTTCGCAATCTATGAACAATTTCAAAGGCGATTACAAAGATGTAATCGATCTAAACGGTTTTACAAAAGGAGTTTATCTGCTGAAAATTCAATCAGAGGTTGGATTAACAACGAAAAAAATTGTGATCAAGTAATTAGCTTCAGGCACTGTCAAGGTTTTAACTGCCACTTCAGAATGATGTGGCAGTTTTTTTGTCAACTTGTCAGTCAATTTTATTGAGAATCATTTTTAAGCTTTTTGCCTTGGTCTCATCTGTGAGGCATTCCTGAATCTTTGATTTAAACTTCCAACAGGTCATTTGCCGTATTTCGGTCATCCTGCTAATTTCGTACGTGGATATTTCCGGATTGGAACAAATGACAAATGCTATCTGAAAGGCCTCCACCAATGGAATTTTACACCTGTGAAATGCAGTATGTGCAGTAGCAGATTCTTCTGTTTTGCATCTGGTGCAGCGGCGAGAGAAGGGCTTTTTACCATGACAAAAGTTATCATGCCCGCATTTTCTACACACAAATCCATTCCGCCATTTTTCTTCAGCCAGCAAAGCCAGGCATGCCTCTTCATCAGCAAAAATAGTGTCTGTTCCCGAAGAGATTCTTGGTGCCTTTCCTGATGTTACAATATTGTTAGACATTGGACTATATATAGTTATATGAACGAAAACAGCGATATCTTACAATCATTCAATTTTTTTTCGACGAATTCATGCATTCCTGTTACCAGGTTGTCTGATAAGGTTGTCAGACCATCGTTTAAACAAATCATTTTGAACAAAAAACTATTTTCCAAAATAAACCGCATTAACTTTGGCCTGATATTTGAATGCAAAAGTAAAAAAATAGTGCGATTAAAGCGATTTATTTAATTTTTTAATTATTTTTGTGCCGTCATAAATTAACACTTTAATACTAAAACAAATGATCTACAGAAGTTTAGCCTTATTGATTTCATTCTTTTTACTCACCTCGGCTTGCTCCAACACAAATGGCAAGCAGACATCAGATGTTGAAAAACCCGCGAAAACCAAATCGGATAACGTAAAACCCGAATACCTTACCTACAATACTTTTCTTGAAAAAATCTGGAATTTTGAAAAAAACCCGCAACAATGGGTCTATCAAAATGAATTACCAAGTGTTATCGACTTTTATGCCGATTGGTGTGCCCCCTGTCGCAAAATTGCTCCCATTATGGAAAAATTGGCCAAGGATTACGAAGGCAGAGTAAAGATTTACAAAATCAATGTGGATGAAGAAAGAAAACTGGCTTCAGTATTCAGGGTTCAGAGTATCCCGGCTGTTTTGTTTACTCCTGTCTCGGGTCAACCAATGATGCAGGCAGGTGCCATGACCGAAGAAATGTATGTTCAGATTATCGAAGAGCAATTATTAAAGAAATAACCAAATTTTAAACAAATACAAAATGGAACATTTAACAAAAGAAACTTTCCTTACCAAGGTATTTAATTACGAACAGAACAAAGAATGGAAATTTGAAGGCGGACTACCCTGTCTTATCGACTTTTATGCAGACTGGTGTCAGCCATGCAAAATGGTTGCACCTATTCTGGAAGAGCTTTCGAAAGAATTCGAAGGTAAGATTAATATCTATAAGGTTGATACAGAAGCAGAAGTTGAGCTGGCTGGCGCATTCGGTATTAGAAGTATACCCTCCTTGTTATTCTGCCCGGTTGAGGGACAACCTCAGATGGCAATGGGCGCACTTCCTAAAGAAAGCCTTATCAATGCAATAAACGATGTGTTGCTAAAAAAATAACATTAACCCGGTGTATTATAATTTGGCTGTGCAGAGTTTCTGTACAGCTATTTTTGTTTATTTGCATCAATGTTCACAGCCTTGAATAGTCCGGTATTTTCTACGGCATGGTTTCCACCCGTGAGCTATGTGGCTTCTTGCATGGCATTCAGCGAAATCGTTATTGAAGCAAAGGAAACTTTTCCAAAACAAACTTTCCGGAACAGATGCGTTATCCTTACTGCAGGAGGCCTGTTAACGCTTTCCATACCGGTGATAAAACCCTTTGGAAGCAGAACTAAAACAGATGAGATTGTGGTTTCAGGGGTTGAACCCTGGCAACGGATACATTGGAGATCAATAACTTCAGCTTATAGCAGATCACCGTATTTTGATCACTATGCACATCACTTTTTTCCTTTGTTTCATGATCAGGCAAACTCTCTGATCGAAATGAACGACCGATGTCTACAGCTTGTATTTACACTCTTGAAACTGCCCAAAACATTGCATTACACAAGTGACTACTGCTCACTCCATGCAGCAGTTGATCTGAGAAACGCATTTGACCCGAAAAAACAATTCTCATCCGATTACTTTGACTATTATTTTCAAGTGTTTGGCGATCGGTTTGCCTTTCGGCACGACCTTAGTATACTCGACCTGATATTTAACCTTGGTCCTGATAGCCTTAATTATCTCCGTTTGGTTGAGAATTCTATTCGGGGTAAGCTATTCTGATGTGGTAAATATTCATCAGTTTTTTCTTCAGGATTTTTTTAACAAGATTAATTTCTTTCAATGTAATCCTGGCATTATCAAACTGATTGGTTTCTATTTGTTTGCCTATAATATTCTCCACCAGGTCGTTTACTTTTTGTTCGGTTGGAAATTTCATACTGCGCGATGCTGCTTCCACCGAATCAGCCATCATTACAACTGCTGTTTCTTTTGAGAAAGGCACAGGCCCCCTATAACTAAAATCACGCTCATCCAGTGCAATACCAGGATTTTGACGCTGTTCCATAGTGAAAAAATATTCAACCCGTCGGTTTCCATGATGTGTTCGGATAAAGTCAATGACCTGTTCGGGTAGTCTGGCTTTACGGGCTTTCTCGATTCCTTTTATGACATGCCCTATGATAATTGAAGCACTCTCAGCATAGTTTATATCGTTATGAGGATTATAACCACCTGACTGGTTTTCAATATAGTATAACGGGTTATCCATCTTGCCTATATCGTGATACAAAGCCCCAGTACGAGCAAGTAATGTATCGCCTTCAATGGCAAATAAAGCTTCCTCAGATAAATTTGCAACCTGAATACTGTGTTGGAAAGTGCCCGGAGCTTTTAAAGCAAGTTCGCGGAGAAGCGGACTGTTCGTATTGCTGAGCTCGAGTAAAGTAAGATCAGTAATTAAACCAAACAACCTTTCCAGCAGAAATATCAGCGGCAAGGCAAGAAGTGTTAACAGTGCACTAAACAGAAATGACCATAACTGCATGTGACTCACTGTCATCAATGTTCCTTCCTGTATCAGTGTAAAACCGGCATAAATTATACAATAAGAAATGAAAATAAACACAGAAGTTCTGAAAAAGTAAATCCTCTTGTTGTGATTTACCAGACTAAAAATAACGACAAAGCCAACCACAAACTGATTAAAAATAAACTCAAACGCGTTTGGAACAACCAGTGCTATTATCAGTACAGTCAGAAAGTGAACCATCAAGGTTAATCGGGTGTCGAAAAAAGTAATCATGATTATCGGCAGCATTCCAAACGGAATAAAGAATAACCAGGATGGGTTATTGGAAATAATCAGAAAAGATGGCAGTATGACTAAGACCATTAACAATAAGATCAGATTGAGCTTTTTAAGCTCATCAAATACATCAGGCCGGATAAACCGAATAAACAAAAACAGAATAACGAAAACTGAACCGGCCAGAATCACATGGCCCCATAACAATGAATTGTTGCCAGATTGAGTTCCAATTCTGGTTTCATATTCCTGACGAAGCGATTGGAGCACATTAAAGCGGCTAACATCAATTACTTCGCCCTCAGCAATAATCAACTCACCTTGTTGTACCATTCCATATGTTACTGAAACGGATTCAAGTGCCCTGTTAATATCCTGATTTGTCATGACTTCGCTAAAATCAAGGTTTTGGATTAAATGACCCCCTAAAACATTTTGCAACAGCTCACGATCTAAATTTGGCCTTTTTGCCAGTTCAGCTGAAACAAAATCAAATGCAGTCTTCACTTTAAAAACATCTTTTAAAGCAACTGTTTGAGCAGTTCGCTCCTTTACAATGTTAATTTTCTCCTGAGGATCACGATTTTCAATTGATTTGTGCATGATCAGAATACCAACATTATGGATCGAATCAAAAAGCCCATTCAATTGTCTTAGATTCTGTTTCATCAATTTCTGGTTTGTTTCACCATATTTCTCTTCCCAGGCTTTATTAAAAGCCAGTTGCATCATTTCTTTCCCTCTTTGGGTTTCTTCGGCATTGTGAATAAAATATGGATTTACATCCTCAAGCACTTTACTTTGCTCAAGCTTCAGCTGATCCTCAGGCTTCATAATGGCAAAATCGAAAGGTGCAAACAAAGATTCCTGCTGCCATGGCTTTCCTTTCTGAATTTCATACCTGAACTTACCTTCACGCGGAATAAATAACACTACAAGGATAACAGCAAATAGAAATAGTATCACTTTGAACGCATCGTAATACTGGTGACGAACAAAAATTAGAAATCGATTTGGCATAATGTAAAAACTTAGCGCAAATATAAACTATTCAGAATAATACGCCGGAATTTCAATTTTCTATAACTAATCTGATTGCTTATCGGGTGTTTTAACACAAACAGGAATAGTGGATAAAAACACTTTATTTATCCAGCAAAAGTGAACGATTAAGCAGGGGAAGCGAAAAATAACGTGGACAGGATTTTTGTTCCTTGGTGTATGATTGTCGCTTTTAATGTAAATTTGTTTCAGGCAATCATGGTTCGCTTAATGGTTGTAACTTGCTTATATTGTTGAATGATTTGAACTTAAAAACCTGAAATGAATAGAGGAATTTGTAAATACACCTGTATTGCCGTTAGGAGCATGCCATCAGATAAAGCAGAAATGGTATCCCAGATGTTGTTCGGAGAATCATATGTTGTTCTCGACCAGAATGAAAAATGGATGCTCATCAGGCAGGATTTCGATGGGTATGAAGGCTGGATAAGTCAGAATCAGTTCAGCCCGCTCGGGGAGCAAGAGTTCCAGTTTCGGCTTAAAAACGATATCATGCCAAGTAAGCTGTTGCTCAATGAAGCCATTGACGAAGATGGCAGAAAAACCATCATCAGCTTTGGAAGTAGTCTTTCTCAACGTCCTGACAATTTTGTTGTAAACGGGGGCAATCAGTATTCCTTAAAACATGCAGACCCCAAAGCGGAAAGCACATTCCAGGAACTTATTTCATTGTATAGCGCTCAGTTAATCGGCATACCCTACTTATGGGGAGGAAGAACAGTGTTTGGGCTGGATTGTTCCGGGCTAACTCAGCTCATTTTTAAAGTTTGTGGCATACGAATTTACCGTGATGCCTTTCAACAGGCAACTCAAGGCGAAACAGTAGATTTTATCGACGAAGCCCAGCCTGGTGACCTTGCCTTTTTCGACAACCAGGAAGGAGCAATCATTCATACCGGAATGATACTGACAAATGGTCAGATTATTCATGCATCGGGTTCGGCTCGGATCGATCATATTGACCATCAGGGAATTTACAACAATTCCCTACAAAAATACACGCATACATTAAGATTGATCAAACGAATACATTGACCTGATTAGTATTTTTTATTAAATCGCTTTAGTATCACTATTTGGCATGATTTATGCTGCTAAGATGAAAACTTAATATTCATCTTAAATCTTAATCAAAATGGTACTACCAACAAATCTTCAACACCTTGCAACGGCAAACGACCTGACTAAAACAATACAAGAACACAATCATGTTATGGTATGCTGCGGACGCATGGGACCTATGTGTATTCCAGTGTATGGCATCATGGAAGAGCTTCAGTCCGAATACAAACATGTGGCCTTCAGAGATATGGCGTTTGATTCTCCGGAAGCACACATAATCCGCAATCTGCCTGAATGCAGGGGCTTCATGGGAATTCCTTTTACAGTTTATTATAAGGACGGAAAGGTAGTTGCAGCTACAAGCAGCATCCAATCGCGTGATCAGATCACAAGCATACTCGACAGAGAGTTCAAGGGATAAATTCATGCTAAACATGAATTCCTTTTAAATCAAGCTATTGCTTAAAGGAAAGAATATGGAAAATAATCATTTTCACACCATTGTTATCGGAGCTGGCCCTGCTGGCCTTACGGCCGGCATCTATCTTTCGAGAGCCAAAATGAAAACACTGGTTTTGGACTCTGGAATTGCAGGCGGACAGCTGATATTGACGCATGAAGTGGCCAATTATCCGGGAATTGAAAAGATTTCAGGATATGCCTTAAGTGAAAATATGCGCAAGCAAGCCCTGAAATTCGGTTGTGAGATGCTGTCCGGCATTTCCATAGCAACCATTGATTTCGAGTCAACAATGAAGTCATTGAGCCTGACCAACGGTAAAAAGTTTACAGCTGATACGATCATTCTGGCAACTGGCGGCCGGTCACGAACCCTCAATGTAGCCAACGAAGACTTTTTCAAAGGTCGTGGGATTTCCTATTGTGCTACATGTGATGGCGACTTTTTTCAAGATAAAGAAATTGCTGTTGTTGGAGGTGGTAATACTGCTCTGGAAGAAGCAGTATCATTAACAAAATATGCCAGCAAGGTTACCCTGATTCACATGCTCGATCATTTTCAGGCTTTTGCCCATGCACAGGAGGAAGCTATGAATAACCCCAAAATCAGTTTCATGATGAATTCCCGAATAACTTCCTTTAACGGAGTTGATAAGCTTGAATCGGTGAACATTGAAAACTTACTGACCCACGAACAGACTGAAATGAAGCTTGATGGAGTGTTCGTGTTTATTGGCTATGAAGCCAACACCGACTTTGTTCAGGGCAAGTGCATCAGGCTGAACGACCGCAAGGAGATTATCACGGACGAAAAGCTCCAGACAAATGTACCCGGTGTTTTTGCCGCCGGCGATGCGATTGATAAAAAGTACAGGCAAATTACCACAGCCGTTTCTGATGGAACGATTGCTGCACTGAATGCGATAGAGTTTATCAACACCCGGAAAAGTTTACAGGCAAATCACGCTAACTCATTGATTGTGTGAGTTCATTATTTTGAATGGTTCTAAATATTACCTTCATTGGTCACCCATTCCATAAAAGAATTAATTTTGCCCTTGAAATTCTTCAGGGCAGGGCGAAATTCCCGATCGGCGGTTATAGTCCGCGACTCCTGCAATAGCAGGACTGAGCCGGTGAAATTCCGGAACCGACAGTTAAAGTCTGGATGGTAGAAGGATTAGGCCATGTGTTATCAGCTACAATTGCTTTTGGCATGTAGTAGTTGTATCTATGACAGGATAGTTTTATCCGATCATAATCATTTGGTATGAAGACTTTTAGCCCTGCAGCGTTTCTGACAGGGCTTTTTTTATTAATACCAAATCAAAATGAAAAGATTACCAATTTTTGTACTGTTCTTATTCGCATTGAACATTTTAAATGCCCAATCGCTTCTTAAGGGCAAGGTGGTCGACCAATTATCTATGAAACCGCTGGCTAATGCACAGATTACTGTTGAAGGTCAGATGAATGGTGGATTAAGCAATCCGGAAGGAGTTTTTGAAGTAGAAATTTCAGATTTTCCGGCTCTCCTTCACATTAGCTTTATTGGCTATGAAAGCAAATCCATAATGATTACTGAACCAAACCGGGAGTTGGTTGTGGTCAGCCTCAGGACAAAAGCATTTCAGTTGTCGGAAGTTCACGTCACCGTAAACAATGCGCGTGAAAGACATAGTCCTGTTTCATTCAGCACTGTAGCTGCAAGTCAGATTGAAACGCAACTTGGCGACAGGCCTATGCCCGAAATAGCACAATTTACACCGGGCATATACGCATCAAGGGATGGTGGCGGCTCAGGAGATGCCACAATCAGCATCAGAGGTTTTCAACAGGAGAACATTGCTGTCTTGCTTAATGGAGTCCCGATAAACGGTGCTGAAAACGGGCTTGTATACTGGAACAACTGGATTGGGCTCACCGAAGCAACAGCGTCGGTTCAACTTCAGCGTGGCATAGGTGCTTCGAAGGTAGCATTGAATTCTGTTGGTGGCACGATCAATATAGTAACAAAACAAAGTGATCAAACTCAAGGCGCTTCCTTTTCTTATCAGCTTACAAATTACGGGAACACCAAAACTTCGTTTGGCTACAGAACCGGAGTGCATGATGGCTGGTCGCTGTCGTTTATGGGTTCCCGCACGAAGGGTGATGGCTATGTTGATGGAACCTATGTTGACGCCTGGGCATATTATGTTGATCTGCAGAAAACCATCAACACAAAACATGCTTTGCAGTTTACGGCTCTTGGGGGGCCTGAGAAGCATGGGCAGCGAAGCCTGAAAATGAGCAAGTCAGAAATTGATTTATACGGAATAAAGCACAACAAGGAATGGGGTAGCTATAACGGACAGATGAATAATGCTTCAGAGAATTTCTATCACAAACCTCACCTTGCCCTGAATCATTATTGGCAAACTTCGGAACAGGCAACACTGACAACATCTGCCTATTTTACACCCGGATGGGGAGGCGGCAAATGGCAGGACAGTTTTCAATATGGACCCGGGATATTTGATTTCAGAAATCCATCCGGACAAATTGACTGGGACGCAATTTATAACTATAATGCGAACAACTCAGCCCAGTATACATTGGATAACGGTAACACTGTCAGCGGTTTCTCTAATTTGGTACAGACACATTTTCTGGCAAGTCATGTCTGGGCAGGTTTAATTTCATTCTACGACTGGCAAATCAATCCAACAACGAAACTAATTACTGGTGTACATTACAAATACTTTAAATCGAGGCTTCAACAAAAGGTGAATGATTTGCTGGGAGGCCAGTTCTATATTGATGATTTTAGTTGGTCGTTGGCAGGTGTCGCAAACCGCGAACAGATAAAAATGCCAGGTGATGTAATACGCATCAACAACGGAGCTATCCTGCACAATTCCAGTCTGTTTGTGCAGATTGAGAAGTCATTTGGCCTACTGAATGCATTTGTTGGTGGAACAATATCCAATGCAAGGTATCAGCGTTTTGATCCATACAACTATCCAACAGATATTTACAGTGATCGTGTTGCAAGAAACGGAAACGACCTAAAGGCTGGTATCAACTATAACCTGAATGAAAACCACAATTTTTATTTGAATGGCGGCTACTTTAGCAAAACCCCCTATTACAAATATGTATTTGGTAACTTCTCCAATGTTCCTGTAAAAGATATTGGCAATGAAATGGTAACTACTGCCGAAATTGGTTACGGATACAAAAGAAACGGACACTCATTGCATGTAAATGCTTATAGCACTTTATGGAAAGATGTTTCATTTCTATCGAACGAATACATTCAACTTGAAAATAATTCGCAAACAAGAGCAATGGTAAATGGTTTGGATGCCCTGCATAATGGACTGGAGATTGAAACATCCATCAAGTTACACAAAAGCATTACAATTGGCGGATTATTGTCAGCCGGTGATTGGAAATGGAAGAATGATGTAAGTGCCAGGCTATTCAATGATAGTAATATAGTCGTTGACACGGTTATGGTTTTTGCCGATGGACTAAAGGTTGGCGGGCATCCACAATTTCAGGCAGGGCTATTTACCCAAATCCAAACCAAAAACAACTTTCAATTTAAGGCCGAATGGCAATTCTTTGACAAGCGCTATGCGAGTTTTGACCCGGCTAACAGGCATGACCGGGACGACAGGGCGCATGCTTACCGGCTTCCATCCTTTCAACAAATGAATCTGTATTTGCAAATACCCATAAACTTCAATAAAGCAGAAGGATTGATATTTGCCGGGTGCTATAATCTGTTCGATGAAACTTACATTTTAAAAGGCGAAGATGGCAGCCAGCACAATCTTGACACCTTCAGGGGGTTCTGGTCATTTGGCCGCACATTTAGTTTCGGAATAAACGTAAAAATTTAGCCCAGGTTGCAGTTCATTTTTGGCATTTATTAACATTATTAAACATCTAAATTTCTGACGATAAATTCATTATTGTACTTACTGATAAAACAACATATTTTGTTAACAATTTATTAAAATCCACCGGAAACCTTTTCTATATTTTTACTTCCTGAAACCCTAACTAAATTTATATTGTATGAAAAAACGTTTATTATTCTTAATCATGAGTTTGCTTTTCATTGGTGGGCAAACTGCCTTTTCACAAGGCTCAACAACAGCATCTATGAATGGTAAAGTTGCCTCCTCAATCGGAGAAACATTACCTGGTGCAACAGTCATTGCAACGCACGAACCATCAGGCACCAGATATGGTACAATTACACAGGCTGATGGACGCTTTAATATACCCGGCATGAGGGTAGGTGGCCCGTATAAGGTTTCTGTAACTTTTGTCGGTTTTTCTGAATGGCAGGCTTCGGATGTTTTTCTCAATTTAGGCGAGAATAAGTATTTATCAGCAAGTTTAACCGAAATAGGTGTTCAATTGCAAGAAATTGCAGTCGTTGCCAAGGCTGGATCTGTTGGTCAGAATACAGGAACCAGCACAAATATTAGTTCTCAGACGATAGAGAACATGCCATCAATCAACCGCAATGTTAACGACTATATCCGTCTGACTCCACAAGCTAGTAGCTATGGCGAAGGAATCAGTTTTGCGGGAACGAACAACCGCTACAATGCAATCTACATTGACGGTGCTGTAAACAATGACGTTTATGGGTTGGCATCATCAGGCACTAATGGTGGTCAGACAGGGATATCACCTTTCAGCATTGACATTATTGATCAATTACAAGTAGTTCTTTCACCGTATGATGTAACTTATGGTGGTTTTGCAGGAGGCGGCATAAATGCCGTAACTAAATCGGGGACAAACCAATTTAAAGGAACAGGCTATTATTATGTAAAAAATCAGAATCTGGTTGGCAAAACCAATGGTATATTGGCTGAAAGACTTTCTTTGGACGAAAGAGAAAAAGTAGCTGATTTCACGGAAACAACTTATGGAGCTTCTTTCGGTGGCCCGATTATCAAAGACAAGTTATTTGTTTTCGCAAACTTTGAAATACAGAAAGATGAAACCCCAACTCCATTTGATATTTCTGAGTACACATCTATTGAAAACAGAGCATCCGTAGCTGATCTCGAAACGCTTCGTAGCTTTTTAATAAATACGTATGATTACGATCCGGGCAATTTCGGCAACACTGCCCAGAATCTTGATGGAGTAAAATTGTTTGCGAAGATCGATTATAATATTGACGATAACCATAGGCTTACTTTGCGTCATCAATACACCAAGTCTGAAAACTATGAGAGATATGCCGGAAACAGAAACACCGTTAACTTCTCGAATAATGGATTCTATTTTCCAAGCACAACAAACTCATCAGCCCTTGAACTCAATTCAAGATTCGGTTCCGATTATTCAAATCACTTTATTTTGAGCCGCGTATCTGTCAGAGATGACCGTGACCCTATAGGTAAAGATTTCCCTTATGTATTTATTGAAGATGGAAATGGAATCATTCGCTTTGGATCAGAAGAATTCTCTACCGCAAACAGGCTCGATCAGGATATAATCACTATTACCGATAACTTCAATATCTACAAAGGTGCTCACACCATTACTGTGGGAATGCACAATGAGATTTATAGTGCTTATAATGTCTTCATTGGTCAAAACTATGGCACCTACAGATACGACAGTTTAGAAGCATTCTTGCAGGGCCTTCCTGCTAAAGAATATGACAGATCATATTCGCTGGTTGACAATATTGCCGGAAATAAAACTGCCGCCGCAGCTGATTTCAACGCCATGCAACTTGGCTTTTACATTCAGGATGAATGGACAGTGAACAATAATCTGACCTTAACAGGAGGTTTGAGGTTTGATTTACCAATCATCAACACTGCATTGGAAGTTGACAATTATTTCTATGATAGTGCTGTTATTGCTATGCAAGACCAATACCCCGCTGCTAAAGGTACCATTGCCGGAAGTATGCCTCAAGGACAGATTATGTTAAGCCCAAGATTAGGTTTCTCCTATGATATTTTTGGCAATGGCAAACACATTGTACGTGGTGGTTTAGGTATTTTCACAAGCAGAATACCTTTCGTTTGGCCAGGTGCTATGTATACCAACAATGGTCTTACCCTTGGCAGAGTTGACGAATCAAGCATTGATGGAGATATTTTCTTTAATCCAGATGTTCAAAGCCAGCCAACCAATCCTAACTTCGCGATCCCATCAGGTCAGATTGACATTTTTACAAAAGATTTCAAATACCCACAGGTATTCAGAACCAATCTTGCCTACGACTTTATACTTCCTGGCGGAATTGAGGCAACAATTGAGGCTCTTTATACAAAAACCCTGAATAATATATTGTATACCAATATTAACTCTGACACAGCTGTCAAATTCAAATGGACAGGATCACCTGACAACAGGAATGTCTATTTTAATAAAAACATTAACAGCACTTATTCAGCCGTTTATCTTGCATCGAATACTTCTGAAGGGTATACTTATAACCTTTCTGCTTCGTTCGCTAAGAAATTCGAATTTGGTTTATCAGCGCTTTTAGCTTATAGCTATGGAGATGCCTACGCATTAAGTGAAGGTACATCGTCACAAAATTCTTCACAATGGAGAGGACAAGTAAACATTAACGGAAGAAACAATCCTGAATATGGCCGCTCTGATTTTGCTGCCGGTCATAGGATTGTTACAGCGCTCACGTATGCTTACAATTGGACAAAAGATGGAGCAAATAAAACAACTGTTTCTCTGTTCATGAATAGTCAGTCTGGCACTCCTTATTCCTATATTATTGATGGGTCAAATGCAAGAAATCTAAATGCTGAAAGAGGCAGCACCAGTGCCAACAGAAGCCTTGTATTTATTCCCAATGACGCCTCGGATATTAATTTAGTTGATTACACTTCAGGAGACGTAACTGTTACTGCTGCTGAACAATGGACTAACCTGAATAATTTGATCGAGGATGATAAATACCTGAGTAAAAATCGCGGAAAGTATGCTGAGAAAAACGGTGCATGGGCTCCATTCACAACAATTTTCGATGTAGCAATACGCCATGATTTTGGTCTGAAATTTGGCTCAAATACACATAAGTTCCAGTTATCCCTTGATATTGCAAACGTTGGCAATATGCTTAACAAAGACTGGGGCACCATCTATACCATCCCGGGTACACAATTCAACAATTACCTTCTATATCAGTTTGAGGGATACGAATCAGATGGAACAACGCCCAAATTCACTTTCAGAAATGATAAAACCGGCCTTGATAGCTATGGGATTGCAAATTTTGCTTCTCGTTGGAACATGCTGTTTGGAGTACGGTATATTTTTAATTAGTTGATCTAATTGGTTTCAAAAGGGGTTGCTTTAATAAATCAACCCCTTTTGTCTTTTCGCGTAACACTTTTAATATCAATCTATTTCCTCTATGAAAAGGCAACTATTCTTTATCATTGCTTGCACACATTTTTTGTTTTCATGTTCAAATTCCGAAATTCAAACAAACAAACAATACGTTGTCGTCCTCTCCATGGATGGTTTCCGCTGGGATTATCCCGATAAGGCTTCAACCCCTAACCTCGATTTCATTGCTGCCAATGGCGTAAAGGCGGAACGACTCATTCCCTGTTTTCCGACAAAAACCTTCCCGAATCATTATTCCATTGCGACTGGATTATACATTGACAATCATGGAATTGTCCTGAATAATTTTCATTCACCCGAGTTTGGCCAGGATTACAACAAAGGCAACAGGGCAAGTGTTGAAGATGGCAAATTCTATGATGGAGAGCCCATCTGGGTAACCGCTGAAAAGCAAGGTGTCAGAACTGCATCGTATTTTTGGGTTGGCAGTGAAGCAGATATTGATGGAATTAGTCCAACCTATCAGAAAATGTACGACCACAAATTTCCTTATTCACAACGCATCGATAGTGTGATTTCATGGTTAAGCCTGCCAGAAGCCCAACGGCCTCAACTGATTATGTGGTATATGGATGAGCCCGACTGGAGTGGTCACCGTTTCGGCCCCGAAGGTGACGATCTGAAACCGGTGATTAGCAGAATGGACAGCCTCGTGGGCGTTTTTATGAAAGCTATGCTTGAACTACCCCATGCCAGTCAGATTAATTTTATCGTACTATCGGATCATGGCATGGCGCAATTATCGCCCGAAAGAAGGGTTATTCTTGATCAATATGTTGATACCGCTAAAATTGCGATCATCGATGGATGGAATCCTAATTTTAACCTTAAGGTCAAAGAAGGTTATCTGGAGGAAGTGTATGACAGCCTGCGTAAAATTGAACACCTGCATGTCTGGAAAAGCAGTGAAGTTCCCGAACGGATGCATTATGGCAAACACCCCCGTACACATGACCTGGTCATTGTAGCCGAAAACAACTGGAGTGTTTACTGGTCATGGGCTATTGGCAACGAAACAGGGGCCCATGGATTTGATAATGAATTTACGGATATGCATGCTATCTTTTATGCCATGGGACCTGGTTTTAAAAAAGGCTATCATTCCGAACCCATCCCCAACATCGACATTTACCCACTTCTGGCAAAACTTCTTAACATACAGCCGGCTCCTGTTGATGGAAATCTTGACAGGGTAAACAAAATGCTTAAAAATTAATTGATTATGAGAGCAAATTTGATTGTTGTCATCATCGGATTGCTATTACCTTTCGCACTTCTTGCCCAGCATCCATTGCTGCGATCAGGGCCAATGCCTGGGTATTCAGAAATGCGCGAAGCCATGATCTGGGTGCAAACTATTGGCATTGCAACAGTTCAGGTAGAATATGCCCCTGTTGGGCAAAAAGGCCGGATGCGACTTACCAATCTGGTAACGACCACCCCATCAGAGGCCTACACCGCAAAGCTTATCGCCGATTCAGTCGAAGCAGGCCAACGGTATTCATACCAGTTGATTATCAACGGCGAAAGGGTATCGCTGCCCTACCCTACCGAGTTTCAAACCCAGGCTATCTGGAGATGGCGAAGCGACCCACCTGATTTCACCCTTGTCGCCGGAAGTGGAGCCTATATCAACGAAACGAAATTTGACAGGCCTGGCAAACCTTATGGTGGAGATTACCACATCTATCAATCCATTTTGTTACACAAACCCGACCTGATGATTTGGTTAGGCGATAATGTTTACCTGCGCGAACCTGACTGGAACTCGATGACCGGAATTCTGGGGCGTTACACCCACGACCGGGCTATACCCGAACTACAACCCCTGTTGGCCAGCACCCATCATTATGCTATCTGGGACGACCATGACTATGGCCCTAACGATAGTGATAAAGGATTCTGGAACAAGGAAAATACCTTATCAGCTTTTGAGCTTTTCTGGGGAAACCCTTCAGTCGGTGTTCATGATGTTGATGGGGCTATCAGCAGTTTTCAGTGGGCAGATGTTGACTTTTTTATGTTGGACAACCGTTGGTACCGCGATCCAAACATGCTAAAAAAGGAGAACAAAACCCAATTGGGCGAAAAACAACTCGAATGGCTCTTTGATAATCTGGTGAGCAGCCTTGCTACCTTCAAAATAGTGGTGCTGGGAGGCCAGTTTCTAAGTACAGCAGGTGTTTATGAAACTTACACGAACAACGGTTTTGCCGGCGAAAGGCAAAAAATTATTGATTTCATCTATGAACAGGATATTAAAAATGTGATTTTTCTTACCGGCGATGTCCATTTCACCGAGCTTTCGGTGCTGAGGGAAGAAGGGAAACCAACAATCTGGGATCTTACCTTTTCGCCCTTCAATTCGGGAGCAAATACAAGTGGCGGAAGCTGGAACAACACCTTAAGGGTGCCGGGGACAGTTGTCGGAGAACGAAACTTTGGTAAAGTGATTTTCAGGGGTCCTGCCAAAAACCGGCAAATGGTTGTAAGCAGTCATACTGCGGACAACCAACTAAAATGGGAAATTGTTATCGACCGCGAATAGGTAGTCAATCGACAAATCTGGAAGGATCAATCGGAGTATTAATACCACAATAGTCGCTTGTGCCGAACAAGTATTTCCTGTGTCGGGCAATAAAATCGTAGGCTGTGTCAGTCCACCTACGTGGCAGCAGGCTAAAAATCAAGCCAAGCCTTGCCACTCCACCCATCAGTTTCAATACCCTGAAAACAGCCTCTGATTTTACAGAAACCCGCGAAGGCTCCAACAAAACTACACTGTCTATCAACGCATTATCAAATGATACATCTTTCAGAAGTTGTTGGCTAACAGGCGACCTTAATGAGCCGACACGGATAACAGGATTTTTCTCGAAGCGAAAAATAAGCTTAACTGCCCCGTTGCACAATGCACAATCAGCATCGATAAGTAATACAGGCGTATCAACAACTTTGGTTAAGTGTGGCACGACACGCTATTTTTCCTGAATTTTCCTGGTCAAAGTCACTACTAAACGCCGGGGGAAAAGCCTTGTGGAGAATGCAAGCAATCGGTTCATTGTGCCATGTATCGCTATCCTTTTGCCTTGCATCAAGCTTTTGTAACCATATTCGGCAACCTCTTTGGAGCTTGGTAATTTGCGGCCTTTAACCAATTTGCTATCCAGAATATCGGCAACGGCCTGAAAACCACTTTCGGTAGGTCCCGGGCATAATGCGGTAACAGTGACTCCTTTGCCCCTCAATTCCTCATCAAGCGCTTCTGAAAAATGCAACACAAACGCTTTGGTTGCAAAATACACCGCCATTAAGGGGCCAGGCTGAAACGAGGCAGTCGAAGCTAACTGAAGCACCCTGCCATGCTTACGGCTAATCATGCCGGGTAAAAACAAGTGAGTCAATTGCGTTAATGTGTGGATGTTGAGTAAAACCATTTGGTCAACAGTCTTCCAGGAAGTTTCATCAAAAGGTCCAAAACTTCCAAAACCAGCATTATTGATCAAATAATCCACCTGAACTCCTGCTTTGACAACAATGTCATGCACTTCGGCTGCTGACCCATACACTGACAAATCTTTGATAATAATCAGCACTTCTACCCTATGCTTTTGCTCCAGTTCAAGTTTCAATTGACCCAATGCCTCCTGATTTCTGGCAACAAGCACCAGATTGTGTCCAGTTGAAGCAAAAATCCGTGACAGTTCGAGGCCAATGCCTGATGAAGCACCTGTTATCAGCGCTGTTCGTTTCATAGTTTACAAATTACTTGATTACGAAATGTTTATTAACTCTGGCAATATTGTCTGGTCTGCCAAAGAGATATAACATATCATCTGTCTCGATGTTCATATCCGGATCTATTTCGGTAATATACCTGTTGCCTCGTCGGACAGCTAATACAGTAACGTTAAAATTTGTCCGGAGGCCGCTATTGCGGATTGATTTTCCGACTATCCTATTGTTCTCTTGTTGAACTGGCAGGTTGGCAATTACCAACTCTGGTATCTGCAGCTTAAGTGATTCAGGAAAAGCATATTCGCTCTTGACTTTGGCAAGCAGTTCGTAGTTGTGCGAACGAACCTGATTGGCAAAAGTCTGAATCTGATCAAATGGAACCAGATAACGGGTTAGTACGCGTGTGAAGATTTCGATGGAGGTTTCAAACTCTTCCGGTATGACTTCGTCGGCACCCAATCCCAGATTTGTTTCTATCTCATGTACATATCTTGTCCTGACGATGATATGAGAAGTTTCTGATATCTCTCTGATCTTCTTGATGATAAGTTTTGTTGAATCGACATCAGAAATCGCAATGACAACTACCCTGGCTTCATGAATATGCACATGTTGCAACAATATCTCGTCAGAAGCATCACCAAAAACAATTGGCAGACCAGATTCTTTCGCCTCATTAAACACGTTTGGATCAAGCTCAATGATAACGAAAGGGATTTTTGCTTGTCGTGCAGCTTTTGCCACATTGTGCCCATTAATCCCAAACCCGATAATGACAAGATGGTCGTGATAATCCCCAACCTCATGTTTAATAACCTGTTTCTTAGACCGCTGAAACGCATCCAACCTTTTCCTGACCGCCTCAGGCAGCATGGCCAGGATCACCCAGTCAGACATTCTATCGGCATATCCCATCAAAAAAGGCGTAATGGCCATGGTTAGTATCGAAACAGCCAGAAAACTCTGATATACATCCTGAGTAAGCAGTTTGTTCTGTAGTCCAACAATGGACAAAAGAAAAGCAAACTCACCAACCTGAAACAAGGTGAATGCTGTCATGAATACAGTTTTTACCGGATATCTTTTGATGATAACTGTAATGGCTATTACAATCATCTTAAGCAGGACAACACCTATAGTGAGCAGGATAAGAAACCAGAAATGGTCAATGAAATATGTCAAATTCAGCAGCATTCCCACCGACACAAAGAAAAAACTGATAAATATCTCTCTGAATGGCAGAATGTTCACGGTAGCCTGGTGGCTATACTCTGATTCTGAGATAATCAGACCAGCAAAAAAAGCACCTAAAGCCAATGATAGTCCAACAGATGATGTCAGCCAGGCAGTGGCGAAAATCAACACGATGATAGTAAGGATAAACAATTCACGGCTTTTTGTCTGCACAACCCGGTGAAGGATAAAAGGAACTGCATAGCGCGACATCATGAACAATAAACCTATGACAAGGATTACCTTCCCAAGCAATAGTAAGATGGTCGACATCAGATCGCCTCCGTTGCCGGCAAGAATGGGCGTAAACAGTATCATTGGGACAACAATGATATCCTGAAAAATAAGGATGCCCAGTGAAATCCGGCCATGCTGCGTAGCAATCTGACCTTTCTCCTGCAACACTTTCAGCACTATAGCCGTACTGCTTAAAGACACAAGAAATCCGATAAATATAGCTTCAGCAGGTTTTAATCCGGCAAAATAAGCCACAATGAAGGTAAATAGAATGGTACCACCAACTTGAAGTCCTCCGCCAATAATCACCGTATTACGGATCTTCACCAGGCCTTTCAGCGAAAATTCAATTCCAATAACAAACAACAGGAAGATGACTCCAATTTCGGAAAGTAACTCAACTTCATGCGAAGCTTTTATCAGACTAAGCCCATGAGGACCTGCAATAATTCCGGTGACCAAAAAGCCAAGAATCACCGGCATTTTCAGGCGTTGGAAAGCCAGTATAATGAGAACAGAAAGTCCGAGGATGATAACAATTTCTTTGAGTATAGGCAGATCCATTGCAGGGGGGGTTGATTAACATTCAGTGAGCGTGCCCAAATGTAAGAAATTTTAAACCTCCGTCAAAAGTAGAAACACTAATTATTGTGTGGCAAACGTCTATTTCGTAAAATAAAACGATTAATCTAATGGCTCAAACCTATCATTCTCTGTGGAAAAGAGCAATCTCCGGTAAGGATCGTAACGCAAATATTTTCCTGATCTGTTTCCATCGGGTATTTGCTTTTTTAAATAATGGTTCATCAAATAGTCAAATGTGTAACCGGCATACAATCTTCCCAGAAAACTTACATTATTTTTAAAAGCAGTCATATCAAGGGTGTCGATATCAAGAAAATATCCAACCTCGCCCGTCAGGAAATTTTGTGTAAAATAACCCTGATATTTATCGGTTACATTGTATGAGGCAAATAAAACCTTCTGCGACTTATTTTCCGGAATATTCAGCGGACTAAACTCGAACCATGAACTGAAAGTAACCTGATTTACAGGAAAATCATAAGTATAGAGCATACCATTAAGCACTTCTTCATCATGGTAACTCATGATCGTTTCTTCAATTTCCACTTGTGCCAGATTTACCATCCATTGCTCGCCCTCGACCAACTGGAAGGCTTCCATCTGAGCTTCAGTAAACACCTGAACACCATAGCGCCTGAGCTCTTTGACAAAGGATTCATTAAATGTGGCAAAAAAATCATTTTGATTTATTTGTTTAATGATCAAGCTGTTGGCTAATCTGGCTGAATCCTGTCCGTACTCATCCAGACTGTCATAATCTTCAATTGGCCAGGTTGGTAAGTAATCTGCAAACAAATTATCGGCAGAAAGATACATAAGTGACACTTTATCGGATTCTTGAGCGTATCTGTTCGCTAATTTCCACTCAGCAGAACAGGATGCAAGAATGACTACCACAGGGAAAATCAAAAAAATTGTCTTCTTCATTCGAAAAGATGATTCATTTACACAATAGACAAACAAAACGGAACAAGGATGCAAATAAACACAATATTATTGCTTCGTGATTCAATTTTTAGCCAATCAGAACAAATCAAACATCCAAAAAGTCCGCTGATTAATCTGAAACTACAGCTTGTTCTTTCATTAAAAGTTCGGCAAACTGTTTGCCATATTTCTCTGCACGTTCGAGATCGGTTTCATTCGGGCTAAACTTCACGAAAACATCTGTTTCCGTATATTTGAGTTTGAGATTCTCAAGATTTGTCCTGATGATCTTCATTCCTTCGCCACTCCAGCCATACGATCCAAAGCCGCCAGCCAGCTTGCCTTTATCGCGCAGTGGATTAATCAATGCAAACAGCCGGTAAACGGGCAATAAAATGTTTTGATTAATGGTTGGGCAACCCACAATAAAACCTGATGCCATCGACAGTTGCATATCAATATCTCCGATGTTAGTGTGCTCAATGTCCATCACAACAGCTTCGGTATCAGGCACCGATTCAATTCCTTTGGCAATGGCACGGGCTATTGTCCCGGTTTTTTGATAAGCTGACACATAAGGTATATAGACACGATACTTTTTGGGAAGATTCAGAAATGCCAGAGATAATTCTTCTGACAGATCAACATATCGCTTCCAGTCGGACCTTAAAATCGGGCCATGACCCGGGCAGATTATCTTGAGATCAAGAAGTCTGATTTTATCGATTGCCTTGAGCATGAATTTGCTGAAAGGCTTCAGGATAACATCGAAATAGTAAACAAAAGCATCATCCCAATTACCCACAAGATCATCAAACATCTTTTCATCAGCATAATGCGCGCCAAAGGAGTCGCATGAAAATAAAACCTGATCTTCAACTACATATGTATAAATAGAATCGGGCCAATGTAGATTAGGGGCAGCAATAAAACGCAAAGTCTTATTACCCAGATCCAATTCCTGTCCGTCTTTTACCTGAATACTTTCAAACGGCACACTGATCAGGTCTTTCAGATAACGAATGGCATTGCCGCTGCCCACAATCTTTGCCTTAGGAGCCAGTTCAAGCAATCGGGCCACACAGCCTGAATGATCAGGTTCAGTGTGATTTAAAATGATATACTCTATTTCTTCAGGATTTGTAAGACTACGCAGTTTGGTTTCATAATTGAACCAAAACTTTTCCTTTACTGTTTCAACAACAGCTTTTTTCTCGGCATCAATAAAATAGGCATTATAGGTTGTGCCATATTTAGTTTCCATAACCACATCAAAGGTCACTATATCGTGGTCGATTGCTCCACACCAGTAAATATCGTCGGCTATATTCAACACATGAGGTTTATTCATGACAATTTGGTTTTAAGATTTCCTGTTATCGTGCAAAAATAGCTCAAAATAAGTCTTTAATCATTCT
This sequence comes from Bacteroidales bacterium UBA6192, assembly GCA_002422725.1. Classification (GTDB taxonomy): domain Bacteria; phylum Bacteroidota; class Bacteroidia; order Bacteroidales; family F082; genus UBA6192. The sequence goes on from DITE01000064.1 coordinate 72,949, forward strand.
AAATAAGAACGGTATGACACTTTGGAATGGATCAGAAATCAAGTTCCATCTGAACGGGACCATCTGTTTTGATGTGAATAACATTCTCCTTTGTATCAGCTGTTTTCTCTTCAGACTGCACTTCTTTTTGCTCTGATGGTTGGTCGTCTTCGTTCAAAATCTCCTGACCGTTATCTGTCACATCCACCTCTTCAGCATCCGAAATCAAAGGCTCAAGCAATTCGATGGAAGCAATAGTGTTGACCGACAATCTTTTTCCTTTTGCTTTATAACTCTTAATGCCTATGAATTCTGCCACATCAATGATTTCATCATCAAATGTTTTTCCCTTTTCATTGGGGTTAAATGACAGCTTAATCTGAGGACGCTCATCAAACAACATGTGAAGCACTTTCGATCCGGGATTTTCCCCCAAAAGAGAAAATCTTTTCCCGGATGGGGTTTCGTCTTCGATCTGGAATCGTTTCAGATATTGCCTGCCTGATTCACCATCGGTGTAAATGACGGAGATCATTTCATCCGGATCGTGCTTTCGAAGCATTGCCAGGTCGTCATCGAAATGGGTGGATAATTCATAGCCGGTAAGTTTAAAATCGTTCCCATGGTAAAAATTTACCAATCGGTCATCGGCCCCAAAAGCCCCCAGATAGGTACCACGTTGGTCAGTATTCAGCCGTTTAACGGTTTCATCATACCAGATATCTCTGGCGCCAAGTGTTGAAATGCCATTTTCGCGTTTGGTGATTTGCTTAAGGGGATGTTTGGTGAGTATATTGCCCCTTGAATTTCTTCCTTTGATTGCCAGGCTGGCAAAATCGAATTCAAACACCGGCTTTTTCATTCTGGGTTTAGGCTTCAGCAACACCTTGAGAATTTCAGCTTCGCCATTCGGATTGGCTGAAAAGTATATTATTTTTGAATCAGGTGTCCCCGCTGTAATATCATATTCTTTATCACGCGTCACACCCATCACCGAAAACCGTTTTATATACCATGGACCCTTCCTTCCATCGCGGTAAACAACGTTATAAACGGTGCGATCATCGTTTTTACGAAAAACGTCGATGTGAATAATGTGGTCGCCCACAAAAGATTTCGGTGAAACCTTGCTCACCATAAAGCTGCCATTTTCCCGGAAAGTTATTATCTCATCGAGATCAGAGCATTCGCAAACGAACTCATCTTTTTTTAGCGAGGTGCCGGCAAAACCTTCATTACGGTTAACATAGAGTTTCTCATTGTTTGCAGCCACAGCAGCGGCCTGAATGGTATCAAAGTTTCTAATCTCGGTTTTACGTTCACGCCCAGTTCCATATTTTTTTCTGATTTGCCGGAAAAAGTTCACAGCATACTCCGTCAGGTGGCTTAGATGGTTTTTCACTTCATCCATCTCATTTTCAATACCTTTTATTTGTTCATCAGCTTTGAACGAATTGAACTTCGAGATGCGTTTGATTTTAATTTCAGTGAGTTGCTCAATATCATGGTCGCTAACTTCGCGTTTTAACACATGCAGAAAAGGTGCAAGACCATTGCGGATTGCCTGAATAACAGCCTCCCAGGTTTCACATTGTTCAATATCATGATAAATGCGTTGCTCAATAAAGATTTTTTCCAAGGTCGAAAAGTGCCAGTCGGCCTCAAGTTCAGCCAATCTGATCAGCAATTCCTGCCTGAGTAATTCTTTTGTTTGCGCAGTGCTGATGCGCAGCATTTCGCTTACACCGATGAAGGCCGGTTTTCCTCCGATAATCACACAGGCATTGGGCGAAATAGAGGTTTCGCATTGAGTGAACGCATACAGTGCGTCAATAGTTTGATCGGGCGACACCCCTGGGTTGAGATGAATGACAATTTCTACATTTTCGGCTGTATTATCATCTATTTTGCGAATTTTAATTTTTCCTTTATCATTGGCTGCAACAATAGAGTCGATTAGATTTGTAGTGGTGGTAGAAAAAGGAATTTCACTGATTATCAATGTCTTTCTATCAACCTGATTGATTCGTGCCCTCACCCTTACTTTACCGCCACGCAAACCGTCATTATACTTCGAGAAGTCGCCCATGCCTCCCGTCTGAAAATCTGGCAAAAGTTCAAAAGGTTCTCCTGTCAGACAATGAATCGATGCATCGATGAGCTCATTAAAGTTATGTGGCAGAATTTTAGATGCGAGTCCAACGGCGATGCCCTCCACCCCCTGTGCCAACAGCACCGGAAACTTCATTGGGAGTGTAACCGGTTCTTTGTTTCTTCCATCATAGGAAAGTTTCCAGCGGGTGGTTTTGGGATTAAAGACAACGTCGCGGGCAAACTTCGACAGACGCGCCTCAATATAACGCGAGGCTGCTGCTCCATCGCCTGTGAGTAGATTGCCCCAGTTCCCCTGGGTATCAATTAACAGCTCTTTCTGGCCTATCTGTACCAAGGCATCGCCAATTGAAGCATCGCCATGCGGATGATATTGCATCGTATGGCCAATGATATTGGCTACCTTGTTGAACCTTCCGTCATCGAGCTGGTTCATCGCATGCAACAACCTTCGCTGAACAGGCTTAAGGCCATCGCTCAGATCAGGCACTGCTCTTTCAAGAATTACATAGGAAGCATAATCGAGAAACCAGTTTTCGTACATGCCCGATAACTGAATTGTCCGATACAGCTCTCCCTGATTCTCAACACCTTCTTTATGATCTATACTATCCATATCCTCTTGATCTCATCCCTTATTATTTCCAAAAACGCAGAACCAACATTTCACCCAATAACATCAGTAAAGCAAAAACCACAAGCCATTTCCAAATTCCGGAAATGTGGTCTAATTGATTCTTTAAATCACCCTTCTCGATGCTATCAATATCCAAAAAACCAAATCGTTCAAAACCGGATTTCTCCAACATTTCCTCTATAGAGGCCTGACTCAGGAATGTCATACCAGACTCATCCCTGTTATGATTCAACGAAATGTACCTTACCAACGAATCGTTGCTAAACAAACCAAAATGACCTGATTGAGAAAAGCTTTCGTTAAGCTGAACACTTGTTATCCCTCTGAAATTCCTTTGCGGTGGAATCATCTCGAAGGTATTGGCCAACGATCTCACTTTAAAAATTTGATCTGAATTCCCGGTATTAGACTTAGTTGCAATGCTACTTTCACTGCCTAACAGATGGTAAAGCCGTTCGTCGGAAGCATTGGCAAAAGCCAGACGATAAATGACCGGAACGAAAAGCGCATTACGATGAAAATCAGTCCAATCGTCATGAAAAGGAACCGAAAACACAAAAATACTCCCATGTTTACCAATTGCTTCGGCCAGAAATGGCAGACCATTTGTGAGTTTAATCAGGTTAAAAACTGAGGAACGATTCTCTGATAAAAGTGGATAGTGTTGTCGCACTATAGGGTAATCGGGGTTCTCTGGTATTTTCACAAATACGTCTTTAAACAATTCGTGTTCCGGCAAGATTGAAAACACACGCGACTCCTGGGTATTTACTTTTTGCGCATAAGATATACCAAAATCATTCAATAATTGATTGATACCTTCTGACATCTGGTCTACTGAAGGTATTACGACTACCGTTCCTCCTTCATGCGTGTAGTCGGTAAGCGCGCGGTGCAATCCCGGAGGAATTGTTAATAGCCCATTCAGAAATACAACATTTGCTGTTTTCAATGCCTGAAAATCAAGTTGAAGCATTTGCCGCGAACTTAACATCAGCATAGGGTCGCCCTGAGCGAGTAGGTTAAGCCATTGACTTGGCTGGCCATCATGGATTTCCAACATTTGAACAAAAGGCAGTACTGTATAGGAATAATACAGTATATCATCGAAAAGAACCGGAAAATCAGTCATTGAAACCTCAGCAAACTGAGGTCCTGGCTGGCCAACCATATACTGCATACTAACTTCTGAGGAACTTTCTGCAGCAATGTCGGTATTGCCAATTACCGCTTGTACACCATTCACTTTCAATGTAATCGTTTGGTTTTTAACATCCTCCATTCCGTCATTAACAAGCCTGACAACCAAATTGGCTACCTGACCCGGATACCTGACCGGACTATCAAGCCAGCAACTATCAAGAATCAGGTTTTGAATCGTGCTGTGACTCAACGGCACAAATTGATACCGAATGTTTGTATCGGGAACGGCAGAACCTAAATCAGAAGTTGTTTGCTGAAAATCAGACAGCACAAAAGCGTATTTTGGACCTGAATGCGAAGCTGATAAATCATTTATCTTTCCAATCATCTGCGACATGGGTCTGCTGAAATTGCTCAAATTCAAACGATCGATCTCGATGAGGCATTCTTCGGCCGACATACTTTGCTCATTTGATAGCTGCAGATCATTTGTTATCAAAACGAAACGATCATTTCCGGGGAAAGAGCGAATGATCTCCCTGGCTAACTGGCAGGATTCGTCAAACAGACTTCCTTTTCTACCCTGAGCCTGCATGCTGAGAGAGTTATCAATATACAAAGCGATCAGGTTGTCTTCTGTTGAATGAAGTTGATTTTTATCCGGGAAAACAGGTCTTGCAAACGCAAATACAATGGCAGCTATAGCCAGCAATCTGAGCAATAAAACGACCAGATGTTTTAGCTTGTTTGTTTTGGATGTTTGTTGTTGCAGACTCTTCAGGAGCGAAATGTTGCTAAAATACACCAGCCTGTGCTTCCTGAAATTAAACAGGTGCACCAGAACCGGAATGGCCAGTGCTGCTAGGGCAAACAGCATGTTTGGATTGACAAATTGCATCAGGATTGAATCCGGTAAGCTTAATAAGGAACAAAAATAAACATAATCGGTTTGACAGGCAGCAAAGCGACTCCCGAATCATACAGAGTTGTTAACAGTTTTAATCAACAATAGTGAAAAACAAAAAAAAATCCCCCGGAAAATATCGGAGGATTTTGATTATTATGGATGTTTTTTTTAGAGCACACCCTGATCCAGCATGGCATTGGCTACCTTAAGGAATCCGGCAATATTGGCTCCCTTAACGTAATCGACATAGCCATCTTCCTGCTTTCCGTGTTTCACACAGGCAGAATGAATATTAATCATGATCTGATGCAGGCGGGAATCAACTTCTTCCCCACTCCAGGCAAGTTTCATTGAATTCTGGGTCATTTCGAGGCCCGATGTGGCAACACCACCAGCATTAACAGCTTTGCCGGGTCCGAAGAGGATTTTATGTTTTTTAAACACTTCAACAGCTTCGGGAGTCGAAGGCATATTGGCACCTTCTGCAACACAGAAACAACCATTTTTAACAAGTGTTTCAGCATCTTCCTTTCCAAGTTCATTTTGAGTTGCACAGGGCAGCGCCACATCACACTTAACTTCCCAGGGGCGTTTGCCTTGAATAAACTGGGCTGACGGGAATTCATAGGAATATGGCTTTACAATATCCTGATTCGAAGCGCGAAGTTCGAGCAGATACTCAATTTTTTCACCGCTGATTCCATCTGGATCATAAATATAACCATCAGGACCTGAAATAGTTACTACTTTACCACCAAGATGGTTAACCTTGGTAATTGCGCCCCATGATACATTACCAAAACCAGAAACCGCAACAGTTTTTCCGGCAAAATCGGTATTCCTGGTAGCTAACATTTCTTTAGCAAAATAAACAGCACCAAAGCCGGTAGCTTCGGGGCGGGTAAGACTACCTCCCCAATTGATGCCTTTGCCGGTGAGTACACCAACATGCTCGCGGGTAAGTTTCTTATACATTCCAAACATATAACCGATTTCTTTACCACCAACACCGATATCGCCTGCAGGAACATCAGTTTCGGGACCAATGATTTTCCACAACTCGAGCATGAACGACTGGCAGAAACGCATAATTTCAGCATCAGACTTGCCTTTAGGATCGAAATCCGAACCACCTTTGCCACCACCCATGGGTAATGTTGTCAGACTATTTTTGAAAATCTGTTCAAAACCAAGGAATTTGAGGATGCTAAGGTTAACACTGGGGTGAAACCGCAGACCACCTTTATATGGCCCGATAGCATTGTTGAACTGAACCCTGTAACCCAAATTCACATGAACCTTACCATTGTCGGCAACCCAAGGCACCTTGAAACTCAACACACGGTCAGGCTCAACAATACGTTCAATGATTCCGGCAGCTTCAAACCGCGGATTCTGGTTCACAACTTCTTCCAGAGACTCAAGCACTTCTCTAACAGCCTGCAAGTACTCCAGTTCGCCCGGATGTTTTTTCTCCAGGTCATTCATGATTTTTTCTAAGTTCATCGCTTTGACTTTTAATGTTAATTGTATGAAAACGATTTCTGTTATATTTTCACATTGTGAATATTTTCACACAGCAAAATTACAGCAATTTAATGAATAAAAGCAAAGAAAATCAGACATTTTTTGAGTTCAAACCTAAAGTAGATTCAATCTAAATTATAATCCTGCAATCGTTTGCAAAAACTTTATACACAACATTCATTATCAGGTACAAAACCTGATGAAGAGAATCCTAATGAGAAAATTGTGAAGAGAGAATTGCGAAAAATTTAATTCATATGATTGAAGTGAAACCCATCTTCAACACCACTATTCAGCTTAATCAGAAAATAAGCCTACAAAAGTGCCTTTAACGCATTGTCGTAGTCGGGCTCCTGCACAATTTCGGGTACCTGCTCGCTGTAAAGCACGCTTCCATGCTCGTCGAGTACCACCACAGCCCTTGAATGGAGGCCACGCAGCGGGCCGCTTTCAATGGTGAGGCCATAGTCCTTACCAAAACTGCCGTTGCGAAAGTCGGAAGCAGAAACAACTTTGTCCAATCCTTCAGTGCTGCAAAATCGGCTGTGTGCAAACGGAAGGTCTTTCGACACGCACACCACCACAGTGTTATCAAGGCCCGAAGCCAACTGGTTGAATCTGCGGACCGATGTGGCGCAAACCGAAGTATCAAGGCTTGGAAAGATGTTCAGCACCACGCGTTTACCTTTGAGTGCGTCGAGGGTAAGCTCGCTCAGGTCGCTTTTTACAAGAGTGAAGTCCGGAGCATGGGTACCTGCTTTAGGTAGTGAGCCTGCTGTTTCAATAGGATTTCCTTTTAAATGAATCGTTGCCATAATGTTTTGGGTTAGATATGTTTGATGTTTAAGCAAATTCCGGGACTATTTGTTCATGTGCAATAAAGAATATTATTTCATATTGGCTGTCCTAAAAAACTGACAAGCCTTACTATTCATAAAAATACTTTCTGTATGCCAACAACTTACCTTCTCCATCCTTCACCTGTAGTTCGCTCACCAGACCATTGCCGTAATAACCATACGCATCCACACGGCTGATGCTGCCATCGGCCATCACTTTCCTGATCACAGCAAAATCACCAGACGGTGTATAAGTATAAAAATAAGTGAAATCCAATTGGTTGTCGCTGTTGTACACGCGTTTCTCAGTCCGCATCCCCGCATCATCAAACAGGTTTTCGGTCCTGATTTTCAGAGTACCATCTGCATTTAGCTGGGTGGTTTCCACATTACGGCCACTTTCCAGATCGGGACTGTAGCGATACTGAATGGTATAGACAAGGCTGCCGTCAGGGTTTCTTTTGGTGGCCATGACAGATTGCTTTCCGGGCTTTTCTTCATAAATCATGGTTGCTGCAATTCTGAAGGAAGTGCTGTCGTAAGAAGTTACTTTTCGGATCAACCCATCCTCTGAATAGGTGAGTATGTTTAACTCCTGAAGCTTGCCATAGGGATCGGTGTCAGCATCAATCAACAGACTTCCGACCGGATTATATGTTTGGGTCACTATGGTTTGCCATTCCCCATCGGCATCGAACAAATGGAGGATGGAATCCCTCCCCTGCCCGTCGTAAAACCATGTAGCCACAGGGGTTTCTCCTTGCCCGGGCATGCCATCGCTTATTTCAACTTTAAACAAGCGGCAGTTTTTCATACCTGATTTTTTAATCTTCAGCTGCTGTGCGGCAGCCTCCTGTTTCTCGCGCAGGGTTTTGGGGGGTTCGATATGGGCCGAAACCGTGATCGCCAGTGACAAAAATAGCATTACAAAAAGTGAACGCATCGTTTATATATTTGGTTTATAAGTAATTGAAAGCTGTTGCTGAATACCAGCAACAGCCTGCAAATTACAATTAAAACTTCATCTGGAGTGCAAAAATCAGGTTACGGCCGGGCGCAACCAATCCGGATGAATAGGGCCTGTAGCGCCTGTCGGTAAGGTTTTCAATGCCACCGCTTACCATGAACTGATCGTTGAGTTGGTACATTGCCTTGAAATTAAGGCTGTACCACGAAGGTGACCAGGGATTGCCATCCTTATCAATGGCATACATATAATCCTTGGTGATTTCTTCTTGTGGCATCTTGTCGAAAGTGACTGCTGCGCTGTAATTGGCATAGAGTTCCAAACGCACCCTATCGTGGCTGAACGACAGTCTGGAAATACCAAACAGAGGCGCAGCATGGCGCAACGGGCTTTTCGAGCCGTCGTCGAGCTCTTCTTCCCCTTTTTGCCAGGTCAGGTGCGAATACAGAGCAAGGCCAGCCCCCAGTTTCAGTTCGGCCCCGGCCTGAATGCCATAGACCACTGCGGAAGCTGCATTCTGAATGGACAGCACCTTGCTCATTTCGCCGGCATATAGAATGCTATCCAGCCCATTGAAAGTGAAATCCCTGCGGACAAGCGCCTGATCGAGCAGGGTGTAAAATGCGCTGACATCGATCCTTGCCCTGTTGCCAAAGCTTTTAGCAATTCCAAAATCAATATTATAGGCATATTCAGCCTTCAGGTCGGGATTGGGCACCATCACAAAGCCCGGCTCCGAATCGAACACCTTGCCCAGATCGTCCACATTGGGCGATCTGAAACCGGTGGAAAGGTTAAGCCCTATCGTCCATGACCTTTCCGGATGGTAGACCAATCCGGCACTCCCCGTAAAAGCACCCTGATTCAGTTCGGCTTTCTGGTAAGGGAATGGGAAATAGGTAGTATCAAAATCAGCATTCAGAAGAAACTGATTGTAACGCCCACCGGCACTCAGCAGCAGCTTTTCGGAAAAACGATGCTGGAAAGTGGCGAATGCTGCCAGCGAAGCCCAGCTGGATTGGGGATAGCGTGATGCATCTGCATTGATGTTGCCCGTGGCAATATTCTCAATTTGCCCCTTCGATGCCACATCATTCCACACCCCTTCGAGACCATAGGTCAGCACTTGTTTTTCGTTCAGCCTTTTGTTAAAGTCGGCATTGAATGAATAAGCATCCACCTTCTCGCTTTTGATATTCCTTCCGGTTTTATTGAAATCGCGGTCAATACGGCTTTCTTCGGCGAGCTGATGGGCCATTGTGATCACCATACCGTCGAACAGATGGTTATAAGCTTCGTGCGACACTTCGAGTTTGTTCATCATCCACAACTGCGGGCCATAGTTCCACTCGACACTTCGCGGAAGTCCGTTTCGGTAGCGCAACAGCCTGTCGTAGCGCGAATAATTGCCGGTTTCGGAATAGTAAACAGCATACTCAATGTTCCATGAATCAGTGGGCTGATACCTGAATTTCTGCATCAAATTGAGTTGTGAGTATCCACTTAGGGTTTGCACCAAAGGATCTTCGTTGGTGATCACCCTGTCCACGCTATCCATGCGCCTCACATACTCCTTACGCAGGTATTCCTCAGGGCCATGCCTTCCCATGCGCAGGTCGCCAAAGCGGTTGAAACTGAGGCTGCTTACCGAAGCCCATTTCCTTCCGCCTATACCTATGTCAAGGTGGCTGCTGAATTCGCCATTTGCCGATGAAAAGCGGCTGACAGCTTTGCCCGTAACCAACACCTCGTCCGTTTTTGAAAGCACAGGTTTCAGGGTCGAGAACGCCATGACGCCGCCGATGGCATCGCTGCCATAGATGACAGAGCCCGGACCAAACAAGATTTCGGCCGATTCGATGGCGAAAGGGTCCAGCGAGATAATGTTTTGCAGGTTGCCACTACGGTAGATGGCGTTGTTCATGCGCACCCCATCCACACTGATCAGCAGACGGTTGGTCGAAAAGCCGCGGATCATGGGGCTGCCCCCGCCCTGCTGACTTTTCTGAATAAACACTTCGCCCGAGCCACCGATCAGGTCGGCAGCAGTCTGAGGGTTTTGCAAGGCAATTTCAGTCTGACGTATCTTACTTATCTTCAGTGGTATGTCTCTCCCATCCTGTGCCCATCGCGTGGCCGAAACCACCACTTCACTCAGGTCATAGTCCGAAGGTTGCAGATATACCACATACTTCTTTCGTTCCAGTGCTTTGAACGACAGCATTTTGGGTTCATAACCCAACATAGTGAAGTAAATGGTGTCGGAACCGGCGAAAGCACCGATAGGCGCTCTGCCACGGATATCCGTCATAGCCGAGGCAACTGGTTGTCTGCTGCTGATGGCTACCAGTTCGAGGGTGGCAAGACTCAGCCTGTCTTTAACAACAACTTCCTGGGCCTTAACACCCTGAAAGATAGAAAAAACGAATAAAAAGAAAACAATTGTCCTTTTCATAAATCCAATGTGTTACAAAATACAATAGGGTATCCCGAAGAATCAGGAACCCGAGTTATAAAAACTATCAGGAAAACAAAAAGGAAATCTTTGGAGGGGGGCTATCCGGGACTTTTACCCATTGACGGTGCATCAGCGAAGCATGGCTTATGGGGCTATCCGTCAACATATTTGGATCAAACTGAATCGTTAACAAGGGTTTGCAAAATAAGATGAAGGTTTTGGCCAGGTAATCGAGTGTCGAAGCTTTTCCGTTATTTTGCCGGTCGTGCATGCCCATAGCCCTGGCAATCTTGTTTTTCAGGCCGGTTTCTTTCCGGTCGGGATACACTAAGTACCAAATGGAATGGTCGGTTTCTTGCTGCTCCACAATATCATACATCTGTCCGTCGAATACAAATTCTTTGGAATGGATTCTTGTAAAGTGTTTGTTTGGTTTTTCTTCCATCCAAAGCGGGATTTCGAGAAACATCAGCTCATCGGCTACAAAGCCTAGCAGGTATTTCTGCTTCACTTCGAGCCTGGCATGTAACTTAAGAGCCCGGAGCAGATAAGGGTATCCGACCGGAACAACCATCACCGAGATCAGGGCCAGTGAAACAAAAAGAGCCTTAGCGTTCATCAGGGCACAAAAGTAGCGTAAAAGAGACAATGCAGTGAGCAATAACTTAAAAACTGCCAGACAATGACTAAGATTAAGTGTATTTGTTGCCGGACTACCGCACCACCAACCTCCCGCTCTGCCAGTTACTTCCATCCCACAACCTTACGACATACAGGCCTGCGGGGATCTGGTGGATTTTATGCTGAGAAAGTCCATATCAACATTAGGATCAATCATTGTTTCACCCATTTGCCGGTTTCGTGAAGTCCAGTTTGTGCAGTGATTACATAGATATAAGTTCCTGCACCCAAGCCTGTCGTGTTAATAACGGCTTCCCGACCGTTGATGTGTTGTAGCAACACCATCTTTCCACCTAAATCGAATAAAGTAACTAACGAAATCGGGTGCTGAAAAGCCACCCTGATTTGCAGCATATCACTTCCCGGATTAGGATACACAATGGCTTCGCTCAGGGATGGTGAAGCAAGTTCGTTCCCCCCCACAATAAGCCCCTCCTTGCTAAGCTTCAATAAGATTACATCTCTTTTGAGTTCAGAAATATTTATGTAATCGTAGCGAGATCCGCCCACGAAACAACCCCCGTCTTTTGCAGCAAGCACGTTGGTCATCACATAGTATGCATCTCCGCCATAGAACCTTTCCCACCGGACATTGAGCGCACTGTCGGTTTGAACAATTATGAACCAACTGGGTTGCATACCAAAATAGGGATTATCGAAAGAAAGATTCCGTGTACCTCCTAAATAAACAGTATCCCTGTGTTTTAGGTCAATTCCTGCCCATAAGGCAGGAAAATCAATAGTATCGCTAGGGTGCCAGGTAAAATGTTTTGAACCTGTTGTATCCATTGGGTGATATTGCCTGATGACACCCAGGTCGTAATAATTATTGGAAGACACCCGTTGTCCCAATAAGTAAAAAGAAGTATCTGTGTCCCATTTACAACTCGAGTTCGCTCCAAATCCAGCCTTCCAATTTTGGGTTTCAATTAGGTTTAAGTTTTTGTCAAACAGATGGTAGCGATCAAATAAATAATTAATGCCCCAATAAATATTAGTATCCAGGCTTCTCATATATTTCAAATGTCCACCTTCATTAGGTACCAAAAAATACTTGGCTTTCAGGCTATCATATTCCGGGCCAAACTCATAGATAATTGGCCGGAATGGGGGTGTTATTTCTTCGTAAATAAGACCCCCTCCGGTTATATATCTTCCATCAGCTTGCTTTGTCGTATGAATTCCTCTTAATTTTCTATTAATAGGAAAATTGTAAGTCAATAAAGCCGTTTGCACAAATCCCGAGTCAAGGCTAATAAGAGCAATTCCGGCATTCATAAACTGATTCGCTTTCTGACTATAGCTACCGATAATGCTTAAATGGCCATTATCAAGAGTGAACAAATTATTCCCGACAAAATCCCTATCTTCAATAAAAAGTAACTTCTGTTTTATCCTATCACCAAACTCATTTAAGTGAATAATTGTTGAATTAGTAAGGGAGTCTAACTGAAAGGCGTTTGAGTAGATACTAATATAAACCTGCCTGCTGTCGGATTCTGTTATATCGGACATCATAGCATCGAAAGAAGATCTATGCAGATACTCAAAGGTCGTTTGTTGCGATTGCATGAAATGAAATGCAAGCAACAATATTATCAGTAGTGTGTTTTTGAATTTCATGATGACAAGTTAAAACGAAGGCTGAAATGTTTTCAGCCATCGATGTTAAAATCAAATCTAGTTAGATGGTGGCACCAATGTTAGAATACCATAAGTAGCTTCATATTGGTGATAGTATGTTCCTTCAAAATTTTCTAACTTCAGATAATCAAAAATATAAACATCAAACAGATGTTTTCCTTCAGGTCTTATGCCCTCATTCAAATTATGAAGAATTTCGTGTGACTCTTCCAGGTAGTAGGTTAACAGTTCATTGGTAAGGCAGTTGTTCTCAGGATAATTCCAACCAGCATACAAGCGGCCATAAAAATCATCAAGCCCATGAAAAACAATTGGGTCTCCAATACTTGTTGGGATAAATCGAAAAGGTTGCTCAAACTCAATCACCGGGTTGTTCAGCCTGCTCATAAGCTCATCGGAACCGTCCGAAACACCCTGCATGGTGGCATCACATTTGCCTGTGGGGGGGTTGTTAAACTCTTCTTGTCCTAATGTCCCCCAATACCAGTCGTCTTCCTCGTCAAATGGCTCATACCAGCCATATATAAACTTAAACCCATAGGCTCGCACCACCGATATAAAGGCTGTGCTGCCTACAATACTGTCTAAGCGAACATCAGCAAACCTGAGGTTCTTTTCCTCGCTGGGAATCTGCTCAAGTTCAGCGAGCAAGTCTGCTTCCATATCGTCGTACATTGCGTCAAAATCCACCATAGTAACCATCTGGTACTGGTCAATGGTTAAGGTATAAGGTGTTTTGGTTCTCACAAAATCATCAAACGCAATTTCGGGATGGGCATAGGCTAAGTTTTGCATGGCTTCGGCATACCACACTGCTGAGTCAATCTCAACAAATTGGCCTGACTTGTAATTGCCATTTAATTGCAACTCGAACGATTCAATTATCCGAATAGTTTTCATGCTTTCTTCCAATAATGTATCAAAGGTTCCATTGTCCTTTTTTGTGGCTTCCTTGCGACACGAAAATGTTGCCGCTGTTAAAACGGCCAACAGGATAAAAATAGTATGTTTTCTCATTGTTTTGTACTTGTGTGTTTGTAAAAAATCAAATGCTGATCCGGAAATAATATATTACAGCTTTGCAGTTCCCGGTTCAGCTAAACTGCAAAGCCTAAAACAATGAAGTTGTTCTTCCCGAGCCAAAAAATGTGTTTGGTGTTGTGGTAATGTAGATATTCTTCATTGCCATAACAGATAATTTGCTGTTCATGAGGAAACCAAAACCCGGCTTCATTTGAAATAAGAATTACTTCCCAACGTTTCCTGGAAGTTTTAAATATATGGAGGTGGTGAGTAAGTGCTTGTTTTACAACATTATTCAAACTAATAGAAACATAACATTGTATGCTATTAAGCCATCCCTTTTGGGTTAAACAACCAGGCTGGAAGGAAATCGCCGCTGCCGCGCGAATCCCTTCGCGTGGCCTTATTTAACAACAATAACTCCATCCAAAATACCTTTTTCTCCACTATAATCTATGGCACTACTGTAAACATAATCTTCAGGCCTAAATACAAGCCCTTCTTCAACAGGATTATAATGAATGTAGTTCAACTTTTCCTGTACCACTTTGTTGCTCCAAAGTTCAATCGGCATATTATCATGCCTCCAAAACTGAAAGTTTGTAACATTGGTTGATTGATCTGCTGCTTTCTTAAATTGCTCCAACAACCATTCTCTCTTGCTTTCTGCCTGATTATCCTTTATTGCCTGAACTATCTTTTTACTGGTATATCGTTTAAAATCTCCCAATAACAGCTCAGGCTTTTGGCCTTCTGAACTTCTAAATATTAAGTGAACATGGCTTTTCATAATGCACCATGCAAAAACTTCCATTCCTTTATTCTGCTGACAAAAACGAAGAGCATCCAAGACTATATTTTTGTACTCGTTCCTCGTGAATACATCAATCCACTCCACTACAGCAAAGCTAACAAAATAAACTCCTTCCGGATTTCGGAACTTGTAGTTACGGCTCATTTAACAAATATAATTCTTTTAAGCATATTGCCATGAGAAAGATTCTTGGTTTTAATAGTATTAGTGACCACGCGAAAGATTCGCGCGGTAGCAGTGAGATGAGAAACGACCACGCGAAAGATTACCTTCGGTGAAAAAGTTCCCTCATCAGCGGTGAATGTTAAGTTTTTGACACATTCGGACATGACTTTCATGGCAGCGGAATCCTACAACACCACCAACCTTCCACTTTGCCAATTCCTTCCGTCCCACAGCCTGAGAATTCTTAATCCACAATCTGCATGCTGAGCGAGGGTTGCTGAGTGGAAGTTGCTGAGTGCCGAAGCAAGTCGAAGCGTACCACCCACAACAAACTCTTCATTTTTGCTTGCCTGAATACAGAAAATTAAATAATTTTAGGGCATAATTCAGGAAAGTATATATTTCTTTTGTGGAACCACACAAAAAGCTATTGTTATGGAAGAGTTTAGGGTTAAACAACACAGTAAATCAGTCATGAAACCCACAATGACTGGATTGATACTTGTCATGGTCTTACTATCGGTTGTGCCGCTTTTTGCGCAGCAAGCTGTGAAAGATGAATATCCCCTGCAACCAGCAAAAGAACAACCCCTCGAAACCATCACCCTCCAACCCGGCACTATCAACTGGGTTTCATTCCCCCGACTGGATCGCCAAGGCGATGGAACTTTTTCCTCCGAAACTCTCTTTAATGCAACCATACCTGACCGTTCAGATTTATTTGTAGCAAGACATAATGAAGGAGGCGTAATAATTGACAAAACATACAGTGCTGGTGATTGGTCAGGAGACCTTGATCTTGTCAGGTCATCATTGGGTTATAAGATCAGTACAAAACACCTCAGTCAGGCTTATATCCCGATGACCGGCACTGTGTTGGCCTCGAATACTAATGTCAGCATCAAGCCCTTTTACGAAAACTGGCTGGGCTATTTCCTGTATAAATCCCAAAGCCCCTTTGATGCCTTCCCCGATGAAGTGCAGTCGAAGCTTCAATCCATGAAGGGAAAATACTGGTCGTGCATCAAAAAGAACATGAGCCCGACCAAATCAAACATCGTCCAGGGATGGCTCTGTGCCTGCAACCAGATCGGTGGCATATGGCTGAACTATGGGGATATGGTAGCCGTTTACCCCGAAGAACGCGAGGAGTTCAGCTTTCAGTGGCAGCAAGTCCCGGGACAAAAAACAGAAAGTACCTACCAGCCTCCTGAATACTTCAGCTTCACGGAAGGTTATGACTACACCTCGCTGTTTATTGAGCCTGACAGCAGTGGGACAATACAGGAAATCGGTGCATTTGCCGGTGACAGCTGCATTGGCGCAGCCGTGGTCAACCCAGGCGACAGCCTTGTGCTGGTGCGGGCTTTTGTGCCTCCCGGCAGCCAGGACAGCATCACCCTGCAGTTGTACGATGGAATGAAATCGGGCAACAGGGTGGTCAGACAGTATTATGTAACAGCACCCGGACAGGAGGAGCCACGCTATCGGAGCATCAACACACGGGAGCGTAAGCCCTGGTATCTGATCAGTCTTAAAGACAAACCTGATGAAAGTATTGAAGTACCCATCGGCCTTTCCTTCATAACCTACCCCAATCCGGCAGGAGACCAGATCAGCCTCAGGGTCACCGCGCCCGAAGCAAGCGCACCGGGCAGTTTGCTGCTACTCGATATGCAGGGTCGTATAGTAGCCATTCATGCCACCGGACCTTTGAGCAAGGGCAACAACCTGATGAGTTTTTCCCTGAAAACCTCCGGTGCACCTTTACCCTCAGGCTTGTACCAGCTTGTGTTGCGCAGTGCTCTTGGTACCGCTACACAAAAACTCATCGTTCAATAGCATGAAAAGCGAACTAAAACCTATCGGGCAAATATTTCTTGCCCATGAGTCAGCCATTTTGTTGGCTTTGATGTTGGTGCTATGTCAGCTGGCAATAGCCGACACCCTTACAGTGAAGCAGGACGGCACAGGCCACTACACCCAGATACAGCAGGCTTTGGATGCTGCCTTAAACAACGATGTGGTGCTGGTGTACCCCGGAACCTATTTTGAAAACTTAGTAATGCCTCCGGGCAACCTTGAGTTGTGTGGCACCTATGTGCTGAGCAGCAACAGGGTCGACATATACGCCACGGTGGTGGATGGCAACCATAACGGCTCCTGTGTGCAGTTTACACACGATGGCTACCAGTATGTAGTCAATGGTCTGGTGTTCCAGAACGGGAGCGGGACGCCTTTTGATTTAATTCCATGGTCTGACGGTGGTGGTATTCGTATTGAAGAATCTGATGTGGATATATTGAACTGCATCATACAAAACAATCACGCAGCTTCTGCAGCTGGCGTATGGATCAGCAATGCATCAGTTTTTTTTAGTGGCAATATCATCAAAAACAATAGGTCATTCGTAGCTACGGCTGGCATATTGGTGTTGAATTCATCACAGGTAAGCTTTGACACTATTCAGCTAAACTCTGTATTTAACAACTATGGACCAAGAATCCGCGAATATGGCCAATCTGTCCTAATGCCACCGATCAGGATCAAACTCGATACGGTAACCACAATGAGGGTTAATAATTATTACCATTTTACATCTTATGACGAGAGCGGCTACAACACCTACTTGGTTGAAGTAGAGGGCCAAACGGGCTATTACGGTTATATTGAGCAGGATGTGTATGTATCGCCTCAGGGTGATGATGCCAATTCAGGCCTTAGTCCTGATGAACCCCTGAAGTCGTTGAGCATGGCGCTCACCCGCATCGTGTCGGACAGCCTGATTGAACGCAGCATACACCTTGCAGCGGGCACCTATTCGGCCACTGCCACAGGCGAACTCTTTCCTTTGCAGTTCAAGCACAACATAAGCATCAAAGGGGCAGGCAGCGGGCAAACCACCATTGACCTTGAAGACAGCGGCAATCTGTCGGGCTTGTTCATTGTTGGCACCTACCGATTCCGCATGCATGGGGTTACCATCCAGAACGGAGCATTACCTGAGTTCCAAACCACCGGCTTTGCCGATTTTTATGTGAGCAGATTAGTCGAGTTCAGGGATGTTGTGTTCAGCAATGCCAATATGTTTGAAAAACCATTTGGGCCAACGTTTAAGTCTATAGATACTGCTATCATTGACAGTTGCAGGTTCATTGGGAATGTAGGGGGCAGAGGTGTTTATTTTTATAATTCTCCAACATATTTGCCTGTAAAACCCGAAATAAAACTCGACATGTACACTACTGTGTTTTCAGAGAATACTTATGATGGCGGAACCGAGTATCAGACCTGCCCTCAGCTGGCACTCAACGGGCATAACTCAACTCAATACATAGCCAGGGCAGATGTAGTCAACTGCCTGTTTGATAACAATTCTGACAACTTGTTTCAGCTTAGACAAGGGGTTTGTATCAATGCCAAAGAATCTTTTGTGAACATCGTTAACAGCACTTTTGCCAACAATGTTACAGCAGCGGTTGTTGGTGCCGCAATATATGTCCGTAGCAGAACTCATGTGAAGGCATGGAACAGTATTTTCTACCAAAACCAGCCAAATCAACTCACCTTGTATGAGAACAGTCAGGATTGGGACTTTCCGGTTTCTCTGGAAGTTTCCCATTCAATGGTCACTGATGGTTTGTCGGGCATTGCAAACATTGGCACAGGCAACACCATTGTTTACCACCCCTCCAACATCGACACCGACCCCCTCTTCACCGGTTATGGTGATTTCCCTTATTCCCTATCGGGTCTGTCGCCCTGCATTGATGCCGGCACGCTTGAGCTGCCCGAAGGCATCACCCTTCCTACCACCGACCTGGCAGGCAACCCCCGTGTGTGGGGTGGTAGTGTGGATATGGGGGCATATGAGTTCAACCCGGTAAGCATTGGCGAAAGCAGGCTGCAAGCCAAAGCCCCTGCCCGTATTGTGGCCTCGTCCAACCCCTTTGTTCATGAACTCGGCCTTACGGTAACGCCCAAAACCGGAGTTCCGGTATGCATCACGGTGCACAACCTATTGGGCCGCGAAGTCGCCCGCCTGCTGGATCAGACAGACAACCGTCTGGCCTACACCACCCTGCAATGGAACGGCCGCGGCAGTGCTGGTGAAAACCTCCCCGCAGGAGCCTATATCATTAGTTTGGTTGAAGATGGTAAGGAAGTGGAAACCTTGAGAGTAGTAAAAAGTGAACGGTGAACAGTGAAAAGTGAACATAGAACGGTGATCGGTGGACGGTAACGCTACCGCACCACCAGTCTCTCGCTCTTCCATCCTTTCCCATCCCACAGCCTAACGAAATACAAACCGACAGGGAGCTGGGTGGTTTCTATCTTGTGATAGGTGCTCGTGGGTTGTGCCCTGTAGAGCAGGCTGCCTGTGGGGCTGTATAGCTCTATTTGCATGTCGGTTAAGGGAATATTTGCAGGCAGTTGAAGCCAGACTTCGGTGGTGGCGGGGTTGGGTGTGATGACTAATCGTTCACCTGATTGTGCATCGTGTGCTGATATATCGCCAAGTATTGAAAGACAAGTGTCTCTGACTGTAAGCAGCAATTCATTGCTTTCCATCATTGCATCGAAAACCTCCCCCGCCGGACTGTGAAGCAGTTCAACCGGAACAGTTTCCAGTTGAACTGTTTGAAATTCAGAATATGTACTATAAGACATACACATTTCGCTTTGGCCTTCCGGATTAAGCTTGCTTACACCTGAATGAGGATTAGTAAAATCCTGATTCCCTTTGACATAAATAACCGGACCATTGCCGATGACAATCAGATTGCCTTCGGGCGAGGTTAAGGAGCCTATTCCATACATTCCATAACTGTTGGCACGGATTGCTTCGCCTTCGGAGCCTATATGGATGAACTGTGATTGAAAAGTGTTGCCGGAGGCTACCAGGTTACCTTCATAATCTGTGTTAAGCAAAGGACGAATATAACTGAACAAACTATAATATGTCCATTCCCATGTGGTCAAGTATTCATATTGCCCCGCCCATAAAGGTTCACCTTCCGGATCGGTGCAGAATACAATATCCCAGCCATTCCAACTTCCATTTTGGTAAGTATGTAAAGCTAATCCCATTTCGGTGCTGATCATATCATAAAGGCCTCCAAAAGTAACCCCTTCTGAATGATATTTTTTGCCCCAAATGGCATCACCGTTTCCGCTGATCTTTGCCAGCAAAGGCGAAACTCCTGTTGTTTCGCTCAGATAACCGGCCAGCATGTATTGATCATCCCCGGCGGGCCTGATGGCTACACCCCAGCTCTTCGAAAAATCCCCTGAATAGGTTTGTGACCACAAAAGGTCTCCCGAGGGGCCAAACCGGGCTACAAACAACTTAGTTTGCCCGCTAAGACCATAAAAATAATCGTAGGATCCAATTACTATGCAGCCACCATCATCAGTAGGACCAACTGCTGAAGGAGAAAAGTAAACTGGAAAATTAATCCCCTTTTGCCACAAAAGATTGCCTTCAACTGAATATTTGACCACATAAAAACTGGTGTCGTAATCTGAGGCAAGAACAATCCAGCCATCATCCACGGCAATGGAATGCAAATTATAAACATTTCCTGTAGATTCCAGCACCTGCAACCACTCAACTGTCCCATCCGGACTCAGCTGTATCAGCACCCCACTTATCAGATATGATGGTGAAGGTTTGTTCACTGCCCCAACCAACAGGATGTTGCCATTTTCAGATTGCGCCATGGCACTTATGGATATGCTTTCCTGGCCGTTGAAAAACACTTTGTCGAATTGACCTGTCTGAGAGAAGGATTGGAGCGTGATAAGTGACAGAATCAAACTTAATGTCAACAAAAGATACTGTTTGATTGGGATTTTCATGGGTTTTGTTTTTGGTTTATAGGGAATACAAATATATTGAATTTCCTTCTAGATTTTTTCAGGCTAAATCATATTTTGATGTGCCCTTCGCTGGCGCGGATTTGTAATCCGTGCCACATTCAGATAAAATGATAAGTTTTGCCATAGAGCTAATTCCTTATGTTTACATTCATCTATTTTGTTTGACGGAATCTACTAAATGTCAATCCGTATGATGAATTTTGCACTTGCACCACATGAAATAAAAGTACAAAATTTGATTATGCCAAATATTTCAATTTAACATGATGGTTTAGCTTCTGTGTGGCACGGATTACAAATCCGCGCCAGCAAATAGGTTTATCCCATGAGATACAGTAAAAAAAAACAGCCCCAAAAACGAGGCTGTTTTACCAAAACTATGAAGAAAAAATAATTTTAATCCTATAATAAATCAGACTAAAACATATAGCTAATACCAATTCCGAATGTTATGCCGGGGTTCAGGTTAACATAGGTTTCATCTTTGGCTTTGAACGACTGATAAACGCTTTCGATACGTTCATTTAAAATGTTGGAAATCTTTAGGTCAACAATGGTTTTTCCCTCTTTACCAAACTTTTTATTGATTCCAAAGTTCAGGCTGTTGTACGGCAACATATAAATATCAGGGAAAAGTCCACCCCCGACTATGGAAAGTGTTGGTCCTTTCACATTATAGAAAAGACCTGCGTCAATGCCTATTTCGGTATTAGCATAGGTAATCCCTGCATTAATCACATAAGGTGATTGGCCTGCCATCTCTCGCTTTCTCTCAATGGTTTCACCCACTTTCTCGTAGCCTTTCCGCGAATTGTATTCCACATCAGACATTTCAATTTCCGAGATTACATAGGTTAGGTTTGAACTCAGGCTAAACATACCCATAGTAGGTGAGATAAAGGCCAGGTCTTTTCTGAACTCCAATTCAAAGCCGTATAGCTGTCCATCGCCAACATTTCGTGGCTGATATTCTGTACTTGTTTGCTGCTCCGGTATCCTTACCAACTCGATTGGATTGTCGAAAGTTTTAAAAAATCCACTCGCCGACAACATCTGGCCCCTTTCGAGAAACCATTCCCACCGTAAATCAGCATTGGTTATCCTGGTTTCGGTGAGATTGCCGTCCCAATCGGGATATTTGAACAAACTACCGTTAAAAATCCTATTCGTTATCGGATCGATAATCTGTGCATAAGATAACTCCTTAAACGAAGGCCTGGCGATTGTTTTCGTAAAAGATGCCCTTAAGTTCTGGTTTTTGGTAATGGCATAGATTAAACTAACGGAAGGAAACAAATCCGTAGAAGACAGCACTTCTTCGTTATCCAGGTTGAATCCGTTCTCAAAATCTCCATTGGCGTATTTTTGATCCCGGCCAGTATGGTTCATAACAAAGTCTTCGACACGTAATCCAAGAATTGCTTTAAGCTGTTTAACAGGGTAAAACTCCTGTGAGATATAAGCTGCAATATTTGTACTATTTGACTTGTATTCGTTCGGGTTGGGATCATTGTTAAGCGATTGGTAGTAAATACCATTAGGCTTGTTCGGAAAAATATTCTCAGGAATAAGCACTGTGTTAGGGTCAGGGTCAGGCCATGATTGTCCGCTATAAAACTGCATGTCGAAAGACAATATTTCGTAACTCCTGTTTTTATAGTTGTGGCTGGCACCAAGCTTGGTTTTTGCTTCGCTGCCAAAAAGTTGATATTTTCGGGTAAGGTCAATCTTGGAGGATGTATTGGTTTCGTCAAGCGACCTCCATATCCGGCTTGGATTACCTCCGGCACCAGACGAGAAATTCAATCCGGATGTTGTCGTTTCGGTAAATGCAGTCTTTCGAATATCCGGATCATCAGATGTTGAACGTGTGGGTGATATCCTCCAATCAAGTTCCCATTTATCGCCACCAAAAACATGATCTCCATGAAGCAACAAATTTGTTAAAGATCGCTCATTATACTCAAGGTTATCAGAATAAGCCTTGTAACCTGATTGACCTACAGCCTCACCATCATTGATAATCGTAAATTGGGCTGCGCGGCTTTCACCATTCTGTAGTCTCATAGCAGTAAACCGTATTTTCGAGAATTGTGTTTTAAAGGCCAATCCTCCCAGTATGCCCACCAGCACACTCTTTTCGCCAATTACACCTTCGGAAATGGTGGCATAGCGCATATCATACAATTCAGGATCTTTAAATCTTTGATATTCCCCATATCCAGCATCGTCATACAATTTATACTCCTGTTTATAAGAAAGAGAGAAAATGTACCCGATTTTAGGATCAACGCCTTTGTTGGAGTTCTTTCTTTTTATTGTTAACTGATCACCAAGCGAAATCCCGGCACTATAGTCAACGAAGCTTTGTTGGGTTTTTGCACCCAGTTGGGAATTGAAACTGCTGATAAAATCAAAAACTTCCTGATTTGCATTACCACTTACAGGACTTGGAATCGTATTTTCCCGGGCAAGTGAAGGCAAAGCACGTGTTCCATCATCAAAACCCAAAAAGTCAGTCTTACCACCATCGTAGGTGATAAAATCGGGGTTGAGATGCACCGAAGGATTGAAGGCGGCACTAAGTGATACGCTGATTACCCTTTCTTCAGGAAAGGCCTTTGTTTCAACATTAAGAAGACCGCCGGTAAAATCAGCTGGCATATCAGCTGTAAAATTTTTGCTGACCAGGATATTATCAATAAGGTTAGTCGGGAAGATGTCCATTTGAAGGCTATTCTTATCCGGATCGAGTCCGGGGATCTCCATCTGGTTCAGGGTTGTCTTGGAATATCGGTCACCGAGTCCTCTGATATAAACATACTTTCCATCTTCGATCGACACACCTGTTACACGTTTTGCAGCTTCAACAGCTGTAGCATCACCGGTAAGCCTGATTTTGGCTGAAGAGATACCATCAAGCATGGCCGCTGATTTCTTCTTCACTGTCAGGAGTGCTGCTTCTGTTTTCCGAACTGCCTCGGCTGTTACAATTATTTCCTGCAATTCGGTTGCGCTTTCCTGAAGCATAACTTCATCCAATATGGTTACTTCGCCCGGTTTAACGCTAACATTAGTCAGCATCACTGTTTGATATGAGATATAAGATAATTGAACATCATATGTTCCTGGTTGGGTTTCGATGGTAAACTTTCCGTCTAAGTCCGACATGGTTCCTATCGTTGTACCCTTGAGGAGTACAGTTACTCCAACCAGAGATTCCCCGGTTCCTTTTTCAAAGACCGTCCCCCTGATTTTTCCATTCTGAGCATAAGTTGTTGAAACAATAAGAGCAAACAGTAAAGAAATGTAGTATCTCATGTCAAATAGTCTCTATTTTGATATTGATTGAAAACCATGAAACAGACCTACACACTAGATGTAGGTCTGTCTCTGTTTAACCAAATGGTTAAGCTTTATTATTAAAGTCCGGCTAATTTACCATCAGCATCGAGCCATGTCCAACCTGTGAACTTTGAAGCATCAGCTTTCGAAGTACCACCAGCAGTTACGCCTGCAGGAACAGCACCATTCACATGACCTGGAAGAGCATCAACAGTAACATCCAGTTCAATTCCTTCGAATGTAACACCGGCTGCTGTAACCCTGTTGATCTTTTGTCCTGCCTGAATAGCAGTGATAAAGATGTTCTTCAGGTTGACGATTGAATTGTTGTCAACATTAATGAGGTCTTCAGATACCCTTAGAACACCATCTGAATCGAGGCCTGAAGCAACAACAGTTCCATTTTGAATGTTGTGGCCAGCGGCATAAGTTCCTTCAGGGCCATCCAACTCAAAGTTGTGACCAGTCACAGTGTATACAATAAAGTTGTCTACAGTACCACTCCATGATTGGTCGGTATCGATACCATCGTCACCAACATTCCATACGATGAGGTTTTTTACGTTTACGGTTCCGCCATACCACTCAACGCCGTCGTCCTGATTTGCAACGATCTCTACGTTTTCGATAACGGTTCCTGAACCAACACCGCCTAATGAAAGGCCATTGATTTCATTTCCTGAACCAATGTTGGTGCCACCATGACGAATAGAAACATATTTGAATACGCCAGAATTGTCGTTGTCATCGTTTCCACCATAAAGACCATTCGGGTCAGAGGTAGGAATACCTTCGATCTGTACTTCCGAAACATCTCCATTGTCGTTTGATGCAGAAATCCTTGCTTTTCCAAGGATCAGCACGCCACCCCATAAACCATTTACTTCGGGGCTGAGATTTGGGCTTACGATCTGACCAGGCATGAGCTCATCGGCAACACTTGTAAATATAATAGGTTGATCAGCAGTACCTTCAGCCATGATTTTGCCGCCACGGGCAATCAGAAGAGCTGTGGCATTGGAACCAGCACCAGCCTCGCCTTTAACAACAACACCAGGCTCGATGGTAAGGGTAACATTCGCAACAACAGCAATGCGGCTCTGGAGGATATATACTTTACCTGTTTCCCAGGTGGTGTTTGCGGTAATGTTGCTGCTAACATAGAATGTCATTTGCTCAAGTACAACGTTCAATACAGCAGTTGCATTGCCAGTTTGTGATTCTTTATCAGTAACTGTCAGAACAACGGCACCGGCACCGGCATTGCTGCTGGCAGTGAAGGTAACGACAATGGTTCCTGATTTGGCATCAGCAGTTCCATCTGTTTTTATAGTTGCTGTTCCATTGGTGGCCGAAACAGTAGAAGATTTGAAACCTGCTTCTGATGTGTATGGAAACTCCATATCGACTGCAGCACCTGCTTCAACGTCCTGAGTGGCAGGAGCAGTTACCTGTGGGGATTTGTAGGTTTTGTCCTCGTCTTTTTTACAAGAACTGAAAATTGCTAATGAAGCAATCAATGTAATCATTAAGATTTTTTTCATGATGAATAGGTTTAGGTGATAAAATTTGATGCAAAAGTCAACCATTCCATCCACCGGGCTATTTAAAAAGACTTTATGATAGTGTTAAGTTTACCTTAAGTCGAAAACTAATTTCCTCATATTTAGTCAATAAAACCTAATCCTCACTGCAACCAAACCTGTTTCATGTAAAAAATCAATGGCTATCCAATAATGCCCATATCTTGCATTAACCAGGTGGCATTGCGGTTCACCGCAACACCTTTCTTGATGGTGTAATCAAAATATAACTTGCCGCCGGTCAAACGACTCTCGAAGCAAAAGTTCACAAACCGGCCTTCAAACTCTTTTTCCATCTCACTTAACTTCAGATCATGTGTTGCCACCACAGCCAGACATTGAAAATCCATCAATTTCTGAAGCAACTTGTGCGTTCCCGTATATTTATCATCAGAGTTTGTACCCCGCAGCACTTCATCGAGCAAAACCAGACTTAAATCAACCAGCTGAATCTCAAGCAGTATCCACTGGAGTTGTTTCAGCTCGTTCAGAAACAATGATGTGTTTTCGTGCAGCGAATCCGATTGTCGCAAGGAACTCAGCACAAGACAGGGTTTCCAACGAAATTCCCTGGCACACACCGGTGCTCCTGCCTGGGCCAATATCACATTAACGCCCAGGGTCCGCAGATAAGTGCTTTTCCCTGACATATTACTACCCGTTACCAATTGAATCCGTGGATCAATTTTCAGGTGAATGTCGTTTGTAACCAATTGTTCAGGTGAAATCAAAGGATGACCCAATTCAACAGCTTGTATCTCCGGCATAGCACTAAGCTCCGGAAAAACAAAAGAGGGATGGTTGGCATGAAAAACACCAAAACTAATCAGCATCTCTATCCGGCCAACTGCTGCCAACCAATCAGGCAAGACACCATAATGTAACTTTTTCCATTTCTCATATTCAACAGCCAGATTCACATCAAACTGAAAAAAAATATTTCCCAATGCAAAAAGCAACATATTGTTGCGTCGGTCGAACCATTCGGATAATACTGAAAGTCGTCGAAACTGCTGCGAAGCCCTGTTCGCAAGCTCCTGCATCTCACTAAGCATGGCACTCCTTACATGTAAGGCACCAAACTTCATCAGCACCTGAGCATATACCTCCAAAGCATCTTTGTGCCCGCTGATTTCATTATGGAGCAACAACATTTTCTTCGACTGGAAAAATGCCAGGATCATGCTTACTGAACCGGCGAGCATAAAAAAAGTGTACTGATCTGTCAGGATAGCATATACAAGGGTGGTGAATACAATAGTAGGTAGAATGAAACGGATCAAGCCGAAAAAAGGGTGTTTAAAAAGTAAAATGAGCTTCTTTGCATCAATACTTAAATGTGATAAACCTTTTCTGCGGTCAACCACCAACAGCCTGGCCATTACCTGTTTTCTGAAGTCTTCAAAACCAGCTATTTCCTTTATAGCCTCCTGCACGCAAATGATATGCTGATTATCAGGCACTTTAGTCAACAAACTGTCTGCCAGCAGTTCTTTACCATACACCGTAGAGCATCTGTTCAGGAAATGAAACAAACTGTATTTCCCAAACAGATCGAGGTCGTCAGCAAAAGGCAAGCGGCTGGAATAAGCAATTCCATCGTCGAAGAAGGATGGTTTGCGGTGCAGCACATTAAGTTCATTCTCCACCAGATTGAGCATAGCAGTTGTCATTTCGAGCCTGTTAAACAGCTTTTGATGGTAAACAATCAGAAACATCAATGCGAAACCCATCAATAGAGCGATTATCAGATAGGCAGGCGTGGCTGCTGTAGAAAACAAATAAATAAAAATGAGCAAGGTCAAAAAACAAGCCAGTCTAAGCCAGGAAAATAAAGTAGTTAACCGCTGAAGCGCTTGCTGCTCTTTGAACAGCAGTTCCTTCTCTGATTCATACTGATTAAAAATATCTGTTGTCAAGGTGCAGGATTTATTGATTTCGTCTATTGAAAAAGTCAGTAAGTGTAAGCAGATATTCTGATGTCAACTCCAGGTGGTGACAATGGGAAGAATCATTAAAGACTTTCATTTCAGAGCCTTTGGTAAGCATTTGATAATAACTGCACGTCTTAGGACTTGCATCATCAAACTCACCACAGGTGTATAGAACAGCTAAACGAAGATCCTCAAGTTTAGCCGTCAGGTCGAGGAAACGTAGTTTGCCGGATTGTCTGAAGACATTCATTCCCCACATATACTGATACATTTCATGATTCATCTTACTCAATGTGGTGGTCAAACATTCGGGCCATTCCACAAGCCTGCAGAAATGCTTATGATAATATGCATTTATGGCATCCTGATAACTCTGGCTTGTAAAATCCCGGTTTTTCTCTGCCAGTTTTATTGCTTCGTCTATTTCATTTGGAAAAGAACTAAGTAATTGAATCTGATCACGTTTCCACCATTCTGAATGAAGAATTGGCGACGACAAAACCATAGCTCTCAAACCACTTGCCGGTAAACGTTGCGCAAAAGTGACTGCTATGGCTGCTCCCCATCCATGTCCGATCAGGATGAAACCCTTAAATCCGAGGTGAATGATAAGCTGCCTCAGTTCCACAACAAATCTGCCAACCTGCCACATCTGTGGATCATTGTTTCCCTGGCTGAAACCACAACCCAACTGGTCATAAAAAACTACCGGACGATTCTCCGAAAGTTTTGCCAAAGGCAACAAATAATCATGTGAAGCTCCAGGTCCGCCATGAATGACAATAATTGGCGTAGCCTTCAATTCAGGCTCGAATATCCTGTACCATATTTTTCCACCCTGAACCTCAAGAAAACTTCCATCTGATTGTTGACTTTTCAGCATTGAATCCGGCTTTTTTGAATTTGCAAAGGTAGCCATTCGATAGCGCCTGCAAAGGCAGTCAGATATCTCTTCATCACTTTTTGTTTATTTTAACAATTACATTTATCTTCGCATACTCATGGAGTCGGACAGATTAAAGTGGAACGAAAAACATGCCGGAAAAACAGGCAACCATCCGCCTGATGCTTATCTGGTTAAACAAAATCAAAGGTTGCAAATGGGGAATGCACTGGACATCGCCTGTGGAAGGGGAAGAAACGCCCTGTATCTTGCCAGGCAGGGCTTTCAGGTCACGGCTGTTGATCTCTCTGAGGTAGCACTTGCAGCGTTGCAGCGCGAATCAAGCCTGGCTGATCTTTCAATTCGCATTATCGAAGCAGATCTTGATACAATGCCGGCAGAATTGAGCAAGATTAACGTGAACACTGCAATTATCATCAATTTCAAGCCAACGAATTTATTTCTGAAATCCATTCCGGCCATTCTTTCAAACGATGGAACCTTACTCTGGTGTTCATACAACGAACTGCAGTCAGCAGCAACAGGTTTTTCACCTCATTTGGCGCTGCATCAAAATGAATATATCGGGTTTTTCACCGAAATGAAACTTCTCGACTATACAAGGTTTGAAGATGAGTCGGGCTTCAGAGACGGCTATGTGTTTCAAAAAAAATCTCCATGACGAAATAACATCTTAAACTTCGCTCAAATGAAAAGAATTTTACTGTTTTGGCTCATCACGATTACTTCAGTTACTTTGGTTGCTCAATGGAGCACTGATCCATTGGTGAACAATGCTATTTGCAGCCTTGGCGGCGAACAGGCTATCCCGAAGATAGCCGTATGTCCAAATGGAGATAGTTACATTGGCTATTTTTCGAACGAAGGTGGCAACTATAACATCAGGCTTCAACGCCTGGATCAATTGGGAAATATTTTGTGGGCAGCCAATGGATTGTTGATCAGCAACAACTCCTCTGACACATGGCTAACTGACTGGGATATGACCTGCGATCAGACAAATCATGCTATTCTAACCTGGCAGGACATCAGAAATGGCAACAACAACGTTTACGCATACCGGATTGCACCCGATGGGACCTTTGTTTGGGGAGCCAATGGGGTAGCCTTATCGAACAATAGTGCCTTTAACGTTTCACCAAAAGTGACTGTGACCAGTGCAAATAATGCAGTATTTGCCTGGCAATCGGACAACGTTGTGATTATTCAAAAGGTGAATCCGGCAGGGAGTCTGCAGTGGGGGGCAAACGGCATAACCCTTAGTTCGGCTAATCGCTACTCATGGCCGCAGTTGTTGCCAGTGGGCAGTGATGATGTCATTTTAAAGCTTTTTGATGATAGCGGCCCGGTTAACGCTCCCACCCGTCATGTTCTGGCCCGACGTTTCGGGGCTGATGGCTCGGCTGTTTGGTCCAACTTCACAACCGTATCCAATGCAGGAGGAATTTCGGCATGGACACAGATTTTCCCCTTTATCAGTGATGGAAACGATGGATTTTATATTGCCTGGCACGACGACCGGGACAATAATATGATGGCTTCAGTGTATGTTCAGCATGTAAATTCAGCTGGTCAGATTCAATATACCGTTAACGGCGTTGAAGCTTCAACTGCCTCCTCACAGAATCATTTTTACCCAAAATTGGCCAGGCCTCCCGGATCGGACAATATTTTTGTTTTTTGGAATGAACTCAACGGTAACCAAAGCCAGTGGGGAATATCAGGCCAGAAGATAAATACGACAGGAGCCCGCCAATGGGGCAATACCGGCATGGTTTTTATTCCTGTTTCAACAACTCAGGTGAGTCCGATTGATGCACAGCATTCGCCAGATGACATGGTTGTTTTCTATGAAGAATTCTCAACCGTGCTGAACTCGACCATTAAAGCCATGCGGATAGCAACAGATGGTAGTTTTTTATGGACTCCTGCCCAGGCATTTGTTAGCTCACTGCAATCGGAAAAAGGGAAAGCCGTTGCCACAACATTTCACAACAACCAATGGGTGCTGAGTTGGGAGGACAGCCGCACAGGAAATCGTGACATCTATGCGCAGAACATACAACTGAATGCCGATCTGGGCCCATACAACCCTGAATACGGGTATATTGAAGGCACAGTGAATCTCAATGGCGGAAATGGAAATGTGACCCAGGTATTGATTTCAGCTGGATCCTATACAACTTATCCCGATCCAACAGGCTTTTATTCGTTTGAAGTTCAAACCGGAACTTACACCGTGAATGCTTCACTTGCCGGTTATTATCCTGAATCAATCGACAATGTGATCGTTTTAAACGATCAGACAACTGCTAATGTTAACTTTACCCTCGACCCTATCCCAACACATGGATTTATTGAAGGAATAGTTACTTTAATTGGAGGCGAGGGCGATGTCGCACTCACTGAGGTTAGAGCTGGCAATTTTATCACCAACCCCGACGAAACAGGTTACTACACGATGGAATTGGCTGTTGGCACGTGGTCAGTTGAAGCATCCTTGGCTGGATACTACACATCGGTACTTGATAATGTGGTTGTTGAACCCGGACTCACCACCAGCGATGTTGATTTCAATCTGACCCCCCTGCCTCCAATGGGTTATATCGAAGGTGTGGTTACACTGCTGGGCGGGCCCGGAAACGTGGCTGATGTGGTGGTCTCTAACGGGTTCTATATAACAAACCCTGATCAATCCGGATATTACACCCTTGAATCTGAGCCCGGAACCTACACAGTTACTGCCTCATTGAGCGGGTATATCACACAGCAAATCGAAGATGTCGCGGTTTTGGATGGCCAGACTACCTTAGGAATCGATTTCGAATTACCACTTTCTCCGGCAAGTGGATTTATTGAAGGCCATATAATTCTGGTTGGAGGAACGGCAGACGTTACGTTAACCTCGGTGAAGGCCGGATCATTCATGACTTATGCTGATGAAGACGGATATTATTTACTGGCAACAGCGCCAGGAGAACATCTTGTTGAAGCTGCCAATCCTTACACTGACACCCAGGTTATTGAAGGAGTAGTCGTGGTGGGTGGTGAAACAACACCTGATGTTGATTTCATGCTGAATATAACCCATGCCGACTTGATCTGCTATGCTTACGACAGCGATCACAACATCCTGAATCAGGTTCAGCTTACGATCATTGGCCAGGATAGCACCTACACCGGCTTAATTGAAAACGATTCATTGGTTTTCTATCATGTCCCATTTGGCGAATATCATGGAAATGCCAGTTATTTAGATCACACGACTACTTCAACAGCCACGATTGATTCTGAAAACAGCCTGATCAGTTTTATC
Source organism: Bacteroidales bacterium UBA6192 (assembly GCA_002422725.1). Taxonomy (GTDB): domain Bacteria; phylum Bacteroidota; class Bacteroidia; order Bacteroidales; family F082; genus UBA6192. The sequence continues at coordinate 104,810 of DITE01000064.1, forward strand.
TTCACTACTGTTGACACAAAAACTATTGCTGCAGTTGAAAACATCACCATTTTCCCTAATCCCCTAAAACAAAATCAACCGCTTAAAGTACTTTCCCACAAGCAGGGAAGCTATAAGATAAGCCTGCTTAACAATCTGGGCAGTAAACTATTAGTATCTGAGGACGTCGTATTTTCAAATGGTTATTACACTATTGATCTAAGTGGAATGAATTTCAAAAGCGGGATTTATTATCTGATCGTTTGGGGTAAAGATGAAAAATATTCAATGAAGTTAATTTTGTATTAGTGTAAAAGATTGATTATTAGCCCCTATCCTAAAAAGTGAAATTTTTATGTAAAATAATTGTTAAATACTCTTGACAAAAGTTTCTTTTGACTGTATATTTGCAATTGAAAATTCAATGACTTGTTTTGTTTGTTTTTCATAATTGGGCCGCCTCCCCGGCGGCTTTTTTATTGCGCTTAAGTTTCGATAGGATAAGTTAGATCTTTCAAAGATAGGATAGTAAAAGCAAAAGGTTCAGGGATATTACCCCGAACCTTTGCTGTATTAATCCAAAATGAATGAAAAAGCGTATTGTCTAATCCGTTACTTCATATATCAAATCATCATTACGATAACCATTTGCGTTGGTATACCAATCGGGATAGAGTTGCCCGCCACTTTCGGCCCATTCGGCAAATTTCCGGTAGGCCTGAGTGATGTCGATCTTTTCTTTCGGCCATTCAAAAGCTGAAGGTATATCAATTGCCCAGGGCAGGTTATTTACGGTTTTATAGGTGCGTCCTGTTGCCGGATTGCTATCATCTTCCCACATGCCAAAGAAATCAGGGTTGACGAGGTCTGTCGCTATATAGTTGGGTAGATGCACCTCGTGACCGCGGTCAAGATCAACAATAAGGAAAGGATTCCAGGTGTTGACAGAGAAATCGTTCATGGTGAAAGCTGGTGCTGTTGGGACAATAGTAATCATTGTGGTGTCAAAAGCTACGAAAGGAGCCTCCTGAACCGTATTCACTCCAATTCCTGTGCCCGGGTTAGGCATAAGCTTGAAAAAGTTGTCATGAACTATAAAGGTAGGTTTGGACTGGCCATGCTCAGTGCCATAGCTGCTATTATAGTTTATATAGTTTTCATTCAATTTTGATCCGGAAGCAATAAAATGATAATTGATTGGGCCTGAAACCAATGCACCACTGGCATCAGGGAGATTGAATCCAAATCCGTTGTTTAAATAGGCACCTGATGCTTTTGATGCAAAGGTTGCTTTAATATTAACCACTTTATTTTGCGCATTGGTAACTGTATGGAACCTGTAATCTACAACGAGATCGTTGAAGTCGTAGTCGCCTTTGCCGGGCCAGAGGTCTTCGTAGGCAAGGCTGCCGAAACCGGCTGCCGGATAGTAGTTATCAAAAGCTTTCAGCGGATCATTTGGATAATCATCCTGGTCGTCAGGAATACCATCGCCATCGGCATCAGCTATCGGAGGTTGGTAACTTCCCAAATAGGTCATACCATAACCAGGCCCACTGTAATAATTACTCAAAAGAACAATCAATTTATTGTTTCCAAGGTGAAAACTCGGAATAGGCATGTACTCGTAATAATACATAAAGTTTACCCTTACGCCTGAATTAAAGGCTGGATCAAGCTCAAGCTGATTACCGTTAATTCTGGCCGTTCTAAAATGAGCATTATTGCTATATCGTGGATCAGAGTAACATAGTTGGATTGTACTCTGATTAATGAGTGAGGCTTTCATGTTGCAATAATTACTACCTGATTCAAATTGATATTCAGGCCCCCAAACAATAGTGTTGCCCGAAATCTGCCCGAAACGATAGAAAAGCCAGCCAGCCATGCCTGTATAAAAAAAGAGTGTTTTATCCTCTGCAACTTTGATTATGTCAGATGATCTTTGGGTCATTGCATTCATATTTATATTCGTGAGTGGCCCAGCCTGAATTTGCGAACCTGTTTTTACGATAACGCTGGCTCTTGTAAGGTAGTTATTATAGGAAGGTGACATATATGAACCAATAATATACTTATTTGGCGACACAGCAGCCACATCTATCCTGTATTCAAAGTTGCTATTATAAGCATCAGAAATTGTCAGTTCAGAACCATATGATGGTGAGGCAGATGTAAGGTTTTCTACCACCCTGGTAATTATATAAAAGGGATTTTGATCACGCTTAACGTATGCAAACGCAACTGTTCCGTCCTCGAGGCAATCCATTTCAAAATTGGAAACCTGATGATTGCTCAAATAGTTGGAAAACCCGACCATGACATTGTTACCCGACACCGTCAGGACTATTATCTTGATCCTGTATCCATTGTTGTTATCAATAAATGCTGCCAAAAGTTTGTTTTCTCCAATTTTTACCAACCGGGGGGTAGTGTAATAATTTCCAGCTGTTGCAGCAATTTGATTATGAAGACCATAACTGATTGTATTTCCTGATTGGTTTGCAATAACAACCTTAGGCTGGAATGGGTTGTGTGTGATATAAAAGATTGCAAAGTTATTGTCGGTCAACCTGACGGCATCATATTGCAAAGACATGATATTGGTGAAATTGTTCACAAAACTGTAAGTCGAGGCCAGTGTACCTTTGAGAAATGGCATGTCCTTCGACATAGTTAACAGGCTTAATGATTGCCCATTGATCAATACATCACTCGTTGTAACCGGAACTGTTATCGTAACAGACTGGCCATCAGCAATACCTTTGTAGAAAGTAACCGTATTATCCAATGAAGTGATGTGCACCACTCCCCCACCTAACAAATATTGCCCGTCAACAACAATCTCCTTTGTCAGTTTCCAGCTGAAGGAAGCAGGAATGACCAACTCTTCCATGCTGTCTTTTCCAATTGATGGCGTAACTTCATCCCACTTTTTCTGACAGGATGTTACTATTATGAGTGCCATGGCACAAATTATCAATTTTTTCATCGCAGTACTGTATTATAACTATGCAAATGATTACCAGTTGTTTACTAACAAAAAGTAAGCCATCCAATATAAAATATTATCAAATAATGAGTTATGCATAATAATTCAAGTAAAAGAAGTACTCAATATTCCAGATTATGGAAATCATGTCCTGATTTTAAAAAATAAGAAATCGAAGTATGATGCATGCCTGCGAAACAAACTGGTCTATGTGATTCACAGAGAGGCTGTCCTGTTAAGATAGCATGAAAATAAAAGCATGGTGTTTGTGCCTCAGAGGTAAAAATTGAATACAAAAAACCAATTTACTATCTTTGCTTACCAAAAAATCAAAACTCTGATGAGAAGAATACTTGCCGTTATGGTGTTATGCCTTGCCTTTGTTTCCTGCAAAAAAGACAGCGGACTCACGGATGAAGAATTGCTCGACTGGAACAAGAAAATTGCTGTTGCCTATGTGCATTCCTATGCCATATCAATTGGAGAAGCAGTAACCGAAATGTCTGATGAAACAACCATTATCAACTATATCCGCAGGGCAATTGACCCGATCAGTTTTTATCCGGACAATTCGGGCTATTTTTATGTGTATGACAATGACTGTGTGAACATTGCCCACGCCCGGCAGAAAGATTTGCAAGGTCAAAATCTTTTTAACTACACCGACACGCGTGGCAAGTTTGTTATCCGCGAACTTGCTGCCATGGCGCAAGGTGGAGGAGGTTATGTTGAATTCTATTGGATTAAACCCGGTGACACCGGCGAGAAAAAGAAACTCGGTTACGTTGAGCCCATTCCCAACACGAACTATTTTATTGGTTCCGGTGTTTACCTTGAATAGTTTTCCTGATTTCAATCCTATTTCTTTCATTCAGTGCTATGACTGAATAGTAAACAGGCTCTGAGCTAACCTTCTCTCGGATCCTTTTTTATCGGCATCCTTGCCATTTTTTCCACTTCCATCATGGGGTAACCAAACTCTTCAACAATCTTTCCGTAAAGCAGATACATGCCCGACCCCTGAAAAGGATAGGCCTTCAGTGTTGGTGGAAAATGCACCGTGTCAAACAGTTCACCGGTGTGGTCGACAAAAGTACCAAAGTGCATCAGTTCGCCACGCACGGTTTTCACATACTTCACTGTCACCAGCTTACCCAGCATCCGGCACTTCTGTCCTACCCTGCCTAACATACCATTGGCTTGCACCTCGCCACGGAAGGCAGTCAGCAACAAATCAAAATCCGACATTGAGACAGGAAACCCAAGCAATTCGATCTCGTCGTAAGCATCCTCAATGGGTTGGTTTTCGAGCTTAGGCAGCTGATAACGCTGTGCTTCTTCGCGAAAAAGCAGGGCGGGTTTATCAACCTGATGGCTTTTTCTGCGGTAAAGGTGCGACTCCCAAAGCAGTCCGGGCTTGGGCTGACCGGTGAAAGCCAAAGCACCCGCACGGATCAGCAGAATGAGCTGCTCAATGCCAGGTTTCACCCGGTCGATAAAATCATGCAGGCTCACAAAGAGTCCATGATTTGTCCTTTCAGCAACAATCTGCCGGGAAAGTTCGCTTTCCAGCCCCGAAAGATGAACAAAACCTATATAAATTGTTGTATCCCTGATTGAGGTATTGTAACCACTGCGGTTTACACAAGGCAGATGTATGATTCCGCCCTGTCGTCGGGCTTCATTGAAATAGACCCAGGTGTGATAAAAGCCGCCAAAATTGTTGATCACGGCCACCTGAAACTCAAGCGGGTAATGGGCCTTCAGATAGAGGCTCTGGAAGCTCTCAACAGCATAAGATGCTGAATGGGCCTTGGAAAAGGAGTAACCAGCAAAGGATTCAATCTGACGCCAAACCTCTTTGGTGATGTCGTCGGGATAACCACGTTCTTTGCAGTTATTGAAGAACTTTTCTACAATCTCCTCAAACTCATTCTTTTTGCGCTTTTTACCACTCATGATACGCCTTAGCACGTCGGCATCGGCCAGATCGAGACCTGCAAAATGATGGCACACCTTTAGCACATCTTCCTGATACACCATCACCCCATAGGTTTCCTTCAACTGCTGCTCCATAACGGGATGAATATAGCTGAAACCCTTTGGATGATGAAAACGATGGATATACTCGCGCATCATACCCGACTTTGCCACACCCGGCCTGATGATCGAACTGGCCGCCACCAGACTGATGTAATTGTCGCAACGCAGCTTTCGCAACAAGCCGCGCATTGCCGGACTTTCAATATAGAAACAGCCGTTCGTTTCAGCACGTTTGAGCTGGTCTTTCACTTTCTCGTCCTGCTTAAAAAGCTGAATCTGGTGCACATCGATCGTAAGACCTCTGTTCCCAAGCACTATATCGGCTGCTTCCTTAATGTGTCCGATGCCACGTTGACTCAAAATATCCAGTTTCTCATAACCGAGATCTTCCGACACATACATATCCCACTGTGTTGTGAGGAAACCTTTGGGAGGCATATCGAGCGCCACATAATTGGTCACAGGCTCTTCGGAAATAAGGATACCTCCGGCGTGAATGCTACGCTGGTTTGGAAAATCGACGATCTGCTGTGCCAGCTCATGGATATGCCGTGTAAGGTGGTTCAGGGTATAATAGTGGTTGGGGTTGCTCACCAGTTCGTCGATTTCGGCTTTCGGAAGGCCGTGCACCTTTCCGAGCTCACGGTAAATTGATTTCCCCCGGAAAGTGGAAATGGTTCCCAACAAGGCGGTATGCTTCTGTCCATAGCGTTTGAAAATATAATCGATCACTTCATCACGTTCTTTCCATGAATAATCAATATCAAAATCGGGCGGGCTGGTACGTTTGGGGTTCAGGAAACGCTCAAAATACAGGTCAAGTTCAATGGGGTCAACATCGGTTATGCGCAGGCAATAAGCCACCACACTATTGGCTCCGCTACCACGTCCAACATGATAAAATCCCCGCGACATGGAATAGCGGATCACGTCCCAGGTGATGAGGAAGTAGGCCGAGAAACCAAGCTTATCGATAATCGCCAGTTCGTCTTCCACACGTTTGCGCGCTTCCTTGTTTCGCGCTCCATATCGGTAAACCATGCCATCGAAAGCCAGCTTGTGCAGGAGGTCGCGGTCATCGCCCGGATTGCCGGTAAAAGTCTTTCGGTTCTTGATGGTAGAGAAATCAAAATCAATCCCACATTCGCGGAGCAGTTTTTCGGTTGTTTTCAGCAGACCGGGGTAGAGAACATAGGCTGCATGCAGCCTCGCGGGAGCAATCATTATTTCGTCAGCGGCAGCAAACTGCTCTTCGGTAAGCTTGCTCAGCAAGGTGTTATGGTCCACGGCCCTGAGATTCTTGTGCACATACCACGATGCATCATCGCTATAAGTCACCGGCTGCATAACAACGAGTTTTTCCTGCCTGAAACGCAAATCAGAATTGAGCAGACGCGGCACCTGCGACAGCCGCACCCCCAGAAACTCGTTGTCGCGCAACTGTGCCGGCTTACGCGTGCCGACAGGATACACCACATAAACATGGTTGAAAACAGGGGCAACATCAGGATAAGACGTCTTTTCCAGGTTGTGGTGTGTAAGCATCTCATTCAGTTCCCTGAACCCGTCATTGTTGCGCGCCAGACCCACATAGAGCAACTGATCACCATTACGGAACTCTACCCCGGCAATGGGACTGATGCCCTGACGACGGCACTCTTTCACAAAGTCGACCATCCCCATGCTGTTATTGATGTCGGTGAGTGCCAAAGCAGAAATACCCAGTGTTTTGGCCTGTCCAACCAGGGCTTCAATGGAAAGGGTTCCATAGCGCAGGCTATAGTAGCTGTGGTTGTTGAGATACATAATGCGTGATGGCTTTTCTTATAATCTATTAAACAGTATTTTATAAAATCTATGATTAACTTTCCGTCATAATTTATGCTGTTAATTTAATCATTATTTTAACAACAACATATATGTCTAAAAAAAAGAGGGAAATTATGGGACTGCCCGGCAACAAAATGCCGGAATTCTGAACAAAATGATGCAAAAAGGGTTATTGATATAAATTCATTACCCATGTTCGGACTATTCAAGAAAAAATCAGAAAAAGACAAACTTTACGATCAATACGAAAAGCTGATGGCTGAATCGCATGCTTTATCGAAAACAAACCGCGCCGAAAGCGACAAAAAGTTTGCTGAAGCACAGGAAGTGACGAAGGCAATAGAAGCGATTGAAGCTTTGGGACAAAAAGATGCATAAATCACGGTTATCCGGCATGTTAAATCATCACATAGCATGCTGCTAGCTGTTGTCTGAATAAGCATTTGTTCATTCCCTGTTTAAATTCGTATCTTTAAGTTCTTATCCATCATCCCTCCGGCTTTTCTGACGGCATCTTTGCCAAAACGGCGGCGGATGTAATCCATTGCCTGATACAAGCCTGCCATCGTGGGCGTATCCTCGAACATATTAAGCTGCTGCAACCCTCCTACGAGATGGCTGAACCGCACACCCACCAGACGGATAAGCATGCGTCGGTTATATAGTTTCTCAAAAAGCCCTAAAACAACATCAAGCAGGATATGGTCGAAAGCGGTATACGATACCTGTTTTTGCTGGCTGTGGGTATCGAAGTTGGCATAGCGGATTTTGACCGTGACACAGCCGGTAAGTTTCTCTTTCGATCGCAGCTCGAAAGCCAGTTTCTCGACCATCGATGAAAGGGTCTGCCGCAGCAACACCATATCTGTTGTATCCTGATCGTAGGTATGTTCGCTGCTGATGGACTTTTGTTCAGTGTAAGGCTGTACCGGGGTTGGATCGATGCCGTTAGCCTTGCGCCAGACAACCAGCCCGTTTTTTCCCAGCACCTGCTCCACCATCACCGGGGGCATTTGCCGCAGGGTGCCAATGCTGGACACTCCCATGGAGCGCAACAAGCGGTAGCCCACCTCGCCTACCATGGGTATTTTACGGATCGAAAGCGGGTCAAGGAAATTGTTCACCTCCAGAGGCAGAACCTGAAGCTCGCCATTGGGCTTGGCCTGCCCGGTAGCGATCTTCGACACAGTTTTGTTGGCCGACAGACCAAACGAAATGGGAAATCCCGTGTGCCTGATGATGCGTTGCCGCAGTTCATGCGTCCATTTGTAACAACCAAAAAAACGATCCATGCCCGTAAGGTCAAGATAATGTTCATCCACAGATGTTTTCTCATA